>JAYUCO010000009.1:0-37365 GCA_043740295.1 Pyrinomonadaceae bacterium | reverse complement strand
GATCCGCTTGCCCATTTTCGCGAGCGGTTTTACATGCCGAAGGATGCTAGCGGCGAAGATGCACTATATTTTACCGGTAATTCACTCGGCCCTATGCCAATAACTGCCCGCGGATATATAGAGCAGGAACTGAAGGACTGGGAAACGCTCGGCGTAAACGCACACATGCACGCCAAAAATCCGTGGCTTCCCTATCATGAATTTTTGACTGAGCGGATGGCAGCCATAGTCGGGGCCAAACCGATCGAGACGATCATGATGAATTCGCTGACCGTGAATTTACATTTTTTGCTTGTGTCATTCTATCGCCCGACAGCGGTGAGATATAAGATCATTATCGAAAAAGGAGCATTCCCGTCAGATCAGTACGCAATAAAATCTCATCTGCGGTTACACGGATACATGTCAGAACCGAGAGCGATTGCGACTGGGCCTGCCGCATTGATCGAACTCACTCCACGCGAAGGTGAATCTACTCTTCGTACAGAAGACATCATCGAAACAATAGAACAAGAGGGCGAAACGGTTGCTCTTGTTTTGCTTGGCGGTGTTAATTATCTGACCGGACAGGCTTTTGATATGCAGGCAATAACCAAAGCCGGGCATAAGGCCGGAGCCGTCGTCGGGTTCGATCTAGCACACGCCGCCGGAAACATCGAACTGAAAATGCACGATTGGGATGTAGATTTTGCCCCGTGGTGTTCGTATAAATATCTGAACGGCGGCCCCGGTGCGGTCGGCGGAGCGTTTATCCACGAACGACACGCAAACAATTTCGACCTGCCGAGATTCGCCGGTTGGTGGGGCCATGACAAGGAAACGAGGTTTCTGATGGGGCCTGATTTTCAGCCGATCCCCGGAGCCGAAGGCTGGCAGACGTCAAATCCGGCGGTCCTGCCAATGGCGGCGCTGCGTGCTTCGCTCGAAATTTTTGAAGAAGCCGGCATGCCCGCGCTGATCGAAAAATCGCACAAGCTGACCGGCTATCTCGAAAAGCTGATCGATGCCATCGATAGCGACCGCATATCGATAATCACACCACGTGATCCAAACGCACGCGGCTGCCAGCTTTCGATCCGTGTAAAAGACGGTGATAAGTCTTTGCACGACCGCCTCGTCGCACGCGAAGTTTTTGCCGATTGGCGTGAACCGGGTGTGATCCGCGTCGCTCCGGCTCCGCTTTATAATTCATTCGAAGATGTGTTCCGATTTTCGGAGGTGCTTAAAGGGTGCTTGGCCTAGACATACTCACCATTGCCAGAAAGATATGTGCCTCGTATGGTTTGCCTGAGCAGAATTTGGTTCGCGTGCAAAGCAGTGACCACGCCGTATTTTTTGTCGATGAAGAATTGGCACTAAAAATATATAATGGCAAACGGAACTGCTTTGAAAGGGAACGTAGAGCGCTTGAACTCGTTGTAGGAAGATTGGCCTTTTCGACACCGCAGATTGTTCATAGTGGCACATTTGAAGGTTTCGAGTTTCTCATCCAAACGCGTGTTTCAGGTGAAACGCTTACGCGAACCGACTTTCTCGCTTTGCCGTTTTCCTATCAAATGCAAATCGTTGAAAGCCTTGCGGAAGAGTTACGGCGGCTTCATTCACTAAATATTGATGGTTGGTGTTCGGATTGGTCGAAGTATATTGATGACCAGCTCAGTACATTCGTTTCGCGCCAGATCGAGCATGGCGTGAACTCGAAGATCATCGATCAATTGCCCGCATACATTCGCGACTCGATCGCTCTGTTACCGAAGAAAGATATGTGTTTTCTGCACGGAGATATTCACCTCGGCAATTTGTGCTTTAATCAACAAGGCGGTGTACCGAAAGTTTCAGGCCTGTTCGATTTTGCTGATTCGCGCGTCGGATGTCCGGAATACGACATGCTTGCGGTTGGCCTACTTATCATCCAAGGTGAGCGGGAACTTCAAAGGAAGTTTTTCAGTGCTTACGGCTACGCGGAATCTGAACTCGACGCTGAAATGCGGCGACGAATGATGATGCTGACGATGACCTATGAGACGAGCGACCTGCGGCGTTACGCTTTGCGTTTGCGGTCCGATGCGGTAAATCTAGATCTATATCAATTGGAAGAAGCAATCTGGAATTTTGTTTGAAAATGACAAAGGTAGTAATAATCGGTGCTGGGCTCGCGGGTTCGCTACTCGCGATCTACCTGGGCAAACGGGGTATCGCCGTTGATGTGTACGAATCACGCGGCGATATGCGGCTGGCCGGGGTCGAGGCCGGCCGGTCGATAAATCTTGCGCTCTCGAATCGCGGAATTGCTGCCCTGCGCGCAGTCGGGATGGACGAATACATGCTGGCTGAGGCCGTGCCGATGTATGGGCGGATGATCCATTCGGTCGCGGGCGAGACAAAACTGCTGCCGTATAGCGGTCGAAAAGGTGAATACATAAATTCGGTTTCGCGTGCCGGTTTGAATGTCGCTTTGATAAATGAGGCTGAAAAATATCCCGGTGTCAGGTTGTTTTTTAATGAGAAATGTGTCGATTTTGATTGTGAAAGCGGAGAGGTGACTTTTGTAAGCGGCAGAACGACACGCGGCGACACATTGATCGCAACCGATGGTGCAGGTTCGGCGGTTCGGCATGCAATGGAACGGCAGATGCCGGAGTTTTGCATGTCGTCGGTTTTCCTGGAACATGGATATAAAGAGCTACATATTCCGGCGGCGAAGAACCCAGTCGCTATCGCTCTCGGTTCTGACATCGAGTTAAACGCCTTGCACATCTGGCCGCGGCACAAATTCATGATGATCGCTCTGCCGAATTTTGACGGCAGCTTTACATGTACTCTGTTTTTGGCGCATACGGGCGGAGACCTGAGCGGTAGCGAGGGTGTTGTTAACGAGTCGAATTCTCAAGTTAAGAACTCACTTCATACCGGTCGTGTTTCCGCCTCGGCAGCCGAACCATCTTTTGATCAACTGACGGATGAAGATTCTCTCCTCGAATTCTTCAACCGCGAATTCCCCGACGCTGTTCCATTGATGTCGACATTAACTGAAGATTTCTTTCACAACCCGACCGGCAATCTCGGGACAGTCAAATGCTGGCCGTGGAATGTTGGCGGAAAGGCTTTGCTCCTTGGCGATTCGGCCCACGCGATGGTTCCATTTTACGGTCAGGGCATGAACTGTGCGTTCGAAGATGTCCGCGTTCTCGATTCATTACTAGAAAAACACGGCACCAAGTCAGAACCGGGAGCGATAGAGACCGGGTTAGTTTCAGGCATCGATTGGGAGAGTGTCTATCAGGAATACGGCCGGCTCCGCAAAATTAACACTGACGCTATCCAAGACATGGCCGTCGAAAATTTCTACGAAATGCGTGACGCTGTCGCCGACCCGATCTTTATGAGAAAAAGGGAGTTGGAAACCAAGCTCGAACACACCTATTCGGATTATTTCTCAAAATACTCAATGGTTACGTTCCGAGATGACTTGCCGTATTCGGTCGCGAAAGAAAAAGGCAATGCTCAGGATCGGTTGTTGATGGAAATTTGCTCTAAGATCGAAAGTGTAGACAAGATCGATCTCGAAATTACGGTTAATCAGTTGAATTCTCTTTAGAAGTAGTTGGACAAATGAGTCATGGTCGAACGGAATATCGACAAGTTGTATTTTCAAATTGAGCTAAAGAATGGGTCGGCCCAGCCTCTCTCGGAGGCTGAAATATCCCTATTGATGCATCACAGGAATTTATGCAAAACAAGAAGAAGTACTTTGCGGATTCTTATTGCGAAGTAGCGTTGGCTGGCTTCTCGCAAAAAAGGCGATTAGCATTGATACCCAAAGTGGTCAGCAAACGATTCCCCGACGATGCACAGTATCGAATATACTCATCCAATTAGACGCTATTGTGATAAGATTTTACTTATGGAAACGACCACACTGACAATCCAATTACCAAAGGACGTTAGTCTTGCCTTAGAACGAAAGGCGATGACGCGCGGTAAGCCGGTCGAGGAATATGTCGAAGGGTTGCTTGAAGTGCAGGCATCGCGGGCTTCCTTGGATGAAATTCTTGCTCCGATCCGTGATGGTTTTGAGAAAAGTGGAATGTCCGAGGCTGAACTTACAGAATTGATCGACCGCGAGATAAAAGCTGTTCGTGTCGAACGGCGGCAGCGATCTTAGCAATGTGATGACACGACCAAGACTGCGGGTCGTTTTCGACTGCAATATATTCTTACAATCAATAATCAGCCGAAGGGGGCCGGCCGCTAATTGTCTCAAGCTGGCGGAAGAATTAAAGAAGTACCAAAGAGTTTTAACTTAGAACGAGACCCAAACGATGACCCGTATCTTAATCTTGCTATTGAAACTAAAGCCGATTTTATAGTCACTCGGGATCGTGATATGCTTGATTTAATGACGGATTTCTCTGACGAGGCAAAAGGGTTTCGCCAACGGTTTCGGCATATTCGCATAATCACGCCGACAGAATTCCTAAGCATTATTGGTGGAAAGGACCTCGCGGTAAGACCATAGAAAGAAAAGTCTAATCACACACATTACATGAATAAACCACTATCTTTGATGTTTGGTTTCGTATTTCTGCTGTTTATCGGTTTGTCCGCATCGGGACAAAAGAGCAGCAAAAAAAAGAACGAAGTAATAGTGCTTGGCACGATACATTCCGGGCATTTGACCGATCCGGTTTACAATGTCGAGTATTTGAAAAAGCTGATCCGCAAGATCAATCCCGATTATATTTTGACCGAAATACCACCTGACCGTTTTGAGGCGGCGATGAGCGGTTTTAGGAAAGACGGCGTCATTACCGAGCCGCGCGTTAAGGTTTTTCCCGAATATGTGAATGTGATCTTTCCGCTCACCAAAGAAATGAAGTTCGAGATCATCCCGACCGCCGGTTGGACGAAGTTTATGAACGACGACCGCAATCGAATATTAAAAGCGATCAGCGAAAATCCGGCGCGAAAGGCGGATTGGGATGAGTATCAGGCGGCGAACAAGCGTTCGGACGAAATGCTGAAAGCGACAGGCAAGGAAAATGACCCGTATTTTATCCACACCGACGAATACGACCGCATCGAAGACATTGGTTTGCAAACCTATAACCGTTTGTTCAATGCCGAGATCGGTCTTGGCGGTTGGGAAAATATCAACATAGCCCATTATTGGAATATCGAAAAGGCCCTTGAAAAACATCGCTTTGAAGGCAAACGTATTTTGATCACTTATGGCGCCGCTCATAAAAGCTGGTTCTTGCGTCAATTAAGAAAACGCGATGACATCAAGCTACTCGAAATGAAACCTTTTCTGGACGCGATAAAGTGAATTCATTTATCGACATTTCGATACCGTTTAAATTTAACGGGCAACAGCCGAACGCTTACGGAGCTGACCGGGCGGTGTCGAATCCGGTCGTTGCCGGCGATCTTGTTGGCGATACGCAGCGAGGCGGAAGCTGCAATTTCGAACAATATACATTTATTCCACATTGCAACGGAACGCATACGGAGTGCGTCGGACATATTACACACAAGCGAATTTCGGTGCGGGATTGTATGCAGGATGTGATCGTTCCGGCGTTGCTCGTTTCGTTGGAGCCGGAAAATGTTGGCGGCGAACAATTGATAACGACGGAATTGTTAGGAAAAGTGTTGAGCTTAAACACTGTTCAGAATTCACCTGTCGGACCACCCTGTTACGCAGACGCCTATGACAAAGCACTCATCGTACGCACTCTGCCAAATGACGAGAGTAAGCTATCACGGGAATACGACAACGACAAAATACCGCCATATTTTACGACCGAGGCGATGAAATTCATTGTCGAATACGGGTTCAAACATCTGCTCGTCGATATGCCGTCGATCGACAGATTATTTGACGAAGGCAAGCTATCGAATCATCGTATTTTCTGGAACGTCGAACCGGGAAGTTTTGAAGTGAACGAAAATACGCGGCTGAACAGCACGATCACCGAATTGATCTATGTTCCGCACATAGTTGAAGATGGCGAGTATTTGTTAAATCTGCAAATCGCACCGTTTGAATCCGACGCCAGTCCAAGCCGGCCGATTCTTTTTCCTATTGTTGCAGACCGCACATAGTAAGGGCGTAGATTCTAAGTGTAAGATCTCCCTTATTACTTGCGGGATTCAGCAACGTTAGTTCACAGCATGTTCGATTGCAGTTTTTAGATCAGTAAATTCAAATTCGTAGCCGACTTCTTTCAGACGTTTTGGTTCTACACGCGTACTAGCGAGAAGCAAGGCGTCGCCCATTTCGCCGAATACCAGATTAACGGCAAATGCGGGAAGCGGCAGAAATGTTGGACGATAAAGCACCTCGCCGAGTGTTTTTGTAAACTCCTCATTCGTGGCCGGATTTGGCGATACGACGTTGACCGCTCCGCGAAAATGTTCGTTTTCGAGAGCAAAATTGACTATCGCGACCACATCATCAAGCGAGACCCAACTCATCCATTGTTTGCCGCTGCCGACCACGCCGCCTACGCCAAATTTGAATGGCGTCAGCATCGTTGAAAGTGCTCCTCCGTCTTTCGATAAAACGATTCCGGTCCGAAGAAGCACTGTGCGAATACCAAGGTCTTCGGCACGCCGCGATTCGGCCTCCCATTCCTTGCAAACATGGGCGAGAAATGTATCTCCCGCCGTGCTCGCCTCCGTCATAACATCGTCAGAGCGGTCGCCGTAAAATCCGATGGCCGAACCGGAAATAAAAACTTTTGGTTTATTCCTTAGATTTGATAAGACTTCGACAATATTATGAGTGCCATTGATGCGGCTTTCACGGATTGCTTTTTTCTTATCGTCGGTCCAGCGAAGGCCGCTCACATTTTCGCCGGCAAGGTGAATAACGGCATCGAGATCTTCCAGCCGTTCGAGTTCGCCTTCGGCAAACCCGGACTCCATGTTCCATTGAATCTGATCAGGCGTTCTTGGCCCGCTACGTGTTGCGAGGAGCATTTCATAGCCCTTTTCAGTAAACGATTTTTGCAGGGCAGTGCCTATCAGCCCGCTTGCTCCGGTAATCAAAATTCTCATAATATTTGGAACGCGGAAATCCGTGTTCACCAAAGTTGCGGACACGAACATCTGCCTTCTGTGCTATCGCAGATCGTTGTGGACAAACGCGGCCATTAGCCGGAGCTCCATCTCCGTCAGCTGATTATGAAACGGCAGCATTCCGTTCCCTCCGTTGGCTATCTGGTTATATATCTCTTCTTCGGTCTTGAATTTGAATTCACCGACGCGAAGGCTTGGGACGATCTTGCCGTCGTCCAGTTTTTTCCCGTTTGCTTCCGGGCCATGACATACAGCGCAATTCTGCCGAAAAAGTGACGTTTCGTATGATCTGCTGTTCGCTATCACAAAACCTTTCGGTTTTGAACCAAAACAAGCGGAGAGACAGGAGGTCAAAAATATCAATATTATCAATAACTTAAAACGAAACATTAAAAACCAGCTTGTTTTCGAGTGTATTTGCAGCTTCGCGTTAGATTTTCTAACGCAAGGTCGCGAAGAACGCAAACTGCTATTTTAACCGTTGTCGATCCGGCTCCCGCGAATTTCTATAAGATTCCAGACTGTAACGCTCACGACACCTCTTCCCGCAAAGCACGTTTGAATATCTTGCCGGTCCCGCCAATCGGCAGTTCAGCCCTAAATTCGACGTGACGCGGATATTTATTCGCCGCAAACTGTCCTCTACACCATTCGATAAATGATTCCGGCGAAAGCTCGACACCTTGTTTTAGAACGACAAAAGCTTTGACTTCCTCGCCCAAACGGTCGCATGGCACGCCGATCACCGCACAAAGCGAGACGGCCTCATGCGTCATAATTATCTCTTCGAGTTCGCGCGGATAAATATTATATCCGCCGCGTAGGATCATATCTTTTTTACGGTCAACAATTGAGAGATAACCTTCGTCGTCCATGATACCGATATCGCCGCTATGGAACCACCCGCCGCGAAAGGCCTCTGCCGTCGCTTCGGGCCGTTTATAATAGCCTTTCATAACGTTGGGGCCACGAATGACCACCTCGCCACGCTCACCGGGAGCAACTTCGTTATCATCGTCATCAAAGCACTTAACATCAACACCGAATATCGGCTGGCCGACCGTTCCGGGTTTTGAAAGTTTTGCAAAATGATTGAACGTCGCCAGCGGCGAAGTTTCCGAAAGCCCATAGCCTTCCATGACGCGAACGGAGAATTTTTCCTGAAATACCTTCATCACCTCGACCGGCATCGGTGCACCGCCCGATGTGCAGACGCTCATATTGTCTGCTATCGAGCTTATGTCGTAACCGGTTTCATCGACATATTTGAGCAACGCCCAATACATTGTGGGGACACCGACCCAAAAATTCACCTTTTCTGCGACCATCGTATCCAACGTCGTTTTGGCATCGAAGCGCGACAGCAGCACAACCTTATTTCCGCCGTACAGATTCGTGTTCATCTGCACGGTTTGCCCCGTTGTGTGGAATAAAGGCAGCGTGATCAAAACGCTTTTCTGCCGCCCGTCTGTAAAATCAAGTACCGGCAAATGTGTCAGCCAGGTCGTCGTGACGTTCGACATCAGATTAAGGTGGGTCAATTCCGCACCTTTCGGCTGGCCAGTCGTCCCGGAAGTATAAAGTATCGCACAGGTGTCAGACGGTGCGGTCGGATACGTTTCAAAAGTGTCGGGCTGATCAATGGTGATCTGCTCAAGGGTCTTATGGCCCACGAAAGGAGATTCGCCATTAAGGTCCTTAGTCATGACGATCAAATCCCGGCAGGTTTCCACCAGATCAAATCCTTCTTTTACAGTTTGGGCTAACGACAGTTCGTCGGTGCCCTCGAATACAAAAACGGCTTTGGCATCGGAATCCGATAAATGATAGGTGATCTCGCGCGGTTTGAAGAGAACGCTGAGCGGCACGACCGCCGCACCGGCCTTCATTATCCCGTAATAAACTACAGGAAAATAATGAAGATTGGGGCAGCACAAAGCGACCTTGTCACCATGCCCGATGCCCATCTCAACCAAAGCATTGGCCACTTTGTTCGCCAAGGAATTCAGCTCACCGAATGTTATACGCACATCACCCCAAACAATTGCTTCGTTGTTCGGCGACAAACGTGCATGATGCTCTATGATCGAGGCTAAATTAAGGGTAGTTGCTCTGGACTCCATAGGCATTTACTCTTCTTATCAATTACTGATTTACAAAATAAAGATGAAATTTATTGGGGAAATATAGCCATTTCTTAAGTTAAAAGATTATCACAGGTTTGCTGAAACTAAGACATTCTCAACAATTTCTTTGACTATTTTCCAATCATTTTTTAGAATCTTAAATGTTCGAACCTCATAAACAAAAATAAATACTGATCAATGACAGATTCAAGTCCATGTCACCCACAAATATGACTGTAAAATCAACTGCCGCTTTATTTTCCATCAGCCTTTTTTTAACAGTAAACTTCGTTTTCGCCAAATCCTACGGCGGTGTTGAATATACCGGCCAATTTGAAAAAACTCTCGTTCCAAATACAGAGGAATTTGAACGTGTCATTTCCAAACCAACGGCTTCTGAACAATGGAAGAGCTTTATTTCGGATGCAGATTCAAAAGTCACGACCGCTAAACTCTTTAATCCATCGACCGGTGAGTCTTCAATTCTCTCTATCCTTATTGACGGTGAAGACGAAGATTTCAATCCGGTTATATTCATTGACGTTAATGCCGATAACAGTCTGACACCCGACGAGAAATTCTCTCTAAAAAGGCTTAAATCTGACAATCCCTATTTATGGGAAGCAACCATATCGCTCGGCGTAAAAGACGGGTTTTTTACCGCTTGCTCGATCTATCTCCGTTATTTTAAGTCCGTAACCCTTGACAAAATGTCTCCGGGAGAACGGCTGTTAACTCAATCGACAGAGGTTTTTGCCAGAGGAGGTGTTGATGTAAAAGGCAGGAAGGTATTGGTTCAATACGAATATAAAGCCGACAGCAAAAAAGTAAACCCTCAAACCGGTTGGCTTGGTATGGACATCGATGGCAATGGCGATATAGACATGGATAATCTTTCGTTCGAAGCTGCAAAAGCGGACAATGAATCAGTGGTTTTCAAAATCGGCGATACATATCTTTCGACCAAAAAAGCTGATATTTCAAAGAATCAAATCGTCATTCGGGAACATGAAGCCAAGGAATACAAACGACTTGAGTTGAGCATCGGAAAAGAATTCCCCGATTTTACGTTTACAGATTATGAAGGAAATAAAAAGAAATTCAGCGACTTTCGCGGGAAATTTGTTTTACTCGATGTTTGGGGGTTCTGGTGTCCGCCTTGCCGAAAAGAGCTGCCTTATATTCGAGAAGCTTATAAGCGATTTCAAGGCAGAAACCTTGAAATTGTCGGCCTGAATACGGATGAAGGCGATGCTGTCGATGTAAAACAAACTATGCGGACCAATGATATGAAATGGACGGTCGCTAAATTCGAAAGCGTTGTGGATTTTCTTCGTTCAGGTCTTCGTATTAATTCTTTCCCCACCACTTTGCTCATTTCGCCGCAAGGAAAAATTATCTCAATGAGCCGTGAGGAAAGAGATGAGCTTGATCTCCGTGGCCAGGACCTGCTAAAAAGCCTCGACAAAACCTTGCCCAGATAAATTTAGAAATCTAGCTTTTTGCTATTCAAGATCTCTGCTCCGGTCCTTTGGATGGAATGCACCTGAAATCTTTCCTCGCGGTCCGGGAAATCGTTGCGAAAGTGTCCGCCTCGTGACTCTTCGCGCCATAATGCTGCTCTGGCGACGAGAAGCGCAAGCGTCACAAAATTACGCGACGAAGTACTCAAATTAGCTCCTTCGATCTGCTCAAATTCCCTGATCGCCCTTTGCAGCGAATCTTTTTCCCGCAAAATGCCTACGCGTTCCCACATTAGCCTTTTGACACGCTTTTTTACCGCAGTGGCGATATTAGTTTCAGGTTTTAAGTTTAAGATCTCAGGTGCGAATTTGAACTTTGAACTTTGAAATTCGCAATTGTCTGTTGCTGCGGCTTCCCCCGCCCGGGCCCCGAAAACCAATCCTTCCAAAAGAGAATTTGAAGCCAACCTGTTTGCTCCGTGAACTCCTGTGCAGGTTACTTCGCCGGCGGCATAAAGCCCTTTCAAAGTCGTTCTGCCATGCAGATCGGTGCGAATACCACCCATGCAGTAATGCGACGCGGGCGAAACTGGAAGCAGATCTTTGGCAATGTCGAGACTGTAGTATTTACAAGTTTCGTATATTTTGGGAAAGCGGTCTTTTAGAAAGGTCTCGCCCATCGCTGTCATGTCGAGATAAACCGTGCGCGTTCCGGTGCGTCGCATTTCCGCCACTATCGACCGCGAAACTATATCACGCGGAGCGAGTTCGAGGCGTTCATCGTACCGTTCCATAAAGCGTTCGCCTGATTTGTTCCGCAATATCCCGCCTTCGCCGCGCATTGCTTCGCTCAAGAGAAAACGCGGTGCGTTTTCGATATTTAATGCGGTGGGATGAAATTGGATGAACTCCATATCCGCCATTTCCGCCCCGGCAAAGTACGCCATTGCCATACCGTCGCCGGTCGCCACTGACGGATTTGTCGTATGAAGGAAAAGCTGTCCGGCACCGCCGGTACAAAGAATGACGGCTTTGGCGTAAATATCGCGCTGTGCGCGCAGTATCGGATCAAGAAACCGGACGCCGACACAGCGGCCGTCCGAGACGAGCAGACTTTCGGTATTCGCAAATGGTGACAGATTGATGGTCTTTTCGGCTCCGGCACGGGCGATCAGCGAACGCACGATCTCTTTGCCGGTCGAATCACCATGGGCATGGAGAATGCGGCGACGGGAGTGTGCGGCCTCTTTTGTAAAAACCAGTTTCCCGCCGTCACGGTCGAATTCGGTTCCCCAATCTATTAGCTGCTGGATGTATTTTGTGCCTTCTGTAACCAGCGTTTCAACCGCTTCAGGATCGCAAAGCCCGGCTCCGGCAACCAGGGTATCTTCTTCATGCAGTTCGGCATTATCATCATCCGAAAGCACAACCGCAACGCCGCCCTGCGCATATTCCGTGTTCGATTCGCTGGCCTTATCTTTCGTTAATACCGTAACTCGGGCACCAGTCTCGGCCAGAGCGATCGAAGACCGTAATCCAGCAACCCCGCTTCCGATGACGATAAAATCCGTTTCCAAAGACATTAAGGAAAATGTAACAAATTATTGGAAACGATGAAACCTTGAATCAATCACCAGTTCTTTCCGTGGACCAAACTAAATCAAAATCTTACTGTGTGGAAACGAACCATTCTACAAATTTCGGAATACCTTCTTCGATCTTTGTTTTTGGGCCGTAGCCGAGCAGTTCTTTTGCTTTTGAAATATCGGCAAAGGTGAACGGCACATCGCCGGGCTGCATCGGCTGTCTTTCGATCTCCGCCTTAATGCCCAAACTAGCCTCGATCAGCTCTATCAAACGCACAAGCTCAACGGTCTGTGATTCACCCAGATTAAACACCTCATGCATCGATCCATCATAATCAATCGCGGCACGTACGCCTTGTATTATGTCATCAATATATGTGTAATCGCGCCGTGTTTTGCCGTCCCCAAACATTTGTATCGGTTTATTTTCTGAAATTAACCTTGTGAATTTGTGTATTGCCAGGTCCGGTCGCTGCCTTGCTCCGTAAACAGTAAAAAACCGAAGGCATACCGTGCGAATATCAAAAAGATGCGAGTATGTGTGACAGAGAAGTTCTCCGGCCGCTTTTGTCGAAGCGTATGGCGAGATCGGCTGATTGATCCGGTCATCTTCAGAAAACGGCACCTTGCTGTTAATTCCATAAACCGAGCTCGACGACCCAAAAACAAACTGCCCGACACCAAAATCCCTTGCTAGTTCAAGAAGATTGAGTGTTCCGGAAATATTGGTTTCCGCGTAAAGTTTCGGTTGAGAAAGAGACGGCCGGACACCGGCCCGCGCTGCTAGATGAACGATACATTCGAAATTGCCATCATCAAAAACGGTACGTAATTTTGCATCGTCACGAATATCAGCCTCGATAAAACAGAAATTCTGATCAGTAAGCAGAGGTTTCAAATTAGCCCGCTTAATTTCCGGTGAGTAGAAATCATTCAGATCGTCTATTACCGTTACGTTCCAATTACCTTCGGCCAAGAGGCCACCAACTAGATGCGAGCCAATAAATCCGGCACCGCCGGTCACTAAAATATTTTTGTTCACTTTATAAAATGCTTGAGGATAGATGGTCTTAAAAAACTTTATTTAGCAAAATATCATTGAATTCCTTTGCTTTGCAAAAACTCTAATTCAAAAAGCGCTGTTTCGAGTAATAGCGATGCAATATTTCCTCCAAGTAACCTTCGTAGGTAAAGGTTGATAGGTCATAATTGGGCTTGAGTTTATACATCAGCGGCAATGCGACGCGCCACGCCATCCACAGCCGCTGCTTATCTTGCAGGTCCCAGCGCCGCCTCAGAAAAGTCTCCACCACCTCGATCTGACTTTCCGAAAGCAAATTTACATTAGCCTGAAATTCAGTTGGTTTTTGAACGCGACGAAACGCCGCATCGCTCACAGGATTTGAGAAAGTTTCGGAAAACGTCGGAGCTTCGTCCAGGCGTTCGCGGATAACTACCGTGCCGGCGAAAATATCACCAACCCTTTGATCCCTGTTGCTCAAAAAAATCGATATTAACCCAATGGAATAGATCGGTAAAATGAATCCGGGAACGGCATCAAAGATACGCAAAAGGTTTCGGGCCAGGGCCTCCCACAATGTGATCGGACGGCCATCCTCACGAATGACGCGAAGTTTTAAGAGCCGTTTACCCGGAGTTTGTCCATCCATTAGCCATTCAAAGAAAATAAAATAGCCTGAAAAAAGAGAAAAAAGCACCAATATTAATAGCGCGATGATCCAATTTGGGGCGTCCATCAATACAGCCGTATTAGAAGCTACGGAGCCCATAAAATCGAACCCGACAATGATAAAAACCACCAGCCAAACAAGAAGTATGGCCATATACTGAAGAAAATGATCTATCGCCGCAGCAAGAAAGCGATTGCCGATCGACGCCAGGGCAAAGGCAAGCGGAACCCTTTCAGGGGTCTCAATAATAAGGGTTTCTTCGGTTTCGATGATCTGTCGGGACATGTCTTGTTGCGTTCTAAGCTTATTATTGAAGTAATTGCCACATTTTGCAAAATGCTTTTTTTGCTTGTCATTTTGTTTTAACGTTAACTATACTTAAAATGAGAAATTGTACCTTGTAGGGGAAACTTGTTTTGCAACCAAAAATTCATCGTGGACAACTTACAGCCAAAGGCTTCCGATTTGCGATCGTTGCCAGTCGCTGGAACGATTTTTTGACATCTAAATTGATCGACGGTGCTATTGATGCCTTGGAAAGCCTCGGTGCTGCAGAATCCGACGTCGAGATCTTTAAGGTTCCGGGTTCGTTTGAACTGCCGCTGACATCTCTAAAAGTTGCTCAAAGCGGAAACTTTGATGCGGTGATCGCAATCGGTGTCGTTATCAGGGGGGAAACCCCGCATTTCGATTATGTGGCCGGAGAAGCGGCGAAAGGAGTGGGACAGGCTTCGATGCAGACGGGCGTGCCGGTTCTTTTTGGAGTTGTTACGACCAATACTTTGGAGCAGGCAATAAATCGATCCGGGGTAAAAGCAGGTAATAAAGGTTATGAGGCCGCGATGTCGGCAGTTGAGATAGTCAATCTTCACACGAAAATTGGCGGTGAAGAGCAAGCAAAGGGTAAAGAGAAGGTTTTTCCTCATGTCGTTTGAAAAAGCAGGAAACAGTTCGGGAACGCGCCGAAAAGCACGCGAATGCGCTCTGCAAATGTTGTTTGCAGCGGATCTCGTCAATACGGAAAGTGCTGTCTTAACAGCAGATTTTTGGGCCGAACTCGGGGAAACATCCACAGATAAAAAAACCCGTGAATTTGCCGACAACCTCGTCAGCGGAACACGCGAGCACCTCGAAATAATCGATAATAAAATCCGAACAAGAGCCGAACATTGGCGTATCGAAAGAATGGCCATAGTTGACAGAAATGTCCTCCGCCTTGCTGTTTATGAGTTTCTTTTCGAAGATACACCGCATACGGTGGTCATAAACGAAGCCCTCGAAATTGCTCGCCGCTTTTCGACATTTGAGGCGACACAATTCATTAATGGAATTCTTGATGCGATCAAGCTTGATCTAGGCAAAGCAAACACAACGTTATCCGATGAAAAATCCCACGCGTCTTCTACCTAACTCGTCCGCTTTTAATAACCTTAAGAATTAAATCGCGACAGGTAAAATCCTACAAATCATTCCCGCAACTTCCTCAATTTAGCTATACGCTTATATTTTTAACCTTAATGGGTTAAAATAATGAGTTGAATCTTCTGATTAGAATAAGAGGTTAAAGAGATAAAAGTGAGCGAAAAGATTACAAATTTATCGGAATATATTTTAGAGAATTTCGGCGCGAATGCCAGTTATGTCGAAGGCCTTTTGACCAGGTATCAGTCCGATCCCAGTCTAGTTGACGAATCGTGGCGGACTTTTTTTAGCGACATGCTTTCCGGGAATAACGGAAACTCTGCGGCACCAGCAGACGCCAAAATGGATGATGTCTCACCGGCTCTCACAGTTGAAAAGAAACCTCCGCCAATTTTGCTTACTTCCGATACCAATGCAAAGCCGCTGACCGGAGCTTCAAAAAAGATCGTCGAGAATATGGAACAGAGCCTTATGGTTCCGATCGCGACAAGCGTTCGCGGCATTCCTGTAAAAGTTCTCTACGAAAATCGAAACTTGATCAATGACCATCTTTTGGGTGCTGGCCGTTCTAAAATCTCATTTACTCATGTGATCGCCTGGGCAATAATCAAGGCGGTCAAGGATTTCCCACAGATGAATTTTGGTTACGGATTGGTCAATAATGCCCCTTCGCGTTTAGAACACGAGAATATCAATCTTGGAATTGCCATCGATATCGAGAAAAAAGACGGCTCACGAAATTTGCTCGTCCCAAATATCAAAGGGACACAAAACATGAATTTTGCTCATTTTCTCTCGGCTTATAACGAAACGGTAAAAAAAGCGAGAGACGGGAAACTTGGTATAGAAGATTTTCAGGGAACAACAATTTCGCTAACAAATCCCGGCACAATTGGAACAGTTGCATCAAATCCGAGACTAATGGCCGGTCAGAGTGCGATCATTGCGACCGGTGCCATAGAGTACCCGGCAGAATTTCAGGGAATGACCGCTGCCGCACTTTCCCAGATCGGCATCAGCCGTACGGTAACCCTTACAAGCACCTATGACCACCGTGTAATTCAGGGAGCTGAAAGCGGTATGTTTTTGGCCAGGATACATCAATTCCTGATCGGACAGCACGGGTTTTATGACGAGATATTTGAGGCTTTGGAGATCAATTACCCGCCGCTTCGCTGGGCAGAAGATCATAATCCATCACTTTTCGGCAGCGACCATTACAGCGAACAAGTTGAAAAACAGGCAAATGTACTGCAGCTTATTAATGCTTATCGTATCCGGGGACATTTGTTGGCCGATATCGATCCCCTCAATATGACCTCGCACCGGGCGGCTGAACTTGACCTGGAAAATTTCGGACTCACCATTTGGGATCTAGACCGGGAGTTTATTACCGGCGGTCTGCACGATGAAAAAACGGCGACTTTACGGCGAATCCTTGAAATACTCCGAAAGGCTTATTGCGGAAAAGTAGGTATCGAATATCGTCATATCCAGGAAAAACAAGAGAAGGAATGGATACGTAGAAAGATTCGCGAACAATTTGTTGACACACAACCATTATTGCCGGAAACAAAGATAGAGCTGCTTCAAAAACTGATCGAAGCAGAACAGTTCGAGCAGTTTTTGCATAAAAAATATCTCGGACAAAAACGCTTTTCGCTCGAAGGCTGTGAAACTGTAATTCCAATGCTCGATCAACTCGTAGAGGGAGCTTCAGCACGCGGCGTCAATGAAATTTACATGGGAATGGCACATCGCGGCCGATTGAACGTTCTCTCAAACATAATTGGTGACCCGGAAAAAGGCGATATGGCGGAGCGTATTTTCACCGTTTTTGAAGGCACGTCGCATCCAAGTTTCCCGGCTGATGAAGGTGATGTGAAATATCATCAAGGGGCCATTGGCAACCGCAAGACAAAGTCTGGCCGCAATCTCCGCATTCAGCTTTCGTGCAACCCGAGCCATCTTGAATTTGTCGATTCAGTTGTCGAAGGCATGACTCGTGCAAAACAGGACGTTCTGCGAAACGGCGAACAAAAAACCCGAGAAGAAGTTTTTAATATGGTGATGCCCGTTCTTCTACACGGTGACGCCGCCTTTTCGGGACAAGGCATAGTGATGGAAACGCTCCAACTCGCCAATCTCCCGGGTTATCGCACAGGCGGCACAATTCACATTGTAATTAACAATCAGATCGGATTTACGACCGGAGTTGAGTCTGCCCGCAGTTCGATATATTCGACCGACGCAGCACAGATAACCCAAACCCCGATCTTTCACATCAACGGTGACGATCCTGAAGCTGCGTTTCGCGTAATTCAAATCGCTCTCGACTACCGTACAGAGTTTGACAAGGATGTTGTTCTTGATCTTGTCGGCTTTCGCAGACTCGGCCATAACGAAGGCGACGAACCGAGTTACACTCAGCCAGTGATGTATGCCCGTGTGAAAGCGCATCCAGGCACTCGGCATCTCTACGCTCAACAGCTCATTCGTGAAGCTGTCATCTCTGCAGATGATCTGACGCAAATGACCAATAAGGTCGTCGAAAAATATGAGGGAATTCTAGCCCGAGCAAAGCAGATCGCTGCTGAAAAACCGAAGAAGGTGGCGTTGAATCCACCAGCTTTAGAAGAAGATGGTTCAAATATCTTCGGGACAGGCGCGGAAAAAGCATTGCTTACGGCTGCGTCTGAAAAAATATCTATCGTACCGGATGGTTTCCATGTAAATCCTAAAATGGTCGGCCAACTTGCCCGTCGGGCGAAGATGGGAACCGGTGAGGTGCCGATGGATTGGGGATTTGCCGAGGCAATGGCTATAGGTTCGTTGGTTCTGGAAGGCCATCCCATTCGTTTGAGCGGCCAGGATTCCGGACGCGGGACATTTTCTCAGCGTCATGCATCAATGTATGATACGTTGACCGGTAAACGCTGGTCGCCGCTTACGGAACTTCGCAATGAAAAGAACCCGAAGGCCCGGTTCTACGTTTTCGACAGTTCACTTTCAGAATCGGGTGTGCTGGGTTTTGAGTATGGTTATTCTGTCATTTGCCCGGACGATCTGGTAATGTGGGAGGCACAATTCGGCGACTTTGCGAACGGGGCCCAGGTCATTATCGACCAGTATATTGCTGCATCTGAAGATAAATGGCAGCAGAAATGCCGGCTTGTTATGCTGCTTCCGCACGGCTACGAAGGCCAAGGTCCGGAACATTCATCTGCCCGGCTCGAACGCTTTTTGCAGCTTTGTGCCGAGAATAACTTACAGGTTTGCTACCCGACCACACCGGCCCAATATTTTCATTTGCTTCGCCGACAGACAAAACAGGAAACTGTCCGCCCGCTAATTGTCATGACCCCAAAAAGCCTGCTTCGCCTTCCTGCTGCAAGCTCCGCCATAGATGAGCTGACAGCGGGCGGTTTTTTGCCCGTCATAGACGATACAAAAGCAATAGACAGGGCAGCAGTTAAGAGAATTGTGTTGTGCAGCGGCAAGGTATTTTACGATCTTGAAGCCGGACGTGAAGATGCTAAGGACGATCGTGTTGCCGTCATTCGGCTCGAACAGCTCTACCCATTCCCAGCTGCGAAATTGAAGGAAATATTTGCTTCATTCCCTAATGCCACGCAGGCTTTTTGGACGCAGGAAGAGCCGCGGAATATGGGCGGCTGGTATTTTGTCGAAGATCGGCTGCTTGAGATCATAGGCGAAAATATGAGCCTTAAATATGTTGGCCGGTCACCATCCGCGTCACCCGCGACCGGCTCTTATTCAATTCACGAACTTGAGCAAAAACAGATCGTCAATGAAGCACTGATAATTGAGACAAATGAGATCTCTGAAGCTAGCGAAGCAAAAATTGCGGAAAAAGTAGCTCCGGCAAGTTCTTAATCTTGTGCCTTAAGATAATGCAGCTTATTTATTGTTTTCTTTTTCCAGCAATTTGATCAATTTTCCGGCATGGTTTCTGGCAATAAGCGGGATACGCTCGTCGTTTGTCAGTTGCTCAAGGAACGGGACCATCTGTTTAGAATCAGAAACCTCGTTTCGGCGTATAAGTGAATCAAGGGAATCCATGAGCTTAGGGGACTCCAACGGCTGGTTTTCACGGGCAACCGAAATGTCGAACATCCAAATGAACTGGTTGCCGATCTTTCGATATTCATCCGCGAGTATCTTGGCATTTTTATTAGTGGTCCAGTTAAACGTCGCAGTTCTTTCATGTCCTTCATTTTTTAATTTGAATTTCATTATCCCGAGGTGAGAAAAATCCTTTTCATACTGGTAGCTTTCGTTCGAATTCAGAAAGTCCAATGCTTTGTATGCCAAGTTTATTTTTTCGAGAGCGGATTCTGAAACATTGATCGGGTCTGAAACAAGTTCACCATAACCCTTTTTCATAAAAGAAATCTGTCCTTTACCGCTATCGTCATGCTCGATAATGATTTTGGATATAAGGAACTCAGGTTGGGAGAATTCGTAGAAATGTGTCGCTTTGACCACAGTTGATGCATGGGAGGAACCACTGTTTACCAAAGTTTTATCAGGCAAAGCTTCGTCGGCCCTATCGCCAGGACGCTGGTTCTTTTTCGGAGGTGCAGCGACAGGTAAGTCAATTTTTGCAGTGTCGGAGCTAGTCCGTGCTGTCGTCGGTACAGGTTTTTTTACAGCAGATCTACGCTTCTTTGTCTGGGCACTAAGGCTGAACGCAGCGATAAGTATGAATCCAAGACAGCACAATGAACTCGCAAACTTCAACTTTCCAAGCATATATAATTACCAACTTGTCTTGATCAATAAATAAAAGTGAATTCGTCCATCGCTTGAGTTAGATGTTCCAAACATTACAAAGGTTTATCAGTAGCGGGCCGCTGTTATTAAACTAATCGAATTTCACCGAAACGACCTTGGATACACCGGCTTCCTGCATCGTCACACCATACAACGCTCGTGCCGCCTCCATTGTGCGTTTATTGTGGGTAATGACGATAAACTGTGTCTTTTCAGACATTTCCGCGATCTTTTGGACGAATCGGCCGACGTTCGCATCGTCAAGTGGAGCATCGACCTCGTCCAGCAGACAGAACGGCGACGGCCGGTATTTAAAAATAGCCAGGATAAGCGCAATGGCCGTCATCGCCTTTTCGCCGCCTGACAGAAGAAGAATGTTTTGTAGACGTTTGCCGGGCGGCTGGGCAACGACCTCGATACCGGCTTCGAGAATATCGTCAGATTCAAGTAAGGTCATTTCGCCGCGTCCGCCCCCAAAAAGCTCGCGAAAAAATTCGACAAAATTCTCATTGACGACTTCAAAGGCCTGCTTGAATTTCGCCCGCGACCGCTCTTTGATCTCACGCAAGGCTTCTTCGGCCGATTCGATGCTGTCTATGATGTCCTGCCGTTGTGAGGTCAGGAAAAAAAGGCGTTCCTCGGTCTCGACCAGTTCCTCGACGGCCAGCATATTTATCGCACCGAAGCTATCGAGCCGCTGCCTTAAGTCGTCAACGTTTGTCCTGGTGTATTCGAGATCGATCTCAGCCTCGAAATCCTCGCTCTCAACGATCTCAGACAAAGAGAGGTTCAATTCCTGCGAACATTTTTCGTTGACGTTCTTCAAACGGGTAATGGCTTCGGCTTGCCTGACCTCAATTGCCGCCCTATCGTTCAGGGCCTCGGCTGATCTGCGATTAAGTTCGGCCAGTTCGTCGCTCATCAAATCGGCCGTTTCCCGTGCAGTTTGAACAGCTGCAACCGCCTGATTCAGTTCAAGCTGTTCGCTCGCCTGTTCATCGTTAACGGAAGCGATCTTTCCGGCTATGTCAGAAACCGAGGAGCGTAAATTTTCTATCTTGACCTCGGTTTCGGTAACCTCATTATTTTGCAATGAGATGCGAGAAGCCAATTCTTTTTGTTCGGTTTCTATACGACGCAGGGCAGATTGGACAGATCGGCGGCGCTCGTTTGAGGTCGCTGCAAGTGTGCGTTTTTCATTCAAGACGGTATTTTCCGCTTCGGAATTCTCGCGGGCCCGGGCCAAGTTTTGCGATATGCTTTCGAGGTCCGATTGGGCTTCGTTACGCAGGCTCTCGGCACCTTGCCGATTTGCGGCCGCTTCGGTGATCTGCGTCCGGATATGTTCGATCTCGGATTCGATCTGAGCCTTTTCCTCAGCAACTACTTTGATATGACGGGCCGCACGTTCGATATCCTGTTTTAGAGAATTATGCTGTACCTCAAACCCGAGAATTCCACGTTCCACCTTGATTATCAGGGATTGCAGATCGACAGTTTTCTCTTCTTTCTCCGTGAGGGATTTTCGATTTACAGAGCTTCTGGATTCGACATTTGCTATCAATTTTTCAAGCCTTTCCGCCGATCTTTCAAGGCCTGAAAGTTCACGCTTAAAGGCGAGCAAAGACGAGTTTTTCTGATCTGCCCCTTGCTTGCCGCTGATCGAAAGCATCCCGCCGATCAGCATATCGCCGTCAAAATTTACTAAAATATCGTCGCTTTTCGGCCCGGCAAAATTTTCAACCAAACGGGCTGTCATTTCACGTGGAAATACTTTTTTGAGTATATTCCGGAAACTTGGCGACAAGCCCAACAGGTCTTCGATCTTTGAACCGGTCTCGTTTGGCGAATCTGTACTAAAATCCGAACCTGGCACAGCAAGACTGACTATGCGCCCGATGTCGTTTACCCGGACCCATTCGGCCACCTTCTCCGCGTCTTGGGGCGAATCTACAAGCACTGTCTGCAAAAACACGCCAAATAGATTCTCAACGGCTTTTTCCGCCCGCTCATCGACCGTCAAAAAATCCGCCAGGACACCTTTCAGCTTTACGCCGATCGATCCCTGTGCGGCGAACAGCTTTTGGATCTGCGGGGCATAAACGGCACGTTTTTCTTCAAGTTCCTGCAACGTTTCCAGCCGGTTCCTGGTGCGGGAAAATTCATTTTGGAGGTTTCGCAGTTCTTCTTCGGATTTGCGAAGAGCATCGCGGGCGGCGGCAGTAACGGCCAGAACCTCGTTCTTCTCGGCTTGTAATGATCCCAGCTTTTTTTGTTCGGCAACAAGCTCATCTGCCAGTTTCGCGGCATCCGAACTATGCTGAACAAGGGTTTCATCCGCACGGACGCCTTCGCGAATGAGGCCTGTCGCCCGCTCTGAGATCCGCTCGAGATTCATCTTCATCTGACGGTCGATCTCGTCAAATCGTTCAACGGCGGCGGTATGCTTGAGAAGTTCGCCGCGACGGGCATCGAGGCTGGATTCGATCTGCCGGACTTCGTCAATTTTTATCGAGTACTGCTTTTCGGCTTCGACAAGTATCAAACGGGAAGCATCGGCATCGGCACTTTCTTTTTCTTCTTCTTTATGAAGACGGTTAAACTCTGATTCTATTAGACTTAGACGTTGTGCGGTGGACCCTATATCACCGCCAAGTGTTAGCAGGCGATTGTTTAGATTAACAATTTGCTCAGATTGGTAACGGTGTTCGCGTTCGGCCCGGTCACGTTCCAAGGCATTAACCGAATGTTTACGGCGGACCTCGGCTAGGTGTTCTTCCGACATTCGTGCGTTTTGGGTCTCTTCGCGAAACGCCTCTTCCTGTTTCGTGAGCTTGGAGGCTAATTCCTGCTCGATTCCCACAGCCTCCGTTAACCGTTTTTGAAGATCTTCGATCAAAGCGGAAAAATGCCTGCCCTCGGCGGCAAATAGTTTTCGCAAAAGGATGCGGAATTCTTCCTGTAAACCTATGAATCGCTTAGTTTTACCGGCTTGGCGGCGGAGTGAATTCGCTTGGCTTTCGATCTCGGAGACGATGTCCGATATACGGCCTAAATTGGTTTTCGCGGTGTCGAGGCGGGCCTCGGCCGCACGCTGCCGGGTGCGGAATTTGGAGATACCAGCGGCTTCTTCGATCAGTGTGCGGCGGTCGGAAGGTTTGGCCGACAGGATCTGTCCGATACGGCCCTGTTCGATGATCGCGTAATGCGAACCGGACAACCCGGTGCCGGCAAAGAGGTCCTGAATATCACGCAGGCGGCAATTTTTGCCGTTGAGTTGATATTCGCTATCACCGGAAAGGTATAAGCGGCGTGTGACCGATACAGCCTCGCCTGGGGCAAATTCCAAAGCAACGGACCGCGGCCGCCAATGCCGCTTGGTCCTTATCGTCCTTTCGACCGTCTGGACGGAGCCGACCTGCAGTGCCTGGACCGTTTCTGTATCGAATTCTTCGGCGTGGAAACCATTAGTTTCTAATACCGGTTTGCCGCCGATCGGGTCAAGTCCCTCGATCGCGTCCAGATCGACAGCTTTTTCATCGAAGGCTCCTAACGCCTGGTCGATGTCCTCTAATTCACCTTCCTCAGTATCGAAAAAATCGGAGTCACGCACCAGATGCAGCACAACTTCGGCCATACCGCTCGGCTTTCGGTTCTTCGAACCCTGGAAGATAACGTCCTTCATCTCGCCGCCGCGCAGGGATTTAGCGCTTTGCTCGCCGAGTACCCACGAGATGCAGTCGGAGACATTAGACTTGCCGCAGCCATTTGGGCCGACGACCGCCGTGATCCCATTACCCGTAAAAACTATTTCGGTATAGTCGGCAAATGATTTGAAACCTGTTATTTCCAGGCGCTGGAGCTTAAACATTATATAGTGCGTTGGGCTACTAAGTAGCACTATATTTTGTAGTAAACGCGGTTTTAAGTCAAATCGTTTTAGAGCAGTCAGCGATCAGCACTCAGCTTTAAGAATAAAGAAAGAAAACTGACTGCTGAATGCTGATAGCTGATTGCTGAACACCTATATCATCTCGCCGCCGACGTTTCTCAGGCCTTGCTTTTCGGCCCGCTCATTGTCGAGCTCGGTCAGGACGTCGAGCAGGAAATTGGTGTTGGTGGTGATGTTGATAACGATCGGGAATTCGTGGTCGGACGTAGTAAATTCAAAGGTGCCGCTGCTAATTTCAATAATGTCCCGAAAGCCCGCAATACCGTTGTGGCCATTGCATTCGGCGTCCACGATCTTGCCTTCGTTAAAGGCGACGTTGCCGAGATGCATGTCCGATTTGATGACCAACAGGCCGGTCATCTTGGCGCTTTCGACGACCTGGACGGCGTCGAAGATGCTGACATATGCCAGATTTCCGGCAAAAGTCACGTCTGTCCGCACCTTTTGCGGTGTTTTGTCGCGGCTTGCAGCAAATTCCGGCCGGCGGGCGCGGCGGATGGCTTCGAGGCCGGGAGCGACCGAGATACGCGGGTCGAGCAGCTTGGCTTCCTGCAGGCGGTCGTATGCGAGGTCGAAGTCTTCGCGGGCGATATAAAGGCTGACGAGTGCGAGGCACTGTTTTGCGGCTTCGGTCAAGTTCTTCTGTTTAATACAGATATCCCGCATCTTTTCACGCAGCGAGATCGACCGCGGGCTGCGCTGCAGCGAGTCGCTGAGCAGCATAAAGGCCTTTTCGGGCGAGCGGTATTTAACAAAAAGATCGGCGTCGAGCAACACCGATTCGATCGAAACTTCAGAAACAGGCACTCCGGGTTTTTCTAATAATACTTGGTTCATACAATGCAATGAACAAAAATGTTCAACATTTTAAAACTACCACATCCCGGCCTCGTTAGTCACCATTTTTTTAAGGGTCGGGCCGGCAGCGGCATTTCATTTTTAGATCGAATGTAAACCGGAAATTGGAGGTAAAATCGGGCGAGATCGATAAGGCTTTTAACGTGGCCGACAAAGGTCGATGTGGCCCGCATTCACGGTCGATGAAAACAGCGGCCACGGTCGATTTATCCGCAAGCCTCCAAAAGCATCAATATCATTCCATTTGTCCAGATCATTCCGATCATCCAATCCATCAAGATCACCATTGCCGGACGGGCACCCCCGGTGAGAATATGAATGTGCGGCAAACTGAAAAGAAAGTTTGTGGGTTCTTTGAAAACTAATCAAATTTGAAGTGCAGGATTAAGAGTACAGAAAGTCTGCAATAAAAAAGCCCTGGCTTTCGCGAGGGCGGGGTTTACCGTTTCCGGATATCCTACGATATACATCTTGTTATAAGAAGTAACGTATTCTCTTATCTATTAAACTGTTTCATATGTTATATTAGCCAAATAATTTTTTCAAGTAAGATGTCTATTTTCCCAAGGAGATTTCCCATGACCACTTCCAAACTCGTTCTAGGTTTAGACCTCGGAGTTACTTCGATCGGTTGGGCGTTGATAAAAACAATATATGATGAAGCCGGAGTAATTATATTACGTGAGATCATAGCCAGCGGTGTCCGGATATTTCCGGCGACAACTGAAGGAACAAAAAACACGCCAAAAAATTATGGCAGGCGGATTTCGCGCGGACAGCGGCGATTGTTAATGCGAAAGAGCAAGCGTCGAAATGAGCTCCGTGACACGCTCGTTTCAAACGGTCTTTTACCACGACTGGAATCGTCAACTTCTGCAGCGACCTTTGAATCTATCGGTGAACCATACGAACTACGAGTTCGTGGACTTGACGAAAAGTTAGGGCCATTCGAAATTGGCAGGACGATCTATCATCTTTCGAAACGCCGTGGCTTTCGAAGCAACCGCAAATCAGGCGAGGAAAAGGACACTGGCAAAGTTCTCGGCGGAATAAAAAAAGTTCAGGATGAAATGGCCGCTGACGGATTCAGGACACTCGGATCTTATCTACAATTAAAAGAAAAAAAACGGAAACATTACACTCACCGGACAATGGTCGAGGACGAGTTCGAACAAATCTGGGCGGTACAGAGCGGCTTTTACCCCGTATTGTTAAATGACCAATTAAAAGCGTCGATCAAAAACACCGTCTTTTACCAACGGCCGCTTCGTTCCCAAAGGGGTTTGATCGGCAAATGCACATTCGAGACAGACAAGAAACGCTGCGATCTGGCGAGACAGGAAGCACAGCGTTTCCGGTATTGGCAGGATTTGAATAATTTGCAGCTGCAAGATCCTCATTCACTCAATCCCAGGCCACTGACGCCTGATGAAAAGCAGATGCTCGCCAAAGAATTGGAAAAAACAAAAGAATTAAAATATCCAAGGCTCCGAAAGTTATTAAGAATCAGCGATCAAGTGCGAATCAATCTCGAGGCAAATGAAAAGAAATTGAAAGGCAATACCACGGCTTGTGCATTTCGCAAGGCACTTCCGAAATTATGGGATGAATTCGATGACGAAAAACAAAACCGCCTGACCGAGGAACTTTTCAGGATTGATACCGAGGCCGCCCTTGAAAAGCGTTTAAGGGGGCATTGGAAGTTCGACGACGGGCAAATCGAAAAACTTTTCGGCGTCTGGCACCAATTGGAAGACGGTTACAGTCGTCTCTCTCTTAAGGCGATCAGGAAAATTCTACCCTTGTTGATGGAGGGTAAACGTTATGATGAGGCCGCCAGCGAAACTTACGGCGACCATCGTAAAAATTTTGGTTCAGATACATCGGAGAAACTTCCACTTCCGCCAAAAGACCTTAGAAATCCAGTAGTGACAAAGGCTCTCCATGAAATGCGAAAGGTCGTCAACGGCATCTTGCGCGAATACGGGAAACCAGATGAAATCAGGCTTGAAATGGCCCGCGATCTGAAATTGACGAAGCTTCAAAAAGATCGGGTCATGAAGCAGCATAACCAGAACAAACGCGACAATGAACACGCGGAAGAATTTTTCAAAGCGAAGTTCGGTCGCGAGAATATATCCGGCAATGACAAACTTAAATACCGCTTGTGGAAGGAAGCAGGCGAAAGGTGTCCGTACACGGGCGAAACTATACCGCCTGAAATGCTTCTGGGTGACCAATGCGTCGATATCGAACATATAATTCCGTATAGCCGCTGTTTTGACGATTCATATATGAACAAAACGATCTGTCTTAGCGGCTTTAACCGGGATATCAAGAAAAACTCGACACCTTATGAGATTTTCGGGTCGGATGAGCAAAAATTTTTCGAGGTCTTGGAGCGTATAAAAGATTTCCCGCGCCCGAAGCTTAAAAAATTTGAGACTCAGCAAGTCGATTTCGATGATATGGTCGGCCGCCAGCTTTCTGATACGCGCTATATCTGCCGCGAAGCCCGCGGTTATCTGCGTCAACTTTACCCTTACAGTGCGGATGAGAATAAGTACGTTCAGGTGATAGCGGGCGGTGCGACAGCGAACCTACGTCGTGTCTGGCATATCAACGCTATCCTCTCAGACGGTGATATCGAGGTAAAAAACCGCTGGGACCACCGGCATCACGCGATCGACGCAATTGTCATTGCTCTCACCAGCCGTAGTCTCTATCAATATATTTCGAAGCTTTCCGGCCAGAACCGCGAACGGATGAAAAGACATTTGTCCGGCTTTGAATTGCCGTGGGAAGGATTTTTGAACGATGTCGAGGCGAGCATGAAATCATTGACAGTGTCACATGCTCCAACACGGCGCATTCGTGGGCAGCTTTTGGAAGAAACGGCCTATGGTGCGACAGCGGAACCGGGTCTGTATGTTACGAAAAAGAATGTTTCCGCATTGACCGCACCGATGATCGAATCGATTGTCGATGAACATATCAAACAGATAGTTAAAAACCGTCTGGTGGAATCGGATGGCGATCTGAAAAACGCGTTCGGTAATGAAGCTCCGCCGTTGATGCATAAAAATGGAGTTACTCCGATTAATAAAGTTCGCATTTATGTCCGGATGACCCCCGAAACATTGGTCGGGATCAAGAACGAAAGCGGAAAGGATTATAAATATTATCCGCTTGCCGGGAACCATCACGTCGAGATCTATGAAAACACGCTGACCGAGGAGCGGAAAGGGTTTCTCGTTCCCCGTTTCCACGCCGCGCAAAGAAACGGCATCGGCCCTGTCAGGCACGGTTTAGCGGAAAATTGGCGGTTCCTTTTCTCGCTCTGCTCAAACGACTATATCGAATTTCTGGGAGATGACGGACATTTGCGCTTTTATAGGGTGCAGAAGATGTCCGGCGGCGGAAAGGTCGTGATGATTGCACGGCCGTTTGAGGATGCGAGAACGGAATATGTGGCGGGCGTGACCCAAGCTATACAAGGAAGGAATTTCAAGAATATCACTCGCAAACTTCAAGTCGATCCGCTTGGGCGTCTCACCCAGGCCAATGATTAAAAGAACGGGTCGCAACTCACAACAAGGAACCGACACTTAACACGCCGGCTATCAGTTTAACAGATAAGAGAATCGTCGCAACTCACAACCGTAGCCAATTGTGTCGTTGTAACCCATAGTTTAACAGATAAGTGAATCGTCGCAACTCACAACTGGCTGCGTTTGCTGTGCTTCACTGCACCGTTTGCTTGACTAAAGACATTCTGACAGAAGCTGAAACAAAAGTCAAGTTAAATATTCAAGTCAGGCATTTATTTTTTATTGCCGTCTTTTCGGGGGCGACCGCGACCGTCCGGCAATGCTCTTACAAACTCTACCGCACGTGGCAATAACCACCAGTTTGAACCCATCTTTTTTGCTAAAGGCTGAGGAATTTCGCCTTTTAAACACAATTGTTGAATTCTATTGACCGTCTTGCCAGTTTCGATTGCTACTTGTTTTGGAGTGATTCGTCCGTTCATATACTAATAAGGTATCACATAATCAGATTGTTAGCAATAGTATTTTTAACTTGAATTATTTTGCAGGATGTGTTTATAATATATAAAAAGATTAGTTTAACAGATAAGAGAATCGTCGCAACTCACAACTCGCGTCTTTCATTGATTTCAACAATGCTAAGTTTAACAGATAAGAGAATCGTCGCAACTCACAACTATCGCTTATCGGCTCTTTTGTCATTCGTGAGTTTAACAGATAAGAGAATCGTCGCAACTCACAACTTAACATCGGTCGGACTGGACATTAACTGGAGTTTAACAGATAAGAGAATCGTCGCAACTCGGATGTGGGGTTTGCCAAAAGCGGCGAACCCCACATCCGAGCAGCAAGGCTGCGGTCAACAACCGTGAAAAGTGCTGACCGATCGATCTATCCGTTGGTGTTTTGCATTTCGGTGATGGGTTGCGGGGTCAGGTTCAGGATATTTTCGCCGATGCGGACGTTGACCTGGCTGTTCCATAGTGCAAACCCTTTGCCGGTTTTAGTGACGCCGAACAGGTAGTAGCTTTCCGGCTCGATACCGCCGAGTTTTGCCGTGCCGGTGCCGTCGGTCGTGCCGGCGTATTTGATGTGGCTTTTGATCGCGGCGAGGGCCTGGCGGTTGAAATCGCCGTAGCGGTCGGGGTAAACGACCGACATACCAAAACTATTAGACAGCGTTTGACCCTCGATCGGCTCGATGCGGGCCTCGTTCAAGATAGTGTCGAGGTCCATATCAAGCAAATAAAATCTTTCGTTTTTGACGGGCAGCGCTGACCCGTTGCGGTTAGCGACCTTGGCGTCAATGACGACCGTTCCCGTAGTCGGCGGAAGCGAGGTTTGCGAACCGGGAACATTCACGGTTTGCGAACTCGGAGGCTGCGAGGTAACAGTCGTGCTGCCGGACGGCACATTTAGTGTCTGTGGTTCTTCGATCCGGCGGTCATTGAGGCTGCTGCCCGATGCACGCTGTTCCGATATGTTGACCTTGAGATTAGAGGAATTCGCCGTTTGATCGCCACGCGACATTGCGTAGAACAAAATAAACAGCACACCGATGCCCAAAATGGCGATGGGAATAAATGCCCACGGCGGAAAACCTCCGTCATCGCGGGGACGTTCGGCCACGACAACTCGTTTTTCTACGGCCGGCGTAACATTGATTGGACGTCCGCAACTCGGACATGCGATGGCTGCCTGAGATATTTCGTGTCCGCATTCAGGACAGTATATTAATGACATTTTATGAATTCCTCCGTTTTATGCTGAAAAACCAGTTTTACACGCTGGCTTATGCATCTGTCGTGCCAAAGAAACAGCAATGGCGAATTGAGAATGGAAAATGCCGGATCTAGCTCCAAACCCAATATTTTCATTCCGGTTTTCGCTTATTGACATTCACTGGCTTTGAAACCAGAATCGAAAAATTATGGATGATAATGTGACGCTCGTCTTTCACGGGTTTTTGAACCTGACAAATCTGGAAAAACTTAAATTGACACAGGAAGTAAACAGATATTTTGACACCATGGACCGCGAACCCATCCGGCGTGAAAATGACGAAGCATTCGCCAAGCTGGAAATCGATAGTAAAGGCTGTAAATGCTGCGGGAAAAAGAATTGAACCGCGGAGACGCCGAGAAACAATAAATAGGGTGAACAGGATTGAAATTTTATATCCACGTTCATCTGCTGCTATCGGCTAAACTTTCTTTATTCTCCGCGTTTCGGCGGTGAAAAATTATGCTTAGTGTCAGAAAAAACTTATCAAATACTTTCACGGAGTTTTTTGACTCTGAGAAATCGAGCGGGATCGTCATCATTGGCTGCACCCTGATCTCGCTGATCGCCGCAAATTCGCTGATCGGGCCGGAATATCTACATTTCTGGCATACTCACATCGGCGGTTTGAGCGTTGAGAATTGGATCAACGACGGATTGATGGCGGTGTTCTTTTTTCTCATCGGGCTGGAGCTGAAACGCGAGCTTTTGGTCGGTGAATTGTCGGAATTGAAAAACGCTTTGCTGCCGATATTTGCGGCCATTGGCGGTGTGATCTTACCGGCTCTGATCCATTTTGCCTTTAATTACGGCACTCCGACGCAGTCCGGAATAGGCATCCCGATGGCGACCGATATTGCTTTTGCCCTGGGCGCTTTGGCACTTTTGGGCAGCCGCGTTCCGGGTTCGTTGAAGGTGTTTTTGACCGCTCTTGCCGTCATCGACGATCTCGCTGCAATAGCCGTTATCGCCATTTTTTACACGGCGAAGCTTTCTTTGTTATATCTCGGCGGGGCGTTGGCGGTGTTTGTTTTGCTGCTCGCGCTAAATCATCTGGTCCGAGTGCAAAATATTTTGCCATATCTTATCGGCGGGGCGTTAATGTGGTTTTTGATGCTGCAATCCGGTGTCCACGCAACGATCGCGGGTGTTCTGCTGGCTTTTACGATACCGTTTTCGGCTGACGAAGCGGAAGATTCGCCTTCGCACCGGCTCGAACATTTACTGCACAAACCGGTGGCGTTTTTCATTTTACCGGTCTTTGCCCTGGCAAACACGGGCATAATTATCGGCAGCAATTGGTTTCATGGCCTGTCGGAAGCGAACAGCCTAGGCATTATTACCGGCCTCACCGCCGGAAAACCGCTTGGCATCATGCTGCTGAGCTTTATCGCCGTTAGTTTTGGCGTCTGCAGTCTGCCGTCTGATCTGAATTGGAAGCACGTTCTCGGCGCCGGGCTGCTCGGCGGTATCGGCTTTACGATGTCGATATTTATCACAAACCTCGCCTTCACCGGCGAAGCGGATGTGATAAATTCGTCAAAAATGGCGATCCTATTGGCGTCGCTAATTGCCGGAATTGTGGGATTTGTCTGGCTGAAAATAGTTGGACGTGATGAAATGGAAAATTGAAAATGGACAACGGACAATATTTTTCATCGTCCGTTGCCCAAGCGAAAAACTCACGCTCCGCTCTTTTTTAGAAATCCAGCCTAAACCCAAGCCGTATCTGCCGCTGCCGGTATGTCCTGGTCGGAACAAGGAAGTTCTGCCGGGCAAGCTGCTGCGTTGCTGTCGGTGCGGTACCGTCATTTCGCAACGCCTGAAAATCGATGAACTCCGCGCCGTAGCTAAAGACAGCTGCATTTAATACATTATCGAACTCTATGACCGGCTTAAATTTGGTCCGTTCACCGAGCTTCCATTCACGCGTCACATTCAGATCAAATGTATAAAAGCCCGGGCCAGTGCCGGCATTTCGCGGCAAGTTTCCGCTTCTCGCTCCGATCGGCTGGAGCGAAAACCGGTCGATCAACGCCTGCGGCACAGGTGAACCGGGTTGCCGGAAAACGATGTCCTTGATATCTCCGCTAAAGTTCAGACGGTCGGTACCAAGATCGTCAAGGTTTCGATCGCTGCCTCCGGCACCGAGGTTAAATGGAGCGGAGCTGCCGTAGCGAACAAGCGGCGAAAAACGCAGCTTACCTAACCAGAAAGGTGTGTCGAGAGTTCCGGTGAAAGCGAGACGATGACGACGGTCCTGAAGGTTCCGCGTAAATTCGCGGTCAAAATCACCATCGATCTCGGCATTGGAAGTATTATTCAAACCATCGTCCTTAGTACTTGAAAACGTATATGCCACACGTGTGGAAAGTCCGAAGCCAAGTGGCAATTTGCGAAACCGCCGCTGGAGCTCAATGATCAATCCCTGGTAAAACGCCTGTCCGCGAGAACCGATCCGTGAAGTTTCCTGAACGGTTTGATCAGGACGGAACCTGGCGATTGCCGCAAGAGCGATCCCGATCGGGCCGCCGGTAGCATTATTGTTTGTTCCCGTTACAGCAACAGCCGGAACAGTACTTGAAGAATTACTTGTATTCAGATTAACAAAACAATTCGGGGTAGTTGTCGTACAAGTCGTCGTTCCGTTCTGTACTGTCGTGATGCCGCTTCCGTCATTTGGGCTTCCCAAATAAAACGTATAACTCCGCGTTGGGGATAGAATGAATGGATTCGCCAAAAGATATGCTGTCCAATCAGCAAAACCGGTCGGAAGTACCGGAGCATTCGGATTAGAATCCCGCCACAGTCTCGCGGTTTTGTTCCACGTATAATTTGCCTTGAATACAAAACCATTTCCAATGTCGCGGTCAAAGCCAATATTGAATTGATAGCTTTCCGGTATCTTTAGGTCCGCATCGACAGAGCGAAGCGGATTTCCACCACTCGAAAGGTTGGTCGCAAATCCGGTATTTCCATTACATGACAGGGTGGTCGTAATAGTCGCACAGGCTGTAGTGACAAGAGCGCGCAGGTCGGAAACCGAGGCATAACTATTAGGAAATGCGGCAGAAATAGCAGCAAGGATGGGCCCCCGCCTTGGGTCACTTGCGGCCGTTCCGATAGTGTTCGAATCGAACGAAACCAAATTACCTCCTGTATTTTGGATCGAATCACCAACAGTGCGGAGAAGTACGCGGTTGTAAAATATTCCGGCCCCGAAACGAATGACGCCTTTTCCTTTTTTGAACGGGTCCCATGAAATACCGAACCGCGGCCCAAAATTGTTGTTATCGGAAACTGATGTTTCGCGTTCGTAGCGGAGGCCATAACTGATCGTTATATTTGACGCCGCCTTGAACTCATCGTTGAAGAAAACACCGTAATACGTGTTCGTCACATCTGATCTTGTGCCAAAATTTTGTCGAAAACGCGTTACCTGGTTATTGGAATACTGAAGAACACTGCCAAAATTGAAGGTGCCGGTCGTATCACCAAGTCCTAGTGTTTTCGAATCGACGTTCTGGGCATCGAACCCAAACTTTAGGGTGTGTGGCCCGACATTATAGGATAGGCTGTCTTGAATCTGAAACCGGGTCTCCTTGCGTGAATCAGCAAAATTGAGCGACGTGCTGGTCGTGGAATTACCGGCGATGAGTGTTTGTACCGTATTAGTTACCGGACTTCGGAAGCTAACGAGAACGACCGGGTCAAGCGGATTCGCTGCTTGGAAACTCGGCTCGAACCGCGACCATTGAGCGCGGAATTGATTAACGATCGAACCGAACACCTGATTATCAGTAAAATTGTAAGCATCGGTATTGTTGTTCCTTTCCTGGAATGCATCTTCAAGCCGGGTCGTCGCTGAACCGCTGGTGCGGCGATTGTGTTTGTTGGCGTACTGAATGCCAACCGTTATGTTGTTGTTTTTGAAAAGTTCGTGATCGATACGAGCTGTCAATACATTGCTGACATTTGGTGTGCTGTATAGTGCGGTGTACGGTGAAATAAGGCCGGCTGTCGCCGGACAGGCTGACGGCGTTGCGTTATCACAGAATTGAGTCGTCCCGTTCGGTGACGGTAATGTATAAACGGGATTCGCAACCACGGGTATATAGGTATCGATCTGTGTTGTATCGAGCAGCTTATTAAATTCGTAGGCAAGTGCGAAGAATGTCTTTTTATGGCCATCATACAGCCATGGAATGGAGAGCGGACCGCTAAATGTAAAGCCGGGGTTATATTCCGTCAGCGGCGGCCGGGCAATGCCACGGCTGTTGTTATACCAGCTATTGGCGTTCAAACTATCATCACGGAAAAAGCCAAATGCCCGGCCGCGAAAACGGTTTCCTCCGGAACGCGTCCGTAAATTAACCCGACCGCCAGACGCCCGGCCGTATTCGGAAGAAAATTGATTTGAAATTACCTGGACCTCCGCGATCGATTCGAGCGAAGGCTGAAAGCGGTCGCGTGAAGACCGGTCGTCGTTATTATCAAGGCCGTCGATCGTCAAATTGTTCGAATAAGCCGTCCCGCCGGAAAGCGAAAAATTCCCCTGTTCCAGAGGTGTACCGTTCGGATTGGCATTTCGGTCCTCGGCCAGGCCGCTTACTGATAGGGATTCCTCGGAGGTTCCGCCCAGTGTTAGGACGAGGTCCAATGGGTTGCGGCCGTTGTTCGGTATCTCTTCGATCTCGCGTTCCGTTATAGTGCCGCCGACGACGGTGCGGGTGATGTCGATGAGCGGAGTGTCCTCGTCGCTGGCCACTACTGTCGTTTCGGCCTGGACACCGGCGGGCGAGAGTGAAAAATCGGACTGGACATTTTGGCCCGAGATCAATTGCAGATCGACCTTTTCCTGTGTTCCAAAACCGTTTGCGGCTACTTTTAACTTATATAGTCCGGGTTTTAGTTCGATTATCCGATAGCGGCCATCGCCATTTGTAGTGACCGTCCGCTCAACGCCGGACAGCGTTTCGGTAGCGGTGACGGAAGCTCCGACGACGGCGAGGCCGTTTGCATCGGCGATCTTTCCGGAAAATGTGACATTGTCCAGGTCCTGTGCGTTTAAGGCAAACACACATAAAATGATCGAAAAGCTTACAAGACAGAGCCTTGCGAAAAGGTTTTTCATCTAACTACTCCTAAATTGTAAAAGTATTGCGAGGATGTGAAACGGAAAGATAATAGCGTGAAACAGTGCCGGTTGCAAAGGAGAATGAAGTAAAAAAACTGAACTGCATTCAGGTCGCGGCAATACGAGTGTTTTAAGTTCAAGCTTTGGCGCGTTTTTGGTTAATCTGGAAGCAGATCAAATTTGGAAATCAGAACATTTTACTCGTCGTTCGATGTGATCTCGGTGTACTGGACACGGCGGTAACGGGATATCGGGATCAAAGCGTCGGTTTGGTTAAAGCTTTCGACCTGCTGCGAAAATTCGCCGGCGTGGGTTTTGAGGTATTCGAAAAAGCGTTCGAATTCACGCTGCATTGCGGACATCTTTTCACGCATGTTGAGGATTATCTCGACGCCGGCGAGATTTACGCCGAGGTCGCGGGTGAGAGACAGGATTATTTCAAGGCGTTCGAGATCACCGTCTTCGTACAGGCGCGTATTGCCGATAGAGCGCGACGGCTGCAAAAGCCCTTCGCGTTCGTAGAGCCGCAAGGTCTGCGGGTGGATGTCGTAAAGCTCGGCAACCGCGCTGATGGTGTAGGTTTTTATCCTCTTTTTCATTTGCAATTTGCAATCGCGTTTACAAAAAAAATCTTAATTTCCAGAAGGAAAAATGCTGTATGGACAAATTAGATTTTCGATCCGTGCAATCGCAAATCGCAAATCTAAGATCTCAAATTACTCCAACCCCATTACTTTTCTCGGGTTCTCCGGGTTCAATTTCTCGAACTGCCGCAGGGCCGCCTTGGTCTCCTCGGAAATCACCTTTGGCAGCGTTACTTTTACTTCTATGAACTGGTCGCCGCGTAAGGTCGGGTTTCTTAAACTCGGGAAACCGCGTTCGCGGAGACGGAATTTCTGCCCCGATTCGGTGCCGGGTGGTATTTTCAGCTGCGCCTTGCCTTCGACCGTCGGGACCTCGATCCTGGTTCCAAGCGCCGCTTCGGGTACGGTTAACGGTACGGTCACGTAAATATTATCGCCTTTGCGGGTGAAAAATTTGTGCTTGCCGACATTGGTTAAAATGAAAAGATCGCCAGGTTCGGCACCTAATCGTCCGCCATGGCCTTTTTTCGGTATCCGCACCCGCGAACCGGTATCGACACCGGCCGGGATCTTGACTTTGACCTGCTCGGTCTTTGGCGTTACGCCCTTGCCCTGACACAGCGAACACGGCTCGCGCCGCCTTCCGGTGCCTTCGCAATCCGGGCAGGTCTGCGAAAACTGGAGCCTGCCGCCGGACCGCTGGACCTGTCCGGTGCCTTTGCACGTCGGACAATTTATGACCGGCCCGCCCGTGTCGCCCGCACCCATGCACCGCGTACACTGCTCGGACCGATTGACGGTAATGTTGGTCGTAAGGCCGGTGAACGATTCTTCGAAACTTAGTGCAAGCGGGATCTCGATATCGCGGCCCTTTTTAGGCATCGCACGCGGAGGCTCCGGTGGTGCCTGTCTTGCACTTCCGCCGCCGCTGCCGCCGAAAAGATCGGAAAAAATATCACGAAAGCTCGAACCTCCGCTTCCGCTTTGTTCAAAATCAAAACCCGAAAAATCGAAACCGCCTGCGCCCGTTCCGCCGCCGCTTGCGCCGGCTCCAAATGGCGAATTTACATCGAGATTATCAGCATAATAACCAAAACGGTCAAAGACTTTACGCTTTTTTTCGTCCGAAAGAACGTCGTACGCTTCCTGAACTTCTTTGAATTTTTCCTCGGAAGTTTTGTCGTTGGGATTAACATCCGGATGAAATTTTCGCGCCAGACGCCGATACGATTTTTTAATTTCGTCCGGTTTTGCGTCTTTTTTTACACCGAGAATCTCGTAATAATCTTTTTTTGCCATTGGTCGGTTTAGCTCAAACTTTCGAAGTATC
>JAYUCO010000008.1:0-84528 GCA_043740295.1 Pyrinomonadaceae bacterium | reverse complement strand
ATTTTGTTCTTCAACGTGCAAAGGATGGCGGTGCATTTACACTCGGCATCACCAACGAAGCCAATTCGACCATGGCAAAGCTCGCGGATGAAACACTGCTGATCCATGCCGGCCGTGAAAGATCTATCGCCGCGACAAAAACCTATACCGGACAAATGCTGCATTTTTACATGCTTGCTTCGGTGATCGGTGATGCGAGGCTCGAATATCACAAGATCCCTGATTTTACTGATCAGGCCCTGGAGTTAGAGGCTGAGGTAAAACATCTGGTCGAGCGATACACTTTCATGGAAAACTGTGTTGTGGTAGGACGCGGGATGAACTACGGTAATTCTTACGAATTTGCCCTCAAGTTAATGGAGACCTGTTATGTCGTTGCGGAAAGATTTTCGTCAGCGGACTTTTTCCACGGCCCGCTCGCGATAATTGAGCGGCGGTTTCCAGTAATTTTATTTGCTCCGGCAGGTTCAACGCAGCAAAGCAGTCTCGATCTGCTCAACCGGCTGCACGAACTAAATGCCGACTGCATGACGATAACCAACGACGATAAGATCACCGGACTGTCATCAAGAACCCTGTCGTTGCCGAAGGAGATTGACGAGTTCCTTTCGCCTATCCCATTTATTATACCGGCCCAGCTGTTTGCAGCTCATCTATCGGAAGCTAAAGGCCTCGATCCAGACGCTCCACGTTCGCTCGCAAAGGTAACAAAAACACTCTAGTTATGGTTTTAATAACACCGACAGGATAGGCGGCGTTAAATTAAAATTCCGAGGCTGCCCGCAAGAGGGCCTCACGCATTTCGCCAGCCGAGCGCCAACGCAATTCCGTTTGCTTTGCCAATGCAGTTTCGATGACCGCGGCAACTTTAAGCGGCACTTCCGGAATGCGCCTTGAAATCGGGATGATCGGTTTTTCAAAAATAGCCTTTACGGTTTCGGCGATCCCCGCATTCGGGCTGATGTCTAAGGCATGCTCACCCGTCAGGAGGCTGTATGCTGTCATACCGACCGCATAGATATCTGACGGAGGCCGCACTTCCTTAAAGTCTCTCACCTGTTCCGGAGGCATATACGCTATTGTGCCGGCGACATCACCGACCATTGTTACGCCGCTCATACCTGTTTGCTTGTAACTTTTTGACAGGCCGAAGTCGGTCAATTTGGAGATATAATTTGGAAAAGTGCCATCAACCAATATGTTTTGTTCCTTGATGTCACGATGGACAAAACCCTGGACATGCGCGAAATCCAGAGCTGAAAGGGTCTGTTCGATTATCTTGACCACTTCTTTATAGCTGAGCTTGCCGCCGCGATGTTTCGCCAGTTTCGACGCGTCCATACCGCCGACGTATTCTGTGACAAGATAAACTATTCCATTGTGCGTACCGTGTTCGATATAGCTGACGATATGCTCGTGTCGAAGTGATGCTGCAACCTCGATCTCACGGATAAAACGTTTTAATGATTGTTCGCTCACGGCCACTTCCGGCAATAGGGTCTTGATGGCAACCGCACTGCCGTCCTTTTCTGATCGGGCCAACATTACGCTGCCCATACCGCCTTGACCGAGTATCCGCATCATCTGGTAACCCGGTATCGGCTGCGGGTTCTTTTTGAGTTTTTCACGGCAATCGTCACAAACATAGGAGAGCTTTGCGTCCGGACGGGACGACGTGGCGTCCGACGGCAACCCACAATTGAGACACAGCACTGTAATCAGCGATGGTTCAGTTTTCCCGGACGGATTAGGATTGGAAAATGAAGGGGCCAGGCTGTCGGCTCCGACCTCGACCTCAAGGACAGTTTCACCACCCTGAATGCGGTCTCCGTGTTTCAGATGGGCGGTTTCCACGCGGATACCATTTACAAAAGTGCCGTTGGTCGAACTTAGGTCGCGAAGGAAAGCCTGTGGCGGTGCTATTTCGACAATGCAGTGGTGGCGCGAGAAAAAACGGTCATGCGGCAGGCAAAATTGAGCATCTTCGCTTCTGCCTATCATGAATGTATCGTGTTGGTCGAATGTGAAGTCGCGGCCGGTTTGTGGCCCGGCAACTACATGAAGTGTTACACGCATCAATTATAAGTATCTATTTTTTTGGCTTACATTCAAGTACCGTCTTAGAAAAAAATATTTATCGTATACCACCTATCAATGTAATGCCGTAAATTAACAGTATAACTAAATAGAATGCACAATATAATGCACCAGCTATAATTCCGCCGATAGCAAAGCCACGGCCGCCATTTGCTTGTGGATTCTTCTTAATTTGGGACAACGCTATAAAGCCCGTGATCAAAGCCGCCGGAGAAAGCAGCAAACCAAGCGAGCAACACCAACCGATAGTTAAACTTCCGATTCCTAAACCAAGCGAGGCGATAGCCAATGTTTGGTTTGGGGAAACAATACTCGGGTATTGAGCAAATTGCTGCTGTGGAAAATTTTGCTTTCCGCCCTGCCAAATATCCGCGGCCCCGGATGACGGCCATTTATTTTGATTAGTAACAAGAGGGTCGTTCAGCAAAACAGTCGGAGGTGAATCATCAACAAACGTCCTGGATTGCCGCCCGTCCCCGAATAAAGTTTGTGGTGTGCCGTCTGCAAAATAGCTGAGCAATTCGCCGTCATTCAGGCAAAAATTAATATCATCATCAATATATGTCTGCCCGCATGAAGGACATCTTTTAATTGCCATTGGAACGAAATACTGATGTAAGTGCTAATGGTATTAACCATTCTTTCACCTTCACCTTTCACTTTTCATGATCTCCAACTTCCTAAAACCCACCTTAATTCCATCACCCGAATACAAACCTGCCACACCGCCCTGATAACCGTATAAATTCTTAATGGAATTTACCATTTCACCATTTATATATAGCTCTATATTATCTGTTTTGTCACGAATTTCCAGGATGTTGTCATCTGCGTCATCCTTGATAAGGTCCGAATTCGTCCATGGGATCACTGTCTTTTCACTTTCCGGCTCATGCCGCACTACGCGGTATCGTTTCTTTTTAGAATCGATCAAGAAAGCATAATCTTTTGTCAACGGGTTTGGATCGCTGTGAAATATCAGTCCAAAACCAAGGCTTGTGGGTGCATCGTTGACGTTTCTTACTGTGACATGGGTTATCGCTGATTCTGTAATATATTCCGCAGGTGCGGCAAGCACATAATAAAAACCTTTTTGTTTGGAACCCATAATAAGTTCGCCATCTGTATATTCCGTTGTGCCAAAAGCCGAAAAACTCTTGACCCATTCTGACAGATCAACTTCCTCAACGTCTCCGTTCCCAAACGGATCCGGGGTTTCATCAGGGCTAGAGACTGGAATGGCTGTCGGCGTAGGCGAAGCCTTACCTGGCGAATTTTTAGAACGGGGTGTCGGATATTTTATGTTAGCCGTATTTGTATCGACCTGAGAGGCGACATATGCAAAAAAAGCGATAAAGCCACCACCGCAGAGCAAAAATAAAACAACAAATATACCAAGTACCCATATCCAAGTTTTCGATGACTTCTTTGGCTGCATCGAATATTGGGGCTGATTGTCGAAAGTGCTTTTGATGCCGGATTGATTTCCGAAGGCTGGGCTTGGTTGGGTCGGCCGTGTTTCCGGCATAATGACCGTCTCGGCGGCAGCTCCGCTGGTAAAAGTAAGAACCGAACCGTCTTCGAGACAAAAGTTCAGACCCTCATCGGTATATGTTCTCCGGCAGGTTGGACAAATTTTCATCGGATTTTACCTCGCGGTCACACAACGCTGAGCAACAGATTTCGATATTATCAGGTTTCAGCTTTGAAGTTTCAAGTTTCTGCTCTATTTCACATCTCAGATACATGATTTTTTATCCCAAATTAATTTACGATCTGAGATCGCGAATGTTGCATCTTGGGCAAGGATCGCAGCATAAAGACTGAAATTTGTTTCTATACAAGCCCGTATCCGCATCGGCCACAAAATTTTATATGCGGAGGATAAGAACCATTGCAGCGGCGGCAAATACGCTCAGCCTGCTGTGGAGTATTTCCCAGAGATTGCATATGGCTTGGATTGGCCGACATGCCTGGGCCTATGCTTAGGCCGCAACGGCCGCAGAATTGAGAGTTTTCTGGCAGCGCATTCGAGCATCTCGGACAAGGAAAGTAATTTGGGGCCTGGCCGGGGCTTATCATAATAAAAGACCTGTTTCCACATCGGCCGCAAAATTTAACCCCTTCGGCAAACCGCGAGTTGCAGTTAGAGCAGGCAACCACACCAGGCATCAAACTCGCATGCATGCCGCCATCGCTGCTTCCATGAGATGGAGACGGCTGGCTGCCGGTTCCTTTTATTTCTCTTAGTTGTGCTTGAATAACCTGTTCGTTGGCACCATCACGTATCTCGATAACGCGTTCATCATCACGCTCACCTGCCTTTGAGACACGCAGAATGTGCTGTCCGGCGGGAATATCACTCAGGACAACACGGCCCGAACTCCCGACGCTTCCCTTTCGTTCGTCATCGACATAGACCTCCGCGTTTATGGGCGCCAAAATCACAAGCCGAGACATCCCTGCCCTTTTTCCTTCCTCGACATCCTCAGCGGCACGTTCAAGTTCGTTGATCCAATCGGCAACCGTCGCCGAACGGTTGTTCGGATCGATCTCCAATGACCGCATTATGACGGACTCTACATCGAAAGGAATATCAGTGCGGATAGACGAAAGCGGCGGCGGCTTATGCATTATCTTCTGCATCACAAGCTGCATCATATCGCCGGTAAATGGCGTCCTGCCGCCGAGCATCAGGTAGGCTATCGTGCCTAATGCATAGATATCCGCACGAACATCGACGCCCATTTCCGGTTGCATCTGCTCTGGCGACATAAATTCCGGCGTGCCGATTATGCCGCGTGACGAAGGTGTCGCGTTCGAGCTGAAATCAGTAACTGTTTGATTAATTATCTTTGCCAGGCCAAAATCGCCCACCTTGATAAAACCGTCGCCGCCTTTGGATTTTTGCAAGAGAAAAATATTCGCAGGTTTTAAGTCGCGGTGAAGAATTCCAATATCATGGGCGGCTTCGACACCGTCGGCGATCTGCCGCAGCATTCTTACCGCTCGTTTGACCGGCAAAGTGCCTTCACGGCGAAGAAGCTTGTGAAGTGTTTCGCCCTCGACATATTCCATCACCAGATAGAATATTCCATCCTCTGTTTCACCAAAATCAGTAACGCTTACCGTATTCGGATGCTGGATCGAAGCCGCTGCCTGTGCCTCGCGTTCAAACCTGACGATCGCTTCACCTTCCTGAAGGTCCTCGCTGTTTAAAATGTCCTGTCTCACGGTCTTGACAGCGACCTTTCGGGTGGCGAATTTCATGTCTTTCGCCAAATAGACCTGTCCCATCGCCCCACGACCTAACCTGCTTTCAAGAAAATAGCGCCCAGCCAATAGTTGCCCACCCGGCAAAGAAAGCCTTGTTTGTACGTTATCTTGCGGACAGAGACTTACCTCATCCGGGAAACAAAGCTCGCATTTTGGACATTCCTTCATTTTTCTTTGGCAGATGCCTGACCGCTTATTAGGGCTTTCCTTTTCTTCGGCTAGGCCTGTTCGCCGGATGGCTTTCTTTTCACGATTCGAGCCCTGCTTCCAACTCTATTCTAGTCTATAACCCTTTTTTGAACGCGGAATCATCACCGTTTTGCCGTTTGGACTTTGAATTTCTTTATTGCTATACTGCTTGAGTTTTCGGGTCGTTAGCTCAGTTGGTAGAGCAGCGGACTCTTAATCCGCGGGTCGCAGGTTCAATCCCTGCACGGCCTACCAGTTAACAAAGAAAAAATGGGCGCTCAAATGCGTCCTTTTTTTGTTTTGAGTTCACGCTCCAGCGTGCTTCTTGGTTAACGAAGTGACACGTTGAAGCTTAAAATCATAGCGTTAACGACATTCGAACCGCTTGGGCCGTCTCCTCCAAATCTTGCTCCGTGTGTGCCATTGAAACAAAACACGCTTCGAATTGCGACGGCGGAAGATATATCCCTTGTTCAAGCATTGAGCCGAAATATTTCGAAAACTTCACCGTATCCGAAGTTTTCGCAGTGTCGAAATCAATTACACACTTTTCAGTAAAGAATAGCGTAAACATTGAACCGACACGGTTTAGCGTGCAATCCAAATCATATTTTTTAACAGCATCCAGGATCGCTTCTGCCAAATAACCGCTCTTCTCTTCGAGCTTTTGATAAAAATCTTCCGTTTCGTCAATTATTTTAAGAGTTTCCAGCCCAGCGGCCATAGCCAATGGATTTCCAGATAGTGTTCCGGCTTGATAGATGGGTCCGGACGGAGCGATCATTTTCATTATTTCTCCGCGTCCACCATAGGCCCCGACCGGTAAACCACCACCGATTATTTTTCCGAATGTGGTCAGATCGGGAGAGATATTGTAAATTTCCTGCGCTCCGCCCTTTGACAGACGAAATCCGCTCATAACCTCATCGAATATAAGCAAAATTCTCTCGTTCGTACAAACATCGCGTAATTTTTGCAGAAAAGCTTTATCTGCCGCGACGCAGCCCATATTTCCCGCGACCGGTTCAATGAAAATAGCAGCTATTTGGCCTTTATTGCTACTGATAAGTTCGTAAACGGATTCTATGTCATTGTATTTTGCGTTTAGAGTATCCGCAGCTGTCGAGCGGGTCACGCCGGGACTGTCGGGCAATCCGAGCGTCATGACGCCCGAACCAGCCTTACTTAAAAATGAATCGCCATGGCCGTGATAGCAGCCCTCAAATTTAATTATTTTATCTTTGCCGGTGAATCCGCGTGCGAGCCGCATAGCACTCATCGTTGCTTCGGTGCCGGAATTGACCATGCGGACGATCTCGATCGATGGCACGAATTTTTTGATGAGCACCGCCAGATCTACTTCACGCTCGTTGCTGGCGCCAAAACTCGTGCCGGACAACGCCGTTTCGCGAACCGCTTCGATAACTCGCTCGTGAGCATGCCCGAGTATCATCGGCCCCCAGGAACCGATGTAATCGATAAACTCGTTGCCGTCAACATCGATCATTCGCGAGCCTTTAGCACTCCGAATATAAAGCGGGTCACGCCCGACGGATTTGAATGCCCGCACCGGTGAATTTACTCCGCCCGGAATGTGTTTTTGAGCTTCGGCGAATAATTTACTGCTTTTTGATGTGTCCATTATTAATCGTTTATAAATGCCGAGCAGCTTCTTTTGCAAAATATGTGATTATTACATCCGCTCCGGCGCGTTTTATTGAGGTCAAAACTTCCATCATCACTTTGTCGCCATCGATCCAGCCTCGTTCGGCGGCGGCTTTTATCATCGAATATTCACCGCTGACGTTATAGGCCGCGACCGGAATATTAAAATTGTCTTTTGCCCGCCGTATCAGATCGAGGTACGAAAGGGCCGGTTTTACCATTACAATGTCAGCACCTTCCTGAATATCAAGAGCGATTTCACGAAGAGCTTCATCGGAATTCGCAAAATCCATCTGATAGGATTTGCGGTCACCGAACTGCGGAGCGGATTCGGCGGCTTCACGAAAAGGGCCGTAAAAGGCAGATGAAAACTTTGCTGAATAAGCCATGATCGGCGTTTCGCCGAATCCGTTTGCATCTAATACTTTCCGGATCACTCCAATCCTTCCATCCATCATGTCGCTCGGAGCGATGATGTCAGCGCCGTTTTGAGCGTGCGAAAGAGCCTCTTTCGCCAGAAGTTCAAGTGTTTTATCATTCTCCACGTAATCGTTTTCAACCACGCCGCAATGGCCGTGCGATGTATATTCGCAAAGGCACACGTCGGTTATGACCAACATTTCGGGAAAATTCTTTTTTATTGCACGGAGGGCTTTTTGGATAATACCGTTTTCGTCGTAAGCACCGGAACCGATCTCATCTTTGACTTCTGGAATGCCAAAAAGCAGGATCGAGCCGACGCCGAGAGTTTGCAGTTCGTCGCATTCGCGTAAAATATTATCTACCGACATCTGAAACTGTCCAGGCATAGACGAGATAGCTCTTTTTATACCGTTGCCCTGGACGATAAATAAAGGGTATATAAAATCTTCTTTGGCGAGTGACGTTTCCCGAAACATATCCCTCAACACCGAAGTTTTTCGTAACCGCCGCAGGCGTGTGACCGGAAAACCCGGTTGTATCTGCATTTTGCTCATTTATTTTAAATCTTCTTAAGTTAAAGCCGCTAGGACGTAAAGGAAAGAAAGCAAAAATGTAAATTATCTAAAGAAGCTTTGCGTCTTTGGCTTAAAAGTTATCTCCTTTGAGAAAATGTGATATTTTGTCCGTTGAAGAATAGCTGTTTTTTATACAATCGCCGACCGAAATTCCTTTATAAAAATTACTGCAAAAGAAAATTCCACGATGCTCACTTTCAAAATCTTCGATAGCTTTTTCAATCTTATCGTAACCCAGCTCATATTGCGGAATCGCCTTCGGCCATCGTTTGATATGCCGGAACGGCGGCATTTCGGTAAGACCCAAAATCTCCCTCAACTCGGCATAAACGATCTCAAAAAGTTCTTCATCTGATCTCTCAAAAATATTTGCATTACGTGCCCCGCCGACGAAAGTCGTCAATAAATGATAACCGTCCGGCGCTCTATTTGGGAAAACAGAAGAATTCCAGATCGTCCCGAGTATCTTGCGCTTTTCAGAGCTAGGAATCAGAAAACCGAAACCGTCGAGATCAGTCTTTATATTCTTTTTTTCAATACCAAAGAAAACCATTGCGACGGGCGGATAATAAATAACATTTAGTTGTCCGCACAAATTGGTGTCGTTGCTCTCGATCAATTTTGCGGCAGAGGCCGCAGGTGTAGAAATTATCAGAGCGTCGAAAATAGTTTCACCTGAACCGGTTTTTACGATCCATTTCCCGTTGCCTGTTTTGTCGATACCTAAAACTTCGGTATTTATTTTAATGCTTTTGCCTAGATTTTGAGCGAGTTTGTCGGTCAAAGTCTGAACGCCGTTTTTGAATGAAAACGTGCGCGGAAAATTCTTGTCGGGTTTTTCGGCCTTTGAACGTAACGAACCAATGAGCAGACTTCCATGTTCTTTTTCCAGTTCGTAAAGACGGGGAAAAGCGGACTTTACACTCAGTTTTGCGGGGTTACCGGCATAAATTCCAGCAATGAACGGATCAGCCGCTTTATCAACGATCTCGAGTCCCAACCGGCGTTCGAAAAATTCTGCGACGGATTCATTTTCCGGCGACACCGATCTCACGAACGGTTCCTTCAAAAGCCTTAGTTTTGCCTTCCAACTGAAAAAACCATCCACCGCCAATTTCGCAATGCTCATTGGCAGCGATTTAATTTTACCTTCCTGTAAAACATACCGTTTTGTATTCGCCGTGTCCGCCGCTAACACTTCCGTTTCAAGCTGTAATTCCTTTATTAGATCAACCAGCCGCGGCGATTTCAGCAAACTGTTCGGAGCGTATTCGATCAAAAAACCATCGATTTTCACACTCTGAATATTACCGCCGACTCGCTCCGATTTTTCAAACAGCGTAACATCAAAACCTTTCTTTTTCAGCAAAAAAGCGGCAACCAATCCAGAAATGCCGCCGCCGATGATGCAAATTTTTTTCATTGCAAAAAACGGTTACTGACCGTCAAAATTAAGCAGGTAAGGATTTTTTAATTTTGGGTAAACTCATTTACTTTCACGAGTATCATTTTTACCAAATAAGTCCTTTCCTGTTAGAAGCCTTTCGCGGAATTTTGTTATATTTTCTACTGTAAGCGGATAATTAATTTCGGGGCTTGCCCAATCATAAACCGTTGCGGCAACTGTACTTCCTCGATCTGTATCGCTATCCCACGTAAAATAATCTGATGCCGCCAAACAAAATCCAATTGTTTCAATATCGCTTGCTTGTAATTTTCCCGCTATTACGCCGTCACATAGTTTGGCCAAATGATCAGGAGCGACATCAAACTCAGCATCTAACGGAATTATTTTATAACTCAAAACATCTTTAGAAGTTTGAACAACTGTATCTTTCAAATCGTCTTTCAATATATATTCGTCAACTATTCCAATAAAATAGTCCCTTAGAATTGATTCATGCATACTTTTTAAAAATGAAACTAAGAAACCAAACTCAACTATTTAGTGCCAAGCTATTATTTTCAAAGCTCTCCATCTTCTTAAAAGCGAGTTGTGCCAGCGCGTCAATGAATTTTTCAGAATAATTAAGGCCTTCCGTGACTTCAAACTGATCGACGCCAGCTTCTTTTGCCATGTGGCGGAATTCGATGCCGACTTCGTACAAGGTTTCGAGATGGTCAGAGGCGAATGCGATCGGGACAACGAGCATATCTTTTGAACCTTTTTTTGCGAGTTCATTAATTGTTGTTGGCGTTGAAGGCGTGAGCCATTTCTGCGGCCCGACCTTTGATTGAAAGCAAAGGTGATGGGTGTTTTTCCAGGCTCCGGCTTTCATTACCGCTGTTACAGTTTCACAAATGTGGCCAGAATACGGATCGCCCTCGCGTACAAGTTTCATTGGCGTTCCGTGCGCGGAAAATAATATATCAACTCCGTCGCGTATGTCCGCAGGAAATTTCTCCAGCCCTTGATTCACTCTTTCGACACATGCATCGATATACGGCGGAAAATCGTAATAATGTTCGACTAATGTCCAATCGATATTGCTGCCGCGCAATTTAAGATGCTTTTTCCACTCTTTGACGCTCGATTCGGTCGTCGCTTTGGAAAATTGCGGATAAAGCGGAAGCAGAATTACTTTTTTAATGCCTTCTTTTTCGAGTTCGTCCAAAGCTTCTTCGGTAAACGGATGCCAATAGCGCATTGCGGCAAAAACGCGAGCGGGAAATTTTTTGTTAAGCTTCTCTTCCAGGAGTTTTGCTTGTCCAAGCGTAAAATCCTTGAGCGGAGATTTTCCGCCGATCTGTTTGTACTGTTCCTGAATGCGTGGGTGGCGCTTGGAAGATATCAATTTCGCGAGCCAGTTTCTGACAAGAAAACTTCCCGGAAAATTGATAATATCGGGATCGCAAAAAAGGTTATATAAAAATGGCTCAACCGCTTCGAGCGAATCGGGACCGCCGAGATTTAACAAAACTATTCCGACTTTTTCGCTCATAAATTCATCGTGCACATGAGCGTATAAAAGATCGTTCACGTTTCACGCTCATTGCAGACTGGGAGCTTACGTCCCAATTTTTTAAACTGTCTTTGAAAATACAGGCTTTTCCTTCATCATTTTTTCAAGATAAGCGTCAAAACACATTGCTACATTACGGATGATAAGAATGCCCGAACCAATAATTTTGATCTTATCGGCATTGTTTTCCAAAAGACCGTCTTTCACAAAAATATCTAATTTTTTTATATCCCCGGCAAAATAGTCCTCGAAATCAATGCCGAATTTGTGCTCGATGCCGCGTTTGTCGATCTCAAGGTGACACATTAGCTGCATTATCGTTTCCTTGCGTATATGATCGTCGGCAGTCATTCGATATCCGACATTTGTCGCCGCATGGCCGCTGTCGATACGGGTGTAATAATCCTTGAGATTCTTTAGATTCTGAGCATAGATATTCTGAAATTGGCTGATCGCCGATAGACCGAACGCGTAAACGTCGCAGCCCGCCTTTGTTGAATATCCCTGAAAGTTACGATAGAGCGTGTTGTTTTTTTGCGCGACAGCGAGTTCATCGGTCGGTTTTGCAAAATGGTCCATCCCGATATATTCATACCCGGCGCCGATCAATTTCTCAATTGTCATTTTCAAAATACTAAGCCTTTCATCTGGCAACGGAATAGCTTCTTCAGGAATAATATTTTGATGTTTTTTGAGCCACGGGACGTGAGCGTAATTAAAAACGGCGATACGGTTCGGTGATATATCTATAATTTTATCGACCGTCACGGCAAACGATTCCAGGTTTTGAAACGGAAGGCCGTAAATAAGATCAAGATTGACGCTGTCAAAGCCGAGTTCGCGAGACCATTCGACGGTTTGTCGCGTAATTTCCTCGGATTGAACGCGATTGATAGCCTCTTGAACTTTGAGGTTAAAATCCTGCACGCCAAAACTCGTGCGGTTAAATCCGATCTCGCGAAATGCTTCCATATGTTCGCGGGTCAATCCACGTGGATCGATCTCTACACTTGCTTCGATATCTTCGTCAAAATCGAATTTTGCACGTATATAATTGCCTATGTCCCTAATTTCGTCTGGATAAAGATATGACGGCGTTCCTCCGCCCCAATGCATTTGCGTGATCTTTCTTTGCCTTGAGATCATTGGCCGCAGCAATTCGATCTCTTTTTTAAGATAGTCGTTGTATTCGCGGACCATGCCGCGGTCATGCGTAACCATCATGTTGCAGCCGCAAAAATAACAGAGCTTTTCGCAAAACGGAAAATGAAAATAAAGCGAAAGGTCGGCTGCGCTTTGTCCGGTATTTGTGTCGGTGATCTCACGGGTAAAATCCGAAGGTGTAAAATCTTTAGAAAACAACGGGGCCGTCGGGTACGAAGTATATCTCGGCCCTGGCTGATTGAATTTCTTCAAAACGTCAATATCTATTTCGCTAAATTTACCCATTACTAACTCAAGTTGATCAAAAAAATAGCCGCCATTGTGTGAAAAACTTAGTAATTTTTTTGACTTATCATTTTCCTTGTCTGAATAACGCTAATTCTGATGATATTTTACGCTAAGTTCCTTCACACACTTTACAAGATACTTTGTATTATCGACCGGTGTTTTTGGTAGAATGCCGTGCCCCAGATTAAATATGTGACCGCTTCCATTACCAAATTTAGACAATATTTTTTCGGTTTCCTGCTTGATCTTTTCCTGTGGAGCAAAAAGCACGCACGGATCGAGATTACCCTGTATGACCTTTTTCGCTCCTATTTTGTTTCTGACCTCGCCAATGTCCATTGTCCAATCGAGGCCAAGCACATCACAATTCAGATCGGCTAATTTATTCAATGAATTCACACCTTTTGCAAACACAATGACCGGAGCTCCGTTCGTTTCCAGCCGGTCACAGATGTATTTGATGTACTTGAGTGAAAATTCCTCAAGATCCCCGGGCGCAAGTATCCCGGCCCAGGTGTCAAAGATCTGCACTGCATCGCATCCCGCTTTTATTTTGGCATTTAGATAATCGACAACGGCATCCGCCAATATATTTAGCAGCTCATGCGCGGCCGCAGGTTCGGTGTAGATAAAACTTTTGATGACATCAAAGCTTTTTGAGCCTTTGCCCTCGACCATATATGTTGCCAATGTCCACGGGGCACCCGAAAAACCGATAAGCGGCACACGTCCTTCTAGCTTTTGCTTTGTGACCTCGATGGCTTTCATCACGTAACTGAGCCTGTCCGTAACTCCTTCGGTGTTCAACGAACGGATCGCTGAGAGGTCCGTGAGCGGCGAATCAAAAACCGGCCCCTTTGATTCTAAGACATCAAGTTTCATTCCCATCGCTTCAGGAATCACCAGAATGTCCGAGAACAAAATTGCCGCGTCCACGCCGATTATATCTATCGGTTGAACCGTCACCTCACTAGCTAGATCCGGATTTTTACACAGGCCTAAAAAGTCGGTTTTTTCCCGAATTGCCCGATATTCCGGCAGATAGCGGCCTGCCTGCCGCATTATCCACACAGGTGTGCGTTCGGTATTCTCGCCTTTGCAGCCTTTTATAAAAATATGATCTTTAATCAATTTTGTTCACGTATTTCGTCAAATTTATTGCGAAATCCTTTGCGTTCGCAGTTTCGGATATCAACCGTACATTAAATTTCGTTTCCGTCGCCCTTTTCGCCGTCGTATCTCCAATTACCCCGGTATTAATTGATTTTACGGCATCCGATGGAAATAAGCTTAAAAAAGCGTCAATTCCCGATGGGCTAAAAAAGCAGATCCAATCTATTTCATGTGATTCGATCTTTTCGCGGATCGCTAAATGAATTTCATCACTTATCTCATTCGCTAAAGTCCTATAAACATTAACTTCATCGACAATTGCAACACTAGCCAACAAATCGGGGATCGTCCGTAAGCTTTTCTCTCCGCGGACAAATAGGAACTTCTTTTCGCTGAATTCCGTCTTGTCAAAAGACATTATAAATTCTTCAGCCGTGTTCGCTTGTCTCAAAAACACCAATTCAAGATCGGTCTTTGCAAAACACGCATTTGTCCTCTCACCTAAAACATAAACCTTTCCGTTAAAACGTGCGGCTTCACCCAGATTATTTAGAAAAATCTCCGCCGAAACTGGACTTGTAAAAAACAACCCATCGTATTGATCAAGCGTCCGAAGTTCCCTTTTGAGTTCGGCCAGATCTTCGAGCGGTTCGGTCCGTATCAACGGAAGGTTTAATACTTCAAAACCATTCTGCTGCAAGATCGAACTGAAATCGCCTGCCTCTCTAATGACCAAAACAAGTGGTTTTTTAATCAAATTACAGTTTCCCCAGAGTCAATGGAATTACGCGCATCCGTTAGTAATTTATCCGCCCCTTTTTCGATCAGAATGTGACCAAGCTGTTTCCCGAGAGCCTCAGCACAGTCTTTCGCTCCGCTGATTGTTTCGCGTAAATTAACTCTGCCATCCAGGCTTCCGGCCATACCTTCAAGATATATCATTTGATTTTCGAGTCTGGCAGCAGCTCCGATCGGCACCTGGCAGCCGCCTTCGAGTGTCCGTAAAAAGCTCCGTTCTGCAGTTACACAGATGCTTGTATTCTCATCATTGAGCTTTTCAATAAAGTTTCCAACCCAAGTGTCGCCTTCCCTTATCTCGACAGCGACGGCTCCTTGACCAACCGCCGGAAGCATTATCTCAAATGGGATCATTTGCCTGATATGAGAATCCATCCCCAATCGGTGAAGTCCGGCAAAAGCAAGTATCATCGCATCCGTATTGGATGCCGCAAACTTCACAAGCCGTGTCGGAACGTTGCCGCGTATCTCTGATATTTGTAGGTCGGGACGATAATTTAACAATTGGCTGCGGCGGCGAAGACTTCCCGTAGCTACTTCTACTCCAGTCGGCAGTTCGTCGATCGATCCGTATTTTTCAGAGATCAAAACGTCGTTCGATATTTCCCTAGCTAAAACTGCACCAATGGTAAGTCCATCGGGTTGGATTGTCTGCAGGTCTTTCAAACTATGGACGGCTAAATCGATCTCCCTATTTAACAAGGCCGTTTCTATTTGTTTTGTAAATAAACCTTTATCCCCGATTTTGGCAAGAGCGACGTCAAGCAATTTGTCGCCGGTCGTCTGGATGATCTTGGTCTGAATGATTAATTCAGGAAAGACGGCTGCAAGTTTATGCCTTACAAGATCGGTTTGCCACATGGCAAGCTGGCTGCCGCGGGTCCCAATTATAAGTTTCCCGTTAGGCATCGGCCACCTTTATCGCCTCGGCCTTCATTAATTGCAATTTTCTTACGAGCTGTGCGTGGTTTTTTAGATCGTCCTTTACATTGCCCTTGTTTTGCATGGCAAGTTTATGAAATTCGGACACATTCTTGCTGAGAAATTTCTTTATGCTAAGAAACTCGGCGGCGGTTGCATGATCCGGCCTGGCGTTTGTTTTTTTCAGCACCGGCATCAATGGAATAGCGTAGTACCACATCAAAAAATCGCTCATTTCCTTCATTATGAGTTTTTTCACAACCGGTAGGTCCTTCACCCGCCGTTCGTGATTATGATCGAGGATCGCATGCAGATCGTCGATATTTTTTAAGATCACGTTTGAATTTTCGGCGGCTGCAGGGTCTATGTCACGAGGGACCGCAATGTCGATCAAAAGAATTTTATTTGATTGAAAAAGAAAATCTTCTTTATTCAGGATCGGCTCATTGGAACTTGTGGAGCTAATTACAATATCCGTTTCGGAAAGATAGTTCTTGAAATCCCCAAAATCGATAACTTCACATTCGAAATCATGATTCTCGTTAAGTTTATTCAACAGATCTTCGGCATTTTCAAGGGTGCGGTTGGTGATATAAATTTTGCCGGCCTTCTGTTTTATTAAACTTTCTGCTGTTAATTTCGCTGTTTCACCGGCACCTACGATCAGAACCGATTTGCCATTTATCGAGCCAAATACATCCATGGCGAGCTCAACGGCAGCTAAACTGATCGAAACAGCGCCTTTATGGATAGCCGTTTCACTGAAAGTTTTTTTGCCGATCTTGAGTGCCCGCTGCGAAAGCTGGTTCAGTATTTTTCCTGTCGAATTGTTTTCCAAGGCGAGCGAGTATGCTGCGCGAACCTGTCCAAGAATTTGCGAATCGCCAATGACCTTACTGTCGATGCTGGTTACAACATTAAAAAGCTGCTGACATGCCGCACACGAAATAAATGTGAAAAAATGCTCGCGTTTTACAAGGTTCCCGGAACCTTTGAATTTGATGACCAGATCGATGTAAAAATCGAGATCGATATCATCCAAATCGGCGACGCCATATATTTCAGTGCGGTTACAGGTGGACAAAACTACACATTCAGACAAAGTCTTATTTAACTCCGCCAATAATTCGGGTATTTCTGTTTCCTGGATGTAGAGCTTTTCCCGGACTTCTATTGGTGCTGTCTTATGGTTTAACCCAAAAGCGAACAGCATTTGTTGATCGGCCATCTTCGCTAAAACAATTCTTATGGTTTATTCGATTAACCAAAAGTATCAATACAAAACTTTCAACAGTATCAGTATATCGAAAAACTCACAGTCTTAAAATGATGGCTTTATGAATAGCTAGGCGATGATTGATAAGAATCGTTTATAAATCCAATAATCGCTTAAACCTGATCCCGCCACTTCAGCACTTCTTCTCGCAGGATCGGATTTTGCTGAAAACTGCCGGTTTGGCCGTGTGCAGCAGTTGCACGTTGAATATGCCAATAGCTTAGGCCGAGTTTGCCGATAGCTCTCATATATTTGCTTCTTGCCCTATATTTTCCGCCAAATATACCACCGATCAGCCAACCCGAACTCTTAAATGCCGAAGTCGCCGTGTCGGCATGTTCCTTCGGAATAAGTCCATGGGCAACATCTATCGCCAACATATCTTTTAATATCTTGTTTTGCCGGTGCATAATGTACAATGCAAAGCCTGAAAAAATAAAAAAGAAAGGTATCTCGATAACCAGATAGCCGGCAACGAAGGTTTCGAATCCGCCGATCACCGCCAGGCCGTTCCAAAAAGCGTGGAGAAAAACGGCTCCGCAATAACCGATAATGGGCATGATAACCCTTATAAGTTTATTATGTGATTCACGCGAAATACCGCATCCGATCCCTGTCATCGCCGTAAATGAAACGTGGGCAAATGGCGACATTATTCCGCGCACCAGAAATAGAACTATCAATCCGCCAAGACCGGCGTCACCGATCGCCCGCCCGTAATACAGGACATTTTCGACGGTCGCAAAACCAAGAGCGATTACACCCGCAAACACGATCCCATCTAAAATATCGTCAAAATAACGACGGAAAAAAATAAGCAGCACCAGCAACCCGGTGCCTTTGAATGCTTCTTCAAATAATGGAGCGGAAATTACGGCTCCGACGATCTGACCGGCTTCCGGCGACACTCCGATCGTGACCACCACCGCAATGACCGAATTAACAATAAAAGATGCAATGACCGCGACCAAAGCTCCCCAAGCGTAGGCGAGTGCAAGAAGCCAAAGCGGTTCGGGATCATAGCGATCGAGCCATATCAACGGGATCAGATAAATGATCGCCGGGGTAAATGCCACCACCGCTCCGATCACGGCGGGAACGATCCCGACACTTGCGAACATTAATAGCCCCACGACCAGCGACATAAAAATTATCGCAAAGATCGTCACGCCAATTCCGATATATCTCCCAGTACGACTAGGTTTAGGTGCTGTATCGAGCTTCCCCAGCCCGATATTCGACATTGAATTCTGCAAATTCACAGGTTGGCCCTGAGCTATCTGATTAAATTGCTGGATCTGCTCCTGCCGAAAACTTTCAGGTGCCGGGATCTGCTCGGCGACGGGCGGTTCGTGGACTACAACTATTGACTTAACGCCATTTTTTCCAAACTGTATATTGTCGCCCGATCTTATCCTGGACTTCTGTATCCGTTCACCGTTAAGTATCGTTCCATTGGTGCTGTTGTTGTCGGTCAAGTAATAGCCATCGGCCTTTGCTTCGATAAACGCATGTTGTTTGGACGCGATGCGCTCGCCGACCGGATCAAATCTGACGCTGCAATTTTCACCCCTTCCGATAGTCAGAAAGCCGCTCTCCAACTCGAAGCTGCGGCCGTCAAGCGTACCGCTCGTGATCGTCAGAAATAATTTCATACTGTCATTATTAAAACAAAAAGCCCAAAGTCAAGTTAAATACCTGACTTCGGGTTATTTTGAACTAATTGGATCGATGTTATGACGCTGCCTGCGAAGCTTCGCGCATCATTAGATCGAACGTACCGGGGTCAACTTTTATGAATCGCCGGTTTCGATTCAGGGAAACCGCAACAGAGATGGTCGGATTATTGCCCTTAAATTCCATACCGCCCGCGACCAATAGATTATAAAGTTCATTAACATGCAGCGGCTTTCCAGCTTCCCGCAAAAGCAGCGTGCAGGCCTGGGTTATGGTCCGGTCGGCAAAACGAAAACTGATCGGTTCGATCTTGCTGCCGCGCGACGGCACACCATGATTGCGATTAATGTAGGCAACTGTATTCGAATCACGCTGAGTACCAGGTTTATCAAGTCTTTTGGCGGGCCTTGATTCATTAGCCGGACGGGTTTCTATGCGGCGTCCGTAATCTTCATCTATCCGTATCGAACTGCCCGACCGCGTTCCCGAACGCATAACTAAAAGGCCGTCAATAGCCGATTCGGTCTGTTGTGCGCTGTTTTCCAGAACCTTTATCTCTTCGCGCAGGCGTTCCACTTCATCCTCAGCATCCCTTAATTTCGCAAGAACACGGCTCTGTGCCTGCCTCGTCTGACGCAGTATCTGGTCAAGTGTTGCTATAAGATTTTCGTCTAACATGAAGAATCAAGAGGTGTTATCGCCAGACCCAAACACGATAAAAACTGTGGTCTTAGATTAGCGAACGTTTTAACTATTTCGGTCGATCACAAAATTCGGGATCTCGTCCAATGCAAAACAATACTCTGTTTTTGATAAAACTTCAAGATTTTTTCTCGCATTGCCGGCATAACCAAGAGCGACACTACGAATATTTTCAAGCGTGTCATGTTTGATGAGTTTCTCCATCAGTCCGTCACGCGAACTGTCACGGTAAACTCCCTCAAACATAATTTCTTCAAGTTTTGCTTTAACTGTGGCGTCACCGTTTCTAAGCAAAATCAACGGCAGAGTGAGTTTACCTTCCAAAAGATCGACTCCGGCAGCTTTTCCTAAGGCTTCTTCATCAGCGGTAAAATCGAGAAGATCATCCGCTAACTGAAAAGCAATGCCCAAATTCATTCCGTAATCACGCAACGCGGCCTGCTGTTCCGCATTTGCTCCGCCAAGGATCGCACCTATCTCGCAGCATCCGGAAAAAAGAAACGCCGTCTTTCGTTTGAGAATATCGAAATACTGATCTTCGGTAATATCAGCGTTGCCGATCATCGTAAGCTGAATTAATTCGCCCTCGGTCATTTTGCGTGTCAACCGGGTCAGAATGTCCAGAATCTCCAGTGAACGCTCCTTCAGCGAGGTCTCAAATGCCGACATATACAGCCAATCGCCCATCAAAACTGCTGCCTGATTGCCGAAGCGGGCGTTTACCGAGGCGCGACTGCGGCGAAGGTCGGCATTGTCTATAATATCGTCATGAACGAGCGTCGCTGTATGAAGCATCTCCATCACCGTCGCCAACCGTATCACTCCTTCGGCATTTCCTCTGCCGCCAACCGCATAGCTTGCCAGGATCAAAAGAGCAGGCCGCACCCGTTTGCCGCCCGACGCCCGCAAATATTCGCCCAGATAATTGATAACCTGAACATTTGAATTAGCTTGCCGCTCGAACTCGGTCTCGACCAATACCATTTCCGGTTTTATTAGCCCAAATATTTTGCGGGCCGCAGTCTGCGGCAAAAGTTCTTTTTTTATTGAGGCAAAAGTTTGCATTTATTTGGAATTGCCGAGAAACTCTTCAAGAGTAAGGTCGCAATCTTTCAATATCTTGTGAAATAACCCCTTTCCAATTGTTTCTTTTCCGTGAGCAGGTACTACCGTTGAGCGTCCGTCAGCGTGTCGGAGGAAATGGTGGCTACCTTTAATCCGAACAACTGCAAATCCGAACCGACCGAGGATCTTGACAAGACGATACCCGTCAAAGCTTGGTATTCCGTTCATAACTCAACAGTCATTCGTTGAAAACCAACAAACCTGGGCGACGGAAATTGAATTTCCCCGACCTCGAGACAAAGTTCGATTGCTTCCCGGATACGAACCATCAGTTCGTCGAGTGTCTTTGCCTGGGTATGGCATCCAGCCAGTTCTGGAACTGACGCTACAAGCATACCGTCCTCGTCTTCCTCTATTAATATGTTAAATTCTTTTTTCATAATCTTTCGATGCGGCATTTTCGTATTTGCTACTTATGTAGTTATAGCTCCACGGGACAAATGTTGAATTAACTGATCAAATATGTCCAATTCTTGGAATTTTCAACTATGCACTGACATCGAATCCACAGCAATTGTTGATCGTGAGTTCTCATTAAGAACATCAGAAAAAGGATCGAAAATCATGGCATCTTAAAAAAATCGGATATCCAAAATAAACTAGTTTGACCGATAATTATCAAACTGCATATCGATGCCAAAGTCGTTGCCCTTAAGTTTTGCCATTACTTCTTGTAAAGTGTCGCGGTCCTTGCCGGAGACGCGGACGGTTTCGCCTTGGATCGATGCCTGGACTTTGAACTTGTGATCTTTGATGAACTTAACGACCTCTTTAGCCTTTTCAATCGGAATTCCCTGCTGCACCTTCACTGCCTGGCGAACTGTACCTCCCGCCGCCGGTTCGATCTTCTGGTAATCGAGTGCTTTGAGAGAAATACCGCGTTTCAGGATTTTGCCTTGCAGAATATCGTTCATATTCCGCAGCCGCGTATCATCTTCGGCTGTCAGCTCGAGATCTTTTTCTTTTAGCTCTACTTTCGCCTTGCTGCCTTTAAAATCGAACCGCTGCGATATTTCCTTATTTGTTTGGTTCAACGCATTGGTCATTTCCGCGTAATCCGTTTTTGATACGATATCGAATGAATTTTCTTTTGCCATACAATCATTTTGCCACAGATAAACACAGATGCACACGAATAAAACAAGATTATATCCGCGTTTGTCCGGCTAATCGGCAGTTAATTTTAATTTGAAAAAAACCAAAAAGTTTTTTGTCGTTTGATCTGCCAATTTTTCTAGCTCGATCTCGTAAAGATCAGCTAAAAACTGTGCTGTGTGAACGACGTATGCCGGTTCATTGCGTTTGCCGCGAAATGGGATCGGCGTGAGAAACGGACAATCGGTCTCGATAAGCAGCTTTTCAAGCGGCACTGCCTTTGCGGCTTCTCGCAGATTATCAGCTTTCTTGAATGTGACGTTGCCGGCAAACGAGATCAAAAACCCTATATCCATGAGTGATTTCGCCATCTCGGGTGTTCCGCCAAAACAATGCATGATCCCAGGATTTCGAACATTCTTGTCCGCACTCGTCGAGCCGAATTCATCATTGAGTATCTCGACCGTCTCATCATTCGCATCTCGGCTGTGAACAATGATCGGAAGATCCAATTCTTTTGCAGTCCTAATTTGACGACGTAAAACGCCGATCTGCACGTCTCGCGGGCTGTGATCGTAATAATAATCAAGCCCGATCTCGCCCCACGCGATCACTTTTTTTGATGATTTAACAAGCTCTATCAGATGGGCTTCTGCCTTGTCATCATATAGCTTCGCATCATGCGGATGGACCCCGACCGACGCATAAACATTCTCATATTTCTCTGCAACCGCAACCGCCCGCCGGAAATCATCCGAGTGCGGATCGCCCGTGCCGATATTCAGCATCACAGCGACACCAGCGTCTTTCGCCCGCCGAACAACCTCGTCCCGGTCAGCATCAAACTGCTCACCGTCAATATGGCAATGGGAATCGATTAGAATCATTTGGAGGAGAGTTCAGCCTTATGTTCCCGTGTGATCCGGGTCAGGAAACGTAACGCCTCGTTAACGGATTCCGAGTCAGGAAAATTCTCTGCAACGTCCGATTCCAAATTCACTATCGAAGTGCCCTTTTTATATGCTGCAGCAAAGCGGTTTGGCCGTGCTTTCGAATAATCGAATCTATACTCAGGCTTCATGTCTGGCTCTTCTTTAGTCTTCATAATCTTTTCTTTCAAGTCGCGTTGGTTCCCGCGCAGTAATTATTCTAACCCTTTCGTGACCGGTTTCGGTAAAACAAACCAACAACAAGCGGTTCCTGATTGAATAACCAATAATGATTTCACGAATTTCATCATCGGAGTGAATCTCATCAAAGAACATCTTAGCAAAATCATCATTAAAAACCGTGCTCGCCTCCTCGAAACTAACGCCGTGTTTTTTCAAATTTGTCTTGGCTTTTTTAGGATCCCATTCAAATTGCATAAAACTGCTCGCCCTCAATATGGTAGTGGAAATCAATCAGAGTCATTTGAAAACAACAGTTTGCACAAGGGTCTGAAGCTGCTTGCCGTCATCTTCCGTAAAAAAGCTAATAATAAATGCAATAGAGTATCCTCGTACCACTGTTGAATAGTAGAAGTTTCGAAGCGGTCCTTTCGAGTTAGAGTTTACTGAATAATCGAACGAGACGAATTTCCTTCCATTGATCGTAAGTTCGCTCAATTCGGAAACATTAGAAGCGAATGGATTCTCTAGCACTTTTTCTCTAGAAATCTTCGCGACCACCAAGGACGTAATTGTAGAGTTTGGCTGTTTTGTGGCGGCGATACGGAAAAGAGCGTTTTCGGCCTCGCCAAGTTTTTTCTTTTTGAGATGCAACAAAGAGACAGTGTTAAATTTTGGCGGATTATAATTCGCGCCATTTGTCTCGTTACGCTCTCTTATTAATTCACTCGCCACCCTTTCTGCTTTTTCCTTGTCATCGGCGTCCACCATTTGCCAATCTTTCGGTACCGCTATGTGAAATCGGAAATAACTGTTCGAATAAACGGACTCTTTAATGCTTCCTAGAAAATCCGATGCGTTTACCGTTTTAACAGTATCTTGCGAACGCGCCGGAGCGAAAGTTACGAGAACGCAAAATATTGGGAAGACGATCCTTAAGTCTCTAATACTCATCTATTTCAACTTCGCTCCAATTTTAACATCTTCAAAAAACGTTGCAATCGCCGGTGTGTCTTCCTCGGTTAGCGATGCGGCGCAGATCATTCCCTGCGATTCCAGGCCGCGCATTTTGCGGGGTTTTAGGTTGGCGACCACGACGACTTTGCGGCCGATCAGCTTTTCCGGGTCGTAATATTCCGCGAGGCCTGCGAGTATCTGACGCGGCTTTTCTTCGCCGAGATCTATCTCGAAACGTAAAAGTTTATCCGCTTTCGGAATGCGTTCGGCGACCATTATTTGGCCAACACGAAGTTCGACCTTAAGAAAATCTTCTATGTCGATGAACTGCGTTTCATTGTCTGATCCCCCCTCAGTTGCCTGCAATAAACCACCCGCCACCACTGGTGTTTCTGACAAAGCCGGCCCAGTCGTTACCGCTCCCGGTTCTGACGGCTGAACGCTGACCGTTGACTGCTCTTTGATCTCATTCATAACTTTGCTTTTATCTACTCTTGGAAATACGCCGACCGTTTCGCCGATCACCGTTCCCGGTTCTAGCTCGCCCCATTTCAGATCTGACGGGTCGAGTTTTGAGAGATCGCCATTCAGACCGATCTGGGTGTAAATGCTTTTGGCCGATGCGGGCATCACCGGATAAAGCAAAACGCACAGCCACCGCAGTGTCTCCGTTGCCCGGTAGAGCGCCGCATTCAATGTCTCTGACTGATTTTCGTCCTTTATCAATTCCCATGGCTTTGAATCGGATATCATTTTGTCGATGCGGGCGATCACTGTCCAAAGTAATTCCAAAGCCAAACTAAATTCAAAATTATCAAAACGCCGTAAAAATTCATCGCGGGCGTGCTCGAGAACTGAAACGATTTCCTGCCCGTCAGGGTCAATTCCGGCACGCCGGGCAAGGATGTAATTTTCTTCCGATATCTTACCGTCCGGAACCAATCCGTCGCGATATTTTGTGATCATCGAAAATGTCCGGCTCGCCAAATTTCCCAAACCGCTCGCCAGGTCGGCATTTACACGATCAATAAGATTTTCGTAACCAAATTTGCCGTCCTGCCCGAAAACCATTTCACGAAGTAAAAAATATCGCAAAGCATCGACCTGAAAATGTTTATGCAATACATCAACCTCGATCACATTGCCCAGTGTTTTGCCCATCTTACGGCCATCGGCATCAAGCCACATTCCATGTGCGTAAACAGTTTTTGGCAATTCCAATCCGGCAGCGGCTAGAAACGAAAACCAATAAACGGTATGAAAGCGAAGGATGTCTTTTCCAACGATGTGGGTCACATTCTGCCAATATTTCTCAAATCCAACTGCTGAGCGTTCAGAATTTCCATATCCGATCGCGGTGATATAGTTGGACAGAGCGTCGAGCCACACATACATCACATGATTTTCGTCATCCGGCACTGGAACTCCCCACGAAACCGAACTCTTTTCTCGGCTGATCGACAAGTCCTGTAACCCGCTTTTTATGAATGAGATAACTTCGTTCCTTCGTGATTCCGGTTGAATTAATTTATTTTGTTTTTCTATCAGTTCTAATAAAAACAAATCATAATCCGACAGCCTGAAAAAATAGCTTTCTTCCGAGACTTTATCGAGCGGACGTTCATGAATCAGGCATAGCGGTATTTCGAAACCTTCGGCTAGATAATATTCATCCTCAGTTTTATATGCCGCGCACGGGGCGCAGAACCAACCTTCATAAAAACCCTTATAAATATTATCGTTCCCTTTCGGCGTTTTATTTTTTTTGATCTCCCGCCACAGCTGTTGGACGCCTTCGTAATGAAAAGGTTCGGTCGTCCGCATGAATGTGTCATAACCGCCGTTTTCCGTGTCAAGGCCAAAGTCGTGAAACATCCGCTTCAGTTCGTCTGACACAAAATCGACCTGTTCCTTTGGCGTTTTACCGGCTTTTTCGGCTGCCCGCTGGATGTTTATACCATGTTCATCCGTTCCGGTGAGAAAATAAGTGTCCAATCCGCGCTGCTTTTTATGACGCCTAATAACATCAGCGACAATGGTCGTATAAAGATGTCCAAGATGCGGCAGGCTATTGGCGTAATAAATTGGTGTTGTTATGTAGAAAGTCTTATTCATCAGGACAAATCTGTGAAATTAAGCGTTTTGATCTTGTATCTGGAAAAATGAGCATCACTCGTTATTAGTGTTAAGTTTTCTGTTTTTGATTGCGATATTAAAAGTCTGTCAAAAGGGTCTTTGTGAATCGGCGGCAGGTTGTGAAGGTGCAAAACGTGCGATAATTCAATTGGCAGAAATAGAAAACCGGCTCTTCTAACACGATCTGGAACGAATATATCCGGTGCTTGAGGAATTTTCAATTTTCCTGCTCCACACTTTATTGATATCTCCCAAGCAGAAGCATAGGAGAGAAAGATGTCATTCTCCGAAGTATTTTGGAGAAAGTTTCCTGCTCCTATTGGGATACGTTTAGGTTCCAAAAATATCCACAAGAATATATGGGTATCAATCAGAACTCTCATTTTCGTCTTCGCCATAAAAAGCCGCGATTATATCTTCGGGCAAGGTATCAAAATCGTCAGCGATCCACCCTTTTCCTTCATCCATTCCCCACCAATCATTATCGGGCTTGATCGGTATTAGTTTGACAAGCGGTTTTCCGGCTTTGGCTATGACAACTTCTTCGCCGTTCATAGCCTTTTCCAGGAGTTTACTCAGATTGGTTTTAGCTTCGTGTATATTTACTTTTATCACCGTTTTCACCCCCCGATGACAAATTATTGCATACTTAGCTAACCAACTCAACTAAGTTGATTATTTGCGATTCGGCTGTGCATTTGAAAATTCGTCCGTGAGTTTATATGCCGGTAATTTCGCGGCGTTCGACACTTTCAAACCGATCGCAAGCGATACTTCGAGGTTTTGCACAACCCCGTCATAACGCCACTTTTCGTCAAAACTGTCAGACGGCTGATGATAGTGTTTTGAATTAAACTCTTCGAACTGCTTTTTCGCCGCCTCTTTGTCCTGGCCGACGTAATTCGAGCCGCTTTCAACATTAAGGGACGGAATGCCGACCTTGGCAAACGGAAAATGGTCTGATCTGTAAAAGAAGCCCTGCTCGGGATATTCGTCTTTGGAAAAGGTCATCCCGCGTTCCTTCAAAACTTCCTGAATAATTTCACCTAGTGACGACCGTTCCGCCCCCAATGCCCCATAATCAGTGGTTAAACCATAGAAATTAGCTCCGTCGTGATTAATATCGGCCGCCGTTTTATTGACCGGAAAGATCGGGTGTTTGGCATACCATTCAGCACCTAAAAGCCCTTGCTCTTCGGCAGTTGGGAACAGAAAAACCTGAGACCGCTTGGGCTGTTCGGCCTTCGGAAGTTTTGTGATCGCTTCAGCGATCGCCAAGATCGACGCACAGCCCGATGCATTATCGAGGGCACCATTATAAATGTTGTCGCCGTCTTTGTCCGGTTCACCAATGCCAAGATGGTCCCAATGAGCGGAGTAAAAAACATATTCATTCTTTAATTTTGCGTCACTTCCTTCCCAAATGCCGACGACATTATTTGAGTCAACCTTTTTCGTTTCGCTTTTTACAATAAGCTTTGCAGTCACTCCCAAATTGACAGGCTGAAAATCACGCGATTTCGCCTTTTCGCGTAATTCGTCAAGATTTTTACCAGCTTGTGCAAATATTTTTCTTGCCGTGCCTTCTGTCATCCACGAACGGAAATTCAGAAACGGAGTATTATCACCGGCGGTCCGGGCAACATCAAATCGCCAGCTGCCGTTCGATGTGCGGACGACATTCCAGCCATATCCGGCCGAATCCGTTGTGTGGATCAAGATCACCCCGGCCGCCCCTAAACGTGCAGCCTGTTCGTATTTATATGTCCAACGGCCATAATAAGTCAGTCCCTTACCCCCAAAAAGATTCGGTTCGGCAGATGTCGCAGGCGGATCATTGACCATTATCACAAGCACTTTGCCGTGATAATCTTCCTTGTTACCCTTGAAATCGTTCCATTTTTGTTCTGGGGCATCAATACCGTATCCGACAAAGACCATCTCGGCATTGATATTGACGTTCGCAGTTTGAGCTCCTGTCGAACCGACAAAATCATCTCCGAATTTGTAGGAAGTGCCGTTAACATCCAAAGTGGTGTCGGGATTTGTTTTAACAGCATAAAGTGACACAGGCTGAAAATATGAACCGTTATTTCCCGGTTTTATGCCAATATTCTGGAGGCTGTTCGCAAGATATTTCGCCGCCAGCTCACCGCTGCGACTGCCTGGAGCTCGGCCTTCAAAACCGTCGTCAGAAAGAAATTTCACAGTCGATCTAATTTTTTCTTCACTAAAAAGCCCAGTATATTTACCCTTGGTTTGGGCAAAACCGGCAATTGATAAAACAGTAAGTAAAACAACCAAATAAAGTTTTTTATTCATTTTTATTTATTCATCCTTTGATCAAACTCATTGCTTCGGCTCGTGTTCGGGGATCGGTTCTAAAACCGCCCAATACTGCCGACGTTACGGTAATCGCACCGGGTTTTTTTACACCTCGAAGCGTCATACAGGTATGTTCGGCTTCGATCACGACCATTACGCCCAGGGGATCAAGCTCTTCAAAAAGTGTGTTCGCAATTTGCTGTGTCAGCCTCTCTTGAAGCTGCAGCCTACGGGCGAATATTTCCGCTATCCGCGCAAGTTTTGAAAGTCCGACGATCCGTCCGCCTTTTGGAATATAAGCGATATGACATTTTCCGACAAAAGGAGCAAGGTGATGTTCGCAAACAGAAGCGATCGAAATATCTTTTACGATCACCATTTCATCATGCGTGTCGCCGGTAAGCGGCACTATATGCGATTTAGCGTCCTGCCACATTCCTTCCGTTAATTCCGCGTAAAAATCGGCTACGCGCGATGGTGTATTTCGCAACCCGTCACGGTCAGGGTTTTCTCCCATACCCTCGAGCATTAAACGGACACCGGCAGCTATCTTTTCCAAATCAACATTTACCTTAACTTCATTTTCCATACATATTCGCTGTTTCTTAAGGCTTGGCCGCCAAGGATAAGTTATTAATTTTTGCCAAAACCGAATCTCTCACCACCCTAAATGCAAGCCCGTTATCAACTGCTATCTTTTTAACCTGTTGATATTCAGGCATAACGTTCACTATTTTCCCAGCGATCCGTCCGATCTTTACATCCACCGTGCCAAATTCGGTTTTGACCCCAATGACTTCCCTTTCAATACTCTCTCTTTCAACATGCCGGACACGAATGCCAAACGTAGTCGTTTCGGTATAGACGAGTTCGGTCAACACTTCCCTTTTAGCCGTTGAGCAGAGGATCGAAAGCATTGTCGCCGGGCGGTTTTTTTTCATCTGGATCGGTGTAAACCAACAATCCAATGCTCCAAGTTCAAATGCCCGTTCCATTACATATCCTAGAATTTGCGGCGAAAGATCGTCTATATTTGTCTCCAATAAAGTAAGTGTCTCAGAAATACGCAGGCTTTCTGTCTCACCAACCATCATTCTCAAAACATTAGGAAACTTTTCATAGGTCCGAGTTCCAGCACCGTAGCCAACAACTTCAGTACTCATGTCAGGTATCAAGCCGTAACTATCACATAATGTTGATATTATAGCTGCACCAGTTGGTGTTATCAATTCACCTTGGACCTCGGTAGAATAGATCGGGATCTCCCTTAAAAGCTCGCAGACGGCAGGCGGCGGCACTAGGAATTTGCCGTGTTCCATATTCACAAAGCCGCTGCCGACGTGAATTTTTGAGCAGACGAACCTTTCTATGCCAAGCATTTCAAAACCAATGCATGATCCGACCACATCAATGATCGCGTCCATTGCTCCGACCTCATGGAAATGGACCTTCGATGTGTCTATACCATGAACTTTTCCTTCGGCCTCGGCGAGTCTTCTAAAAATAGCCAACGATTTTTTTTTTACGTTTTCCGATAGAGCCGAGTCATTTATTATCTTTTCGATATCGTCAATATGTCGGTACCGGTGTTCTTGAGGGACCCTTACATCGGCATATACCGATGAAATACCTGACCGCTCGACAGTTGTAAATTCGATCTCGTATCCCGAAATGCCAAGCAGATCTATTTGCCGCCTAAATTCCGGCTGGTCAAGGCCGATCGCCGCCAAAGCACCGAGAATCATATTCCCGCTCGCTCCCGCAAAACAATCGAAATACAGAGTACGCATAAAGATAGAAGTGTAGCTTTTTTGGACAAAAAAGAAAAAGACAAGAATTCAGTGTCAGCATCCCATTAAGAAATACTATCCTGTATTGTTCGCTATCCGTTTTCATTCGCTCACTTGGTTTCCTTTAGCAATAGTCCAAGCAGCTTGGACTCCGGTCAGGTTTTGCTATCGACCACGCATAACCTTATAATTTTTGTTTCACCTGAAAGGTATATAGATGACTATCTTACAACTGCAAAATATTTTAAGAGACAAAGTGCGGCAAACTGCTTCAAGCTCCTTCAGTGTCGATTTGGATCAGATCGCTTCGGAAACGCCGCCGAAGACCGAACTCGGTGATCTGGCGTTTCCTGTTGCATTTGAGCTGGCAAAACTAATCAAACAAAAGACCGGAGAAAAGAGGAATCCGCGTGAAATAGCCGAGACACTTAAACTGGCACTCGAGGAATTCGATTTCGTTGCCAAAATTGAGGTCGCCGGAGCGGGTTATTTGAACATCTTTTTTGAACGCATTAAATTCCTCGTGGAAAACCTGGAAGCTGCACCCCTTCCGTCACTACCACTTTCAGAGAACATCAATTCTTCAAAGGTTTGCGTCGAACATACATCGGTCAATCCCAATAAAGCCGCTCATATCGGCCACGTTCGCAATTCGGTTTTAGGTGATACGTTTCAGCGGATCTTGAAAGCCACAGGAAAACGTGTCGAGATACAAAATTACATAGACAATACCGGCGTACAAGTCGCAGATGTCGTTGTCGGCTTCATTTATCTTCAGAAGATGAATCTTGCAGATATCAAAACATTTGATTCAAAGCTAACCGCCCAAGGTCAGACCTTTGACTATTATTGTTGGGACCTTTATGCAAAGGTTGGTGTCGAGTATCAGGCCAATGAAAACTTGAAAGAAAGGCGGGCAGAAGTTTTACACTTGATAGAAAAAGGCGATAACGAAACTGCTTTGCTTGCCGATTTTGTCGCGACACGAAATGTCGAATGCATTTTGGCAACTATGGAGAGACTTTCTATTCGGTATGATCTGTTGCCGCGCGAATCGGAGATTCTTCATCTCCATTTCTGGCAGAAGGCTTTTGAGCAAATGAAAACGCTTGGTGTCCTGCGTCTTGAAACCGAGGGCAAGAACGCCGGATGCTGGGTCATGCCGTTTGAATCCCATTCCGGCAACGACGAACACGAAGCGGATAAAATACTCGTGCGTTCTAACGGAACCGTGACCTACACAGGCAAAGATATCGCTTATCAAATGTGGAAACTTGGTATTTTGGGCATGGATTTCTTTTATAAACTTTTCCATACTTACAAAAACGGACAGGAAGTTTGGATAACATCCGCGGCAGAATCGGAAGATCAACGACCGCGAACGGAGTTTGGCGGCGGTGAAACGGTTTATAACGTCATAGATTCACGCCAATCATATCCGCAGGATGTCGTAAAGAAAGGCGTTGCTGCGATCGTTCCTGAAAAAGGCGAAAGCGCGAGCATCCATCTGTCTTACGAGATGGTCGCTTTGTCGCCTGCTGCGGCTCAAGAGCTCGGATTCGAACTTTCCGATGAGGACAAAAACCGTCCGTTTATAGAAATGAGCGGCCGCAAAGGCCTCGGCGTAAAGGCTGACGATCTAATTACGAGACTTGAAGCTAATGCATTAGGCGAGGTAGAAACGCGGCATGCTGAATTGCCGTACGATGAAAAGAAGTTTATCGCACATCAATTAGCGGTCGGAGCATTACGCTATTTTCTTTTGAAATTTACACGTAATACCATAATCATTTTCGATTTTAAAGAAGCTCTTTCAACCGAAGGTGAGACCGGAGCGTTCTGTCAATATTCCGCCGTTCGGGCCAACTCGATCTTCCGGAAACTTGACGAACGAAATGAGCCTCTGGAAAATTTTAGGAGCAGCTTTCAGCTTTCAGCCGTCAATGGTCAGCGGTCAGCATTAGCCGATGTTTTTTCATCTGATTCCGGCGATGAAATTTGGTCTCTGATCACGCTTTCTTTGCGATTGGATGAAACTGTCCATCAGGCTGCTGCCCAAAATGAGCCGGCAATATTGGCAAAATATGCTTTTAATTTAGCGAAGGCATTTAATTTGTTCTACCACCACCACAAGATCATTGCCGAGGAAGATCAGGCAAAACGTGCTGTTCTGGTGGTTACGGCTGATATGGCTCGAAGGGCTTTAACTGCGGCCTTAAGCACAATGGGGATCGAAGTTCCCGAACGCATGTAATTGACACTTTGTTAAAAATTTTGATACAAAAAGAGTTAATGAAAGCAAGGATTATCAAAATAAATACTTCTCCGGATATGCACAGTGACAGTTGGCGTCGGCATACTTTGTTTGCGGTGCTTAGTTTGAGTGCGAAGATCGATTTTGTGCGTTAGGCCTACTTCGAATTTCAATTTCTTAGCAGATGCCGCCTCCATTCGGGCGGCATTTTTAGTATCTATATGAGCGATCTCAATGATTTTATAGAAAAAACGAAGCTGGCCAATGTCGTACCCGTTATAGATACGCTCCCGGCTGACTTGCTCACGCCGCTTAGCGTTTATTTGAAGTTGTCACATGGTCACACCAACTCTTTTCTTCTCGAATCCGTTGAGGGCGGTGAGAGCCTTGCCCGTTATTCATTTATCGGGGCTGACCCGAAAATGCTTGTCAGTGGAAACGATGAACTTGTTACGATCCGTGAAAGTGCCGGAGAATCGACGCGGAAAATGTCGATCTTCGACTTTCTCCGCGAACATTTCGCAAAGAATAAAGTGCTTGAAGACGGCGAAATTCCCTCCTTTATCGGAGGTGCGATCGGTTCACTCGGATTTTCATGCTCGAGCTGGTTTGAACCGTCCCTAAAAAAGCATGAAGGCTCAAATACCGGTGAAGCTTCGTTCATGCTTTTTCGCTCGCTCGTCGCTTTCGATCACGCCAAACAGGTGATAAAGATCGTATCGCTTGTTTTCTGCGACGAAAGTGACGGTGACATTATACGCTTAGAAACACTTTATAAAGATGCTTTGACCGAGAACCTGCGAATCCGAAACATTCTGGAGAATGGCCCGATAATACTGCCAAAACCGAACCCGGAATTTACAAATGGCGAGGTGCGTTCGAATTGGGAAAAAGCTGATTTCCAATCCGCCGTTCTTGAGGTCAAAGAATTGATCAGCTCCGGTGAATGCTACCAAGTCGTTCTTTCGCAATGTTTTACCAAGCCAACTTCGGCATCCGCGGTTTCTATTTACCGGGCAATGCGGTCACTAAATCCGTCGCCGTATATGTTTTTGCTGCAATCGGACACACGGTCTATAATCGGTGCTTCACCTGAAATGCTTGTAAAATCAAGCGGTATAAAAATGCAGTACCGCCCCATCGCCGGAACACGGCCGAGAGGTACAACACCTGACGAAGATGCCCGACTGGCCGATGAAATGCGTGTAGATAAAAAGGAAATTGCCGAACATTTGATGCTCGTCGATCTTGGGCGCAACGATCTCGGCCGCGTCGCCAAATTTGGGAGCATCGAGGTCAGGAACCTGATGAGCGTCGAAAAATACTCGCACGTTCAGCATTTGGTCAGCTATCTGTCTGGAAACTTACGCGAAGGATGCGACCGTTTCGATGCCATGGCATCGTGTTTTCCTGCCGGCACGGTTTCGGGTGCCCCAAAGGTGCGGGCGATAGAGATAATTCAAAAATTAGAACCGACTTCGCGGGGTATATATGCCGGAGCAGTTGGATATTTTGATTACGCGGGAAATATGGATACCTGTATCGCAATCAGAACGCTGGTCCTCGAGAATGGCGAAGCAAAGGTTCAGGCGGGAGCAGGCATAGTCGCCGATTCCGTACCGGAACTCGAATATCAGGAGACAATAAATAAAGCCAAGGCATTGCTCACAGCGATCGAGATCGCAGAGAATCAGACAATGTAAGGCAAAAGCCTGACCGTTAGGAAGGGCTTTCTTGGCAAAAGTGGACTGTAAGGTTGACTATCCTAGTTAGCAGGTAAGCTTTAATAACTTTAATACGAATTAAGCATTAGGAGAGTTTTTGTATTGCCTTACTTTGCGTTCTTTAATGTGAATCTGGGTTTAAGAAAGGTTAAAGTTTAAGCCCTTCCTTATGGTCAGGCTTCTGCCGCGAAGTTTTATGAATCGATCATCATTACGCGATTTTGTATATATTTTTAAGACCGGTGAACATCTGCCTGCCGATCGGGCAATATTGTTTTACGATTTATTACTGGACGAAAACGACGAAAATATTCTCGACGAATTACTTCGAGCCTGGAATGAAAAAGGGACAAGCGAAAACGAATTATATTACCTGGCTTCGATAATGCGTGAAAGGGTGGTAAAGGTGCGCTCAAGGCATGAAATATTTGTCGATGCCGTCGGAACTGGCGGAAGTTCGTCTAAGACCTTCAATGTTTCAACTGCGGCGGCTTTCGTTATTGCTGGTGCTGGTGTTCCTGTCGCAAAGCACGGGAACCGGGCCGCCACAAGCAATTCAGGCAGTTCGGACGTTCTGGCGTCTCTTGGTGTTAATCCGGCAGTTGACGCCGCAAAAGCTGAAGAATGTTTGAACTCGTTTGGTATCTGCTTTATGTTCGCTCCAAATTTTCACAAGTTATCCCCGGTGCTTGCCAAAGTTAGGCGCGAACTTGGTTTTCCGACCATCTTTAATAATCTCGGCCCGCTCTGTAACCCGGCAAACGCTCCGCATCAGATAATCGGTGTTTGGAACAAAGATCTGATTGAAAAAACCGCTAATGTGTTAGCCCGGCTCGGAACAAAAAGATCGTGGGTCGTTCACGGCGAGGACGGTTTGGACGAGATCACCTTGAACGGCAGGACGCATATCGCGGAGGTCGAGGACGGAAAGGTAAAGAATTTCCAAATTTCCCCAAAAGATCTAGGATTGGAACCATCAACGCTCGAAAAAACGCGAATATCCTCTCCTGACGAAAGCGCGAACCTGATAAGATCGATTTTGAACAACAAATGCGACGTGCCGGCAGCAGTAGATCTGGTTTTAATAAATTCCGCCGCACCGATCTATCTAACTGGAAAAGCTGAAACTTTAAAGGAAGCGATGGCCATGGCGAAGGACAGTTTAAATAGCGGATCGGCCCTAAGAAAACTAAACGATCTGATCAAAACGACAAATTAATGACGGAAACTTTTTTACATAAGATATTCGAGGTCAAAAAACGGCGTGTCGAAAAGCAAAAATATCTCGTTGATATGATCGACTTAAAGGAACGTGCATTTCTGGTTCGATCTTCATCTTCTCCGCATAAATTGCAGAAAGCACTTGAAAGACCGGACAAGATCAATATAATTGCCGAGATAAAACGGGCGTCACCGTCAAAAGGAATCATCAACGATAATATTGATGTCGCCGCCGTCGCCGCAAGTTATGAAAAAGGTGGAGCGTGTGCTGTCTCGGTTCTAACTGAAGAGGATTTTTTTAAAGGTTCGCTTGACGATCTAAAACGCACGCGTGCGGCCATCGATCTGCCTATACTGCGAAAAGATTTTGTTTTCGATGAATTTCAGATATATGAATCAGCCGAGGCCGGTGCTGATGTGATTTTGCTGATCGTGGCCATGTTGGACGACATGAATTTGGAAAAGCTTTATCATACAGCGCACGTCGAACTCGGGCTTGATGTATTGGTCGAAGTTCATACTTTAGAAGAGCTTCGGCGTGCCGAACAACTCGAGGCAAATATCATCGGCGTAAATAATCGCGATCTCCATTCATTCAATGTATCTATTGATGTATCACGTGATCTTATTCATTATAAACCATTGCATTCTCTGATGATATCGGAGAGCGGAATAACCACAAAAGATGAAATTCTCGAACTGCATAAATCGGGATTTAATGGATTTCTGATCGGTGAAACCCTGATGCGTTCCGAAGATCCCGCCTCTATGTTGGAATTTTTGCAATGAGAAAACCGCACCTTCGATATAAAAACCAAACACGTCGCGAACGCACCTGGACAATACATCTTATTGCGATTGAAAAAGTATTGAAGGGCTTAGTCCTGACTGTAATCGCTTTCAAATTACTTTCACTGCTCGATCAGAATGTAAGCGTTTGGGCAGCGGATTTTGTCAGCCGGCATGGAATTGACGCTGGGAACAAATTCGTACATTCAATACTCGAAAGGCTGATGGGTATTGATAACGATCAGCTCCTTACATGGAGCATTGTCGCCTTTTTCTATTCCGTCTTGCTGTTTACCGAAGGTTTGGGCTTATGGTTCCAAAAACGTTGGGCCGAATACTTGACCACTTTTTCTACAGCCTTGTTGATACCTCTCGAGGTTTATGAAATTTATCAGCGGCCCACATTGTTTAGAATTGCGATATTGCTTATCAATCTTTTCATCGTTTGGTATCTGGCTACACGGTTGAGAGACGAATCAAAACGTGTATAAAAGTTTTTTTATGACCAAAGTCAAAATATGTGGTATCACCAATATCGAAGATGCTCTTTTGTCGACAAAACACGGTGCGGACGCAGTTGGTTTTAATTTTTACAGGAAAAGTCCGCGTTATATCACGCCCGAAAATGCTCTCAGGATCATCGACCAGCTTTCGCCGGAGATTCTAAAGGTCGGTGTCTTCGTCAATGAAACGCTCGAAAACATAGTAGATATTGCGACATTCTGTAAACTTGACGCTCTCCAGCTTCATGGCGAAGAATCACCCGAATTTTGCGCCGAACTGAAATCAGTAACTAATCTCGAAATTATCAAAGTGTTTCGTGTTTCGGCCCAATTCAACCCCCAAGACGTATTGAAATATCATGTAGATGCCATTTTACTGGACGCTTATTCACCCAAAGAACACGGCGGGACCGGTGAAACCTTCGATTGGGGAATTGCTAAAAAGGTCCTTGAGATTTTCCCAAAGATGTATCTGGCCGGCGGTCTTTCGCCCGATAATATTGCAGCAGCGATCTCCGACGTCAAACCCTTTGCGGTCGATGCCTGCAGTTGTCTGGAAATAGATAAAGGAAAAAAAGACGAAATAAAATTGCTTGATTTCCTGCTCACATGCGCAAGAGTCAATTATCCTGCAATTGAATTGTGATAAAATCTTGACTGCGAGGTGATATTTATGATGACGACAACCGAAATATTGAACGAAATTTCAAGATTGTCTATAAGTCAGCAGAAAAAGCTAAAAAAAAAACTATTGGCAGATTCTGAATCTAACAATTCAAAGAACCACGCTTTGTTGCAGGACGAGTTTGACAGGCTTCTTTTTAGTAATGGTTTTCTGGCAAATTTCCCTAATGAATTAGATGATGAAGAAACTGATTTTCCGCCTGTTAAAATTACGGGCAAACCTATTTCTGAAACTATTATTGAGGAGCGCCGTTAATGTCGCTTTACTATTTTGACAGCAGTGCAGTAGTCAAAAAATATGTTTCTGAAACTGGCACAGAATGGGTTTTGAGCCTCTTTAAACCTTCTGTAAAGAACGCTATTTATATTACACAAATTACGGGTGTGGAAGTGGTTTCTGCCATATCCCGTCGTTGTCGTAGCGGAAATTTAACCCAAAAAGCCTCGCAAAGATCAATTTTCCGCTTCAAAAGAGATTTTCAAAGTAAATATCGTGTTTTACGGATGACAGATTCTGTACTCTCTGAAGCGATGCGTATATCGGAAAATTATGGTTTGCGTGGGTACGACTCAATCCAGTTAGCAGTTGCAACTGAGCTTGAAGATATATCTATTTCAAATAGTTTATCTCAGATAATCTTTGTTTCAGCAGATAAACTCCTAAACAAAGCCGCTCAATCCGAAGGTTTGGCGGTTGACGATCCAAACGATCATTGATTGTCAGGCCTGTTGGACCGCCTGTACCAGCTTTGACAAGCTAGCCTTTGCGTCACCATATATCATTTGAGTATTCGGTTTGAAGAATAGAGGATTTTCGATGCCGGAGAAGCCTTTGCCTTTACCACGTTTTAGCACAAATACGGTTTTTGCCCGGTCAACTTCGATGATCGGCATGCCGGCGATCGGGCTTGTCGGATTGTCTCTGGCGTCAGGATTGACGGTGTCGTTTGCTCCAACAACTACTGCTACATCGGTTGATGACATTTCAGGATTTACTTGTTCGAGTTCGTAAAGCGCCGAATATGGCACGTTCGCTTCGGCAAGTAACACATTCATGTGACCGGGCATCCGGCCGGCGACCGGATGGATCGCATATTTTACCGAGACTCCGCGATGTTCAAGCGTTTCAGCCAGTTCACGGACGACATATTGGGCCTGAGCTGTGGCCATTCCATAACCAGGAACAAAAATGACCTGCCTCGCATAAGCTAATTGCATCGCAGCGTCCTCCGCAGAAATTTCCCGCATTTCTCCTTCGATAATTCCGCCTGCATTGGTCACAACAGAGCCGAAAGCTCCAAATAAAACATTGGTTATCGAACGGTTCATTGCCCGGCACATCAATATTGAAAGTATAAAACCCGAAAACCCGTCGAGCGTCCCGGCAATTATCAAAACTTTGTTGTTGAGTGCAAAACCTGTCGCAGCCGACGCCAGCCCGGCGTAGGAATTCATCAGCGACATCACAACTGGCATGTCTGCCGCCCCGATAGGAATTACGAGCAATATCCCAAATAGAAATGCGAGACCGACCATAACATAAAACAACTCAGTAGTGGCTGGAAAGAAGATCAAATATACAAATATGCAAAATGCTGAAATGAACAAGCTGACGTTTACTATGTTCTGGCCTTTGTAGGTTACGGGTGTGCCGCGGATCAGCCCCTGAAGCTTGGCGAACGCCATTAAGCTTCCCATTACGGTAATGCCTCCGAACAATACTTCAAACCCGATCGCAGACATTTTGAACGGGCCCAGATCGCTGCTGTGCCGGTGAAATTCCGCGATTCCAACAAGAGTTGCCGCCAGTGCACCAAAGGAATGCGAGAGAGCTGTCCTCTGCGGCATTGCGGTCATCGGAATGCGCAGCGACATCGCCGCCCCAATGATCGAGCCGATCACAAGGCCGATAATGATCCATTGATACGAAACAATGTCCCGGTGCAGAAGCGTGCCGACAATTGCCATCAGCATACCGACACCCGCAAGATTCATTCCGGTCCGAGCGGTCTTCGGCTGGCTCATCTGCTTCAGGCCGAAGATGAACAATACCGAAGCGATCAGATATGTGATTTCGATAAAATACATATTTTATTGTGAATTGTGAATTGTGAATCGGTAATACCGAACTTCCCTGCAATTTTTTTTTCACCATTCACCATTCATCATTCACAATTACTTTTCCCTGAACATCTGTAGCATTCTGTCAGTGATCAAAAATCCGCCGACTACATTGATCGTCGCCGAGACTACGGCAATCACGCCTAGAAAGGTGCTGACTGTATCGTGATCCGAGCCGGCAAGCACTATTGAGCCGACCAGCGAAATGCCAGATATTGCATTGGTCGCAGACATCAAGGGCGTATGAAGCAAAGGCGGAACTTTCGATATGACCAAAAATCCCAAAAAAGCCGCCAGCGCAAAAACGTAAAATGAACTGATAATAGTTTCTGCTTCCATAATTTTTTAACTGCGAGATGTTCAAAAAATAAGCTGAATGATCGAAAAATCTCTTTTAAGCACATTTGGCAAACTTCGCGATTATCCTTCTTCGTATTGTGTTTTGATGCGTTCGCTGCGGATTTCTCCATTATGCACAATACAACTGCCGTCAATAATACCATCGTCAAAATCGAGATTTAGCTTACCGTCCTTGACCAGTAAATTTAGAAAGGAATTTAAATTACGGGCAAAAAGTTGACTGGCGTGTATCGGCACTTGAGCCGCCAAATTTGACGGGGCATGGATCGAAACGCTTTTGTGATCGATCACTTCATCAAGTTTCGTTAACTCGCAGTTACCGCCATTTTGGCCCGCCAGATCGACAATAACAGAACCGCGTTTCATTTCCTCCACCGCAGCAGTGGTGATCAAAAGCGGAGATCTTTTCCCGGGAACCTGTGCCGTCGTGATAATACAATCCGTGGTTTTTGCGTGGCTTCTTAAAAGTTCACGGCTTTTGTCCAAAACATCGTCGCCGACTTCTTTTGCATAACCGCCTTCGCCCTCGGCATCGAGGTTTTCGATCTCGATAAATTTTGCCCCAAGCGAACGCACCGCTTCACCCGCGGCAGAGCGTATGTCAAAACCTTCCACAACCGCACCCAATCTTCGTGCAGTGGCGATCGCCTGTAATCCGGCAACACCGGCACCAATGACCAGAACTTTCGCGGGCGGCACGGTCCCGGCAGCGGTCGTAAGCATCGGGAACATTTTCGGCAGCTTTTCCGCCGCCAGCAGAACCGCCTTGTATCCGGCAATTGTTGCCATTGATGAAAGCACGTCCATTGTCTGCGCCCGCGTCGTTCGCGGTATCATCTCCAGCGATATGGCAGTTAATTCATTGTCAATAAATGGCTTGAGCCTCTTGGGTTCATCAAGCGGCCGCAGCAGCGAAACTACTATACAGCCTTTTTTCAGCTTGTCGAGTATCTCATCTGGCGGTCGGTTTATTGCTGCTAGAATGTCGGCGTTTCTGACAATTTCATTCGCATCGGCGGAAACATTTGCTCCGGCGGCGTCAAAATCCGCATCGTCGGAGTTGGCAAAAAACCCCGCGCCGGATTCGACCCAAATTTCGTTTCCCGTCAAAATGAGTTTTGCCGCCGCTTCGGCTGTGAGGGCGATCCGTCGGTCTCCATTCTGACTTTCTTTGAGGACAGCTATATTCATTTATGAGCGCGCAATTCTAAATTGACGCGGATATGCAATAATTACAATAGATTAGGACTGGTTTCTTTAGTATCAGATATAAATATCGCTGTCAATAAATTACCGATATTGGAAGAGGCGAAATTAATTTGTCTAACCGGAGATATAAATATATTTGCCTGGTTGTTGCCTATATTTTTGGGCTGGTAAAACTATTATTGAATTAAGCCTTTGTTTTTAATCGTCGACAGAAGAAAGAAAGAAAGTAAATAATGATGGATTCGAAAAATTTTCAACCAGATGAGCATGGTTATTGGGGTCAATACGGCGGCCGGTTTGTGCCGGAAACACTAGTTGCTCCGCTCGACGAATTGACCGAGGCGTATCTCACGGCCCGCGATGACCGCGAATTTCAGGATGAGCTGCAGATGCTCCTAAAAGATTTTTCGGGCCGACCGACCGCGCTTTTTCACGCCAAACGCCTCAGCGAAAACCTTGGCGGCGCCCGGATATATCTCAAACGCGAAGACCTTAACCATACAGGTGCCCATAAGATAAATAATTGCATCGGCCAGATCCTTCTTGCCCGCAGGATGGGGAAAAAACGAATAATTGCCGAAACCGGAGCAGGCCAGCACGGCGTGGCAACCGCGACAGTTTGCGCTCTATTTGGGTTGGAATGTGTTGTCTATATGGGAACGGAAGACATGCGTCGGCAGGAGTTGAATGTTTTTCGCATGAGGCTTTTAGGGGCTGAGGTCCGCGGTGTCGATTCGGGTTCCAAAACACTGAAAGACGCGATCAACGAAGCATTGCGCGATTGGGTAACAAATGTCGAAACGACCTATTACCTGCTCGGCTCAGCACTCGGCCCACATCCTTATCCTTTCATGGTCCGTGATTTTCAGAGTGTTATCGGAAAAGAGGCCCGCCAACAGATTCTTGAAAAAGAAGGCCGTTTGCCCGATTATTTGATCGCATGTGTCGGCGGCGGATCTAATTCGATCGGTCTTTTTCATGAATTTCTTCAAGATGAAAACGTCAGGATGATCGGTGTCGAAGCCGGCGGAACAGGTATGGAGCTCGGCCAGCACGCCGCAAGATTTACAGAAGGAGCGAGTGTCGGTGTACTTCAAGGAACAAAAAGTTACTTATTGCAGGACGTCAATGGACAGATCGCCGGGACGCATTCGATCTCGGCGGGGCTAGATTATGCCTCCATTGGTCCCGAACATGCATTTTTGCATGATATTGAAAGGGTCGAATACGTATCGGCATCGGACAATGAAGCTCTAAACGCATTTCAAACACTTTCCCGAACCGAAGGTATTATTCCGGCCCTCGAATCGTCCCATGCGATTGCTCACGTAATAAAGATCGCACCGGCGATGCCTAAAGACACCATTTTGATTGTAAATCTGTCGGGACGCGGAGATAAAGATGTAAATACCGTGGCCGGATTACTTGACGTTAACAGCAAATGAGCAGAATCACCCAAAAATTTGAACAGCTAAGGAAAGAGAAACGTAAAGGATTTATTCCATTCGTTACAGCCGGCGATCCTGATCTGAACGTTTCTTACGATATTGTAATGAAACTGGCGGAGCTTGATGCGACCGTGATCGAATTGGGAGTTCCCTTCAGTGACCCGATGGCGGACGGGCCGGTGATCCAGATGTCGTCTCAACGTGCGTTGAATAATGGGGTCAATCTTTCGCAAATACTCGAAATGGTCGGTTCCGTGCGTACGAAAACTGACGTCCCGATTGTACTTTTCAGCTATTTGAACCCGTTGCTGCGGTTTGGCCTGGAAAAACTGGGCAAAGAAGTCGCGCGTGTTGGTCTTGACGGCATTCTTGTTACCGACGTGATCGATAATGAGGCTCAAAAGATCTCGGATATGCTTAAAGTGAACGGGATTGACCTCATATCATTAATTGCTCCGACCAGCACTGATGCCAGGATCGAAAAGATCACATCCGTTTCAAGCGGATTTATTTACGCGGTTTCCAGGGCTGGCGTGACGGGCACACAAAACGATCTGAGTTCGAGCGCAGAGAATTTAGTTGCTCGTGCCCGCCAATTTACCGATCTGCCGATCGCGGTCGGTTTTGGTATCTCTACGGTTGAGCAGGTAAAAGAAGTTTGGAAATTCGCCGACGCAGCAGTCGTCGGTTCGGCAATTGTCGCCGAGATCGAAAGATCTGCAAAAACCGGCGATGTTGTGGAAAATGTCGCATCGTTTGTTAGGTCTATTATGCCTTTATAGCTGCAAAGCCGGCATTTTACCTGTTTCCGGACAGCGGTACATTTGCAAAAATGGCATGCGAACTTTAAACTTTAGGTTTTCGCTCCTTAAAAGGAATTGTATTTATGTTGATAGTAATGAAATCCGATGCGACCCGTGCGGATATCGACCGGGTCGTTGAGATCATTGATAAGCTCGGCTTGCGGGCTCACACATTGCCCGGAGAAAGCCGCACTGCAATTGGCGTCACCGGAAACAAAACCTCAGTCGATCCCGCTCACTTCGAGAACCTGCCGGGCGTTGCCGATGCAATTCGGGTCACAAAGCCATACAAATTGATCTCAAAAGACCTTCGTCCTGAGAAATCCATCATAAAAATAGGCAATTCCTTTATCGGAGACGGCGAGCTCGCCATCATCGCCGGACCGTGTGCGGTTGAAACTACGGAACAGGTTTTCAAGGTCGCTGAAGCCGTCGCTGCATCAGGAGCTAAATTCTTTCGCGGCGGGGCATTCAAACCCCGCACTTCCCCATACGCTTTCCAAGGCAAAGGCGAGGATGGATTGAAGATACTTTCGGAGGTCCGCGACCGGTTCGGTTTGAATATCGTTACCGAAGCAATGGATGAAAACGGCATCGATCTCGTCGAAAAATATGGCGACTGCATTCAGATCGGAGCACGGAACATGCAGAATTTCTCACTCCTCAAATATGCCGGCCAGACACGCAAACCTATATTGCTCAAACGCGGTTTGTCAGCCACACTCGAAGAATTTTTACTTGCGGCCGAATACATCATGGCCGAAGGCAATTATGATGTCGTGCTGTGCGAACGCGGCATCAGGACCTTTGCAAATCACGCCCGTAATACAATGGACCTTTCGATTATCCCGGCGGTCCAGCGGCTGACGCATCTTCCGATAATAGCCGACCCTTCACACGGGACCGGCCATAATTACATGGTCAACCCAATGGCCAGAGCAAGCGTTGGCGTCGGAGCTGACGGCCTGATAATCGAGGTCCATCCGTGTCCAGAAGAAGCCCTCTGCGATGGTGCCCAGGCCCTAACCCCTTTCCAATATGCAGAACTTGTCAGCCAAGTCAGACAAATTCATGAAGTGGTTGCGAATTACGAACCGGCATTTGCATAAGTTTAATCATCATAAAAATTCAAATTCCACTGATTTTTCTTGTGATCATGTTATATGTTTGTTATAACATTGTATGTATGAAAAAGAATCTTACAGTCATAGGAAACAGTCTGGGTTTGATAATCGAAAAGCCGATTCTTGACCTTTTAGGAATTACGCGTGAAAGTGAGTTAGAGATGATCACTGATGGGCGCAGATTGATAATAGAGCCTTTGATGGAAACAAAAAGGAGCGAGCATATTCGTAATTTGACCCGCAAAGCTATATCAACGCATTCAAAAACCTTCAAGAAATTGGCCGAATGAAAGAACCGACGTTTTTAACCGTAAACGAGGTAATGGTCATTCACGCCGAGCAAATTGAGACATTCGGAGGAATTGATGGAATTCGCGATACAGGTTTACTGGAATCTGCGGTAATGATGCCGCAAGCGAGTTTTGGCGGAGAATACCTGCATACCGACCTTTTTTGAAATGGCTGCCGCCTATGCATTTCATATTGCCGAAAATCAACCCTTTCTTGATGGAAACAAAAGAACGGCACTTGGAGCAGCAATGGTTTTTCTTCAGGATAACGGCTTCGAATTTCCAGCAGACGATTTAACACTTTACGAAGCTATGATCGCAATAGCGAATAAAGAAATGGATAAATATGATCTAGCCGGCTTGTTCGGAGATATGCTCAAATAAATAAGATCCGCTCATGTTCCCGAACACGAGCGGATCTTATTAAACGTTCGACGCCTTTTGCCTATCTCGCCAAACGAAACCTCATAATACCATAAAATTGAACGTAGCAGCTTATTATTCCTGCTGCGATCAAAAGCGTTAACGGCAGGAATTTGAAAGTTTCCGGCAGCACCACACCGAGCGATTGTCTGAACATGACGCCCAGGATCATCGCAAGCAAGACGATCAGCATCCGCCCTGTCAGCCAGTTTCCGAATGCGGGCTTTATCGCATGTGATGGAAGGAAATACGGTAAAACCACCATCATTACAAGCGTAATTATCGAAAATATACCGTCTATTCCGAGTGAGAATAACGACTGTCCGAAATCGACTGCTAGAAAGAACAGAACAAACGTGGTGTCCAAAGCGAAAGCTCCGCGTGTCGCGTCGTCAAATTGTGCTACTTGAGTTTGCATCGTTTCCCTACCTTTTAATTTTTAGTCGTAACAATTATTCGCCCGGCTTGCTGAATTGCTTATAGGCCACGCGGAAAAGTTCCGATAGCGCCTTAGCCGTTTCCGGTGTCAGCATTTTATCCGCTCGGAGGTGAGCTTCCACGATTTCCGGGGTCGCCTCATGCGGGTAATAGATCACCGGTTCGACATCGCCTTCAGTTTGCTTGTTCATCACGCGGTCTATCGGCATGTCCAGCCAGCCGGTAAGCCGGGCAATGTTATCAGCATCAGGTTTGCCGGTGCCGTTCTCGATCCGCGACAGCGTCGAAGCCGAAACATTTGTCACGTCCGCCACATCGCGCAGACTTAAACCTAATTCGTCACGGCGGCGTTTTATCGCTCGTCCGAGTTCCACAGTATTTATAAAGTTGTCATTTCTAAAGGCCATATTGTCCTCCCGCTCCCATGAAACCTACGTATCACAGATGCTTTCTGTATTTCACAGATAAAACATAACATAACATTATTTTAAATGCAACACCTCGTTTCATGCTTGCAACATTTAAATTCCTCTGATACACTGTTTCACGGATGGCACGATTAAGCATCTATTGACACCACAACTGAGTCGCATTGGTCTGAATGCGGCGAACAGCCGCCAAAACGGTCTTTATACGTAATTTGAGTATCAGTCATATCAAATTGAAAACGAGGGAACCGATAAGGCTTTGTAACCGATAGGAGAAAAAGAAATGAAACAGAACACAGCAGTTGAAACGGAAGCAGCGGATAACGTACTGGATTTCACAACCACACTCCGGGAATTGAGAAAAAATGTTGATCCAAATCTGGTCCGGCAGCGCGAAGGTTGGCGCGACCGGAACGGCAAAGTCCGGATGGTCGAATATATCGAATGGCACACGGTTGCCGACATCCTTGATGAAACAGCTCCTAATTGGGCCCATACCGTTAAAGATATCCGGGCCGTTGGTGAATTTATGACCGTCACGGTGGCGATCACTATCGACGGCGTCACCCGAGAGGGCATCGGCACCGGCCTCGCCCGAAGCGAAATGGGCATCAAAAAAGCTGAACACGATGCTTTGAAACGGGCGGCGGTGAAATTTGGTATTGCCCGTGATCTGTACAAACGTGAATTCGATGCGATAGAGCGTGAAGAAACGGTAACACCTAAGGTCAAAGATGATTTTCCCGCCGAACCAGTAGCTCAAAGCATGTCCGATCTTGTCACGTCAAAACAGCTTTCAATGATCCGGATGCTCGCCCGTGAAAAAAATGTCAAGGCCGATGAGGAATGTTCTGCTTTGATGAGCTGCAAATGTGATGAATTGACACGGCGTGCGGCTTCCGCATTGATCGTTCATTTACAGGAAATGTCCGGTCAAAGCGTTCCGATGCGCCGGGCAGGTTAGAATTAAGATTGCTTCGGCAAAAAATGTTTTGAGTTGTGATAGCCCGTCCCTGCATCCCCTTTTGAAGCTTGTGCAGCTCCCGCTCACGACTCAAAACTTCCCTTCTTCTCATCCCTTTCCAATATAAAATATTTTGACTGGACTGGTTAGGCTTCTGCTTGTTTTTAACTGTCGAGCGTTCCGGTAAAATTTAGTGGTTCTGGTACGATCGGTGCAGAAATTGTTCCGATCATTGAGTCGCCGTCAACCGAACCGTTGATGACAAATTCAACGGCTTGTCCCTGAATTTCCAAATTTGCGGTTGCTGAAAGTTTGCTGCCGCGTACTTTTCCGCCGGTTATCTTCCCGTTCCCAAGCATTGTTTCCAACTTACCCGACACAGTTTCATCATTTTGTTCCAGTGTCAGCGAAACAGGCAGTTTCTGGCCTTGAAAATCCAATATCAGCTTCCACTTTCCGGTTACATTTGCGGTTTCTTGACCTGTTGCCTTTCCATAATCGGCGATGTCTTTCGGCTGTCCGTCGGTATCGAATATTTCAATTTTAGCGGCGTATGGTCTTACCTGTGGCAAAATATCCTCGGCGTCACCAACGAGGACTATCGCCATTTTTTCGGGTTGAATATATTTATTCGCAACTCGCTGGATATTATCGGCGGTTACAACATTAATATTGTCCCGGTATGTTTGCAAATAATCTTCGGGAAGCGAATATAGCTGCTGATTGACGAGCAGCCCGGTCAGGCCTTCCTGTGTTTCGGCGCGGATTGGAAACACACCGGTCAGGAAATTTTTCGCATCGGCGAGTTCATCATCCGAAACCTTTTCGGTGCGGATACGGTCTAGTTCGTAAAAAAATTCCTTTAGTGAATCGCCGGTCACAGGTGTTCGGACTTCCGCAGTTGCTTCAAAATCACCGGCTAATTTCCTGGTATCGAGCCTCGTATAAGCTCCGTATGTATAACCTTTTTCCTCCCGGAGATTCATAAAGACCCGGGATGAAGCACCTGCGCCGAGGACCTGATTCATTACTATTGCCGCAAAATAATCCGGGTTGCCGCGATCCATACCTGAATTTGCCAATACTATATTTGATTGTGCCGATCCTTGGCGATCTACTATCGTGATCGTCCGCTCGGTTCGTTCCGGCGGTTCGGGAAATGACGGTATATTTGTTTCACCTTGCGCCCAATCGCCGAAGTGCTTCTCGATCTGCTTCACCAGATCATCACGATCAACGTCACCGACGGCGACAAATACCGCATTATTTGGCACAAATATATTTTTATGAAAATCGATAAGTGATTCTCTGTTTAGTTTCGCTATGTCATCAGCGGTTGGCGAGACTTTGGCATACGGATGCTTGCCGTACAAAAGCCGTGCGGTTTGCTCGCCGGCCAAAAAATTCGGCTGAGACCGCTGGAATTTCAAATTCTCGATGGTGTTCCGCCGGTACAGGTCTAATTCATCTTCTGGAAATGTGGGGCGAAATATTGTTTCCGCCATCAACTCAAGAATTTCAGTGTCGTAAAGTGCGAGTGCGGATGCTGAAATTATCGTAAAATCATCCGACGAACTGGCACCGATCCCGGCCCCAAGCCTTTCAACCTTTTCCGCCAATGCCTGGCTCGAATAATTCTCGGTGCCTTCGTTGAGCATCGAGGTCATTGCTGATGTCAGGCCGGGATTTTCGTCCGGATCATTCACATCACCCGAGAAAAACGCCAACCGGTAACTTACCAAAGGCAGCCGTTTATCTTCAAAGATCACGATCTTCAACCCATTCGGCAAAGTTGTTTTATAAGGTTGAGAAATATTGAACTGCACCGGTGCGAGGGCTTCGGGTGCGGTTGTACGAATTGCTTGTGTCATAAAAAATGTATCGCCGGCATCTTGCCGACTTTCCGGGAAGCGTAACGCTCGCCGGATGCGTGAGCGGGACGCCGCTACAGCCACCAGAATGGCGGCGTTATTTAAGCTTTTCCGGCCGGAATTACATCGAGCAACGAACGGTTGTCATTATTCAAAAACTCATTGACCGTCGTCCGAATCTGATCCGGAGTTATCGCCAGAAGTTGTTCGAGCTCGCTGTTGATGATCGTCGGGTCGCCGTCGTACAGGGCAAATTCAGCGATCTGCTGTGCCCTTGACTGTGACGACTGCCGCATGCGGACCGAATCGTTTATCAAATTGTTGTGCAGCTTCTGCATTTCGTCGGCCGATGGGCCATCGGTTGCAATGTGACGAATTTCCGTCATGATCATGTCGCGTATTTTGCTCAGATCGCTTTCGGGTTTTGGGATCGCTCCAACAAAAATGCTTGACGGGCCGCGGCGTTCGTCCGTAAAACCGAACAATTGAATGATCGATTCCTCGCCCTTCACTAACTTTTGATAAAGACGCGAACTGTCACCGTCATAAAGCAATTTGCCGCCCAGATATAAGGCGTAAAATTCCGAAGTTCGCCTCGCCGGGATCTTCCAGCCAAGTAAAAACGCCGGAAACGGAGCAAGTTTGTCCTCGTGTTCCTTATAATTTACTGCAACTTCCTTCGGCTCGCTGACATCAAGAGGCGGAGGCAGCGGCTGCGACGGAATATCTCCGAAGTAGGTTTCGACCAATTGCTTTGCGGTTTCCGTCTCGAAAGCACCAGAGATAACTAACACCGCATTATTCGGGGCATAATAAACCCTGAAGAATTCTTGCACGTCCTCAACCGTCGCGTCATCGAGGTCTTCCATCGAGCCGATCGTCGAATGAGCGTTCGCGAAATTCTTAAATATCATCCCGGAGATAATATCGAAGATGCCGCCGTACGGCTGATTATCGTAACGCAGGCGTTTTTCTTCCTTCACGGCCTCGCGCTGGTTGTCAAGATTTTCCTGCGTGACGGCCAGCGAACGCATCCTGTCCGATTCGAGCCACAATGCAAGCGGCAGTTGGCTTGCCGGCATCGTCTCGTAATAATTCGTCCGTTCGCTCGACGTTGTGCCGTTCATCGTCCCGCCGGCTTTCATAATGTATTGAAAATGCTCCGCTTTTTTGACATTTGCGGAACCCTGAAACATCATATGCTCGAAAAGATGGGCAAAACCGGTGCGGCCTTCGCGTTCGTTTCGCGAACCAACGTCGTAATACACGGCCAATGCAGCCACGGGAACCGCCGCATCGCGGTTCAGCACAACGCGCAGGCCATTCGGCAGCGTATATTGTTCGATATCAAGCGGTGAAAGTTTAAATTGTTCAGACATAATTTTTATTTATCAGTAAAAATAATGTAAACATTTTGAACCACAAAAAGCAAAAAGCCGCCACTCGTCAAATGGTACAGAGTTTGCATTACTTGGTTTCAGCTAATAAAAGCTGTAACAGAATCGTACGAACTAAGAGGAAAAATCATGAAAACAGAACAACGGAACGAATTATTATATCAGGCACTTGAAACAGAATTGGGCGGTGTACAGATTTACACAACGGCGCTGAAATGTGTCGTAAACGCTGACCTTAAGAAGGAATGGACCGAATATTTAGAGCAAACAAAGAACCATGTGAAGATCGTCGAAACGGTCTTCGGGAAGCTTGGGCTTGACGCCGCCAAGGAAACTCCTGGCCGCTCGGTAGTCAGGCACATAGGCGAATCGTTGGTGAAAGCCATGGAGATGGCCAAAGCGGCTGGCAATCCGGTGGCCGCAGAGTTGGTCGCAGGAGAATGCGTGGTACTCGCGGAAACGAAAGACCATTTGAATTGGGGATTGATAGGCGAGGTTGCGAAGAAAACGACAGGTGATGAAGGAAAGGCTTTGATGGAGGCTTACGAGCAAGTCGAAGGAGAAGAGGACGAACACGTTTATCACAGCACAGGATGGACACGGGAATTATGGATAGAGTCGTTGGGTATGCCGGCAGTGCTCCCGCCGCCTGAAGAGGAAAAACACGTAAAATCCGCAATTGGTGCCGCCCGCGCGAAGCAGGCACGGGCCAGTATGTTGTGAGCCAAAAATAGAAATCCGTATTTAATTTCTAAAGTCGGCTAATTATGCCGCCGGTTTTCAGCTCTTAACAGTTAAAGAAGTGAGGTGGTTTATGAATGTGAAGATCAATGTAAGGCGCCTTACTCTTTGGCTGGGTATTCTTTTGGGCTCAGTGTCTCAGGCGTGGGCACATGAGAAGTGGTTTCACGAAACCCGTTTTATTGATCTGGTGGCCCGGACGGGAGAATATATCTCTTTGATTAAATAGACTACGCACCGGGCCATTAGCAATTTTGACCGAAAGGGAGCCGGCAAAAACTTAATACTAAAATCACAAAAACAATAAGAGTTGTCACGCGACACATTGCCCGTGTCATGGTGACAAGTTCTGTCCGTCATTAAATAATAAGTTATGGTTTGTCCTGATTTTCTTTGGCTATCGAATACAGTGCTGATTTTACCTGGAACGGGGTCAATTCCGGGTGGGCTTCGAGCAGGAGGGCGATCACGCCGGCGATATGCGGACAGGCAAAGCTGTTGCCGGTGAGGTTGCGTTGGCCACCGCCCGGCCATGCTGTGCGGACGTTGACGCCGGGTGCGGTCAATTCGATAACCTCGCCGTAGTGAAAACCAAAATTAAGCGGATCGGTTTCTTCGCTTTTGACGACCGAGATGAGAGATGACGAAAAGACGGACGGGAAACTTGGAAACGGCAGGTTATTGGCCGCCGCGACGACGATGCAGCCTGCCTGATAGGCACGGTCGAGCAGATCGTGGAGCGGCGAAAAAAACTGCGGCTTGGTCGTGCCAAGACTAAGGTTTATAACGCGGTAACGTTTTTTTATCGCATATTCGAGACCGGCCAGAAATGCCTGCCCATCACCCAAACCGCCCGCTCCAAGGACCTTGATACTGTGAATTTCAGCATCAGGCGCGATCTTTGCGACGATCCCGGCACACGCCGTTCCATGTCCGGCAGAATCACCTGCGTCTGACAGATCAAAAATGATCCGCTTGTTATCGACTCGTGCTTCAACCGATTCTATTATCTTTCCTGTCAGATCGGGATGAGTCGTGTCTATTCCGCTATCGACGATCGCAACACTCACAGCTTTTCCTGAAGCCGATCTCCAGCCGTCATCAAGCTGAAAATAGATCTTTTTTGTGGAAAAGGAGTTTTGTTCGAATCCGGAAACGGCCGTCATTTGTTGTCAGAGCTGCCTGCGGTATTTGAAGATCAGGGCTTCTATCTTCATTTCGATATTAGAAACCCAAAAAACTGCTGTCACTATTACTGTCGGAATATTTTAAGATCGCCTCGATCACTTCCCTGCACATCCGCCTTTCCGCGTCGCCCTTGCCGGCGATCTCGCGGATCAGGACAGCAAGGTCCATCATTTCTCGGTGCTCAGCCGAATCGCGTAAGCTGGCAAGCCATTGCCTGACTTCTGCGACGTCAAGGCTTGCGTCTTCGGACAGGACCTTTTCGCCAAGGTCGCGGAATAATTTTGCCGATTCGTAAGCGTTGACAAGCGATGCGATGGCATCGGCAAATAACGCGGCCTTGTCCATTTCCGCCGGTGTAAAAGGATCGAACGGCGGATCACCGCGGCGGTTAATATATTCGAGGACGCCGATGATCTCGCCGTTATGACGGAGCGGTGTCGCTAGTATCATCTGGGTCGAATAACCCGTTGTCTTATCGACCTCGGCGTAAAACGTTTCTTCCTCGCCCACATCCGCAACCGCCATCGGCTGTCCCGACGAAAGCACAAACCCCGCTATTCCTTTGCCCGCCGGCACGGTCAAATTGATCAATTGTTCAGCCACCTTTCCGATAGCGGAGAGAAACCGCAGATCGCCCTGATCGCCGTCACGTATCAGCACGGACGCCTCTTCGGAATTCATATCCGTCGCGGAGATCTTCAGTAGATTATTGATTGATTGCGTGAGCGGTTCTGTCAGCACATTCGCAATATCGATCGTTTCAACCAGCCGTTGAAGTTTTTCGGGGAGGTCATTTTTGTTCGCTTCGGCCATTCCTAGATTTTCACTTAAAAACGTGAGTTAATCAAGTAATTCAAAATCACGTAGGTTCTGTTTACATTTATAATAGTGGAATACATCGCTCATTCCGTATTTGTAAAAGGCAAATAAATTAGCTTTGATCTACGCTCTGCAGGATCATGACAGTCACCTGTAATTATCAAGGGCCATTGTGCAACTATGACGACAAAGAAATGGATGTGTTTTATCGTTTTGCTTTTATGGGTCAATGCCGTGCCGGCGTTTCAGCAGACAGGCGAGCACACGGTATTGCCGCTTCCTCCGGTTGAACCTTTCAAGATTGGCAGCGGGACTTCATTCTCTGCATCGGCTGGTAAGCCAATGCCTTCTAAACCTTTGGGTTTGATCAAAGAAACGGTTGCCACGGATTTCTCGGAAGCTCTCGCCATCATCGAAAAATATTATGTCGGCGGTTCCAGCCTTAATAATAATGAGTTGACTAAATCTTCGATTGATTCGATGCTCAAAATGCTCGATCCGCATTCTAATTACCTGGATGCGGCCGAATTTCAGGAACTTATCGGCGAGCATGAAAGCGAGTATACAGGTACGGGATCAAGTATTTCAGCGTTTGAAAAGAACGGAGCGGCGGCGGTTTTTATTGTCTCCGCATTTCCAGATTCGCCCGCATTTAAAGCCGGTCTCCGTTTTGGCGACCGGATCATCGCGATAAACGGTGAAAATATAAACGGACAATCCTCCACAACCGTCCGCGACAAGGTCCGTGGCAAACGCGGTACAGTCGTCAGTCTAACGATCGAACGGGCTGATACTGGTGCGGTCGAAACTATCGAGCTCCTCCGCGACCGTGTCTCACAGCCGACCATATCGAATTCATATCTGCTCGATAACCGCGTCGGCTATGTCGATCTGAGCGGTGGTTTTAGCTACACGACCACGGCCGAACTCGAAAGCGCTCTGACCGAACTTCATCGTCAGGGAATGAATTCGCTGATACTCGATCTGCGTGACAATCGCGGCGGCATATTCGATCAGGCTGTGTCGGTCGCGGAAAAGTTCCTGCCTGCCGGAACGCTGATCGTCACACAGCGTGGACGCTCGTCCTATGACGACCGTACCTGGAGATCAAATAATAAAAGCCCTGAAACGCTGCCGCTGGTCGTTTTGGTCGATGAAAACACTGCATCAGCATCGGAGATCGTCGCCGGGGCATTACAGGACAATGACCGCGCATTGATTGTCGGCGAAAAAACTTTTGGCAAAGGCCTGGTGCAAAGCGTATTGCAACTCCCGTTAGGATCGGGACTCACGCTGACCACTGCAAAATATTTCACCCCGTCCGGGCGGTCTATACAGCGCGATTATTCGGACGGCAGTCTTTACGATTATTTCAATCACAAACATCCCGCTGCCGAGATCGGGGCCTCGCAGGTCGTTTCGCGCACCATCACGAACCGCAAGGTTTACGGCGGCGATGGGATCACGCCCGACGAATCAGTTAGACCTGGTCAGATCGATGCACAAAAAGCAGCATTTGTTGACCCTGCCTTTTTCTTTGTTCGTGAATATGTCAACGGGCGTACCGGGAATACGGCGGCGGGAAATGATGTCCGGCAAAGCATAATTTTTGGCGAATCGCTCGTCGGCGACGAACTTTTCAATGCCTTTCGCACTTATGTCGAACGTGAAAAAGCCTGGAATATTTCAGATGCGTCATGGCAGGTGGATGATTCGTTCATCAGGTCGCAGCTTCGGTATGATCTTGCGCTGGCATCATTTGGCATCCATGCCGCACACCGCACCAGAACAGGCGACGACCGGCAGATCGTCAAGGCCGTCGAACTTCTCCCCAGGTCCGCTGAGCTTGCGGCCACAGCCAAACGAACTTTAACAAAACTACAGGCACAGAAGTCAGTACGTGAGTAAACGCAACAATCTCAAACTCATAAACAAAAAAAACTCGTTGAGTCTTGTTCTCAACGAGTATAAGGTAGAAACAGGAGGAATTAGAAAAACTCTTCGCCTAACTTTGGCTATTGCTTTCTGACCCGTAATAAAAGATGCATTGAATTTAACTTTTGGTTGCTTCAAACCAAAAATAAAACGCGAATCCGCATTTATTATCTCAAGTATTCGATCATCAGCCCGCTTGCTCCGACCGCCCAGCCGTATTTTTTTGTCATATACAGCCCGTAAAGGTTCTCTTTTGTCCCGCTTTCCTGTCTGGCCCAAGTTTTTCCCTTGTCTGATGACCTAAGCACGGAGCCGCCAAAACCGGCGATCCATCCATTTTTGTCATCCGCAAAATCAACTCTTTTGAACGTTTCGGTGAATGACGTCGCCACTTTTTGCCAGGTCGCTCCACCATTTTCCGTCCGCAGAATAGTTCCCTTACCGCCGACCGCGTAACCTTCGTTATCGTCTCGGAAGTCAACATTGAACAACGCTCTGTCGGTGCCCGATGATTGCATGCCCCAGCTGATACCGCTATTTGCCGTGGAAAGAATGACGCCTTTGTCGCCGACGATCCAGGCGTGCGAACTGCCGTTATAATCAAGATGGAAAAGCTCGGTCTTTGACGGGACCGTGACACGCTGCCACGTTTCACCGCCATCTTCCGTTCTCATCACCAATGAATCAATGACCATATCGCCTTTGCGATTCAGAACAGACCCGACGATCAGCCCGCGTTTCTTGTCGGCAAAACGGATGCTGAGAAATTCGGGTGTGCCGCTTTTGAAATCGCCGGTTCGGTAAATCATCGTTTCACGCCATGTATTTCCGGCGTCGCTAGTAATAAATAGCTTTTTTCCTGCGACAAGATAACCGTTGGAATCGTTTCGAAAGTATATCTCGTTGATATCCTCGCTAGTATTCAACGCATATTTCGCCCAGCTTTTGCCGCCATCGGCCGTCGAAGCAAGATAGCCGTTATCACCGGCGATCCAGCCTTTATCAGACGATGTAAAATAGACCGCGACCAGATCACCGTCGGCCTGCACACGCCTAGTTTTCCAAGCGGACTGGGCGCAGATAATATTGGATACAGCCAATAAAAAAATAAATAAAAGCGGTATTTTGAAAAAAGACGGCACTTAAAAAACCTCCGTATAAATAAAAAGATGATCCAGACCTATAAGGATAACCTTTAATAAGCCATAAATCATCTTAATTGACGTTAATAATTGGTAAATTTGCCGTCAATGTTATTATCGGATCTCTACTTTGTGATCCGGTAAACTTTATTTTTCCAAACAACAACGACCTGTTCGCCAAGCGATAAATATTGTCCCAAACCTTTTTCTTTGGCCGCAAGATCGAAATATTCCTCGCTGCCAAATTTCACTTTTATTTCCGGCAGTTTGGACATTTCTGAAAATTCAGCATCGACCCAAGCATTATTTTGATTATAAAAATTCTTGTTGCCCACGAACTGGTTTTGTCTGGAATTACCGATCAAGATCCGGTCATCATTATCAACACTAGCCCCGTCAAAGAGACTGTTGTTGGTCTGCAAGGCATTTTGTTGGATGCTCTGCCTGACGGCTCCCGACCCTTTGTCGTCCTTCAGCTTGGCCGGTGCGGATTTGGCCAGGGCCCTGAATTCCTCCGATTCACGGCGTGCGGAAACCAGTGTGCCGTCTGTTGCCAGATAAGATGTGTAAGGCGTCACGATACCGTATCGTGTGCCCAGTTCGGTGACTTCGTCGCGGAGCTCTTTTGTCTCGCCATTTTGACGGATTTGTTCGATCAGCCATCCGACACGGCGGCTTGCCCACAAACGCGGTAGGAAATTATTGTCCTCTGAACGCTCTGGAAAGCTAAGGTTGTGATAGCTAAAACTCCTCGATTCCCTGCCTGACTTTCCACGCAGCATCAATGTTACATTTCGCAGATCGGCGTCATTTTTATAACGCCCGATCAATGCAAGCTGCATTCCTTTGAACAAATCGGTTAGTTTTCGTGGGTAAATAAATTCCGTCTCGACTGCACCAAGATCGACCTGTAGATCGGATAAAACCGGCGAACTTACTTTTTGAAAGAAACCGGACACTTTGATCTCCAGATCTTCCTTCGGCTGCACATAATCGGAAATGCCCGAATTTTCCGAACCAAGCTTATCAAGCAGTGCCGTATTGACGTCATATCCGAATCCAAACGGAAATATCCTCACATCCACATTTTTTGTCTTATTCAGATTGCCGAGTATTTTTTCCACAGCCCTTTCACCTACCGTCGGTAACCCGTCGGTCATAAAAACAAGCATTTTCGGACGGTCGTTTTTGTCGAACTGTTTCATCGACGCGATCAGCGAATCATTAATATTCGTGCCGCCGGTCGGAGTAAGTTTTTGCACAAATGCCTCGCCTCGCTTCTTCCCTGCCGAATCGGCCGCGATCATGCTTTTCTCCATCAAATGCTCCTCTCCGGCAAAGCTTATAACATTAAATCTGTCGCCATCACGAAGCGTCCGGATCCCAAAAAGCAGAGCCGAGCGGGCCTTTTCCATTTTTCCTTCATCAGCCATAGAACCGCTTGTATCGAGTACGAAAACAATGTCTTTATTAACTACTTCGCGTTCGGCTACCTCGTCCTTTGGTGACATCATCAGCATAAAATATCCGTCCTTTCCAGGTTCGCGATAGGTCATCAGCGACATCCCGAAATCATCATTTGAAAGCCCGTAAAAAAGCTGAAAATCATTGTTATTTTCCCTAGTTTCAAATGAAACGGTGACCGAACGCTCATTTTTATTTTTTATATCTATATTGTGCGATGGGGAATAGACGTTTCGCAGTGCCTCGCGTCCGGCTATCTCTATCTTGCCCGATACTGTGCCGAATTTTTGATCGGTCGTCGGCCTGTCTATCCTGTCTTCTATTCCCCGCCCATCGGAAAATATAACGGGAGGCGACCAGACATTGTGTCCGGTCCCAAGCGGATAGCGGTATGAGACCGTGCCCGATTCGGCCTTTAAGACCTGTGTATATGTGAGTTCCAGTTTTTTGTCGGAATTCTCTGGGATCGGAAATATGGATGCCTGAAAAAGGTCTTTTCCAGCGTATTCGAGGAGTCCTGGGTCACGCTGTCGCCGCACTATCTCATCGTAAATTCGCCGAGCCTCTTCGCGCGAACCCACTTCGCCGGTCAGTTTTTTTCCGTTTTCCCATATCGAAAATTCAACTATCGACGCCGTTTCCGGGATCGGAAAAAAATACGTACCTTCTAACACGTATGGCGTATCGTTGCGGAAAACCTGGATGACATGTGTCGTGGCTACCTGGCCTTCGATCTTTGTATCAAGTTCGATGGATTTGACTGGCAGAGAATTCGGCAGCGGACGCGGAACAGGCCTCGGCCTGCATGGCCGGAAATCACAGATGATCGGAATAATTACGCCTTGGCCAAAAACCGGCAGGCCCGAAAATAAACCAGCAATTAAAGATCCGGCAAATACGGCAATAAACTTAAATCTCATATTTTCTCCCAAATTATTTTGCGGCGCACATTGTTCTCGCCCTTTAATAATTTAGGAACGCATTTAACCGCCCGGACTTGCAGCTTTTTATAAATATTTTGGAAGGGAAATTATTAACGGTAAAAGTTAATTATCTTTCGGTTCATCGACCAAAGCGTCATCGATCTCCTTTTCAAGTTTCGCCCGCAGTTTATCGACGAGAAGGTCGGCTTTTTGAAGATTAAGGTCAAGATTCGCTCGTGTTCGCTGGACCTCGGCAAGAAGTGTTTGCAGATTCGTCCGTTCGCTTTCGAGGCTCCTTCGCCGCAGATTGCGGAGTTCCTCGGGCCTAAGTGTTCCGGCAAATGCTACGCCACGGTCGATCGATTCGGGGCGGATATCATTTTCGATCTGATCGAGCTTTGTTTTTATATTGCCTTCTTTTTCGATCATGTCGAAAAGCTGTTTGCGCAATGTTTCGGCACGGCTCTCAGCCACCATCAGAATATCCAGGTTCAGTTTTAGACGCCTTTGTTTACTGTCGTAATCGTTCTTCTTTAATGTTTCAAGGCTTTTTATACGGTTATTCAGATCCTCAAAAACCCGGGCGTTTACGTCAGCCGTGCCATTCGGTTCCGGTAGTTTTTCGATCACTTTCTGCGGAGCGTCGGGATCTGGGAAATCTTCGGCGCGGCTTATTATCAACGGTTCGGTCTGCACCACCGGAACAGGCACCGGCTTTTTAGTGCTTTTTTTTCTGTATTTTGTTTGTGCATTGAGGCCCGACGCCAAACAACACATTGCAAAAACAGTAAATAGAATAATTATGGATCTTTGAGGTCCGCGAACTGTGGAATTCATAAAACTATTTCCTTTTCCCATTACGATCTTTGTCCGAAATAAAGTCACCTGTGAAAAGTTCGACGGCGTTTTTTGCCAAGCCGACAAATGGAATTGCGTCAATGCCGGAATTGACGACGCCTTTGACCAAACCTTTTTTTCTAATATCGTGGCCGACCAACGCGATCACTACTGCGGTGCCGCCAAACGGGAGCATTTTAGCCGCCCGCTTGACCACTTGCCAACCGCCGGCGTGGGCTAATTTGCGAGCCAGGTTTTTCTTTTCGGGCTGTGTCATTGCGTTCACAGTTTATACTTGCTTTATTGTGATGACAACAGCATACTTTTATTTGCACGTAATGATCAGGCTAAAGTTCCGCTTTTTGCTTCGATATGACTCTTCAGGCCACCAGGCTTTCCAAAAGATACAATGACAAATGGGTTCTGCGGGATGTTTCCTTTGAAGCGGAACGCGGACGAATACTTGGGCTTTTCGGCGTTTCCGGTGCGGGCAAGACAACCGCTCTCAGGATCATTGCGGGAAGAGAAAGGCCAAACGGCGGCACGGTGGTTGTTGATGCTAAAGATGTCACCGACCTATCAAGCGAAGCCAGGAATTTCCATTTTTCCACCCCGCCGCCATCGTCCATTTTTGACAAGCTCTTAAGGTCCGATATAACAGCAAATTTGTCGTCCGGCGAACGGGCCGCAAAACTAACCGACGATGTCCTTGCCACAGCAAGCAATGTGTTGCTTTTGGACGATCTTTTTTGTTCGATGGATTACTTTGCGAAGCATGATCTTTTTGTAAAATTGAGGAAATGCGCCAAAGACAGAGATCTGGCAGTAGTTTTTGCGACCAGCAATTACGAGGATATTTTCGAATTTTGCGACACAGTTGCCATTTTGGACGGCGGCGAGATCAGGCAAACCGGCACTCCGCAGGAGACCTATACAAAACCTCTATCTCATGCAGTTGCAAGTGTTACCGGACGACACAACCTTTTCGAGGCCCGCCGGTTGACCTCAAGTAAATCCGACAATCCTCAATTTCAGACAATTACCGGCGAACATCGGCTCGGTGTCGAAAAGGTCGGGCTAAGTTCGCTTGGGGCACTCAATCAAAACGTCTATCTTGGCATCCGTCCGGAACATATTTCCATCGCATTCGGAGCCTCGTTTCCGGAAGACAATCTACTCAAAGCCGCAATTACCGGAATCCAATTACTCGGTTCAACGACGCTTGTTGAGCTAAACGCTAATGGATTGATATTAAATGCACTTGTCCTTCGGCTTGTTGGATTAAACATCGGCGACGAATGCATGTTGGGCCTGCCGCCGGACCGCATACAAGTACTTAAAAATTAAATGTCTAAAAGTGTAACGCTGGCAACTTGCCCGCATGCCTGTATTTCATCTGATTTTTCAGACAGCCTAAAACGAACAACGCTAAATATTCGGCACTAATATCAGTTGGACACGCCTGTTTTTTGCCCGGCTGACATTAGTTGTATTCGGTGCGACCGGCAAAGCGGCACCCATTCCTTTTGCTTCAATACGGTTTTCCGCCACGCCGAATCCGCTCAATCTTTCGGCTATCGCCCTTGAGCGCTGCTGTGTCAAACCTTCCAATTCCTCAGGCGTCCCGCGGTCATCGGTATGCGATTCGATAACTAGCTTGTAATCCGGATTATTTGCCAGGAGCGAACCAAGCGAACTTAATTTTACATCGGCATTCGGCGCAAAAGTACTGGAACGTATCGCCGACCACAAATTCTCCTGAACTGTCAAAACAATGCCGCGTTCGTTTTTGGCAACAGTTCCAAATTGTTTCAGGGATTGGATCAAGAAAGGCTGATTTGTCTGAAGATTGCTTATCCTCGCATCAAGTAAACGCTGTTCGTCGGAAGCTTGTTTCTCCCGTTCGGCTGCCGCAAGCCTTGATTTCGCATTATCCGCCTCGACCCGTGCCGTCACCAATTCTTCCCTCAATTTGGCGTTTTCCTGACGAAGTTCTTTTATCTGCTGTGAATAATTTATACCGTCGCGTTCGGAAAGTTCCCGGCTGCGGGTCTCGCTTGAAAGCTCGGCTTTGAGCGCGGCAATTTGGTCCTGTGCTTCCTGGAACCTGTTTTCCGCCTCGCGCGTTTCTGCATCGCTTCGTGTCTTCTCGTTTCGTTTCTCACGTGCTTCTTTTCGCGCAAAAGCGGTCGCTTCGGCTTTGACCGCCGTGCTTACCGCCTGACGAGCAGCGATATCGACTGTTTCCTCGGGGCGTCCGGCTTTCCATGCGGTCTCGGCTCCTTGCAACTGTGTTACCGCATCGTTCAGTTCCTGCGTCGCATCGCGCTCACCACCTGCATATTTGGCGAGGGCGACCGCTTGCTTTGCCTGAAGGATAGTCGATGGCGTTTTGGAATAATCCAATTCCGCGATCTCCGGCGTCCGCGAATCCCGGAAATAATCACTGGAGTTCCCAAAATATTGGATCGCCGATGTCGTCGCTATTGTCTTGCCGCTTTGTGTATATGGACTCAAATTTTCCAGCATTATCGCCTGACTTGGCCGCCGCACCAGAAAATGCGGTTCCGCCGTAATTATCAATGCAAAGGTTTGCAGCGGCGTCGTTACGCTGATCTTTGAATCGAATTCAAAAAAGCCCCGGCGTTTGATCTCACCCAAATTGTCCACCTGGCCTTCCGGCGAGATCGCCCATAAAACATATGTCGCGTAACCCGCTCCAAGCTCGAACGGCCGCGGCATCTTGGAAACAGAGAGTTCTATCTCGCTGCCGTTGCGGCTCGTCCGCTTTATCTTTGCCTCGCCCTTCATTCGCGGAAAACGCGTAGTTCCGCGAAATTGAACATAAACAATGTCGTCAAGCGGATAGGTGACAGCCGTCGTCCGTCGGGGAACATCCACCTGGCCAAACCCACAACCGGCTAAAACAAAGACAAAAAGAAGACTAATTACGATATTAAGGGCTTTTGAATTGTGCATATTTGTTTCTCCGAGAAAGAGCGTTGTAAAAAAGATGCCATATTTTATTTATGCGTTGCAAGCGAAGCGGTTTTGGACATTCGCCGATGAACTAAGTATATTCAATTCTTTAACCCACGTTGCCACTAATAATTTTTTAGATGTTGTCCGCCAAACGGCCATAAACCCTAAAAACCAGGCAATAGCAACCTCGATCTTTCTTTTTCGCATATTTCGCGGTTAAAAAAATCTGTATTCGATGAACGATTTCAAAAGGCTGTTAAATTACGTCCGTCCCTATTGGATAACTTTCGTTATTGCTTTGATAGCGATGGTCTTTGTCGCTGTTTTTGAAACTGCGACCGGTGCTTTGCTCGTTCCGATATTCGATCAATTTTCGCCCGCCGCCGGCAAGCAAGCGGAAACTCTTTTCTTCCTCCAAACATTTATACCTAAGGATGATTGGTACAAAGCCTGGATCGCCATATCGTCCATGTTGCTCTGCTTTACTATCCTGAAAGGCATTGCCGAATATTTTTCGTCATATTTAATGGCAAAGATCGGGCAATCCGCGGTTTTTAATTTACGCAATCAGCTTTATGGTCATATTTTAAGCCAACCAGCATCGTTCTACGAAAAGCACCGGACAAATTTCCTTGTATCGCGTTTGGTCGTCAGCTGTTCGGCGATCGAGCTTGCGGTCTCGGCAAACCTGCGTGACGTGCTGCGTGAGAGTTTTATGCTTGTGGCATTTATAAGTGCCGGCCTTTATTACAATTGGCGTTTAATGCTCGGAGCATTGATAATCGCACCGGTGATCGGCACCCTGACCACCAAATTCAGCAAATCGCTCCGCCGTTTGGCGCAGGAATCTTTTGAGGGCAATAAGCTGCTGACGGACACCGCCCAGGAAACCCTTTCAAATCAAACTATCGTAAAGGCTTACACAGCCGAGGAACGTGAAAAGTCAAGATTTGGCAAGGTCGCCCATATAATCGCCCGGGCAAACCTGCGTTCGGGCCGGATTGCTGCGACATCTCCGCCGACGATCGAAATAATCGGGACCATTTCGATGCTCATTCTCTTATATTTTGGCCTTCGCGAAATAAACGCCGGACAGATGGTCGCGTCTGAATTCTTTACGTTTCTCTTCTTTTTGTTCCGCAGCTACGATCCTATGCGTAAGATATCGCGTCAGCATAACGAGATCGCAAAGGCTTTTGCCGCCGCCAAAGATGTTTGGGACGTGCTGGACGAAAATGAGGCCCTTCCTGAAAAAGAGTGTGCCGCCGAGCTTCAGCCGTTAAAAGAAAAGATCGAACTAAAGAATGTTTCTTTCAGCTATCAAACCGATCCGAAAAAGATACTAAACGACATTTCGCTCGAAGTTCCGAAAGGGGAAATGATCGCGCTCGTCGGCGAAAGCGGCGGCGGTAAATCAAGCTTGATAAAACTTATCCAAAGGCTCTACGATCCATCCGAAGGGTCGATCCTGTGGGACGGCACCGACCTTCGTGATGCAAAAACGCTGAGCCTGAAAAAACAGATCGCGCTCGTCACACAGGAAACGGTGTTGTTTAACGAATCGATCCTCTACAATATTGCTTACGGAAGGCCAGATGCCACGGAAATACAAATTGCCGAGGCCGCACGCATTGCTTTCGCCGATGATTTTATTGACGAGCTGCCAAATAAATACGAAACCCTGGTCGGCGAACGCGGCACATTTCTTTCCGGCGGACAGCGGCAGCGAATAGCCATCGCCCGGGCGGTTTTGATAAATGCACCGGTCCTCATTTTGGACGAAGCAACATCAGCTCTCGACGCCGAATCTGAGCGCCTCGTCCAAAAGGCGCTGGCAAATCTGATGCAGAACAAGACGTCGATCGTCATCGCGCATCGTTTATCGACAATCCGAAAAGCAAATAAGATCGTCGTTATGGAAAGAGGCAGGATCATTCAAACGGGTACGCATAAGGAATTACTCGCCCTTGGCGGTAAATATAAACGCCTTTACGAACTGCAGTTTGCTGAAGAAGAGATGGCGGAAGCCTGACCATATGGGAGGGCTTTCTTTTGCCGGTCATTAACGCCCCATAAAGCTTAGTTTCGCCTGGTAACAAGAAATTAACGCCGAGACGCCGAGATCAAAGACGAAGTATTGGGTCGATTACGGTAATATACAATTTATTTTAACTCGACAACCCGGCATAACTTTTCTCGGCGTCTCGGCGGTAAAAAAATTACCGAATTAATATATGAAATCAATGACAGGATTCGGCCGCGGTGCCGTTACCGAAGAAAAATTTTCAATCAGTGTTGAGCTAAAAACGGTCAATAATCGTTTTCTCGATGTCGCTTTGCGTCTGCCGGGCGAGATGCAGTCGCTCGAAGCCAATATCAAACGGCTTATCAGCGGCCGTTTGTCACGCGGGCGTGTCGAAGTAAATTTCCAATACGACCGCACGAATGAGATAAATTACGAACTTAACCGTCCGCTCATCTCCGGCTATCTCGCCGCGATGAAGCAAATGCGTGAGGAATTCTCACTTGCCGGCGAGCCCGACCTCAACGTCGTTGCCCGCCTGCCAAATGTGCTGCTGCCCAAAAAGGACGAACTTGCCGAAGATTTTGTCGAAGGTGTGGAAAAGGCTTTGAACACCGCACTCGACGATCTGGAAAAAATGCGTGAGAACGAAGGCCGGATGCTCAAGGACGAAATGGCGTCACGCCTCAATGAGGTCGAAAAACGCCTGCCAGTGATCGAAACCGAAGCTGCGACGATCGGCGAAGAATACCAGCAGCGGCTGACAAAACGTATCGGTGAAATGCTGTCGAAAAGCGATTCGCAGATCGAGATTGACCAAGCACGCCTTGCCCAGGAGATCGCGTATATCGCCGACCGGGCCGATATTTCAGAAGAAATAGCAAGACTTACGACCCATATCGAACATTTCCGCACCATAATGGATGAGGAAAAAGAGGTTGGGAAACGCCTCGATTTTCTGACGCAGGAATTGAACCGCGAGGCAAATACGATCACCTCCAAAACCAACAATATGACCGTCAAGGAAAATGCGCTTCAGATCAAAAGCGAAATTGAGAAAATACGCGAACAGGTGCAGAATGTTGAGTAATGGAAAATGTAAAACTGAAAATGGAAAATTGTGGAACTCGATACTTAAAGTTTGGTCCTAGTCTTCAAATTGTCCATTGTCCATTGTCCATTTTTCATTTATGACAGGAAATCTCATCATCATCACTTCGCCTTCGGGCGGGGGTAAGGGAACGCTGATCAAGGAGATATTGGGTTCCGTTCCCAATATCGGCTACTCAGTTTCACTTACGACGCGGCCTCAGCGCCCGGGCGAGATAGACGGGCAGCATTATCATTTTGTTTCTAAGGAAGATTTCGAAAACTTCAGTCAGGCTGGCGGTTTTCTCGAATACGCCGAAGTACATGGCAATTTTTACGGCACTTCACGCGAGCAAACCGAAAAAATGACCGCCGCCGGTAAGGACGTTATTCTTGAGATCGACGTTCAGGGTGCGGGTTGGGTCCTTAAAAGGTCGCCAGGCGCCGTGAGCATCTTCATTTTACCTCCATCTTTTGAGGCACTTACCAATCGGCTGACCGCTCGTGCGACCGAAACGCCGGAGCAATTGGCCCTGCGGCTCCGGAATTCATTCGGCGAGGTCATGCACTACACCGATTTCGAATATGTCGTCATCAACGATGAGATAAATTCTGCCGCCCAGCGGCTTGCCTCGATAATTTTGGCAGAAAGACAAAAACGTATTAGACAAACACAGGCAATTCAAGCTATTCTAAGTAGTTTCGATGTATCGAAACATCAACCGTACGGAGAAACAAACTGAATTATGGCCAATAAGCACGAAGATATCGTCGATGAGACAGAAGAAATTGAAGAAATTATCGATCCGCCCGAGATCGACTCGAAGTACCGAATGATAATCCTCGCTGCCCAGCGCAGTAAGCAGCTTCAACGCGGAGCGGTCTCACGCACGGATATCGACATCCGAAAAAATAAACCGACGCGTGTCGCAATGAAAGAACTTAAAGAAAAACGGGTAAATTTCGATATTTTAGATCAGACCTAGTGTTAGTTTCAGCCGAACTTTGCCGTCCCTTCTGGGGACGGCTTTTTTTGTCTAATTTTTCATAATTAATAATGGATCACATTCCTTTATAATCCGGCCCGCCGCCGCCTTCAGGCGTTACCCAATTGATTATTTGATACGGATCGGCGACATCGCACGTCTTGCAATGGACGCAGTTCGAGAAATTTACCTTCAGTTCCTGCCTTTCAGATCTTGCGTTAAATTCCATCTCATAAACGGCGGCCGGACAGAACCGCTGGCACGGATTGCCGTATTCTTCGGCGCATTTTGTCGCGCATATCTCCGTATCAAGCACATGCAGGTGCGACGGCTGATCTTCATCGTGTGCGACGCCGGCATAAAAAACATCCGTAGCTTTGTCGAATGTTAATTCCTTGTCAAACTTTACATTTTCATAACGCTTTCCGTTTTCAGTTTGCCATTTTCCGTTATCGGTTATTTTCTGCATTCTTTCATGTCCGGCGATGTGATGTTCTTTAGGCATAAAGCCCCACGCCATTCCACCGGTCAGAAATTGCAGCCCGCTGTTTATCAGCCCTGACCAACGGCCTTTCTGAAATGCCCCGTGAAAATTTCGCACCGGATAAAGCTCGTCATATATCCAGCTTAAATGAACCTTTTCGTCGAAATGTTTGAGTGTGCCGGATGTAAAATCGTCGTGCTGAAAGGCGAGGATTATTGTCTCAGCGGCTAGCATGCCGCTCTTCATTGCTGTATGTATGCCCTTGATCCGTTGGCCGTTCAGGAAGGAAGCACAATCGCCCACAAGCAGCACGCCATCTGCATAAAGCTTCGGCATTGTGTAATAACCACCGGCATTTATCGACTTTGCTCCGTATTTGAGCATTTTACCGCCCTTGAGGATCTCGGCGATCTTCGGATGCGTTTTGAACTTTTGAAATTCGGCATGCGGATCGATGTTCGGGTCTTCGTAATCGAGCCCTGTAACATAACCGATGCTGACGACATTATTCTTTAGGCCATATATCCAGCCGCCGCCATATGTCCGCGCATCGGACGGAAAGCCGAGCGTGTGAACGACACGTCCCTCCGGAAAATTGCCTTCTGGAATTTCCCAAAGCTCCTTGACGCCAAGCGAAAACACCTGCTCTTCCTTGCCGTGATTCAAGCCCAGACGGGCGGTCAGCTGTTTTGCCAGCGAACCACGCGAGCCTTCGCCCAGCACTGTGATCTTTGCCAGCAGATCTACGCCCGGCTCAAAATTCCCTTTCGGCTTGCCTTCCTTGTCGATTCCCTTGTCGCCCGTGCGGATTCCGATGACCTTATCGTTCTCGTCGTACAAGACTTCCGATGCCGGAAATTCAGGAAAGATGTTAATGCCCGCTTCCTCACACTTTTCGGCGAGCCATTCACACATTTTGCTGAGGCTGAGGATATATTTGCCTTTGTTTTTTAGCGGCGGCGGCGTTATCGGAGCTGTGATCGCACGTTTTTTGGTCAAATACCAGGCGGCATCTTCCGTCACGACAGTATCGACCGGGCAGCCCTGTTCAAGAAAATCGGGCATCAATTCGCGGATCGCGATCGGGTCCATCACGGCACCCGATAAAATATGTGCACCGACGTACGGGCCTTTTTCGACGATCCCGATCTCGATATCACCGACCTTATTGCCGTGAAGGTAGCCTTTCTCGATCTTTTCGTCATGCTCGGCGATGCTGTTCTTTAAATGCAATGCCGCCGCCAGGTTCGCCGGGCCAGCCCCGACAAACACCACATCCATCTCGATTTTTTCGCGTTCGATCATAGTTTTATGTAAATGAATGACTATTCAGCAGAAAGCAAATTATATCAAAACAAAGGCGGAAACACGACGGCAGGAAGTGTGTCTCCCGCGATTCCGCTAGGATTAATCGTGAGATTTTGTCGCCTTTACCGGTAAATATATTCCTCCAGCTCCATCTTTTTAGCCAGAGCGAGTTGAAAAGCGTGTGCGGCTTGCAGAAGTTCCCATGACGTTTCGACTATCGAATTAGTAATATCAGCCATAGTTTCTTCCGGCGTGCGTTCGCCCTGAAAGGTCGTACCGACCAAAGCAAAATCCAGATAATCCGCGAACTCGAAATAAAAGCTCCCGATCGTGTCGTCATCGGCTCCCATCAAGACGTACATACTTGGGTCCAACTGCGACAGAGATGTCTTTGTGTTCTCGTGCTCGTCAAATTCGTCCAGATGAAAAGCCGTAACGTTGCGTATCGTTTTAGCGTAGCCGCGGACTTTTTTGTATTCGGGACCATGCGCGATCTTGCGAAGCGGGATGAAAGCGTCCATCGTAATATGTCTGTCGCCGACGCCACGGATGATATTGATCGTCTGGTGAAGATAACCCGCCAGGACAAATAGCCCGCGTCGATATTGCCGTCTGCCGACGTTCGAATTATCCTTCATACTGCCCACGACCACGGTCGAGGCAAACGAAAGAGCGTTAATAGCACGCCCAAACTTTACCATCGCGAGAAAATCCGGATCGTCCTTCAGGTAAATGAATTGCGACGCCTTTATCTTCAAACTCCATTGTTTCGAAGTGTCCCGCATCGGCAACCCCACCGGCTGACGCTTCACCACCTTCCCCCGCAACTTTCTTTTTTTCGATACAGGCATATTTATTAAGTTCTTGTCCAACTAATCTATTGCGCGCAAAAACGTCTTTCTTGTGTCTTGTCTCCAACGGAGACGGATAATATAGCGTAGGGTGGAACCCTACGAATGCGAATATTAAAATTGCGTCCCCAACGGGGACGAACATCAATCCCAAACGTAACGTTCGTCGTATTCGACCTGGTATTTCTTTAATAAACCACGAAATTCTGCTTTGAAATCCTTTTCTGCATGATGTTCCTTTTGATCTTGGATATATTTCACTACGTCCTGCACTTGCGACTGTCCGATCGAGAAGGCTCCGTATCCTTCCTGCCAATAGAAATTGCGAAAATCTCCCTGCCTCTTTATCCAAACCGAACTGCCGCGTTTGATATCGCCTATCAATTCACTGATGCCCATCGTCCTGCCTAGCGAAATTAGTAAATGGATATGATTCATTGTGCCGTTCGCAATGATTAGCTTAGATTTATTGTTCTCGACGATTCCGTGAATGTAGGTGAATAATCCACTTTCGATCTCCGGCACGATCAGATCTGCTCGATTTTTCGTCGAGAACACCACATGTATCAATACTTTTACCAAAGATTGCGGCATTAACTTGTTCGTCACCTTTCGGCGACGGCTCCCTATTATCGGCACGTAGGGTTTTACCCTACGATCACGTTAATCAAATATTTCCGTCCCTGAAAGCGGACGAACATTCGAGATTTGTTTGTTGCTCCCCTTCAGGGAGCAGAATTTGGTTACCGATTACGTAGGGTTACGCTTCGCTCACCCTACGCTATATTATTCGTCACCGTTGGTGACAAGACCTGCAACCAGTGGTCATTGAGTCGTGTAAGTTTATCGAGGCATCGAAACCAACGCCCGTGCCCGCAATCTAATGGGACTCGGAAAAGCATAGTTTTTCCGCTCGGCAAGTAAGAAAATGCGAAATCAAAGAGCTTTCACCCAACCCCGCCAAACTGCCGAGCCTTTACCATACACCAACCCAACTGGGCGAAACTGAGGCTCCGTCTTGCGTCTGATCAAGCACAGCCTTTCCAATTCCCACCTGCGACTGCGTCTGGAAGAGTAACAGTTATATCTTGAAGAAAAGGTGACATTTCGAGATACGGCCACTTCCAAATGGCGTATTTTGGATTGAGACTTAGACCCATCCGATCAGCTTGCTTACGTTGAATCTTGAGAGCTCGCGACAATACCATTGTTTTCTTAGACCGCGTTATCGACACATAGAATAGACGTCGCTGTTCATTTCGGGTATTCGCGATAGACCGTTGGGATCATTACCGAGAAATGCATATATTGACTGCCGAGGGTCGCCTAAAGCCATAATGCTTCCGCCATCCTTCCTTAGCTTGAAGAACAGATTCTGGAGATTTGGCGTGAGGTCCTGAAACTCGTCGACAATAATGTGTTGGTACCTGCGATCACCAAAGTCCCCTCCCTTAATCTTTGCTAGTAGAAGCTCAGGTAGTTCACTAATAAGTTGACATTTATGGCGTCGTAACCATGTTTGGGCTGCTTGCCATAATTCATCATCATGGGAAATCGCTGCCTCATGATCCCGCAGGGCTTGTTCGATTGCTCTAATGTCGGCGAAGCGTTCGTCGAGTTTCGGATAGAGAATTCTAATGTCATAAAGCATTGCGCTTCTTTCGTTCGGCAAGAGAAGCCGTAAGTTACCCCCAATAATTTTTAGGCAGATTGCGTGGACAGTTTCAATAGTGGGCTCACCGTTGTGGAGTGATCCCTCGATTTGTTTGTATATTAGTTTCTTTAACTCCTTAGCGATAACACGATTGAACGCTACAATGAGTACATCTTCACCCGGTACATTTCCGCCCTTCGGATGGAGCAACCTCTGTACACGACGCTGAAGCCCAAATGTTTTACCGGTTCCAGGGCCCGCATCAACACTTATCACATCACCGTCATCCAAAATGATTGGCAAGACTTGGGTACCATTGACTCCCTCTAGCCAGATTGGAACCGACTCATCTGTAGTTTTAGTCATAATTTATTATCTTAATTTGATCATGAACAATCGGTAGATTGCCGAAACTACGGTGTTGGTGGAGTCGGTGGCACCTTTTTCTTTGGGGGATTTTCGACGTGGGCGGCGGAGCGCCAGGAGGCCAGGGCTTCGATGTTGTCGGCGAAGACGTTGTCGATGATATAGCCGGAGGTGCGCTTTATTTGCATTAGTTCATCGACGGCGGCGAGGATGGCGGCGCGTTTGCCTACTTTTTGGCCCTGGGCGGAGGATTGGGCGGAGGCGGCGGCTTCGAAGGCATTGGCCTTGTCGGTACATTGCAGGACCCAATCGGCGGGTGCTCCGTAGTCCTGAATTATCTGGTTGTCGGTGACGCCGCCGATGGCGTAGCTGCGGAGCAGGGCGATGAGGTCTTCGTCATTGAGGTTGCGCGGGTAGGGATAACGGGCCTGGATGCCGGGCTGTTCGGGCTCGGCGGCCTTGGCGGAGCGGTTGACCTTGACGGCGATCTCCACGCAGTCTTCGCGGCCGCCGCCTTTGACATTGGTCTGTTCGAACGATTCGCTGACGACGGCGGTCTGCATGCCGACATTGGCGCGCAGTGCAGCGAGTTTTGCGACGAAACCGGTTTTGTTGGCCGCGAGCTTAACATTTAACGCGACGCCTGCCGCGTTGTCGGTGAACCATGTATCGCACCTGTCTAATGACTCGATACGTCTGCGGGTTACGTTATCCATTTGGGAAATCTCCTTGTGTTTCGGGTTATGGGCTATAAATTTGAATGCGTCGTTTATATTACACCCGTTTTTGCATTTGTCAACAACGCGGAAGGCATGGAAAGCGGCGCGGAAATGGTTCCAAGCAAAGTTGAAACGGATCCTTCTCAGGCTTTGGTAATTCAGAGCGATATTTTGGGAACCCAACCGCTATCGTACCTGGTTTGGACGCGCGCGGAAAGAGTTGTGAGCGATGTTGAAAAGGCTCTGAGTAAGGTTTTGTTAATTCTGAGCGGCGTTTTCGGAGCCATGTCGCTATCGCTCGCGGTTCTGACACGCGCGAAGGCTGTTTTGCTATTGCTCAAACTGCTTCTTTAGGCTTTCGCTGTAAGGTGCCCTTGCGACGCCTTTTTCGGTGATTATCGCGGTCACCAGATCGTTAGGCGTTACATCGAAAGCGTAGTTGCTGACGTCGATGCCTTCGGGCGAAAGCTGGATCTCCTTGATATGCGTGACTTCGCGTATGTCGCGTTCTTCGATCGGGATTTCCTCGCCGGTCGGACAATTCAGATCAATGGTCGAAAGCGGGGCGGCAACATAGAACGGAATGTTATGCCTTCGTGCCAGTACGGCGACCATGTAGGTGCCGATCTTGTTCGCCACGTCGCCGTTCGCCGCGATCCTGTCCGAACCGACGACCACGGCCTGCACGCCGCCTTTTTTCATGATGTGGCCGCTCATGTTGTCGGTGATCAGCGTGACCGGAATGTCGTCTTCTTTTAATTCCCAGGCTGTTAAACGGGCGCCCTGCAAATACGGACGGGTTTCGTCGGCAATGACGGAAATGGATTTGCCCTGATTCACCGCCCCGCGAATTACGCCGAGTGCAGTGCCCCACACGCCACCCGTTGCCAAAGCTCCGGCGTTGCAATGCGTCAAAACTGTCGAATTGTCTTCCAGCAGCTCGCCGCCAAATTGCGCGATAAGCCTTTGTGATTCAATATCTTCTTCGTGGATCGCCTTCGAATCTTCGATCAGCACCTGTTTGATCTCACTGATGTTTTTGCCTTCGGCCTTTGCTTTTTGGAAAGTCCGTTTCATGCGGTCTATCGCCCAAAATAGATTGACCGCCGTCGGCCGCGTCGCTCCCAAAACATCGCAAATATACCCAAGTTCGTCTTCCAGATCGGCAACATTCGTCCCGACAAACTGCTTTGCCCCGAGAGCGATGCCATAAGCCGCCGAAACACCGATCGCCGGTGCCCCGCGCACGACCATGTCCTTAATTCCGGCCGCGACATCATTATATGTCTTGAGCATCAGCCACGTTTCTTCGGTCGGCAGCAGGCGTTGGTCAAGCATATTCACGCCCTCTTCGGTCCATTTCACAGGTATTATCATAATTAGTTAAAAAAATGGTTGTTCGTAGATTCGAATTCCAGATTATAGCGAAACAAATCTTGAATGTGAATTCCTGTTGTAATCAGATAATGTGCCGATGCTATTACATTGAACATAATTACCAGAAAGACCAGGATTTTGATCAAGAATCGCCCGGAAACAGGTTATTCAAAATTACTATTTTATTTGATACTGGCTGAATGTTGTTTTATAGTCTTTAAATACTTCGCTCGCTTAAACAACAAAGTATGCGGTCATCTTATGAAGGAGTTTGAATCCGAAACGTTAAATTTAAATATTATGCAGCCAGCACCGGCCCTGGAGCCAGGATACACTACGCAGACAGACTTTTTTTTCGCCCGTGACCTACCCGAAACGTTAAGATCGCTGGAAGATCTTTCATGGAATTTTTTCTGGTCATGGATGCCGGAGGGCACCGAACTTTTTCGCGAACTCGACCCGGCACTTTGGGAAAAATGCGAACAGAACCCGCGACTTTTATTAAAAAACATCAGTGAACTAAGGCTTTGGCATAAGTCATCGGATACCGCGTATATTGAACGTCTTCAACATTTTACGCAAAAGCTGAATGATTATTTATCACCAGTTCCGAATTCATTTGGCAAAATGACCGCCCAGGAGCCGGTCGCGTATTTCTGTGCGGAATACGGCATTCATAATTCCCTGCCGACATATTCCGGCGGCCTCGGGATACTTGCCGGCGACCATCTAAAATCGGCGAGCGATATGAATGTTCCGCTGGTTGCCATCGGGCTGCTTTATCGTTACGGCTATTTTCGTCAAATGATAAGCCACGACGGATGGCAGGAAGAAAAATATCAGGACGTTTTCAATTCCCAGTTGGCTTTGACGCCGGTCCTTGATGAAAACGGTGAACGCCTGACCGTAATGGTGCATATTCGCGGCCGCGAGGTCTTTGCCCAGAGCTGGCTGGCACGCATCGGCCGTATTTCACTGTATCTGCTTGACACAAATGTTCCGCAAAACCACGAGGTCGATCAGCTTATAACCGGGCATTTGTACGGTGGAAGTTCGGAAACACGGATCGTTCAGGAAAAGATACTCGGAATAGGCGGTGTCAGGCTTTTGCGGAAATTAGGCGTCACGCCGTCCGTTTATCACCTCAACGAAGGCCATTCGGCATTTCTCACGCTTGAACTCGCCCGCGAATTTCTGATTGCCAACACCGATGCCGGATTCACGGATGCGGTCGCAAATGTCCGCGAGCAATGCGTTTTTACGACGCATACGCCGGTCGCCGCGGGCAATGATACCTTCACGACCTATGACCTTCGCGATTGCTTCGACGCAGATTTCATATCGGCATTGAAGCTTTCCGAAAGTGATTTTTTTTCCTTCGGGCGCGTCGATCCGGACGATGAAGATGAGCCTTTCGGGATGACGCCGCTCGCGATACGGATGTGCCGTTCGGCAAATGGCGTGAGCGAAAAACACGGCGAGGTTTCCCGCGGTCTATGGCTAAAGATGCTGCCCGAAGGCACCGACCCGTCCGAAGTGCCGATCACGCACATCACCAACGGCGTCCACGCCCCGACGTGGGCCGCTCCGGTTTTTCAGCGGCTTTATATCGAAAAGTTCGGCGGCAATTGGCCGGATCTGTTGCGTGATCAGGCGACGTGGCACCGAGCGGTCGAAAGCCTTTCCAATGAAGATGTGTGGCAGACGCACCTATCGTTAAAGAATCTGCTCATCGCTTTCGTCCGTGACCGCACGCAGTCAAAAGACACCGGTTCCCGTGAGACCATTAACGAACATAAAGATACGCGAAAACTGTTTTCACCCGATGTTTTGACGGTCGGTTTCGCCCGCCGCGTGGCGTCGTATAAACGGTGGAACCTGATGTTGTCCGATATCGACCGGCTGCTCAAAATGGTGGACGATGCCGAGCGGCCGGTGCAGTTCGTTTTTGCCGGAAAGGCACATCCGCAAGACCGCGTGGCAAAGCGTATTCTGCAAGAATTGATGAGCATAAATCACGATTCCAACTGGCAGGACCGTGCTGTATTTATCGAGGATTACGACCAGGAGGTCGCCCGTTATCTTGTTCAGGGTGTCGATGTCTGGATGAACGTCCCGCGGCGGCCGCACGAGGCCAGCGGCACCAGCGGCATGAAATCCGCGATGAACGGCGGTCTGAATTTCTCGGTTCTGGACGGTTGGTGGATCGAAGGTTATAACGGGATCAACGGTTTTTCTATTGGCAACGATGCGGTGGCCGGCACGGAATCTGACGGTGCCGAGACGGATGCCGAAGATGCGGAATCATTATACTCAACGCTGGAAAACGAGATCATTCCGGCATTTTATAACATAGGCGACAGCGGCCTGCCCGATGAATGGATCGGCCGAATGAAAAACGCCGTTGCGACTCTAACAACACAATTTTCGAGTGATAGAATGGTGGGCGATTATATCGAGAAGATCTATAAAAGATAGGCTTGCTCCCGCTTCTTAAAAATGTTTCAGAATTAGGATCGCACACAAAAAAATGAATAATATCGAATTCAAAACAGGCGTGATTAATCCGGTTGAGATCTACAAAGAAGCGTGGGCGATGATCAAAGGTCAATACTGGATCGTTTTCGCTGTCACGCTTGTCGGATTACTGATCGGCAGTGTGGTCCCGATCATTTTGATAGGCCCGATGATGTGCGGTATCTATCTGGTATTGTTTCAAACCTACGAAGGAAGGACTGTCGATTTCGGGCTGCTGTTCAAAGGATTTGACTATTTTGTGCCGAGCCTTGTTCTTTCGCTTATTATCATGGTGCCGGCATTGATCTTTCTGTTTGCTATTTATATTCCAATGATCGGAATGATGATCGCTGCTCCGCGAATGGACGAAGGCGAAGTAATGGCCTTTATCGTCGGCACACTGGCGGTCGAATTCATCGTCGCTTTGGTAATGATCTGCATCCACACACTGCTACTTTTTGCCTTTCCGCTGATCGTTGATAAAAAGCTCTCGGCGATCCAGTCGGTCAAGCTCAGTGCAAAAGCCGTTTGGGGCAATCTCGGCGGTATTGTCGGTTTATTTGTAGTTGGTTTTGGTGTCTGCATCGTCGGTTACCTGATGCTGTGCGTTGGGATATATCTGGTCATTCCGCTTATAATTGCGGCGACACTCGTTGCTTATCGAAAAGTTTTCCCGCCAATTGCGATGCCGAGTTTTGATCCGCCGCCGCCGAATGCTTATCGCGGCCTATAATTTATGTCAGCTAATTTTATCGAGCTCGATTCGCTGGAAGGTTTGGAGGAATTATTTGCCGCATCGCATGATAGGCCGGTGATCTTGTTCAAACACAGCAATACATGCGGCATCAGCGCTGACATTCACCAGCAGGTCAGCACTGTGAACGCCGATATAAATGTCGTCGTCGTCCAGACCGGACGGGCCGTTTCCAATGCGATCGCCGAAAAGACAGGCTATCGTCACCAATCCCCGCAGGCCTTTGTTATAAAGGACGGCAAGGCGGTCTATCACGCCACGCATTACGGGATCGACCCGAAAGAGATCGAGGAAAGATCAAGGTCTTAGACGTTTTTCGATCAATATCCAGAATATTTTATTCCATCGATCATGCTTGAACCAACCCAGATAATAGAAGAAAGCGACAGCGAAGTTTCGATCAAATGGTCGGACGGCTCCGAAACAAAATACAATGCTGTCCTTTTGCGCCGCTCATGTCCGTGTGCCGGATGCATCAACGAATGGACCGGCGAAAAACAGCTTGACGACGCGAATGTCCCGGAGGACCTTTCATTTCGCCACATTTCGATCGTTGGCCGCTATGCGCTTAATTTTCACTTCTCCGATGGCCACGACACCGGCATTTTCAGCTTTGCGTTGTTAAGAAAGTTGTCTGATAGGGCTTAGGTCAGCGTTATCGCGTCATTTTCTGATTTATTCGTGTCTTTTTGTGTAAGTTTGTGGTTCCAGTTTCTAATTTTTAAGACAGGAACCACGAAACAAGACAAAAAATCACAAAAAAAAATAACAGTTACCCTCGAACACTTTTCAATTTCCTAACCACATTCCGCCAAAAAAAGTTACAATATATTCATGCAGGAACGTGAAATATTTGACGAACGACAAGAAGTAAAAAAGGCAAATTTTGCCTGTCCGTCGTGCCGCGAACGGAACGATTACGATGTCCGCTGGCTGACCCGAAGAAAAAAACAGCAGCCGCCGCGAAATCTAAGCCAGGACGACCGTGCCCGGTTTGCGAAATCACGAGATTATATGGTGCGGGTCGATGACCAATTGATGTGCAAAAACATCCGCTGCCGCAAACGGTTCGAGATACCGTCGTCACAATCCGTAGTTTTTATTTAATACAATAAGAGTAACGACTTTAGGCGTGATTCTTGGTTAACGAATAATCACTAATAAAGGCGTTACTCTTACCTATCAAGGAGGAAAAATGACAGTTAAAGATCTGGAATTTTACGAACAGGACACCTCACCCGATGTTTCGGTAAGGAAATTCATGGAAGACGAGATCGCCCACGTTCCGCAGGCACCCGGCGAATTGGCCGATCGTATCGCCGAAAATCATGCGGCGTCACCGGCGGATTCGGGCGGAGATATTGACGCCGAATGGGAAGACGTCAACGATTCCGGCGCAGAATCCGTATTCGGCCATAATCCGACACCCGATCAATCTGACGTCGAAAAAAACGCCCACGCCATGGGCATCGATTATCAGGATAACGAACCAATAGACATCCTCGGCAAGATAGAAAAACGTGACCGCGACCGTTTTGAACTTAATGAAGATTCCAAATCAACCGACGATATGATATGAGTGGTTGTGAAAAGAGCGGGAGCAAAGCTGCCCTTCCTGACCTGCAAACACGGGAAGCAGATTTGTATATTTAATCCTGGATACTTATTTAAGCAGAGCCAGCAGGACTAAAACCGGTATTGATCGCAAGTCAGGAAGGGTTGCTCTGCACCCGCTCTTTCGGAATTGAAGCCTTTTAAGGCGACAGCCATAAACTCTGATGTTAATACTAATATAGAGTGAAACTGTACTCCATTTGCTTGACTTTCACTATTGGAACACCATTTACCTTGGCAGGTTCAAATATTACAAGTCTTGCGGCCGCAATTGCCTTTTCGGTCAGTCCGCCACCCAAACCGCTGATCGTAGAAATAGATCCGATCTGACCTGATGCCAAAAAAGTAACTCGAAGCCTGACCGTGCCCTGAATCTGATTTTGCCGGGCTTCATCCGTGTAGAGGGCTTTCGGCTTATTAATGATCCTCACGCCCGTCGTTACCCCAACCGGTATCGGTGGTGGTGCTCCCCGTCCGCCTGAACCTGAGCCGTCTCCGTTTCCATCACCGTCACCACCGCCGCTGCCTGATCCGCTGCCGCTGCCGGCACCGCTTCCGCTCCCGCTTCCCTGACCTGTACCTGTGCCGCTTCCCTGTCCGCCGCCGCTGCCGGTGCCGTTAGAAATGCCTAAATTCAATGAATTTGGATTACCGAATTTGTCGTATTCTTTTGGGAACTTGCGGTTGCCCTGCGTCGAAGCCGGCGGCAAAGTAAGCGGATTTTCCAGACGAGGAACATTTACATCCGGCGGCCTGACCGGCTTTTCGGTCTGATCGGCTAGATCGCCGCGTGAAGTCTCTTCCTTGTTTTCATCGCCGCCGCCGCCGCCGCCGCCGCCTTTTTCCTTGTCTTTTTTCACTTTTTCTGGTTCAACCGTCGTCGGGACCTCGTCGATCAGACGGGCGAGAGAGGTTTCGTCACCGATCGCTCCGATACCGAGGTCTTTGGAAAATAGCGAAATCACGACACCGCTGACCGCCACGATTGCCATGAACATGGCCGAGGCAAGAAAAAGCAGATTTCGCTTGCCGCTATCTTTTTCCTGAATGACGGTGATGTGATAGCCGTCGTCGTCCTTGGAATAGACCGGCAGTACATATGGCCGATAAGGTTCATCGGCGTAAAGTTCTTTTGGCTGATATATCGGCTGGACGAAAACCGGTTCCGCCGCCATGACCGGAACCACGACGTCTTCAATAGCTTCCTGCGGTTCGGCGACCTCTGCTTCCTCGATCGCCGGTTCCGTCGCCGCCATCAAAAAGTCGGGCGTCGGTGCGACCGGTTCTTCGATCACAGGCGTTTCTGCGGGCAATTCCGGCGGTGCCGTTTCTATCTCCGGCTCTGCAAATGAAGCTGCCGTATCATCTTCCTGAAGTTTGATATCTTCCGCGAGCGGATTCATCTCGAAAGTCTGCAGCAAAGCTGCGCAATTAGGACAAAACCCAAACCTCTCGGCGAATCCCTCATCACACGAACTGCAATACTTAACAATTTTTCCCATCTTTTCGGCCTCTCAAACTTTTTACTTACTATCGGGCAAGCATCCAAAGCAATTCCTGATTATAACGTTTTTTTCGCAAATGTTAAGTTTATCTGAATATATTCGTTAAACTCAGGCTTGCTCTTTCAATCTTCATAGATGCTTTATTATATTGCTAGGATGTCTGCCTGCCCTTCTAAAAAATTTTCCCGCCATCGTTCACATTTTTTTTCACCGCCGAGACGCAGAGACGCCGGGAAAAATCAATTAATACAACAAAGCCCTATATTTTCAATTCCCCCTCATTCACCATTCACCATTCACTTTTCACTTTTCACTTTTCACTATTCAGCGGTTACAACACTTCGATGGAGTTTTGCAACTAAAAAGGATAACATTTCATTTCTCAGACACTTTTAATGATGAAACTTAAATTCGTATTTCAAAAACTTTTTCTTTCCTTCATGGCAATGATGCTTTTCAGTGCCGCCGTCTGCGCCCAAAAGCCCGGCAGTGGAGCACCGCTTCAGGAAAAGCTCCTCAATGGCCTCAAAGTTCTGGTGTGGAACGATCCCTCGGCCGGCAAGGTCACCGTCAAGGTCCGCGTCCACAGCGGCTCGGCCTTTGATCCGCTGGACAAGGAAGGCATGATGAAGCTCGTTTCCGAATCCATCTTCCCGAATGCAGCGACGCGTGATTTTTTCACCGACGACCTCGGCGGCAGCCTTGATGTTTCCAGCAATTACGATTACATCCAGATTACCGCGACCGCAAAGACCGATGGATTTTTGTCGATGCTCGAAACGCTCGCGGCAGCCGTCACCAATCAAACCATTGAAAAAGATGCGGCTGAAGCTTTGAAGGCCGGTCATTTGGCAAAGCTTGCCGGACTCGAAAACGACGCGTCCTATATTGCCGACCAAGCCGTCGCAAAACGGCTCTTCGGGGCGTTTCCCTACGGGCGGCGGCATTTGGGCACCATCGATTCGGTGAAAAAGATAGATTTTGTCGATCTAAGATATGCCAAGGACCGCTTTTTCACAGCCGATAATGCAACCATTGCGATCAGCGGAAATATGAATACCGGCCTTGCACTGCGGGCCGTGCGGCGGTATTTCGGGTCGTGGTTGAAATCGGACAAGAAGATCCCTTCGACCTTCAAACAGCCTGATGAACCCGACACTGCAACGGTCGAGATAGCGATGCCGAATATAACCGTTTCGCAGTTTAGATATGCCCTGCGCAGCCTGAACCGGAGCGATAAGGATTACCCGGCCTCCGAGATATTAAGTCAAATTCTCGATTCGCGGTTCAAAACCATTATGAATTCCCGTGATTCAACCGTTACCAATAGTGCACATATTCTTCCCGGGGCCATTGTTTTTCGGGATGCCGCATCAGCCGGGCCGAAAAATAAACCCCTCGCCGGAATTTTCGCCGCCATCACTAATGACGAATTTCAGAAAGCCAGGTCTGTGGTCCTTGCCGCGAATTCGAAACGGGCGATTGATGAGCTTTGGCTGGACGTGGACACCTACAAATTCTTATTGGCTGATGAGGAACAGGGATATCAGAAGGCAACGCTCGCCGATATTCAAAAAGTAGCTGACCGCTTGTCCAAAAACACAATCGCCTCCGCGACCGTATCACCGGCAACATCCGCTGTGCAGAAGCCTGACCGTTAGGAAGGGCTTCTGCCATTGAAGTTTTATGCAAAACGAAAGAACCGCTAACGAGATCGAGCATTCGCGTGCTGTCCGGGCAATGTTTTCAGGCATTGCGTCAAAATACGATCTTCTCAATCACGTGCTGTCGGTCAATATCGATAAACGCTGGCGACGCCTCGTCCGCGAAAAACTCACCGGAGTTTTGGCAAATAAAGACGCTCTCGTCCTCGATGTCGCCTGCGGCACGGGCGACCTGTCGCTCGAACTGCAAAAACATGCCAAAGCAAAAGTAATAGGCACGGATTTCTGCCGCCCAATGCTTGCCATCGCTCATGACAAAACAAACAGGCTTGACTATACGATTCCCTACATCGAAGCCGATGCGATGCAGCTTTCTTTTGCCGACGAGAGCTTTGATGCTTTGACCATCGCTTTCGGCCTCCGCAACCTGTCGAATTTCGCGGATGGCCTGAGCGAACTTCGCCGTGTCCTCAAAAAAGGCGGAAAGATCGCCATTCTCGAATTTTCCACGCCTCTCGTTCCGGGCTTTCGCCGTATTTTCAATCTATATTTCACACAGGTCCTGCCGCGTATCGGCGGCGCCGTCAGCGGCTCGCGCGGAGCTTACGAATATCTCCCCGATTCCGTATCGAAATTTCCCGATCAAAAAGATCTTGTCGCAATGATGCAAAAAGCCGGTTTTACAGATGTCGAATATAAGAACCTGACCGGCGGCATTGCCGCGATCCACACCGGGATCAAGTCCTGAGTTCAGACTAACGTGTCTTTATCTTAAAGAAAAAGCACAATAAAGCATGAACTCAGAGCACGTGTTTGTTATCTCTTCTGTTTAATTATAAAATCCGGTTCTGACAGAAAGCGATCTTCGAATGAAATACAAGGTTATAAATTTTGCTCGTCAATTGGCGCTCACACTGCTGGTCATTTGGACGGTCGTGTCGCTGGTAACGCTGCTTATCGAGCTTGTTCCCGGAAGTCCGGCGACCACGATCCTGGGCGAGACCGCGACAACCGAGCAGATCGAAAATTTCAATAAAAAACACGGTCTCGACCGCCCGGCGTTCTTTTTCTCAGCAGGCGGCGAAAAAGGTTTTGTCTGGAACGGCTCAGATAACCGATATGCCGATTACTGGATCGGCCTGCTTCACGGCGACCTCGGAACGTCTTTTCGCAGCGAACGGCCGGTGCTTGATCTGATCCTGGAACGCTATCCGGCCACAATAAAACTTGCCGTGGCGGCAATGCTGGTGGCGATCGGTATCGCATTGCCGCTCGGCGTTCTGGCCGGGACGAACAAAAATAAACTGGCCGATAATGCCGCGTCGTTCGTCGCTTTGCTCGGCATTTCACTGCCGACATTCGTCATCGGGCCGTTTCTCGTCTATATTTTCGCCGTCAAATTCGGCTGGTTTTCACCGACCGGGAGCTTATATCCCGAGGACATAGTGCTGCCCGCTGTGACCTTAGGCGCGGCCCTGTCGGCCATCCTGACTCGAATGGTGCGTTCAAGTGTGATCGAGGAACTGGGCGAAGACTACGTCCGCACCGCCCGTGCCAAAGGCCTCAGCGAACGCACGGTCATCTACAAACACGTATTAAAGAACGGCCTCATACCGGTCGTCACAGTCCTCGGTTTACAGCTTGGCGTGCTGCTTTCGGGTGCCATCATCACCGAAAAAATATTCGGCTGGCAAGGCCTCGGCCTGCTGCTTCTCGAAGACGGCATCGGCAAACGCGATTACCGCCTCGTGCAAGGCTGCGTTCTGGTCATCAGCATCACGTATATTTTGGCCAATTCGCTGACCGACATGGTCTATCGTCGCCTCGATCCGAGAATTAGAATAACGTAGCGAAAAAAATGTGTTGTCATTATAACGCGGTATTTTATCGCCACCGAGTTTAGCGACTTAAATATTTTTCACTTTAAGTTTTTCACTTTTCACTATTAATGAATCGTCTCGCCTACATTGGAATATCTATCGCATCGATTTTTATCATCGTCGCGATATTCGCGCCGGTCATTGCGACCCATGATGTCAATGCTCAGGACTTGGCGATGCGTTTCGCCTCTCCGTCTTCCGGGCATTGGTTCGGCACGGATGCCTTGGGCCGCGATGTTTTTTCCCGTGTGGTTTTCGGCACGCGGATCTCATTGCAGGTCGGCTTGATCGTCGTTGCTGTCACAGGCGTGGTCGGCACTGTCATCGGTGCGGTTTCCGGTTTCTACGGCGGACTTGTTGATAAATTTCTTTCAGGCTACATATTCAATGTTTTTCTCGCGTTTCCCGGGCTTTTATTGGCAATTGCCCTGGCGGCGTTCATTGACGAACAGCAGCTTTTTCAATATTTTATCGGGGCACACGCCGCCGAAAGCCTTATCAATTTCTTCGGCAAAGGCCTTAGCAAGCTCATTCTCGCCCTGTGCATTATCGGCTGGGTCGGCTATGCGCGGGTTATGCGCGGACAGGTTTTGAAGGTCCGCGAATATGATTTTGTGCAGGCGGCCAAAGCCCTGGGCGCGAGTAACATGCGAATTCTTTTTACGCATATTATGCCGAACGCGATCCAGCCGCTGATCGTCCAGGCCTCGCTCGGAATGGCCGGAGCGGTGTTGTCCGAGGCTTCGCTTTCATTTCTTGGATTAGGAATTCCGCCGCCCGCACCAAGTTGGGGAACAATGATCGAAGAGGCCCGAAACTATTTCAGCACATCGCCGCACGTCCTTTTCTTTCCCGGCATAGCGATCGGTTTAACGGTCCTCGCCTTCAATTTTATCGGCGACGGGCTTCGCCAATACCTCGACCCCAAACAACGGACGAGATAGCCAATGACCACACGATCATTCCGAATTTTTCCGCTCGGCGACAACGCTTTGACCATCGAATTTGGCACGGAGATCTCGGAATTGCTCAACAACAAAGCCATTGGCCTGGCCGAATATTTCGAAGCATCGCCGTTTCCCGGTTTTATCGAAGCCGTCCCTGCCTATGCTTCCGCGACGATATTTTACGATCTGCTGGCCGTCCGAAACAATTTCCCGGAATTCCCGGACGCCTTTGCCGCAATAAAAGCTTTGGTCGAAGACACTTTGGAAAATTTGGCCGGGCCGCAGCGAGCAAAACAACGTTTGGTTGAGATCCCGGTATCTTTTTCAGCGGAAGACGCACTCGATCTTGATTTTGTGGCTGAAACAAATGGCATTGGCACGTCTGATGTCATTGAAATATTCACCTCAAAAACTTACCGCGTCTATATGCTCGGTTTTTTGCCCGGTTTTGCATATATGGGCGAAGTCGATAAAAGTATAGCGACACCGCGACGGCCATCGCCGCGTCTCAAGGTGCCAAAAGGCAGCGTGAGTATCGCGGGCGGACAAACCGGCATTTACCCGCTCGAATCGCCTGGCGGTTGGCAGATAATCGGAAGGACCGGTATCGAATTGTTCACACCGCGAAGTGATAGCCCATGTCTTTTACGGCCTGGCGATTCGGTGAGGTTTCTTGATGTCAGAGCATAGACCGTCATTTGACGCAATGGCGTCGGGGTAAACTGAAGTTATGCATCAGTGAAGCTTTTTAATCGCGTACTCAGCATTAGAAAGTCTCGGGTTTTTATAACTTCCTTTGCGTTCTTTGCGGCTTTGCGTGAAAAAAAGTCAGTCTCACACAAAGATGCAAAGTAAAACTAGACAAAAAAATCCGGGTTAAACTAATAACTTTTCAAGATGGGCCTCTTAATCGTAAAAGAAGGAATTTTCTCGACAATCCAGGATCTCGGCCGTTTTGGCCGCAAACGTTTTGGCATTAACCAATCCGGCGTGATGGATGCAGCCGCTGCTCGCCTCATCAATATTCTTCTCGGCAACGATCAA
>JAYUCO010000007.1:0-38384 GCA_043740295.1 Pyrinomonadaceae bacterium | reverse complement strand
TTTTATTGAAAGAATCGTGCGTAATTTTGCTGGCAAAGATCGATGCAATGCTGCCCGTGCTGAAACGGCGTGCTTTTGAATTCAAAGAGACGCCGCAGATCGGCCGCACGCACGGGATTCATGCGGAGCCGACATCTTTCGGGCTTGTTTGGGCGCTTTGGCATTCAGAGATGCAGCGTAATCGCGAGAGGTTATTAAAAGCGAAGGATACGGTTTCAGTAGGAAAAATTAGCGGAGCGGTCGGGGCATTCGCTCATCTGTCGCCTGATGTCGAAGAACGTGTTTGCGAGAAATTGGGTCTGCAAGCAGCCGACGTTTCGACGCAGGTCATACAACGCGACCGGTATGCGGAATATTTATGTACCTTGGCAATAATTGCTTCAACGCTGGAAAAGATCGCTTTGCAGGTCCGGCATTGGCAGAGAACGGAAGTACGCGAGGCACAGGAATTTTTTAAGGCGGGACAAAAAGGCTCGTCGGCGATGCCGCACAAACGAAATCCAATTTTGTCGGAGAGAATATGCGGAATGGCACGGACGGTACGGGCGAATTCGATCGTCGGACTTGAAAACATAGCACTTTGGCACGAACGGGACATTTCGCATTCGTCAGCTGAACGTATTGTGTTGCCGGATTCTTCGGCAACTCTTGATTACATCCTCACAAAAACCACAAGTCTTTTGGATACACTGATCGTCTATCCGGAAAACATGCAGAAGAACCTTAACCTGACGCGCGGATTGGTATTTAGCGGGCAATTGATGCTCGCCTTGACGCAGAAAGGAGTGTCGCGTGAAGACGCCTACATCTGGACACAGAGAAATGCGATGAAAGTCTGGGACGAAGGCGGAGAATATTTAGAGCTAATAATGAAAGACGCGGACATTTCCTCAAAATTAACTCAAGAAGAAATTGCCCGCGTTTTTGATGTGAGATACTATCTGCGAAATGTGGATAAGGTTTTCGTCAGGGTTTTTGGTTAGTTAGACCCATTTTTCTGCCATTTTCCCGACTATAGGGAGTTTTGTCATCTCCCCGCCATAGGCTTTGATTGCTCCATATAACAAACCTCCAAACAGTGCAACGAAAAGCCCGAGGTATATAAGTGTGAAAACTATCCACACGACGTAACCGAGAGCAGAGGAAATCATTGCAACTATTAGCCCCAAAATTACTCCGACAATCATAACCGCAATAAAAGCGATCGTAATTCCTACGGACCAAAGAACGGACTGCAGCGCATGAAATCGGACAAATTTGTTGTCCTTTTCAATAAAGATCAAAACTAGAGCAACGATGCCAATCGGATAACCAATCAACGCAGTAATATTCCCATCTAGTCCTAGTGCGGATTTTTGATTTTGCATTTTCTAAAATTTCTCCTTTGAAGGGGTTTGATTTTGCTACGAGTATATGCAGAAAAAATATCAGGTGAAAGTTATCATAAGACGTTGATTAAAACAACAATTTGCGACACAATCTACAATTTATTTTAGGGAGAAAAATGAAAGCGAAAGTTTACGTTACACTAAAGCCAAGCGTTCTCGATCCGCAGGGCAAAGCCATTCATCATTCGGTGGAATTGCTCGGCTACAATACAATCAACGATATCCGCCAAGGGAAATATTTTGAGATCGCTGTCGGTGCCGGCGTTTCCGAAGCTGAAGCGAGGCTGACCGCAGAGCAAATCGCCAAAGATGTATTGACGAATCCGGTGATCGAGGATTACCGAGTGGAAATAGTTTCGTAATGTTGAACTGTGAGTGGTGAGCGATGAATGCAGGAAAAAGCCGCATCATTCACCATTTACCGTTCACCATTCACCACTAATTATGAAATTTGGAGTAATAGTTTTTCCCGGTTCGAATTGCGATCACGATGCATACCACGTTGTTTCAAAACATATTGGGCAGCCGGTTGATTTTATTTGGCATAAAGAAACGGATCTGAAGGCATACGACGCAATTTTAATTCCGGGCGGGTTTTCTTATGGAGATTATCTGCGTGCTGGAGCTTTGGCCAGATTTTCTCCAGTGATGACGGCACTGAAACCTTTTGCCGCCGATGGAAAATTTATTTTCGGTATTTGCAACGGGTTTCAGATACTTTGCGAGGCCGGCTTGCTTCCGGGGGCGTTGATGCGGAATGCCGATCTGCATTTTGTTTGCAAGCACGTAAATATAAGGGTCGAAAACGACGCTACGCCTTTTACAAGCGAATCTGAAAATGGAAGGGTGTTGTCGATTCCGGTTGCACACGCGGAAGGGAATTACTTTTGCGATGAGGCAACATTACAAGCATTGGAAGAGAATGGGCAGATAGTTTTTCGTTATTGTGACGCCGATGGGGAACTGACCGCTGAATCGAACCCAAATGGAGCACTTTCAAACATTGCTGGTATTTGTAATCAGGGCCGCAACGTTCTCGGAATGATGCCGCATCCCGAAAGAGCGTGTGAAGAGCTGCTCGGATCAAACGACGGACGTGACATTTTCCGTTCGCTGACCAATGCGATCGAAATGACGGAAGCAAGGGGTTGAGATAAAACGAGGCTGTCTGAAAAGACTTAGAATTTGATTCTTTCTTTGTCTACAAACATGCCGCTCCACCGGAGCTAGATCTAAATCCTTAGTTTTCAGACTGCCTCTTTTTTAATCGATTTATTCGTTATCAGCCGAATTGATCCGGATTCCGCCGTTAGTCGTTAGTAATTTAACAGGTGCTCCACCGCCGTTCAGACTTGTCGTTACGTGCTTTGCCTTTGCGTGGCCGTTCCATTCGCCTTTAACATCTTCGGTTGTGACATTCAGGCTTGGAATATCGCTCCTGAATCCGCCATTGACCGTTCCGGTTTCAATATTTGCCGCATAATTTGAAGGAAGCGTGAGATTAACGCCGCCGTTTGAGGTCGTGACGTTCAATCCGCTGCCTTTCCAACTGCTTCCCGAAAGACGAACATTGACGCCGCCGTTGGTCGTTTTTCCGGTGACATCGCCCGATACGTTCTGTAAATTCACACCGCCGTTGGTTGTTTCGAATTCGAGCATTCCATCAACCGAATTGATGGAAATGCCGCCGTTGTGTGCATTGAGCTTGAGATTTGTGGATTGCGGAACGCGGATATCGTATGAGACAGACCAATTCGAATCATCGCCGCCTTCGGCTTTGATTTCGGGGTTTGAAGCAATTTTGATACTGTTTGCGGCAGTTTTGGCAGCTTCGTCGGTCATGCCCCAAGTTTGGACACAGGCTTTGATGAAAACATTGGACCGGTTTTCGCCCTGAATGCTGACGCCGCCGTTCCTGCCGCCGTCAACCTTTAACGAGCCTGAAGCGGCAAGCGTCATTTCGCGGAGTTCATGAAATGAAACACGGTCGCCATTTGACCAATTGTTGTCTGAACAAAATTCATGCGTTTTTTTGTATTCACCTTTGTGTTCTGTTTTGTTCTGACCGAAGAGGATCGAAACGGAGAGAATCGCCAATCCAAACGCGATCCCAATGAGTACGACTTGTTTTGCTACTGTGGTAATGGACATTATGAAAAAACCTCCGATTATGGTGTATATTTTTGGAAAATTAATTTTCTAAAAGGAAAACACCGCGTTCGGAGGTTTTGTGACAAGAAATTGCAAGGACGGAAACGAGAGCCGCGGGGAGTTTGTTTTAAATTATAAATTACGAATTACGGTTGATTTTTTTTAAGACACCCTCGCTAGTGCTTGGTTTCCGTCTTATCCAATCCGCTTTGGAGCTAATGTTTTTCGTGTTCAATTTGCTGGAGCATTTCTTTTGCGTCTTGCGAGTTAGGATTTAGAGCAAGCAATTTTTTCAAAGTGGCTTTTGCTTCGGGCGAAGCGTTTCAGGTTCGCATACATCGCCGCTAAATTAAAATATCCGTTCTCAAATTTCGGGTCTATTTCGATGGACTTCTGATAAAAACCGGTTGCTTCTGAAAACTTGCGCTGTTGTTCGGCAAGCACGCCTAAGCTATATACGCCAAGCGGGCTCTTCGGTGCAAGTTCATGAGCTTTTGAAAAGGCTTCTTCGGCTTCTTTCAAATTTCCACGCGTGCCTTGAGCGTTTCCCAAGTTGATATAGGCATTTGCAAACTTCGAATTAGCTTCGATCGCAAGTTTCGCGTAAATGATTTCTTGCTCAAAATCTTCCATCACACCATACAAACCAGCAATTGTATTCAAAGCGCATTCGTTCTTTGGCTCGATTTCGAGAATTTTTTTGTTAAGTTTGATTGCTCCAACGACATCCTGCTTTGCTTCAGAAAACGCTGCCTGTTTGACCAGTGAGATAACCATCGGGTCTTGTGGGTCGGAGCAATCAGACCTTTCTTTCTGAGCATTTACAGTCACAAAGACAGACATTAGCAGTACGACCGAAGTGAGGAAATAATGTAATTTCATAGATTTCTTCATACAAGCTGCCACAAGGGCGATCAAGATTCTAGAACTTTAATAATTAATCCATCCATGCTGAGTTTCCAGTCCAGAACTTCCGCGCCGGATTCTGACGACAAGGTTTTTTCGACTTCATGTTTGCGGCCTTCTTCGCAGAAAAAAGCGATGCAGCCGCCGCCTCCGGCACCGCAAACTTTGGCGGAGATGGCTCCGTTATTTAATGCCTTTTCGATCATTAGATCCATTTGCGGCGTGGTGATCTTCGGCGAGAGCCGTTTGCGATGCGGGAAGGCGAAAGCGAGAATTTCGCCGACCGAGTTCCAATCGCCCGCAAGCAAAGCGGTACGCAGCTCGAGCGATGTGTCGCGGATGCCTTCGAAAACATCGAAAAGTTCATGGTCGCCGTCGATATGTCGTTTGGTGATCTCCCAATTATTGGTGCCGGAATTTCTCGGCTCGCCTGTATAAAGCACGACTATGCGTTCTTCGAGGGTTTTTGTGTCAATGTCGAGTGGTTCGCGGGTCATGCCGTCGGGTGCAAAATGGATAGCGGCAACGCCGCCGTATTGGGCCGAATAATAGTCCTGAAAACCGGTCGGGACCTTTATTACCTGGCATTCGACATTGGCTGCGATAGGAATAAATCTGTCGGGAGCGTAACGGTCGCCGACAAGTTTGTTGAGGGCCCCGATGCAGGCAATGTTGAGCGTTGAAGAACCGGCCAGCCCGGCACCCGCCGGGGCTTCGGATTCGGTGATCATGTTAAAACCGGTTTCGGGTTTGAAGAAATAGATGAGCTTTGAAAGCAGCTCAAGACGCGGTTCATTCTTCAATTCACTAATCTTCTCGAGTGACGTTTCGAATTTAACTCCTCTATCGACGGATTCCAGAACTATCTTGTCATCATCACGCGATTCGATGCGGCATTTTGCAAGGAGGTCAATGGCGAAATTCACCGTGGCAGCTTCTTCATGAAATAGAAAAAGAGGCGGTATATCAATGGTTCCACCGGCAAGATCGACTCGCGTCGGCGCGGACGTTTCGATTATCATAATGGCAATGTTCTTTTTGTTGTCGGATCTTTTCTTTTTGATTTAATTCAAATTGTTTAGCCGCCGGCGGATTTCTTTGCCGCATCCCCGCTCAGCTTTGTCTCGGAATCAATTTTCTCTTCTTCATCCCGGTTCGGCTCTCTCGTGAGATGGAAACGTTCGCTAAGATCGTGAAGTTTTTCCTGTGCAACTTCTTCGACCGCATGCAGCTTTTCTTCAAGTTTGTGAAGCGCCAAGGGATTGACCTCTTCGACCTTTTCCGAAAGCCAGAACCTTTCGATCGCGTAGATGATTATTACCGCGAAAAGTATTACGAAGAAAAGAGCGATTCCGATGTGCTGAAAATCACCGATGATCGATGTGATCGCACCGCTGAAAAAATATCCTGTACCTGCCAAAAGCGTCACCCACAGGCCGCAGCTGATTGCGTCCAAGAACATAAAGCGGTAAAACGGCATTTTGCCGATACCATAAAACACACACATTGCGACACGGATACCGTAAATATATTTTGAGATAATTAAAGCGTACTTGCCGAATTTATCGATCAGGCGTTCTAACCGCGGCTGGGCTATTTGATAGAAACGGTAGTCCTTTGCATTCTCGTGGAATATACGTCCGACGGCGTAACCAAAGCTGTCACCCACCATTCCACCAAGCGTGCCGAAGACAAATACCTTCAGAAAACTATAATGGCCAAAATAACCACCGTGGGCCATCGTCCCCGAGATCAGGAGGGTAATATCTCCCTCGATGGTGCAGAGAGCAAATACGGCATATATACCATACTGCTGAATAATCAATTCAAGCTGATCCATAAAACATGAGTCATCCGCTAAAGGACGGACTCAACAAAGAGTAACTTTACACAGTGTTCCAGTCAAACTATTCGGGAAGCAGCGGACACGCGATTATCTTTTCGAGATTGGTTGACAGTTATGATAGCAGTGTCTAAAATCGCCTTAGTTTGGACGCAAGAGTAATCGAAAACAGCAATTAAACAATGAGTGAACCAATTCAGCAGTCAGGAAATTTTGTTGGGATCGAAGTATCGGCCGCGGCAATAAATGCAGTTTGCATTGATGGGGCCGGGACGGTTTTAAATTCATTGAAGGTTCCTTTTGACCGCAGAAGTGAAACGCTTCCGCAACTGCTCGCCGTGGTTGATAAAATAAAGCAAGGCTGGGGCGGTTTCGAAAAGATCGGCATTGCCGTGCCCGGTCTAATTAGCCGCGAAACCAAACGCGTAGCTTTTTCCGCGCGCATTCCCGAACATTCCGTTATCGATCTGGCGGCTGAAATTCGGTCCGCGACCGGTCTGCAAACGTTGATCGAGAATGATGCGAATGCGGCGGCATACGGCGAATTTATAGCCGGGGCCGGCCGTGGCAGCAGGAATATCTTCTACGCAACGCTCGGTGCAGGCGTTGGCGGGGCCTTTATTATAAATGGCGATATTTGGAAGGGCGCAGCCGGATTTGCCGGTGAATTCGGCTATGTGCCGATAAATTCCGAAGGGATGCGGCTTGAAGACGTTGCTTCATCGGCAAATATAGTCCGCCGGACGGTAAGCCGTTATCAGCAGGACAGCACGTCATCGCTGAGCCGGCTTGAAGAAGATCGGATCGGGATCGCTGATATTGTCACCGCAGCCGCAAAAGAAGACGATTTTGCCCGGATGATGCTGGAGCGGACCGGAACCTATGTCGGAACGGCGATCGCCAGCGTGATAAATCTCCTGAACATTGAAAAGATAGTGATCGGCGGAGAGATAATGCAGGCCGGGGACGTCGTGCTGGATGCCGTGATACGGCGTGCAAAGGAGCTTTCCTTCTCGCCTTCATTCGAAAATACGGGTATCGTGGCGGGTGAGCTTGGTGAAAATGCACCCGCGATCGGCGTCGCTTTGATCGCTGGCTCTGAGGCTTGAAAGCAGGCATTCTGATCGCACTCAAGTATTAATTTTGCTTATCAGCAGTGCTTATTTAATACGAACTTGTAGAAACACCCAAAGCCTACTATTTTTTTATTGTGGAATTTGCGGAATTTACAAGATTTAGTAGAATTGGAACAGGTTTTACGTTTAGTTTTTCAGCAACACACTTTCCATCGCAGTTCCGCTCCGGTTTTCATAAAAATCTGAGAAGCGGCGAAGTTTTATCATTTGTAAACCATTGGGCGTAAGAGACTTGTAAAATGGCACAATTTTTTAACAAAAGTGCAAACAATATAGCCAGAATAACCATGATAGCTGTGGTCATTTTGGGAGGCGTAGCCTTTTTTGCATATACACAGATCGCGCGTTCGTCATATTTGACAGGGCGTTATGTGGAAAAACAACAGCCCGTGCAGTTTAGCCATAAACATCACGTCGGTGATGACGGGATCGATTGCCGCTATTGCCATTATTCGGTAGAAACGACAGCATCGGCCGGTATGCCATCGACCCAGACGTGTATGAACTGTCACAGCCAGCTATGGGCCGACAGCCCATATCTCGAACCGGTCCGGGCAAGCTACCGTGAAAACAAACCGATCGAATGGGAACGCGTCCACGATCTGCCTGAATTTGCTTATTTTAATCACAGTATCCATGTGGCGAAAGGCGTTGGATGCTCAACCTGTCACGGCCAGATCGACAATATGCCGGCGGTTTTTCAGGAAAACACGCTGCAAATGGAATGGTGTTTGGCATGTCACCGCGAACCGGAAAAATTCATCCGTCCGAAATCGGAGATCTTTAATATGCAGTGGCAGAACGCGGACCTGACGACCGAAGAAAGAACGGACCTGAAAGCTAAATACAAGATCAGAAGCAAGGAAGCGATGACCAGTTGTTCGACGTGTCACAGATAGAATTCGGATTTGCGCCATTGGGCGTGAAACACCAGGCGAAAGATCATGCTGCAAGCATAACTCTAGCGATAAGGAATCAGTAAATAAATGTCCAGCCCTGAAAGCAAACAAAATTTTGCATTGATGCGTGACCGGATCCTTTCTGAAAACGGCAAGGATTATTGGCGAAGTGTCGAAGAATTTGCCGACACGCCCGAATTCGGAGAATTCGTAAAACGTGAATATCCAAATCATGCCGAAGAATGGAACGACAGCTTAAGCCGCCGCAACTTTATTAAATTCATGGGCGCGTCGTTAGCTTTCGCGGGCCTCAGCGGCTGCGTCATCCAACCGGCGGAAAAGATCGTCCCATATGTCCGTTCGCAGGAAGATTCGCTTCCGGGCAAGCCCTTGTTTTTTGCGACCGCGATGTCTATCGGCGGTGTTGCTACCGGCCTGCTTGCCAAATCATTTGAAGGGCGGCCGATCAAGCTCGAAGGCAATCCGGAACATCCGGGCAGTCTTGGATCGACGGATATTTTCGCCCAGGCATCGCTTCTGGATATGTACGATCCCGACCGCTCTCAGGAAGTGACCTACCGCGGATCGCCGAAGACCTGGCAGAATTTTATAACGACGCTCCGTAATGAAGTAGTGGAGAATGGCGGCGACGGCGGCTCGGGTATCAGGTTTTTGACCGAAACCGTCAACTCGCCGACACTCCGGTCGCAATTCAAACAGATCGCCGCCGAACTGCCTAATTCCAAATGGATACAGTATGAACCGGTCAATAACGACAACGCTGTCAATGGTGCAAAGCTTGCATTCGGATCACCTGTAAATACGATCTACAAATTCGATCAGGCCGAAAGGATACTTTCGCTCGATGCCGATATTTTTTCGGGGTTCAACGTTCGTTATATAAGCGATTTTGCTAAGACCCGCACCTATTCCGAAGATAAAAAAGAGATCGGACGTCTATATGTCGTAGAAACATCTATGACGCTGATGGGTTCGAAGGCGGACCACCGCCTCGCGGTCAAACCTAGTCAGGTGCCGGAGATAGCCAAGGCCGTTGCCAAGGCACTGGGCGTTGCCGGTACGAATTCTAATTATACGGAAAATGCCGAATGGATCGCTGCCATGGCCAAAGACCTGCTTGAGCATAAAGGCAAGTCGCTGGTGGTTGCCGGCAATAATCAGCCGCCTGCCGTGCATGCACTCGCACATGCGATGAATGCCGCTTTGGGCAGCGTCGGAACAACCGTTATCTATACGGAGACGGCGGAGGAAGCGGACAAAACACAGGTCGAACAGCTCAGGGAATTGATCGGCGATATTGATGGCGGGCGTGTGAAGATGCTCGTTGTTCTTGGCGCAAACCCGGTTTACAACACACCGGCCGACCTTAAATTAGATGCCGCGCGGATGGATAAGGTGCCGCTCCGCATCCATCTCGGCATGCATGTCAATGAGACGGCCGAGCATAGTCATTGGCACATTTCTCAAAAGCATTATTTGGAAACGTGGAGCGATGCCCGTGCTTACGACGGAACTATTTCGATCGTCCAGCCGCTTATCAAGCCGCTTTATGACAGCAAGAGCTCACATGAGGTCGTGCAGCTTTTCTTTCGCGATAAATTCGACAGCAATGATCACGACATCGTAAAAGGCTACTGGCAAACGCAAAACCTGGCCTCTGCTCAGCCAAACAAAACATTCGAGGATAATTGGCGAAAGGCCGTTCATGACGGCGTCATTCCGAACACCGCCTTTGCCGTCAAAGCGGTTTCGGCCAATACGGCTTTTTTGGCCCAGCCCTCCGCGTCGGCCGCCAATAACGGCCCGATCGAATTTTCGATCCTACCAGATCCGGGTGTTTACGACGGACGGTTTACCAATAATGGCTGGCTGCAGGAGCTGCCGAACCCGCTGAATAAAGTGACGTGGGAAAATGTCGCCCTGGTCAGTCCGAAGACGGCGGCCGAACTAAGCTTAAATCGCGGAAACGTTCCGGACGAGATCGCCGGCGGAGAGCGCGGCACTCCTTTTATCAACACCAAGGGCCAGAACACGACGGCCGATACCGTTACGCTCAAATACCAGGGAGCAAATATCGAAAAACCTGTGCCGGTATGGATATCGCCGGGCCAGCCTGACGGTGTGGTGACCATATTTATGGGTTATGGCAGGACACGGGCGGGACGCGTCGGCACTGGGCTGGGATACAGCTCTTTCGACGTCCAGCGTTCGGACGCCATGAATTTTGGATCGGGTTCGATAGAGAAGACCGGCGAAAAAGTAACCATAGCTTCGACACAGATCCATTTTAATATGGAAGGCCGCGATATTCTGCGGGTCTTCGATGCGGACGTTTTTGCCGAGGACCCGAAATTTGGTGAACAGGAGAATGAATATCCGAACACCATCTATCCGACCGAGCTATATCAGGAACAGTACGCTAAAAATCATAAGTGGGGCATGACCATCGACCTCAATGCGTGTGTCGGCTGCAACGCATGTGTTCTGGCTTGCCAATCCGAAAATAACATCCCCGTCGTCGGCAAGGAACAGATCGAGAGAAGCCGCGAAATGCATTGGATGCGGATCGACGCGTACTTCACCGGCAATGATGTGAACAATCCTGAAGGATTGCACTTCCAGCCCGTCTTGTGTCAGCAGTGCGAACAGGCCCCGTGCGAGGTCGTATGTCCGGTCACGGCGACGGTCCACAGCCCTGAAGGCTTGAACGACATGGTTTATAACCGCTGTGTCGGAACGCGTTACTGTTCGAATAACTGCCCTTATAAAGTTAGGCGGTTTAATTTCCTGCTTTATCAGGATTGGGACACGCCACAGTACAAGCTGATGCGAAACCCGGAAGTTACGATCCGGAGCCGCGGTGTGATGGAGAAATGCACTTATTGTACGCAGCGCATTGCCGCCGCCCGTATCGAAGCCGAAAAGGACGGCCGCGGCATTGCCGACGGCGAGGTGGTCACCGCTTGTCAATCGGCCTGCCCGACCGGCGCGATCATCTTTGGCGATATGCACGATCCGCTGAGCAAAATTGCGAAATCGAAGGCGGACAGGCGCAATTACAACCTTTTGAATGAGCTGAACACCCAGCCAAGGACAACGTATCTGGCTGGATTAAAAAATCAGAACAAGGAAATGCCGGATTACAAGCCTTTAAAGGTGCCGAAATCGCATGGCGGCGAGAAGTCGCACGTGGAAGTGAGTAAACCGGGAGAGGAAGGCCACTAAGGAAGTTCTGGGTTTCAAGTTCAAAGTGCGGCGAACTTGAACAACGAATTTTGAACTTAAGATTATATGCAGGAACTAAAAGAAGTTCAGGACAGGATCTATCCGCCGATGGTGGAAGGGGATCACTCGTTCGGAACCGTTTCGGACAAGATCAGCGACCTTACGCTCAAGAAACGAACGCCGTTTTTCTGGTTTATCGGTTTCGGCATTGCGTTCATGGTCGCTCAACTTCTTCTTGTTACGGTTTCGATTGTGCTTGCCCGCGGCATCGGGGTGTGGGGAAACAATCAACCCGTCGGTTGGGCGTTCCCGATCATTAACTTCGTCTGGTGGATCGGTATCGGCCATGCCGGGACGCTGATCTCGGCAATTTTGCTGCTCCTAAATCAAAAATGGCGCACGTCGATCAACCGGTTTGCCGAGGCAATGACGCTTTTTGCGGTGGCCAATGCCGCGATGTTCCCGCTGCTGCACACCGGACGTCCGTGGCTGGCGGCTTATTGGCTTTTTCCGTATCCGAATACGATGGGTATCTGGCCGCAATTTCGAAGCCCTTTGATATGGGACGTTTTTGCGGTTTCGACGTATGCATCAATTTCGCTTTTGTTTTGGTACGTCGGACTGATTCCCGACCTTGCGACCCTGCGCGACCGGGCAAAGAATAAATATTTCAAATTGATCTATGGCCTCCTTTCCTGGGGCTGGCGCGGGTCGGCACGCCATTGGCACCGCTATGAGATCGCCTATCTTCTGCTTGCGGGCATTTCGACACCGCTGGTGCTTTCAGTTCACTCCATTGTTAGTTTCGACTTCTCGGTTTCGCAAATTCCGGGCTGGCACGCCACAATTTTCCCGCCGTATTTCGTAGCGGGAGCGATATTTGCCGGATTCGCGATGGTGCTGATCCTTTGTATCCCGCTTCGTGTTTTGTACAACATGAAGGATTTTATTACGGATACTCATCTGATCTATATGGGCAAGATCATGCTTGCCACCGGATTGATCGTGGTTTACGGCTACGCAATGGAAGCTTTCTTTGGCTGGTACAGCTCTAGCCAATATGAAGTGTTTTTGATCAAGAACCGTATATGGACCGGCCCATATTGGCTATTTTACTGGATGCTGATCTTTTGCAACGGCATTTCGATCCAGTTCTTGTGGTTCAAGCGATTTCGTGAAAGCCCATTTTGGCTGTTTATTATTTCGCTGATCGTCAGCGTCGGCATGTGGCTCGAGCGATTCGTTATTATCATTACCAGTTTGAACCGTGACTTTTTACCGTCCTCATGGGCCATGTACAGTCCGACAATGTTCGATTGGTCGATGTTTATAGGCACGCTCGGATTTTTCTTCTCGCTGATATTCCTGTTTGTGCGATTCCTGCCGATCATTTCGATATTCGAGGTGCGGACCCTTCTGCCGTCGGCGGATGTGCACGGCCGCCATCATGATTTTGAGGAATCGGTACTGGAGATACAGGACACCGAAGAAGCGGCCGAAAACCTTGACGAAAAACCGGACCGGCACAGGTTTGAGTAATAGAGATATGGAAAAGAACCTTTACGGAATAATGGCAGAATTTGATACGCCGACCGAAGTGGTCGATGCGGCGCGAAAGGTGCGCGAGGCCGGTTATACAAAGACCGATGCTTTTTCACCATTTCCGATCCATGAAATGGATGAGGCGCTCGGCATCAGGCGAAGCATTTTGCCGTATCTTGTTTTTGGCGGCGGCGTCACAGGTCTATTGCTCGGTGTCGGGCTGCAGGTTTTTGTTCATTACTTTGAATATCCAATGAATGTTGGCGGACGTCCGTACATCAGTATTCCATCATTCGTGCCGGTCTCATATGAATTAACAATTCTGCTGGCGGGAATCACTGCCGTTTTGGGAATGCTGTTCCTGAACGGCCTCCCGCGTCCGTATCATCCGGTTTTCAATGTTCCGCGGTTTGCACTGGCTACGCGTGAGAAATTCTTTCTGATAATTGAATCGGCTGATCCGAAATTCGAGTACGGCGACACAAAAAGTTTTATGGAAAGTCTGAAGCCGCAGGAGGTTTTTGATGTCGATGAATAATTTGGTGAAACGGAGATCTGGTGACAACAGGACGCGGAGCGAAAGATCCGCGCGTCACAGTATCGCTTTGTCACCGCGACACTATACGGCACTGCTGCTTACAGCCTTCTGCATACTTTTCGCCGGGTGCGGTGTCAGGTTCGATATGCAGGACCAGCCGCGTTACAAGGCGTATAAGAGGAGCGAATTCTTCAGCGACCACCGGGCTTCGCGAGATATACCCGAAGGCACGGTGGCACGCGGGCTGCTCAAGGAAAATAAAGCCCTTTACACTGGAAAGATCGATGATCCGAATCCAAATGTGCAGGTCGAAACCACGACCAATGCGGCCGGGAACACTCTTGTTTCAAGTTTCCCGAACGATATTGACGAATTTCCAATACCTGTAACCAAAGAACTGGTTGATCGCGGACAGGACAGATACAACATTTACTGTATCGTCTGCCACGGCTCGATCGGGAACGGTGACGGAATGATAGTACGCCGCGGTTTCTCGGCACCGCCGACCTATCATGACGACCGGCTGCGTAACGCACCGGTGGGACATTTTTTCGATGTTATTAGTAACGGCTGGGGAAAAATGAACAGCTACGGCGATAAGCTTTCGGCGGCGGACAGATGGGCGGTGGTCGCATATATCCGGACACTACAGATCAGCCAAAATCCGGAAGAAACAATGAAGATGAACGCAAATATGGCGCCGAAAACAAATGAAGCACCTAAAACCGAAACGCACGGAGGTGTACGATAATGGCTGATACTGGTAATTATCAGGCACCAGCGGATATCAACCGTCTCCGCACGCTGGCTTTAGGCATCGGCGGTATAGCCTTGATCGCATGGGGGGTGGGATATTATTTCAACCCGGAACAGGCATTGCGGTCGTGGCTGCTTGGATTTATTTTTTGGGGCGGCATCTCGATCGGCAGCCTTGGTGTCCTGATCCTGCAATATCTAACGGGCGGGGCATGGGGCGTGGTCATCCGGCGGACGGTCGAAGCCGGGACTAGGACGCTTCCTTTGGTCTTTTTGATGTTTATTCCGATCGCTCTTGGGGTTACGCAGCTTTACGAGTGGACGCACCTCCCGGCGGACGACTATACGGTCATTCACCGCGGCTGGTTCATGACGCCAATGGCATGGATATTACGCTCGGTGATCTATTTCGCTCTCTTTGGCGTAATGACGTTTATCCTTAATAAATGGTCTGCACAGCAGGATAAGGCCGATAATCCGGAAGATGCGGCAAAGTTTTTGGGTTATGCCACTTCATTTTCGGGGCCGACGATGGTTTTCTACGCTCTGACGGTCACTTTCGCCGTTGTGGATTGGGTAATGACGCTTGATCCGCATTGGTTCTCGACAATGTGGGGATTACTGTTCGTCGCCGGCTGGGCATTAAGCTGCTTCTGTTTTTCGGTCGCGGTCCTTGCGTATCTGTCTGAAAAGGCCCCGATGAACCGTGTACTCGGCAAGCGGCATTTCCATGACCTCGGCAAATTGATGCTCGCATTGGTAATGGTTTGGGCATACTTTAATTTTTCACAATTTTTGATCATCTGGTCGGGGAACCTGCCGGAAGAAACGGTCTGGTACCTGACTCGCATGAAAGGAGCGTGGGGCTATATCGGCCTTGCCCTCATATTCTTTCATTTCGCCTTTCCGTATCTATTGCTTTTGAAACGAGACCTGAAGCGAAAGGCGGCGTGGCTGTCAACCCTTGCGATATTTATCTTGATAATGCGGCTCGTGGATATGTTCTATCTGATCGCACCAAATCCGCGGATCAACACGCACGGGTTGGAGCAGGGAGCATTTATCTTGAGCTGGATGGACCTGGTCGCTCCGGTTGCCGTTGGCGGTATCTGGCTTTGGTATTTCTTTGGGCAATTAATGAACCGTCCTTTGGTTCCGGTTATGGACCCGTTCTTGGACCGGGCGATAGAACACGGAAAAGGACACTAAAGTTTTCGGTTTCAAATTAAAACCTGAAACCAGCAATTATTATGGGACAGACAAAACACGAAAAATCGTTTGTCGATTTTGATAAACCATACGAGCAAAACGTTGTCGGGCTGAAAGGCGTCTTCTATTTCGGGATCGGTCTGGTTTTGCTGGTCGTGATCACATTCGGGCTGATGCGGGTGTTTTTGAATGTGCTCGCCGAAAACGACCGTGACGACAAGCGTTCGAATACACCCATGATGATGAGTGAAAAAGAACGTCTGCCGCCAGAGCCAAGGCTGCAGGCGGCTCCGGGATTCGGGGTCGAATCCGAACATGGCCGCGTAAATCTTGAACTCAAAGCTCCTCAATCAGAATACCGTGAGATTAGAAAGCAGTGGCTTGAGATGTGGGAAAGTGGACGAAAGGACCCATCGACAGGGATGATGATGGTCATGCCGCTAGAAATGGCAAAGGAAAAATTTCTTGAGCAGTCGGTGAAGGCAAAGTCGGGTGCGGAAGCCGAGAATGCCGCGATCGAGTCGAAAATGTTTATCACCGATGCGAGTGCCGGCCGGATGGCGGCGGCAAAGAGAAGGTAAGCGTTCTGAGTGTGTTCTTGATTAACGGAAAGACACGCTGAAGCGGGAACTTAGAACTAAAATTATGAAGTGGACCTCGGCAAAATTAGCGTTACCAAAGCTGAAAGTTTCTGTGCTGGCGGCGATATTGATCTCATTTATTGGCGTTGCGGCGCAGAAAAGCGAACATTATAATTCGCCGCTTTATTCGCCGAAGACGTATGATCCGTCGCAAAATGTTGGGACCGGGCTTCCCGACGCCCTGCAGAAGGTCGGGATCGAACAAAAGCTTGGCGACCCGTTGCCGCTTGACACTGAATTCAAGGACGAAAACGGACAAACCGTCAGGCTGGGCCAGTTCTTTAACAAGGGAAGGCCGGTAATTCTGGCTTTTGTATATTACGAATGCCCGATGCTCTGCAACGAAGTGTTGAATGGTTTGACCGGTACATTGAAAGGAATTTCGATGGACAGCGGAAAAGATTTCGATGTCGTCGCCATTAGCTTTGACGCCCGGGAAAATGAAAAGCCCGACCTGGCAAAAAACAAAAAGGCGAGCTACATGGAGCGCTACGGACGGCCCGGAACGGAACAGGGCTGGCATTTCCTGACCGGCGGCCAGGCTTCGATAGACGCGGCGACAAAGGCGGCAGGGTTCGGATATCAATGGGATGAAAAGAGCGGACAATTTGCCCACGCCGGCGGAATAATGATCGTCACGCCGGAAGGAAAGATGTCACGATATCTTTACGGAATTGATTATTCGCCAAAAGATGTGAAATTCGGCCTGATCGAATCGGCCGAAAACAAGGTGGGCAGCGTTACCGAAAAACTGCTTTTATATTGTTATCATTACGATCCGGCAACGGGTAAATACGGCCTGGCGATACTGAGGGTCATCCGTCTCGGGGCCATCGCTACCATCTTAGGAATGGGTGCAATGGGTTTTGTTTTTTGGCGAAGGAATAAAAGTAAGCTTCCGGCAGACAGCGATCAGCCGTCCGCCTAAGCCGATAGCTGAATGCCGAGTGCTTATTGCTGAATAGAGATTATGCAAACGAATTCGTGGGTACCATTATTTCCCGATCAAGCTTCGACCTTTGCGTGGCAGGTTGACCTGTTATATTTTTACCTGATCATTGTCAGCATTGCTTTTACTATTCCGATCGTCGCGGCCATATTCTTTTTCGGCCTCAAGTATCGTGAAAAAGAGAAGTTTGCCACGCCGGATGAAATGCACGGCTCGATCATGCTTGAAACCGTTTGGTCGATCATACCTTTTGTGGTGTCGATGACGATCTTTGTGGGCGGGGCGTATGTGTTTTATAACCAATACAGTCCGCCGGAAGACGCAATGGAAGTTTACGTCGTAGGCAAACAATGGATGTGGAAACTCCAGCATGAGACCGGACAGCGGGAGATCAACGAGCTGCATGTACCTGTAAAACGCAAAATAAAGCTGACGATGACGACCGAAGATGTGCTGCACGATTTTTCGGTGCCGGCATTTCGCACCAAGGCCGACGTCGTTCCCGGACGATACACCTATCTATGGTTCGAAGCGACCAAGCCGGGCAAATATCATCTTTTCTGCGCCGAATATTGCGGCCTGAACCATTCCGGCATGGGCGGCTATGTGTATGTCATGGAGCAAAGCGATTTTGATAATTGGCTAAGCGGAAATGTTTCCGGCCAAACGCCGGTCGAAGCCGGAAAGGACCTGTTCGAAAACAAACTCGGGTGTGCATCATGTCACGCCGGCGGCCCGCAGCAACGCGGGGCAAAGCTGGAAGGTATATTCAATAAAGAAGTGAAATTGGTCGGCGGCCAGACCGTCACGGCCAATGAAGAGTACATCAGAAATTCGATACTAAACCCCGGCGGCCAGGTGGTGGAAGGTTTTCAGCCGATAATGCCGACCTTTAAGGGACAGGTGACGGAGGAGCAGATCGTTTCGCTTATCGCGTATATCAAATCGCTCAGCGGCGTCACCGGCCCGTCCACGGGTGGAACAGCTCCGGCGGCAGAGGTCAATGCAAATTCGAATACGCAGGTAAGCGTCCCGAAGACGACGGCAAACCGTTCGGAACCGGCAAATAAGTAATAAGGTTATTGAGATTATGCAAAACGCAGATGTAATTGGTGCGGGCTTTGCCGAAAAGCCAAAGGTTAATTACCTTACTAACGGATCGACTCTCAAATCCTGGCTGCTGACGAAAGATCATAAGCGCATTGCGATCATGTATCTTATTTCCGTCTCCGCTTTCTTTTTCATGGGCGGCATCTATGCGTCGGCCATCAGATTGGAATTGCTGACGCCGGCCAGTGATTTGATGCAGTCGGCAACGTATAACAAAGCCTTTACGCAGCACGGGATCCTGATGATCTTCTTTTTTCTGATCCCGTCGATACCGGCCATATTGGGGAATTTTCTGCTGCCCATAATGATAGGAGCGAAGGACCTGGCATTGCCGCGCGTTAATCTTCTGAGCCTTTATCTTTACTGGGCGGGCGGCTCGCTTACGCTTTGGGCACTGATGCAGGGCGGCGTCGATACCGGTTGGACATTCTATACGCCGTACAGCACGACATTTTCGAACACATTTGTGATGGCGGTCGGGTTGGGAATTTTTATCAACGGTTTTTCATCCATTCTGACCGGCCTGAACTTCATCGTTACCGTTCACACAATGCGGGCCCCCGGAATGACATGGTTCCGTTTGCCGCTATTTGTCTGGGCGCAATACGCGACGAGCCTGGTAATGATATTGGGCACGCCTGTGATCGCGATAACGATACTGCTTCTCGCGGTCGAACGCGTTGCAAAGGTCGGGATATTCGATCCGGCCATCGGCGGCGATCCGATTTTGTTCCAGCATTTATTCTGGTTCTATTCGCACCCGGCGGTTTATATCATGGTGCTTCCCGGAATGGGTGTCGTCAGCGAACTTATTTCCAATTTCTCGAGAAAAAAGATCTTTGGTTACGAATTTATTGCATTTTCGAGTATTGCCATAGCGGTTTTCGGGTTCCTCGTCTGGGGGCATCACATGTTCGTCAGCGGCCAGTCGGTTTACGCAGGACTTGTTTTTTCGTTCCTGACGATGGTGGTGGCCGTGCCGTCGGCGATCAAAATGTTCAACTGGACCGCAACCTTATACAAGGGGTCCATCCTCTGGGACACGCCGATGCTGTACGCAATGGGATTTATGGGCCTGTTTCTGATCGGCGGACTTACGGGATTGTTTCTCGGCTCGATCGGCCTCACCGTTCATTTGACCGACACCTATTTTGTCGTCGCCCATTTCCATTATGTAATGGTCGGCGGACAGGTTATAGCATACATGGGCGGGCTTCATTATTGGTGGCCGAAAATGACCGGCAGGATGTACTCCGAATTTTGGGGAAAGATCTCGGCGATGCTTGTATTTATCGGATTTAATTTGACCTTTTTCCCCCAGTTTATATTGGGTTATCAGGGAATGCCGAGACGATATGCGTCATATCCGGAAGAATTTCAGGTCCTGAATATCTTTTCTACGGCTGGTGCGTCGGTGCTTGGCGTTGGCTTTATCATGCCGGTTATTTATCTTACGCATTCACTGTTCTTTGGTAAAAAAGCCGGAGATAATCCGTGGATGCTGCCGGGATTGGAGTGGCGGACCAGTTCGCCGCCGCCGACCGAGAATTTTGAGCAAACACCTGTTGTGACCTGGGAAGCATACGAATTTGGCGAGGAAAACGGACTCGATCTTGAAGAGGCAAAGAGGCGAACGGCAGTTGCACCGGCAATCTAGTTGATTACGAATTTCAAATTGCGAATTACGTGATTTGAAATTCGTAATTTGAAATTTGAAATTCATAATTCAAAAAAACATGGCGTCACACGCAGACACACACGATCATCAATATCACCAGCCGGGCCTTCAACACCAGTTTGAAGACATGGGACAGCAGGAAGAATCCGTTTCAATCGGAATGTGGTTGTTTCTTGTTCAGGAAATCATGTTCTTCGGCGGCCTTTTTACGGTGTATCTTGTATTCCGTTCAAAATATCCGATGGCATTTGCCGCCGGCAGTAATCACCTTAACGCTTTCTTTGGCGGGCTTAACACGATCGTACTGATCGTTTCCAGCCTCACGATGGCGTTGACAGTTTATTACGCACAGCGCGGCAACCGGAATATGCAGGTCATATTGATAGTTTTGACTATGATCTTCGGTGCGACGTTTTTAGGTGTCAAGGCCATTGAATATAGCGACAAATATAACGACGGACTAGTTCCCGTTGCCGGTTTGAACAAGCAGGCAAAACCCGCTCATACCGAAGAACACGCGGAAGCTAATGCCCGGCCGTGTTATGAGGTTAAACACGGTGAAGAACACGAATATGTAAATCCCAAGGGCGAATTTCAGTGGCACGACTGCTCATTGGCAAAGCTCGCCCTCGACGGCAATTATCTCACGCCAAGCGAAAGGATCGGATATTTCTCAAATGACCAGATTGACGCCCAGAAGTTTCGCGACAAGGTGCTGATATTTTTCTGGATATATTTTGTTATGACCGGCCTGCATGCTCTGCATATGATCGTCGGCCTCGGTTTAATGACATGGCTTTTATGGAAGGCATGGAAAAATACTTTTACCGCGGAATATTTTGCACCGGTCGAAATGTCTGGCTTGTACTGGCACTTCGTCGATATTGTCTGGATTTTTCTTTTCCCACTGCTCTACCTGCTCGGTAGGCATTTCATACATTAGGAGGATATATGTCGGATAATCACGAAGAGCATGAGCACATGACGATACTGCGGTACGTCGGAGTTTTCGCGGTACTGATAGTCGGGACGATCGCTACCTATTTCACATCGCAGATCGACCTTGACGGCAAGACATTTGCGGGTGCCAATACGCTGCTTGCTCTGCTGATCGCATTTACGAAGATGACATTTGTTATACTCTTCTTCATGCACGTTTATTGGAGCCCGAAGCTTATATGGCTTTCCGTTATAGCCAGTTTTTTCTGGCTCGCGATAATGTTTGCATTTACCATGCAGGATTACTTTACGCGTGGTACCGGAGTTTTCGGAATTTAGCCATTGGATCGAATGAATAATGAACGCGGTGCGAAAGGACACTACCTCTCGCAGCCGCGTTTTTTCAAGGTTAGGAATATGTCTTTTATCGTGCTATCATTCGTGGTTTACTATTTTTGTTCCTTATTTGCCGAGGCAAATAAAAGACAACAGAGTATTTGAGAAGGACATCAGAAACTGGAGATGTTTACCAAAATCAGAAGTTTGCGATCATATATATTATTTCTATTTTTAGCCTCCGGATTGCTGTCGGGCTGCAATATTGTAAAGACCGAAAGCAAGACGCCGACCTTATTAAAGAGCGAGAATGCGACTCAGGCGCAGTTGATGAGCGAGATCAACCGTTTTGCCCAGGTCGGTTCGCTGAAAGCTAAAATGGACCTCAAATTTGAGGACAATTCGTTTGCCCAATTCGGCAGTAAAGAGGTTTATCGCTCCGCAGATGGCGAAGTCGTTGTTCAGCGTCCGGCCAATATTTTGTTGAAGGTGCAGGTGCCGGTGATCAAGACGGACGTTGCCCAAATGACCTCGGACGGAAGCAAATTCCGGGTTGCGATCTTGCAGGACGGAGGCAGCGGAAAGTACAAAAAATTCGTTATCGGAACAAATGACGCCGATTATTCGAAGCTGCAAAAAGATCTCGGCAGTTCCAACGCGGACAATGGAAGCGCCGCTATTAAACAGAATGTCAATGCGTTTGCTAATCTCCGTCCGCAGCATTTTACAGATGCGATGCTTGTGCGGCCGACTGACGATTCGCACGTTTACACGCAAAGCACGATATTTCAAACCGAAGACGATATTTCTCAGCCAAAGAAATCACCGCTCAGATCGGTCACACGCGGCTATTACCTTTTGGATGAGTTCAGGAAAGGTGAAAATGGCGAATTGATGGTTTCGCGGAGGTTTTGGTTCGACCGCGTCGGCGGCATCCGCCTTGCCCGGCAGCAGTTGTTTGATGCGGCAGGCGAGATCGAATCCGATATTGTTTATGGTAAACAAGGTAATTTGACCGAAAACGGCGAGTACAAGAATCTGCCGCTTCGTGTTCAGGTTACGCGGATAAAAGAAAAATATACAATGAGCCTGACGTATCAAACTCCAGAGGCCGTAACGATCGGAAAAACTTATCCGGCATCCGCTTTTGTGCTTCAGAATACATGGGATCTTGAAGAGGTCGATCTGGATAAAAAGCTACAGGAAGTAACGGCTCAAAATCCGCCGCAGCCAGTTAGTTCAACTCCGAATTCGTCCACCCGATTTCGGCCCCGTTAGATGAAAACAGTTTTACAAACAGAAAATTTAACCAAATCGTACAAGATCGGGAAAATGGAAGTTCCCGCTCTTCGAGGTGTTACGCTTGATATAAAGCAAGGCGAATTCGTTGCTATCATGGGGCCTTCCGGCTGCGGAAAATCAACGCTGCTGCATCTTTTGGGCGGATTGCTGAGCCCGACGAGCGGCAAGATCCTCATTGACGACGAAGATCTGTCCAAGGTATCAGACGCCGAGCGGACCGACATCCGTCGCCGTAAGATCGGTTTTGTATTCCAGCGATTCAATCTTTTCCCGACGCTGACGGCGGACGGAAATCTGAAATTGGCCGAGAAGATACATACCGGGAAAGGCAGCTCTGATGACAGCAACAGGCGTGAGGTCTTGCGGCTTTTGAAATTGGAAGATAAAATGCACCATAAACCGCTTGAACTTTCCGGCGGCGAACAGCAGCGTGTGGCATTGGCCCGGGCCGTGATCAACAATCCGGCAATAATTTTGGCGGACGAGCCGACGGGCAATCTGGACACGGAGAATTCACAGATAGTTTTGGATATGTTTCGTGAATTAAACGAAAAATATAACCAAACGATCATTATGATCACCCATAATCCGGAAGCCGCAGCCGTTTGTTCACGGATAATCCAGATGCGGGACGGACATATTGTGGACTAGTACGGTTCTTGTCAAGTTTGTCCTGAATATCCGGTTAGAATTGTCTGTCTTAAGTAATAGAATTGTTAAAATTGATCAGAAAATTTGTCATGTGGGATTTTGACCGCGAAACGTCGCAGTATCTGATCTTTTGTCTTTTGATCGTTGCATTTATCTTTCTGACGCCAAAGGAGTGGTTTAATAAACGAGAAAATGCTGCAACCCGGCAGTTACATGTTAGCGTCCAATCACGTTATTATCCACGGGATGATCGAACGTGATCGTTCGGCTATTATTAAGGCGCTACACTATGTTGGAGAGATCGAAAGGCTCCGGCATTTTTTATAAGGACATACTGAATTTATGCATAAGGTTTTAAGATTTGGCGTTGCGGTTTTTACATTGACGGTTTTCTTTAGTGCTTTTACTGTAACGGAAACGAAAGCTCAGGGTATTCTTAATGAGATCCTGAAGCGGATGGATACCAATAACAAAAATTTGACCTCACTAAGAGCTGAGGTAACAATGGTCAAGTTCAACGCTCAGTTGTCTGATCATGACACCACTGTCGGAACAGTTATTTACAGGCCGAGGCCCGGCAAGGATGCTTTGGTACGGATAGATTGGCGTAAGCCTGATGAATCTCTAGCAGTAGTCGATAAACAATACGTTATCTATCGTCCGCGACTGTCAAAGGCGATCACCGGAAATGTTGATAAAGCATCTGGAAATGCCAAGGCTGGCGGGGCATTGACATTTATGAGCATGTCAAAAGGCCAGTTAAAACAGAACTATGACATTGCTTATTTGGACGAGGGCACATTGAGCAACGGCACCAAGACAGCTCATTTACAACTAACTCCGAAGACAAAGCAAAACTATAAAAATGCTGAAATTTGGGTAGATACAGATGGTATGCCGATCCAAACAAAGATCACGGAACAGAATAACGACACAACGACCGTCCTCCTTTCGAAACTGGAAAAGAATATTACTATTGCCGGTGACAAATTCAAAATTGTGTTGCCAAAGGGTACACAAATCGTCAAAAGCTAAATAGATCCGGCAATTTTTACACAGGCTTTGACCCGAATCGGGCCAAAGCCTTTTTTGCGGGTTTGAAAAGATTTAACGCAAAAACTATAATTGATAATTTGGAGTCCTAAACGAAATTATGCCAAAGGCAAGCAGTTTTAGCAGATTTACACGCGGGGTATGGCACACGGTGCGGGCTTTTGCATCGACGCGCCATCCGGTTCTGGTCCATATCGTACCGATGCGGCGGTGTAATCTTGCCTGCACATACTGCAACGAATACGACAAAACCAGTGACCCGGTGCCGATCGACGTTATGCTCGAACGCATCGACAAATTGGCCGAATTTGGCTCGTCGGTCATCACGATATCCGGCGGTGAGCCGATGATGCACCCGGAAATTTTCGAGATCATCGCCCGCATCCGCCATCACGGAATGATAGCCGGCCTGATCTCGAACGGCTATTATTTCCAGCCTGAAAAGGTTAAGAAATTGAATGAGGCCGGCCTCGATTATCTGCAAATATCGATCGACAACGTAAATCCTGATGACGTTTCGAAGAAAAGTCTTAAGGTTTTGGATGGTAAACTGATAAATCTGCGCGACCATGCCAAATTCAAGGTGAATATTAATTCCGTAGTTGGCGGCGGCGTTGCAAACCCTGACGAGGCCTTGATCATTGCAAACCGGGCGATTGAGCTTGGTTTTTCTTCAACTGTCGGAGTTATCCACGACAGCGACGGCTTGAATAAAGGACTGACAGAGCGGGAAAAGGAAGTTTACAAAGAAATAAAAAGCAAGGGAGCCCGAAGCTACGCCCGTTGGAATTGGTTCCAGGACGACCTAGTCGAAGGCAAGGAGCATGTCTGGAAATGCCGTGCCGGCTCGCGATATTTATATATTGACGAGGGCGGATTTGTAAGCTGGTGTTCGCAGCAACGCGGAACACCCGGAATACCGCTGCTCGAATACACCCACGCTGACCTGAAACGCGAATACATCACCGAAAAATGGTGCGCCCCGACCTGCACTATCCAATGCGTCCATCAAACAGCGCTTTTGGATTCATGGCGCGATCCGCAGATATCATTATCAGATTACAACAAAAAAAACGGCATCGGATTGAAGAAAGAGACGATCGCCCAGGTCCTCGGAACCGATTAGCTTTAGGTGTTTTAGGCTCGAATTTATCGGTTGCAATTTCTACAGTGATACTTTAGTATCACATTATGAGAGCCGAACTTGTTACAACACTCAAACGCCATGCTACAGAACTCCTCGAAGAGGTCGAGCGTGATAAACAGCCCATTCTGATCACGAAGCACGGGCTTCCGAGCGTTTATCTAGTAGATGCAGAGACCTATGAAGTTGAGAAGAATAGGATTCGGATATTAGAAGGAATAGCCAGAGGAGAACGCGCCGTGGCAGAGGGTGATGTCATGACTCATGATGAATTCAAACAGCGCATGGCAAAATGGCTGAAATAGTTTGGACCGGGCCAGCCAGCTTGGACGTTCGTGAAATAATCGAATATATCGCGCTTGATAATCCGGAGGCTGCATACAAGCTTGCTGTTAAGATAGAAAGACATGTTCAGCAATTAGAGGCGCATCCGTTGAGCGGATCGTTTGTCCCAGAGATACACTCTTCTTCCCTGAGGCAGGTCATTGAACCGCCTTGTCGTATTTTTTATCGCGTGGAGCATGACAAAGTTTATATATTGCATGTACTTCGATCTGAGCGACTTATTAGGCAAAGTCGTTTCGAAGTGGACGAATAGATACAGCAAAATGGAATAAAATATGGACTTAATGTGATTTTTTGAAATATGAATGAAGGAAAACTTTTTATACCGACCTTACTTGGAACTACCCGCAAAAATCGCGAGAGTGAGCATGTCGCCAATTGGGTCTGCTCGAAAATAGGGGAGCGTGACGACATTGAAACGCAGCTCTTTGACGTGCGCGATTTTGAGCTTCCGCAGGACAATTACGGTACTGAGATCGGCGGCCAGTTTCCTGATTGGCGTGACGCGATCATTAAGGCCGACGGCCTCGTTATCGTTACACCTGAATACAATCACGGCTATCCCGGCACATTAAAGAGTGTGCTTGACCTGCTTCTCAAGGAATATATTCACAAAGCTGTTGCTTTTGTCGGTGTTTCCGCAGGCCCGTGGGGAGGTACCCGTGTTATTGAATCGATGGTTCCGATGGTCCGTGAGCTTGGCCTTGCCGTCACATTCAGCGATCTCAATTTCCCGGGCGTCGCAGCCAAATTTGATAGCGAAGGCAAACTGCTTGACGATGCCTATGAAAAACGCATTCAAGGCTTTTTGGATGAGCTGGCCTGGATGGGTTCGGCACTGCGTTGGGGAAGGGAAAATCTGCCGTCGAAATACCATCAATAAGGCCGGAAACCTCCTATAAATATTTCTTGCTTAATCTTTCCGAAGTTCTATAATAAGGTTTCAAGACCAAAATAGAACGTATAACGGAGGATGCTCTTATGTTAATTCCAACCGAACCAGTCGGCTCGTTGCCGCGACCGGCAAAACTTCAGGCTGCCATTGCCGACTACGATGCCGGGAAGATCACAAAGGATCAATTGAAAGTAGAACAGGACGCAGCCTGCCTCGATTCGATCAAACGTATGGAAGCGACCGGTTCGCCGATCAATTCCGATGGCGAACAGCGGGCATCGAGCTTTGCGACGTATCCGTTGGCGGACACATTGGCCGGTACCGGCCTCGCCGATAATCTGGCCGGCGACGGACAGTATTTTGCTATATTTACAGACGGCCATCATCGCCAGTTGCCACGTTTGACGGGCGGCCCATTTAAATATAAAACCTATGCCGCCGATTACCTCGAACAGGCCATACCATTGGCCACCGGGCCTTTGAAACAGGCTGTTATTGCTCCGTCGATGCTGGCCCTGCTGTATCCGCTAGATGGCGAAGTTCCGGGATATCCGCGGGAGCAATTTTTGAGCGATCTGGTTGACGAATGCGAAAAGGATATACGTAAATGTTTTGTTGCCGGAGCAAAACGTGTTTCCATAGATTTTACGGAAGGCCGTCTAGCTTGCCGCAACGACCCGAACAATCCATGGACGGGACGCGGGATGCTGGAGAGCTTTATCGAATTGAACAACCGGGTTATCGACCGTTTTTCAGTCGAAGAACGTAAAAATATCGGGATCCATACATGTCCGGGCGGCGATTGCGATTCAACCCACAGTGGTGATGTGGATTACGCCGAAATGCTGCCGAGCATGTTCAAAATGAATGCCGGTTATTTTCTGATCCAGCTTGCGAGTGAAGCTGATAAGGAGCGCGTTTACAAGCTTTTGGGAGAACATAGCCGGACAGACGCGAACGGTGTTCCGCAAGTCTGTTTTATCGGTGTGATCAATCCATTGAATCCGAGAATTGAAACGCCCGAAGAGGTGCGGGATGACCTTTTGCTGGCGTCGAAATATATTCCTGTTGAAAGGCTCGGTTCTACAGATGACTGCGGCTTTTCGCCTTTCAGCATCGACGTCAAGCCCAAACACGGTTCACCCGATTTTGCACGTGATGTTGCTTTCCAAAAGATAGAATCCCGCGTCAAAGGAACAGCAATGGCGTCAGAACAGCTTCTTGGTAAAGCTGCGTCACAATAATAGAAAACATCTAATTTTCTACTTATGAGGTTTTTTGAAAAAACCACTTATCGGCCACATATTGCCGGTAAGTGGTTTTGTTTTTTTACGGAAAAGAAGAATAAACCAGGCTTAAAAGACAGTCTTTTATCTTCGCGGCACATCTTCGCCTATTGTCCAAATTATTACCGAGCTCGAAAGGCCCAGTCCTGATAGGCGTCCGGCCATCATCACGAGTGTCTCGCCTTCTTCAACAACTTGAGTTTCGAGCAGTTTTTTTTCGCCTATTTTCAACATTTCGCGGGTTGACCATGCCGTTTCGTGAACAAGCGGCTGCACACCCCAAATCAGCGACAATTGATTGCATGCGTCATTGGATGTCGTCAGTGCAAACGTCTGCAGGCCGGAACGGATGCTTGACAGCCGCCTGGCCATTAAACCTGATTCAGTAAACACGGCGACCTTTTCCGTCAGCGTCTCTTTAGCTGCGTAAGCCGCAGCCTTACATAATGCCTGGCTCGTCCGCCCGGACGGCGGCTGGGAGAATTTTACGGGTTTTCGCAACTGTTCGGGTTTTACGGTTTCGGCGGCATCAATTATCCTGGCCATCGTCTTCACCGTTTCGATCGGATAGCTGCCGGTAGCGGTCTCAGCCGAGAGCATTACGGCGTCGCTGCCGTCCCAGACGGCATTGGCCACATCGGATGCTTCCGCCCGTGTCGGATGCGGGCTCTCGATCATTGATTGCAGCATCTGTGTCGCGGTAATGACGAACTTGTCATTTGCCACGGCTTTTTCTATTATTCGCTTTTGATAGACAGGAACGAGTTCGACGCTGGTTTCAACACCAAGGTCGCCGCGTGCGACCATCACGCCGTCCGTCTCGGCAATTATCTCATCGAGGTTTTCGATCGCCTCGGCCTTTTCGATCTTGGCGACAAGTAGCGCCCGGCCCATCTCCCGTTTATTGAGCTTTTTTATCAGGTCTTTGACCTCACGGCAGTCTTCGGCTTTTCGGACGAAGGACAGAGCGACATAATCGACGTTCTGGCCCATTGCCCAAATGAGATCAGCGTGGTCCTTTTCAGTCATTGACGGTATCGGGAGTGGCGTATTAGGCAGATTGATGCCCTTGCGTTCCTTCAGCCACCCGCCAACTTTGACGCGGCAAAGCACATCAGTATCAGAAACGCTTTCGACCTCAACTTCCAACGCCCCGTCGTCGATCAGGATCATCGTGCCCGGATTCACGACCTGCGGGAGCTGTGTAAAATTTGTCCCAACGGCATTACTGCTTCCGACAATATCGCGGGCGGTGATAGTGAATTGCTCGCCAACTTTTAATTCGACAGGGTGGCCATCCTTTAAGGTGCGTGTGCGTATCTTCGGGCCGGAAAGATCGACCAAAATGGAAAGCGGCCGCTGCAAAACACCAGCTGCGGCACGGGCGTTTTTGATGCTCGCCGCATGTTCGTCATATGTTCCATGCGACATATTGATGCGAACGGCGTTAACACCTGCATTGATCATTGTTTCGATACCTGCTTGGGTATTTGATGCCGGGCCGAGCGTGGCCAGAATTTTTGCTTTTCTCATTGGTCTAATTCTAACTTAAAGATGAATCGGCGTGAAGATGAAACAGAAAATGTTGGAAAGAGTGACGTTCAATATGGTTTTTTACAAATTTTTTGATCTGTGCAAGAAGTTAATCACAGTTGCCGTAAAGGTCGAATGTGACCAGGTCAACGGCGATACAGATACATGCTCGCCGGTTATCGGATTTAGCTGTTCAGCCAGGACACCCGACGGTAGGGCACGGTCTGTTACCCATTCAAGTATTTCAAGGGGTTTTTTTAGATCTGCTGGTTTTTTTGCGCGAGCGATATAATAATCAGCCATCCACAATGTGCAAATAAACCAGATATTGCCGCCATCCGCCCCGGGAATTCTCATATAGCTGTCGTTTTCGAAGCGCGATATGCCGCCTGAAACCGATAATCTTTCCTCGACCGCAGACATTGTGCCGACGGTCATTTCGTCATCAGCAGCAAAGCACCCAAAATAAAATATTCCGAATAACGAGGCATCTACCGTTGTATCAGCATCGTAATGATCGTCGTCGTGAAAATGTAAGGAACGCAGGAAGCGCCCGATTTCGCGGCTGTATAAATGTTCTTTCATTGCTTCAACGATCTCATATGCGGCTGTTTCATATTTATCAGCCCGATCGATGTCGGCAAAAAGTCTTGCGAATTTTGCCGCAGCTCTTAGTCCGGCGACAACTGTCGAACAGGTGAATGTATGTATGCCGCGCCTATCTTCCCAAAGGTTCCAACTCGGCTTCGGGAGTTTTAGTTCGGGATGTCTGAAATCCACCATAAAATCAGCGCTGGAAATTACGAGCTTACGGTAGATACGATTTGCGAATTCGATATCGCGATATTTATCGTAATGCTGCCACAAGGCCCAAAGTACGAGAGCGGTTTCGTCTTCCTGAATCGGGATAAGTTGTTTTTTTCCATGCACATCCCAGGCGGCATGCCAGCCTGACGCAACCGTGCCGTCCGGATTATATTTTTGCAGAAAATAGCCGTTCGGATGGACGATACTAGCGGCGAAGTCAAAGAATTTACGTGCAAGATGCGAAAATCCCGCAAGATCAAGGGCATTTGCCACGAACGCACCGTCACGCGTCCATAGATAACTATAATGGTCGGTTGCGCGTTCGGTCACGTCGGAATCATTTGCCGCAAGGATCGCACCGTCGTTATCGATCTGCGTCCGGGCGACGAGCAGCGAACGTTTGAAAAGATCTACGATCTTTTGAGGAAGGCCGTCGAAATCGGTCTCGTTCTTATTGACCCATGCCCGCCAATAATTCTCGGTTTGCTCGATATATTGTTGCGGGCGGCGTTCAAGGGTATGTTTATTTAACTTTGCGGCTTCGTCGTATGACGCTGCTGCGATGATCCAATAAAAAAATTCGAAATTTCCCTCGGGCTCAAGCGTAAAATGCAGTCCTATCGTCGAATCGACCGAGCCTTCTGTCGTCGGGCCGCCGCGAAGTTCGCCGTCCTCGGCATCGCGCCAAGTGCCTTCCTGATCGCGGAACGCCTTTCTGCCGGTCACGAACGCATCGAAATGCGGCTCAGTATTGATCAAAAAATAGCGATGTTTTTTATAGTGAATGAGAGAGAGAGTTTCGGGGTCGTAAAAAGCCGTGTCTCCGACATTATTTTCGTAGATTCGGAAATCGTGATGCAGAAAAATGCGCATTTTGCGGCTCTTGTCCTGCAAATTAGTTACGCTGACACGCCGCAGGAAGATATTTTCATGGCTTGCAACGGTGTCGTTGCTCGTGATCGCGATACCCAAAGTCTTGTTTGCCAGGCGGACATCCGTGACAAGCGTTTCGTTCAGATAACGAAGTGACCGATCCCATCCGTCCGAAAATATCCATGAAAATTCTCCATCCGCCCACACACCAAAACGGAAAGGGAAGCCTTCGGTATGATTTTCTTGTCCGACGTGCGGAAAATAAACGTCGCGGATCTGATATTTATCGTCGAAATTAACAAGCAATGTGCCGTTTCCGACCGGAATGTCGCGCATTTTTTTTACAACTCCAGTATATTTTTAACCATATTAGGAGCAATTTTTTGCAGGCGGTTATCGTTCGTCCGAAACTCGTTGCAATTGTAGTGAATAGCGGCTGCCAAATGTATGGCATCAGGCGTCTTTAAGCTTTTGGATTCAGAGCGGAGCCTAGCGGCTTTTTTGAAAACTTCTATTGGCAAAGGGACAATTTCTTGGGCGTCAAAAAACAATTCATACAAATTTTGTAGATGTACGTCTTTTGTTCTAAGCGGCATTACTAAACATTCCATCCTTGCAAGATGTGAGCAGTAAAGCTTGGAGCTATCCAAATTGCGGATCAAAGTTTCAATGCGTTCGGAATTAATTGGATGTTTTTCAACAAGATATATAATTATACAGGCGTCAAGATAGATAAGGCTCATTCCCAAGAATTCCTTGCCTCTTCAATTTGAGCATCAATTTCTTCTGCCGAGTAGCTTTTTCGGTTGGCAAATTCAGGACTTCTGAGCAATTCCAATAATTTATGAGCATTACCTGTTTGATCCTGTCGTCCATTTGCTTCTTCAAGCAAGGTGACGGTTGCACGTGTTTTCTTCTTTATGCTCAAAGGCTCAAGCAATTTTACCTGACCATTGACATCAATTTCAGCTTCGACTGTTTGCATATTTTCTTGTTTGGATGCAAAGCCTGTTTTTGGCTTGAACCCTACGATTTAATAATATTTGAATATTACCATATGTGCTGCCTGAACCGAAAAATTCAATGCCAAAGCACCAAGCTCAAAATAATAATTACAATATATCAATCATATCGCGAGCCTTTTCCACAATTTCGCGTTCATTTTTGAAGACCAGCATTGTCAGGGCTCTATCGATAGTGACCCAACGAGCTTCGGAGACTTCGTGGTCGTGATCTTCAACTTTGCCGGAGCTGTAATGCATCAGGAACCAGTGTACAAATTTGTGAAAACGAGAGCGGGTGCCGTCTCTTTTGGCAAGAAACCAATATTCGGTCGTTTCTAGCGGGGCAATAAGCGTGGTTTCGATACCGGCTTCTTCGCGAACCTCGCGGCTGGCAGCTTGCTCGACCGTTTCGCCGTCGTCGATCATTCCTTTTGGCAATTGCCAGCGCATTTCGGGAAGGGTTAGAATTATGGCGATCTCTATCTGGCCGTCCACTTTCCGAAAAGCAACGCCGCCCGCTGACACTTGCTCGAAAGTCGAAATTCGCGATCGTTTTACATCGTCTTTCATAAGTTCAACCTTTTGTGTTGACGGCGGATTCGACTGCGATGTCCAATTCTTTCCTGATCTCCTCGCTAAATCCAATGATCTTTTTTACCAAATGTCCTTTTCGGTCAAATATCGCAGTTTGCGGAATGGATGTGTCTTGCCCAAAAATATAAGATGTCAGTGCATCTTCAGGAAAGGCCAACGGGTATGTGATCTTTAATCTTTCCACAAATTCGGGTACTTTGGGCCTATCATCGCCGCCGCCGACGTGCAGGCCGATGACCTGAATATTCTCCTTCCCGTACTTTGTCTGCAGTTCCATCAAATGCGGAATTTCCTCAATGCACGGCGGGCAAAAAGTTGCCCAAAAATCAAGGATGATCACTTTGCCTTGCAGGTCTTTAATTTTTTCGATCTTACCCTCAAAGCTCGTCCAGCCCATTTCCGGCTCCGGTTTCAAAGCACTCGATTGAGCGTCCCTCAGCGGAACATCGTTTATCGAAACAGGTTTATTCCCAATAGCCACGGGCGGAGCCGGAGAGCGGCATGAGGAAATGAGTAAAAAGATAAAAAATAAAACTAAAAGGCGGTTCATCATAAATATTCTACACAAAACTGCCGGTGATAGTTAGTGAATGATGAAAAGTGAAAGAATGGTCCTATACTCACCACTATTCACTTCTCGCTGTCTTTACTTTTTCGGCTATACTGCCTACTTTTTACTTGATGAAATTTTATCCTTCAGAGATCAGTAAGCGATTCAGTTCGTCGGTAAATGCAGGAAAGCTTGAAAACGCAAATGCCACCGGTACAGGCGCGAGCTTTCAGTGCGGGTCTTTCGTTCGTATTTCACTGCAGGTCGAGATGAATAGCAAGCAGATAGAATCGGCAAAATTTCAGACGAACGGATGCGGTTATATGATTGCAGCGGCCGACGCATTGACGGAGCAATTGATCGGGAGCAAACTTACCGATCTTCACGGCCTTACAGTTGATAATCTCGGAAGTGCTTCAGATGAAGGGCTTGAGGAATTTCCCGAAGATAGACGGCAGTGCCGACATTTGGTATTTGAAGCGTTGCGCGGGGCGTTGGCCGACTATCGCATAAACACGATCAACGAATTTAATGGCGAAAAGGCCTTGGTCTGCACTTGCTTCGGGGTTTCGGAAGAAACGATCGATAAATGCATAATTGAAATATCACCGAAAACTGTCGGTGAGGTAACAGATAATTGCCGTGCCGGCGGCGGCTGCGGCTCCTGTCAAATGTTGATCCGTGAGATGATCGAAACGCATGTCCGGGATCTTTTTTCGAATATTTGATCCGGATTATGCTTTAGCATCTTATTATTTCTTTCTTATCATGCGCCGCCCTCAAATATCCAAAACGGCAAGTATGTTATACTTTCAAAGTTCGGCCGTGCTGGCAGCTGAAAAATTTAGCCTTAAGGAGTTATATTTAGGATCTTATCTGAAGATCCCAGAGTTCGAGTATTTTATCCGCAATGGACGACCCCGCTAGTTTATTTTTATTTTTTTCGGAAGCAGCAACCGTCGTAGAATCGCCGACAATTCTTTCAATAGCTTTTAAGATATTTCTTGTTCTTTTGCTGGTATTTGCCAACGGCTTTTTTGTGGCCGCGGAGTTTGCTTTTGTCGGCGTGCGCCGGTCGCGTATAGAAACGCTTGCTTCTGAAGGCAGCAAAAGTGCCGAGCGTTTACTAATGCTTCTCGACAATTTGACGGCTTATCTTTCTGCATCTCAGCTCGGTATTACACTGGCGTCGCTTGGTTTGGGAGCACTTGGCGAACCTGTGGTCGAAGCACTTTTAGGCGGAGTTATCGATGGTTTGCCCGAATCGGTCAGACGTATCACTTCCTATGTGATCGCTTTTACAGTTATCACATCGCTTCATATTGTTCTGGGCGAACAGGCTCCGAAGCTTTTCGGGTTGCAATTAGCGGAACGGGTTGCGATGGCAACGGCCTTGCCGATGCAGATCTTTTACAGAATTTTTAAGCCCTTCATCCACACATTGGATTGGGCAAGTGCAAAAACTGTAAAAATATTTGGGCTGAATGTTACGAGTGAGCATGCTTCAATTTATACGGAAGACGAGATCCGGCAATTGATCAAAACTTCCGAAGAAAGCGGCCATTTGAACAAAGAAGAACGGACGCTGATCAACAAAGTCTTCGAATTTTCCGAAACGACCGTAAAAGAGGCGATGATACCGCGTCCGGAGATCATCGCGGTTCCCGAATCAAGTACGCTTGAGCAGATCGTGAAGGCATTTCGGCAGCATGGATATTCGCGTTTGCCTGTCTATCGCGGTTCGATGGACGATGTGGCGGGTGTCATCCACAGCAAGGACGTACTCACTTTTTTACTGCGTCCGAAGACATTCAAGCTTGAACGTATCATGCAAAAACCCATGTATGTTGTTGATACGGCCCGGCTCGAAGACGTGCTGAGGCAAATGCAGAAGGAGAAGTTCCATTTTGGTTTTGTGGTCGATGAGCATGGAGGCATTGAGGGAATTATCACACTCGAAGACCTGCTCGAAGAGATCGTTGGTGAAATATCGGACGAACACGACGAAGAGGTAAACGAGCAAATTCATGAGCAGCCGGACGGTTGCTTTCTGCTCGATGGCGGATTGGCCGTGCGCGATCTGAACAGACGGCTCGAAATGACCGTTCCGATCTCAGAAGGTTACACGACCGTCGCCGGATTTTTGATGGCTGAGGCCGGTACAATATTATCGGAAGGCGACACCGTTCCCTACAACGGTCATATTTTTATCATAGAAATGGTCGCAAAGCGCCGCATTTTGCAGGTAAGAATGAAAAAAATCGAAACAACGGCCAGAACGGGGAGCGACAGTGAGTAGTTAATCAAGCCGGCTAATGACTGACTTGGTCTCTATCACTTCAGGTGCAGGAAAGAAATTCCAACCACTTATCTTATTTGTATTTGCCCATAAATCACGCTAAATTTATCGCATACGTTTTTAATCTTTTACCGGAGCATATTTAAGAAATGAGTCTGATCGAACAAGTTTGGGCACGAGAAATAATGGATTCGCGGGGAAATCCGACCATCGAGGCGGAAGTTATTCTGGAAGACGGCACGACCGGGCGGGCGGCGGTTCCGAGCGGTGCTTCGACCGGTGAGAACGAAGCTGTTGAGCTGCGTGACGGTGACGATCTGCGATATTTGGGCAAAGGCGTTCTGAAGGCCGTCGAGAATGTGAATGAGAAGATCGCATACGCCGTCGAAGGCCTTGATTGTCTTGATCAAACGCTGATCGATGAAACGATGCTTGGACTTGACGGAACGGCGAATAAGTCCAATCTTGGTGCAAATGCGATCCTGGCTGTTTCGTTGGCGAACGCAAGAGCTGCGGCCGCCGCTCTGGAAATACCGCTTTATCGCTATATTGGCGGAGCAAATGCCAAAACATTGCCCGTCCCGATGATGAATATTCTCAATGGCGGCGCCCATGCGGATAATAACGTGGATTTTCAGGAGTTCATGGTCATGCCGGTCGGTGCGAAGAGCTTTTCGGAAGCTTTAAGAATGGGCTCCGAAATATTTCACAATCTCAAAAATGTACTTAAATCGCGTGGATATTCGACCGGTGTCGGTGACGAAGGCGGTTTTGCCCCGAACCTGAAATCGAACGAAGAAGCGGTCGAGACAATTTTAGAAGCTATCGACAAGGCCGGTTATAAGGCTGGCGATAATGTCATGCTCGCACTTGATCCGGCGGCGAGCGAATTTTACAAGTACGGCGAATACGTTTTCAAAAAGTCGGACGGCCGCAAGCTCTCGTCTGATGAAATGGCTGCTTACTGGACAGACTGGTGCTGCAAATACCCGATCATTTCCATTGAAGATGGCATGGCCGAGAACGATTGGGAAGGCTGGAAAACGCTGAACAGATCGGTCGGTGAACGGGTGCAGCTTGTCGGTGACGACCTTTTTGTTACCAATGTCCGGTTTCTGCAGCGCGGGATTGACGAAGACGCGGCAAATTCGATCTTAATAAAAGTGAATCAGATCGGCACGCTGACCGAAACACTCGACGCCATTGAACTCGCCAAAACGAACAACATGACCGCCGTCATATCTCACCGTTCAGGCGAAACGGAAGACACCTTTATTGCCGATCTTGCTGTTGCGACCAACGCCGGACAGATCAAAACAGGCAGCCTTTGCCGCTCCGACCGGATAGCTAAATATAACCAATTGCTGAGGATAGAAGAAGATCTTGGTGAATCGTCAAGATATCCTGGCAGAAAGGCGTTTTATCAGATCAAACAGTAAAGACTTTAGATAACATCTAAATTGAAATTTAAGGGCTTGCGATTTTGCAATAAAGTTTAAGTTCGTGTGTTAAAATTTTTATTGGCAAGGAGATTAATCTATGGGACAAGTCCTTATTGAAATTCCGCAAAATATCAGGCGAACTTTCAGGGTTAAAAGTTCCAAATGCGGTGAACAGCTTTTGAAGGAACTAGAGGAAAACTCAGATTCGGCAGCATCTCCAGCAGTTATTCCGCCGCGTCGTAATTCCATTACGGAAGATAGCGATGAAGTTCTTGGCATCTGGTCGAATAGTGTGGACGTCACGAATGAAATAGCTCGAAAGGTTCGTGAAAACAATCGAAAGACCACATGAGCAAATCATTGCCGGATACCAATGTGTTTTCAAGGGTTTTCAGTGGTGACACAAGAGTGAGGGATCTTATTTCGAGTTCGGAATCGGTCGTTGACGCTACCGTTTATATAGAATGCTTGCAGGGTTCTAAATCAAATATCGAAAAACAAAAGGTAAAAAAATATCTCGACAACTTTCCTCTCTTGTATTTAACCCCCGAGATTTCCGCGGCAGCGATCCGATTGATAGATCTTTATTCAAACTCACATGGATTATTTTTACCTGATGCGTTGATCGTCGCAACCGCGCTTGAAAATGATTTGACCATACTTACTTATAATATTAATGACTTCAAATTCATTGATGGATTAAAGTATCAAATGCCGCTCATCTAATACTGCAGTGAAAGAACTACACAATGGAAAATTCAAAATAAGCACCGACAAAAGTCTCTTGCAATTGTACGTAATTCAAAATTTTTTATCCGAAGATTCATATTGGGCAAACGAGAGGACGGTCGAGCAAACACAGCGGGCGATAGATAACTCGCTTTGTTTTGGGTTGTACCATAATGCTGATCAGGTCGGGTTTGCCCGTGTCGTCAGTGATTTTGCAACGTTTGCTTATCTCGGCGATGTGTTTGTTCTGGAGGCATTTCGCGCTCAAGGCTTGAGTAAATGGCTAATGGAAACGATCATTTCCCATCCCGACTTGCAAGGCTTGCGGCGATGGGTGCTTGCTACGCGGGACGCGCATACACTTTATGAAAAATACGGATTTCATTCGTTGAAATTTCCTGAACGATGGATGGAAAAGCCGGCCCCAAATGCTTATTGACTAAATTCTTGCAAACTGCACTGGCTTTTCAGATATAATAGTTTTGGTGCCGCACTTGCGGATTCCCGCCCGGTTCCCCGATCTTCTTTCCCGACGCATCTATTTTACGTTATGACCAATGAAACCACACGGCCTTTAGCACTTATAATTCTTGACGGATGGGGAATTTCG
>JAYUCO010000006.1:0-6304 GCA_043740295.1 Pyrinomonadaceae bacterium | reverse complement strand
TTCTAGCAAGGTAATAGGAATGGCAACGTCCACACTCAATATTTCACTTCCTGAAACAATGCGTCAGTTCGTCGAGAAAAAGATCGAAACGGAAGGCTACGGCACGATCAGCGAATATGTCCGCGAACTCATAAGGGCCGATCAACGAGCTGAAAATACGCGATTCGAAACATTGATCGCTGAAGCCTACGCTAGCGGTGAGCCTTCGCCATTGAAAAAGGAGGATATTACCGAGGCCCGTCGTATCGTTAAGGAAAGAATAACCTCGCGTAACTCAAACAAATGAAGATCGTTAAGCTGCCTCAGGCACTGATCGATCTCGTGGAAACGGCAGATTAAATTGCCGAATGTCTAATTCTGTACTTTATTTATCTCGATTGAAAACTGCACATTGCTTCGCAAGATTTGCGCCTAGACAGTCTTTTGGTTTTCGAAACAAGGAAATCTGGGTATCATTAAAGATCGCTTGAGTGCTCGTAATGATGGATTTTACGAAAGGATTCTCTTGATTCTCATCTGAGACCAACGTCGCATAGTTTACAATTCCAAGCGACATATAACGTGCAAAGAAGATGTACCAAACGATACTAAACGCTGATTTTCGCCTCGAAGCATTCTTAATTTCATGTTCAACGATTTCTCTAATCGGAATCTTTAATTCATGACGTTTACGATATTCGATGTAAATTGCCTCAATTACCGACAAGACATGGCAAAGTATCTTTTCTGACTCACGCGTCACCAGCAACATAAGGCTAAACATTTTGAGAATTTGTTTCTCACGGACATTAGGCTTATCTGAGAATTGCACTTTAAGCTTATAGTCCTTGTCAAAAAGCTCTCCAAAAAACTTTTCCAAAAGGCTGGTTCCGGGAAATCGTTGATGAATATCAAGTGTTTTGATTAACGTATGTTCAAACGTCTTAAAATCAATCTCGTCAGTGTTCTTGAGCGAATATTGAAAGTATTCACGGTCGTGTTCCCGATAAAGTCCTGTTGGTAGCTTTACTATATTTGTTTTGTTTTCATTGATTGACAGATTGAATTTGTTTAATTCCTCCGAAAGGACCCGAAATATCTTCTTTGCGTCATCCTCGGTATTGCATAAGAACCTATAATCATCCTTAAAACGAGTTCCCGAAAACTCAATATCAGGAATCCGATTGGAAACATTTCGATCAATGCTTGCCAAGACAATTTCCGAAATAAGATCGGATAGAGCAGGCCCAATCGAAATCCCGTTTGTCCGACCGTCGTTTGAATATTGAACGAGACGATCAATTTTATTTCCGACCAGGGCATAAATCTTATCCGCAAGAGCTTCTTCCCGTCCCTCAAGCGCCCACGCAATACTGTGTGTGTATATCGAGTTGTAGCAATTTGATATGTCAGTACGGGCAAGCCTTTGAAATTTGTTAGCTTCGACGACGAGATCGCCTTCGGCCATTGCAACCCATTCGTAAATCATTCGACCGGATCGTAACGGACTTAGCCCACCTTTGTTTCTATTACTGACAGGAATTGGAAAACTGTATGAAAAGATTCGTTGGTCGGTTGAAAATATATGATCCACTATTACGTCCCACTCAGACATAATCCAAAATACTATGTCGTGATAATTCCAAGGGTGCATTATTCCAAACACGCGCGAAGTGTAAGTTGATTTCGGAAATGAAATATTTATTAAGTTGCGACGACAAAGGTCGTTTAAGTCTTTGTTGAATGGCTCGTTGTTGAGTGCGAATTCGTTTACCGCGAAAGAAGGAGGAAGGACATACTGTTCTGGAAAATAGCCATCATTAAGCAACCATTTAGCAATATCGTCTTTACTGATGGCCTTAATCAAATCTCTCGTTTGTTCAAAGTGTTCTTTAGGAGATGTCATATCCGTTGGATCCGAGTTGAAAAATCATACTTTTCCGAGTAATTTCGTGGTCAAATCCTTGATGTATTATGACTCGAGCCTGTAATTTGGGGCTTCTTTTGTGATGATCACATCGTGGACGTGCGATTCGCGTAGGCCCGCGGATGTTATGCGGACGAATTTTGCATTATTCTGCAATTCAGCAATCGTTTTACAGCCGGTATAGCCCATTCCGGCGCGGAGGCCGCCGACGAGTTGCGTGACCATATCGGCGATGGTGCCTTTGTAGGCGACGCGGCCTTCGATGCCTTCGGGGACAAATTTGGAATCGGCGACGGTTCCTTCCTGTGCATAGCGGTCGCTCGAGCCTTTTTTCATCGCACCGATGGAGCCCATGCCGCGATAGGTCTTGAAGTTGCGGCCTTGATAGAGAATGACCTCACCGGGAGCTTCTTCTGTACCGGCAAAAAGCGAACCGATCATGATCGAATCCGCACCGGCGGCTATCGCTTTTGCCACATCGCCTGAAAACTTGATGCCGCCGTCGGCAATTATCGGAACGCCCGTGCCTTTTGCGGCCTGCACGGCTTCGCTGATGGCCATGATCTGCGGTACGCCCGCACCTGTGACAACCCGTGTCGTACAGATCGAACCGGGGCCGATACCGATCTTGACCGCGTCCACACCGGCGGCGATCAATTCTCGTGCGGCATCACCTGTCGCGACGTTTCCGGCAACGAGCTGAATATTTGGGAACTTGCTTTTGACCGCCTTAACCGCCTGAAAAACCCTGGAACTGTGTCCGTGCGCCGTGTCGATCACGATCGCGTCAACCCGGGCATTCACAAGTGCTTCGGCACGTTCGAGAAAGTCGCCTGTCGCTCCGATGGCTGCCGCACACCTAAGGCGGCCGAGATCGTCTTTTGCCGCGTTTGGGAAATTGATAGCTTTTTGTATGTCTTTGACGGTGATAAGGCCTTTCAGATGGCCGTTGTCGTCAACGACGAGCAGCTTTTCGATACGGTGTTTCTGGAGTTTGATCTTTGCTTCATCCAAGGTCGTGCCGACAGGGACCGTGACCAGCGGCTGCGGCGTCATAACTTCCGAAACAGGAATATCGAAACGTGTTTCGAAACGCAGGTCGCGGTTTGTGATAATTCCGACCAGCAGCCCGGTGTCGTCAACGACCGGCACACCGCTGATCTTGAATCGGCCCATGATAGACAAAGCTTCTGACACAAGAGCGTTTTTATGGATAGTCACCGGATCGACGATCATGCCTGATTCGCTGCGTTTGACCTTATCGACCTCTTCGGCTTGCTCGGCAATCGAGAAATTTTTGTGAATGACGCCGATGCCGCCCTGCTGCGCAAGGGCAATTGCCAGCGACGCTTCCGTCACTGTGTCCATCGCGGATGAGCATAGCGGAATGTTCAGCTCGATGCCGCGCGAAAATTTGGTCCTGGTATCGACCTCACCGGGAAGCACCTCGGAATACGCGGGAACAAGCAACACGTCGTCGAATGTTAAGCCTTCTTTTATTTCTTCTATGTTCATAATCGGAACGCGGGCATTATGTCCGCTCTATTTAAAATATTGTGGATTGGCGGCCGCGTCCACTATTTACGAAAAAGCCCGCACTTTTCTTGCGGGCCCGGTTTGGCGAACTTCATCTCAGTACCACATCGCGTTAGCGGAGGGCTGAAGATCGATATATGATCCGAAGTTTCCATAACTTAAATTACACCACGCGGCCTTCTAGTTCTGCTTCGGCGTCGGTTTTCCGACAATTATCGGAGTCTGCTGCGGAATTGGTGTCCCGATCTTGACCAATGGTGTTGGCGACGGCTTTGGGGCCGCCGGACGGGGCGTCGATATAGTTGCAATTGGCGTAACTGACGGCGCCGCAGTTAAATTGGAATTGGCATTTGAAACAGGGGTTGCGGCCGGTACTTCACTGCCGATTGTTATGGCCCCGTTCTGCCATATCTGTGCCAGATTATCTTTGTTTATATCGAATTCTATCGCCGCCCTTTTCGGATTTTCCGGAGCAGAGGGCAAAGTGATCACCTTGCCATTGATCGTTAATTGAGCGGCCTGGACCTTTGATCTGGAATAGCTCAATTTCAATTGTTGTTTAGGTTCGAACTTCGCTGACCTGCTTAATGTAACCGTTTCGTATGATTTCTTGCCGTCATTAAACACCGTCAGCGAAATATCTTCGCCGGTCGTTTTAAACTCCACTTTTATTGTTTCAAAAGCCGGGGCGGAAGACGCTGTTTGAATAATATTTGCGGAAGCGGGCGTATTTGTATTTACGGCCTTATTTGCAACAGCTGGAGGCTCGCTTGGCTGGTCCTGAATGTATCTGACCAGATACAGGATGCCGACAGTCATCAAGGTCAAAATTACAACGGCAAAAATAACGGTTGGTATGATCGACGATCCGGGGCGGTCGTCGGTCAGAACTTCCGGGCGGTAAGGTTTTAGATGATCGTCTTCGGTGCCTTCGCTTGCGGCAACCAATTTGGAATAGTCCTGCAATGCTTCCTGTTCATCGAAACCGATAAATTTAGCATAGGATTTTACAAATCCTTTATTAAAAATACCGCCGGGCAGGGTCTTGTAATTATCGTCTTCTATCGCTGCGAGATAGAGCGACGAGATACGCGTCTGCTCCGATACTTCACTTATTGATATACCTCGCTCTTCGCGGGCTTGCCGCAATTTTTCTCCCAGAGTTAATGACATTATTTAAGAATTCCCGGTGCACTCGAAGTGCCGATCTATAAGGTTATTAAACTTGAAATATAGCGTTGTTAAAAGGAAAATGTCAATTGTTTCAAACTGTTTTATAAACTATGGCGGGTTGATTATTGACGCGGCGGCATGTTACGTTTATGGATTATTCTTGTCTTATATTAAAATCTGTAAAGCAAACGAAAAAGTGAGGAAATAATAATGAGTTTAGAAGCGCTCGGAATGATCGAAACGAAGGGCTTTGTATCAGCGGTAGAGGCGGCCGATGCAATGGTCAAGGCGGCAAACGTCCAATTGGTCGGTAAAGAATACATCGGGGCCGGATATGTGACGATCTTCGTCCGCGGCGATGTCGGCGCGGTAAAAGCGGCGACGGACGCCGGAGCTGCAGCTGCCCGCCGCGTCGGCGAACTGATCAGCGTCCACGTGATCCCGCGACCGCATAATGAGGTCGAACGGGTGCTTCCAAAGGGCGGCAAAATAGGCCTCAGCCCGGACGAAAAGGCTCTGCAGGGCGGCGGTGAACGGCAGCTGGTATCTGGTGACGGCGGCCAGTCGACAAGCGGCATCACACAGGGAAATAAGACCAGGTCAAAGTAATTAATTACAAATTACGGATTACGGCTACCGTATTTCGTCATTGTTAATTCGTAATTTCCTCCATTATGGGTGATACCGATCTAATTGCACAGCAGGAAGCACGGGACGCGGTCGAGGCCGCTCATCTCGCGTTTCAGGCTGTCGCGAAATTCGATCAGGCTAAGATCGATCGTATTTGCGAAGCGATGGCCAATGCCGCCTTGGCCGAATCCGCCAGGCTGGGCCAGTTGGCACACGAAGAGACGGGGTTTGGCAAAGCCGAAGATAAACGCGAAAAGAACCGTTTTGCGGCTGAAGATGTATGGAATTACTTTCGGTCAATGAAGACGGTCGGCGTCGTCAATGAAAGTGAAAGCATCGTTGAGATCGCATCTCCGCGCGGAGTTGTCGCGGCGATCATACCATCGACAAATCCAACATCCACGGCAATATTCAAAATAATTATTGCGATCAAATCACGCAACACAATTGTACTTTCACCGCATCCGTCGGCTGCCCGGTGCATAGCTGAAACGGCACGGGTCATGAGTGTCGCAGCGGTTCAAAACGGCCTTCCGCCCGAAGCGATATATTGCCTGAAAAATTCGACGATCGAAGGTACAGAAGCCTTGATGAAGCACAAACGAACTGCCGTGATCCTGGCGACCGGCGGTATCGGGCTTGTCCGGGCTGCATATTCGTCCGGCAAACCGGCATTCGGCGTCGGGCCCGGAAATGTGCCGGTCTTTATCGAACGGACGGCGAATATTACCAAAGCTGTGGCTGATATTTTGACGAGTACCTGTTTTGATAACGGTACGATATGCGCGTCCGAACAATCGGTCGTGGTCGATGCTCCGATCGAGGCTCGTGTGCGGGAAGAATTTAAAGCTCAGGGTGCGCATTTCCTCAACCAAGCGGATGCCGAAGCGGTCGGGAAGATACTGCTCACACCGGAGCGGACCTTGAACGCCGGGATTGTTGGCAGATCGGCTGAATATATTGCGAATCTTGCGGGCATCTCAATACCGGGCGGAACACGTTGTTTGCTGGCTGATTGCTTTGGTGTCGGGCGTGATCATCCGTGGTCGATCGAGAAGC
>JAYUCO010000005.1:0-38573 GCA_043740295.1 Pyrinomonadaceae bacterium | reverse complement strand
ACGACGGTACGGGTGGCCGCGTTAATATTCAATCGGTCAAGGAACAGCTTTTATACGAGATGGGCGATCCGCACGCCTATATCACGCCTGATGTAGTTGCTGATTTTACTTCGATCAATTTGGCAGACGCGGGTAAGGACCGCGTCAGTGTTTTTGGTATTACAGGAAACCCGAACACCGAATTCTATAAAGTTTCCATCGCATATTCGGCCGGCTGGAAAGCAGTCGGCACATTGGTCTATGCATGGCCGGATGCATACGAAAAGGCGAAAGCTGCCGATAAGATCATGCGGGCCAGACTGGAACGTCTTGGTTTGAAATTCGACGTGATCTTAACCGAATACGTCGGCGTCAACGCCACCCACGGACACCTCGCCGAAGCGAATTTTGTCAGTAGCGGGAGCGATAGCGGCGGCGGTTCTTCCCACTCACCACTCACCACTCACCACTCATCACTATCCGACATCCCCGAGGTCCAATTCCGCATCGGCGTCCGCGGCCAAAACAAAGCGGATGTCGAACGGTTTACCAAAGAGCTCGCCCCGCTTATCCTCACCGGCCCGCCCGCCGTCACCGGCTTCGCCGGCGGCCGCCCAAAGGTCGAGGAAATTATGGCGTACTTCCCCGCTCTCATCCCAAAATCGCTGATCGAAACCAAGGTCGAGATCGTTGAAGCGTAATTGTCAGAACCGCGAGCGGTAGACCGGGTTCTTATTGACGAATGAAAAATAAAACTGACATCATAAAGTTGATAAGTGCTTCGGCAAGCCAACGCCTTCTTTTTCTACCGCACGCCGTCCGCCAGATGGCTCGCCCCGAACGAATGATAACGACTGCCGAAATCCGTCAAGTGATATATGAAGGAGAAGTGATCGAAGATTACCCGCAAGATGCACGCGGGCACAGTTTGCCTCATGTTGGGATTTGGCGAGGGCCGGCGAGCGATTCACGTGGTATGCTCTCCAAAGGATTATTATTTGGCCATCATCACCTCGTATTTGCCTGACGAAGATGAATGGTCGGCGGATCTAAGAGTGAGGTTATAGTTATGGAATTTATGTATTGCAAAGGAAAGATGGTTCGCGGCAGCGCGCCTTTCCACATCGACCGTAAGGGATATCATCTTGTCTTTGACATGGTTCCCGCCTACGTCTGCCAGCAATGTGGCGAGGTCTATTTTGACGAGCCCGAGGTTGATTCGATGCAGGAAGCTATTCGAGGGCTGGATGTCCAAGCCGAAAAGATACTTGTGGCGGCATAGACATGGTCTTTGGATTCGTAATATGAAGAATGAATATGATTTTTTGAAGAGTGTGGGAGATAAATTCCAAGACGCTGAAGTCGACCTCAACCTGCCGATCTATCTCGACCGCGAAATAGCTGATTTCGCGCAGAAGTTATCTGTCGAAAAGAAGATAGATCGAAGTCAAATCGTCAATCATCTGCTTCGAAAGGACATGGAGATCATAAAGCTATGAAGACGAACGAAATGAACGCCCTAAAAAGCACCATCTGCCACATGGTCCCAAACTTCTGCTCCGGCAACCCCGGCGCCATCGCCGCCTGGCAATCCGCCGCCCACGTAGAAAAGGCACCGGAGAAAAAGAAACCGCCTACACCACCAATGCCGTAGGTGTGTCAGAACCGGGAGCGATAGCGACCGGGTTTTTATCTCGTAGACCCGACGGCGGTGCGTAAACCGCACCGCCGTCGTATAATGCTTGAAATGCCGATGAAATCTCTCAACAATGATCTGAACTCCGCTAAGGTAGCGAAAAAGGACGAGTTCTATACGCAATACGTCGATATTCAGAAAGAGGTCGAGGCTTACCTGGAATTCGACGAAGACACCTTTCGCGGCAAGGTCGTTTACTGCAACTGCGACGATCCATTCGAGAGCGATTTCTTTCAGTACTTCGCTCTCAGGTTCAACACGCTAGGCCTCAAAAAACTCATCGCCGCCAGCTACGACGGGTCACCAATAGCCGGACAGGGAGAACTGTTTCCTGAGTATAACGAGGGGAACGGTAGACGCGAGAAGCCCAAGGCTCTGGCCGTCATACTCGACCACGTCAAAGACGAAGACGGTGACGGCGCTACTAACATCACCGATGTGCAGCTATTTCTAAAAAGAAACAAGGCTGCACGGATCCCGTTGAACGGGGATAGCAATTATCCCGGTGGCGACTTTCGCAGCTCCGAGTGCGTCAATCTGTTGAAACAGGCCGACATAGTTGTAACAAATCCGCCATTCTCCCTATTTCGCGAATATATTGCGCAGCTTGTCGAGCACAAGAAGAAGTTTTTGGTTATCGGAAATACGAATTCCATTAGCTATAAGGAAATTTTTCCACTAATCAAGGACAACAGACTATGGCTTGGCTGCACAAATTTCAATGTTGGGATGTTTTTCGAGGTGCCTGAACACTGGACTCATTTTCATCACATTGATAAGGAGAGCGGCAAGAAACTCGCACGTGTTTCAACGTCATGTTGGTTCACGAACTTGGACCACGGCAGGAGGCACCAGCACCTGAACCTCATGACCATGGCCGACAATCTTCGATTCAGTAAAGGGCTCAGCAAGAAAAAGGCGTACGAGCATTACGTTAACTTCGACGCAATAGAAGTGAGTACATACAAAGAGATTCCCAGCGACTACGACGGTGTGATGGGCGTTCCTATCACCTTCCTCGACAAATACAATCCCGACCAGTTTGAGATTGTTGGTGGCAGCACCGACGGATACTCGGCCGCGGCCTTCGGGGTTACGCAGCTTGGGCCTGAATTTGTCGGAAACGTCGGTCGTACCAAACTGGGAATCGCGAGCACGAAAAGGGCCGTGTACAAGCGCATCCTCATCCGTCATCGGCGAGATGCACCCACGAAAGGAGTTAAGAAGTGAAGACAGAACTCAGAACCGAAATCACCGTCGCGGAGATGTGCGACGGGTTCGTTTACAACACGTTGGAGGGCAAAGGACTGTTTGGCTTGAACGGAAAGCTGACGATTCAGCCTGAGTACCAACGTAACTTCATATATGCGGACGGCGGAGGAAAGAAAGAGCAAGCCGTCATCGAATCTCTGCTCAAGGGATATCCGCTCGGACTGATCTACTTCAACAAGGTCGGCGAGGACAAATTCGAAGTGTTAGACGGCCAACAGCGAATTACGAGTATCGGACGTTTCGTCACAAACAAGTTCGCGATCATGGACGGCGAGAACCCGAAAAACTTCGATAGCTTGCCTACTGACCAGAGAGTAAAGATCACAGAATCGAAACTGCTCATATATGAATGTGAGGGAACCGAAACCGAGATCAAGCAATGGTTCGAAACGATCAACATCGCAGGTGTGCCGCTCACCAATCAAGAACTCTTGAACGCAATTTACTCAGGACCTTTCGTTACTCTCGCGAAAGCCGAGTTCAGCAACAGCCAGAACGCGAACATTCAGAAATGGAGTGCCTACATCAAGGGCAGTGCCAATCGGCAGGAGTTTTTGGAGCGAGCATTGGATTGGGTTAGCAAAGGCGATATCGGCGGCTACATGAGCGCTCATCGCAATGACGACAACATCAATGAGTTGAAGAATTATTTTAGCAGTGTCCTCGATTGGGTTTCAGGCGTGTTTCTCGACGCTCTTCCCGAAATGAAGGGATTGGAGTGGGGTAGACTGTACGAGCTGTACCACGGCAAATCGTACGATCCGAAAAAGATGTCGGACGATGTGAAAAAGCTCGCTGCCGATGACTTCGTAAAGAGCCGCAAGGGCATCTTCGAGTATCTATTGGGTGCCTCGGTCGAAAAGAAGTTGTTAGACGTTCGCGTTTTCGAAACTCCCGTCAAACGCACCGCATACGCAAAGCAGACACTGGCAGTCGAAGGTAAGGGCGAGTCGAATTGTCCGCTTTGTGCGATTGGGGACAACGCGAACAAGAGCAGAATCTACAAGTTCGACGAAATGGAGGCCGACCACGTTTCCGCATGGAGCACCGGCGGCGAGAGCAATGCCGAAAATTGCGAAATGCTATGCATAACCCACAATCGAGCCAAAGGAAATAAATAGATAATATGGAACGGCGGTGTGGGAGACGCCGCCCACGTTTACGAAAATCATCACATCCGATCATATGCCTCTCTTCTTGCACGTCAACAATGGAAAATCTTAGAGATATCCCTAAAACCTACGAAGAACACCTCGCTCTTGGAGAGCATCTCGACCAACACGACGGGCGGAGGCTACAGAATTGCATTGAGGAAATAGACAGAGCTCTGTTTGTCCTCGAGGGAAATTACTCAGGTCTGCGCGGCATCATCGCAAAGTTCGGACAGCGCGAAACATTCGTGTATTTTGACGTAAGAAACCGTGACGACTTGGAGCGCTATTTGCTTGAAATAACTCGACATATTCACAACTTCGTCTCTGCATCAATGACTCTCGTAGACCATAGTCGCAGGGTGATGCGCGAGTACTATGAAAGTGATGATTTTCTAGCCGAATACGAAGATCGCATCGGTCGCGAGGTCGGTGCCAATGGCCTTACACAGTTCATACAGGGGCTACGCAATTTCACGTTGCACAGAAGTATTCCGCCGATAGCCGCGGTTTTGGACTTGAATGCAATCAGCCACAAACTAGTTCTCGACCGGGACGCTCTACTATTGTGGGACGGCTGGAAGGCGGTCGCTAAACAGTATCTTGCGGACGCGATAGGCGATGTTGATTTGGCGACAGTTGTCGACGGCTATATGGAAGTAATCCGATCGTTGCATGACTGGCGATATAAGAGACAATGTGAAATCCATCGCAATATCTTCGAAGATTACAATCGATTAAGCGAGCTTTACAGACAATCGAAGTGGTCGCCAAACTTTTAGGGATGGCTTAGGAGAAAAATCGCGGTGCCTAAATCCCGGTGCCTAACCCTGCGATTCTTGCAATAACAATCGTATCTCCCTTATTTACCGCGAAAGGCGCTAGGAGGTTGATCGATCATGCCCGTATCTAAGAAAAGAAAAGGACGGAGTTGGCAGGTATTGAATAACAGGCCATTAAATAGGAGGTAAGATGGGCGAGAGTGCAAATTCATTTACTTCGCCGTTTGAGAGCGGTGATTGGGGGCGGTGGACCAATCTTGAGCGGTTTAGTTGGCTCAGGTCGTTTCATCGTGGTATGCGCCCGCGACGACGCCTTTTTCGATGGCGGTTTCGGCTTGGTGAGATCCGCATTCCTACCCCTCGTTATTATCTAGCTTTCAGTTTTGTCCTTAAGGCGTAGGAGCCAGTACCACCAAAGGGCGTGAAAGGCGGCGAAGGTGGCGGTGAGGAGCCAGCCGATCAAGGGGTATTTGAGATTGCCCTCGAGGGTTGACCATACGAGGCCGACGGCAGCTGAAAAGGACCAGATGAGTTTTAGCTGGAGCATTCCTTTAAACGCTTCGCGGGCCGCATTTCGGCCCAGAAATGATTCGATGCCTATGCCCATCAGTGCCGCAGCGGCCAGCCGGGCAGCGAAGGGATCGATAGCCATCCACCCAAGCAATCCAAGCACTTCGCGCGGCGCTAAAAACAACGGCAAACCAACGACCACGTCGATGACAAAATGGATCACAAACCACATCCGCAATCCGGCCGGTACACCCGCGTCGCTGCGTATTAAATCATTTCGTTCAGACATATTTCCCTCCGTTAGGCAAGTCCTTGCCGCTGCGTTTGTATGCCATCGCACAGTGCTTCGGCGGCGTCGCGGTTATCCTGTTTATGTTATTACAAAACAGGAGATCGAGTAAGGAGAAATAATATGTCAGACAAAAACAGAGAGATCGTTGAACAGGCAAACGCGCTGCTGATGGACGGCAAGACCGAGGAGTTTACATTGTTGTGTGCCGAGGACGTCGAATGGACACTGCTTGGCGACTCTCCAACGAAGATCAATGGACGCGAAGGCATCCTGAAATTTATGGCGTCAACTTCCCCGGCAGACTCCGAAGCACCTAAGTTTACCGTCCTAAACATGCTCGCCGAGGGCGACGTAGTCATCTCAAACGGCGAAATGAGCATGAAGGGCAAAGACGGCGAAACAGTGCCCTATGCGTACTGCGATATTTACAAATTTCAGAACGGCAAAATCGCCGAACTGCTTACCTTCATGAACAAAACGCAGGCGGATACAACGAAAGAAAGCTCAGCCACCGCGTAGGTTTAAGTTAACAGCTTACTTATCAAGAAACTTAGCAATTCCCTTCTGACATTCGCCGGTCAGGCGGGCACGGGCGTTGGTTTACGTCTTTTTTGATGGCACCTTCGAAGGTGTCACCGCCAATGTCTTAGCTAAGGTACTTTGTCATCAAAACAGCTAAGCTGTTGACACTTTGTAAACCGATGCAAATCCATCGCGGGTTCTATAGTTCTTATTACAACGTCATAGGTCAAAGACTTGATGTCATTTTATTTCGGTCTTGACATTAGCACAATGTTTCAGAGATAATACACTTAGATCACGGAGGTCTTTGACAATTTGTAGGTAACAAGTCCGAGGTAAAGAGTTTTAAAAGATTTGATAGAGGTTCATTCTTTATCAGTAGCTGCTTTTGTGTAATGACCAAATCGTTCCACTTTGGTGTTGAGCGCTTTTAAAGTGGAACGATCTAGGACACTTAAACAACCCCTTTACAATGTTTTAACCCGTTCCAGTTTGGACACAAGACAGTCAAAAATGGAACGGTCATTCACTTGTTGAGAAACTTGGCAATTCCAGCTTTGCAGTCTTCGGACATGCGGGCACGGGCGTTGATTTCGACGCCTTTTTCGATGGCGGTTTCGAAGGTGTCGCTGTCGATGTCGTAGAGAAGTTGTTTTGTCATCGCGACGGCCGAGCCGCTGACATTCGTGTAAACGGATGCGAAGTCTGTCACAGCGGTTTCGAGTTCGTCATCGCCGACGATGCGATTGATAAGGCCGAGATTTAGAGCTTCATCGGCTGAAAATTCGAAACCCTGGGTGAGCAATTCAAAGCTCTTCTTTTCCCCTAGATTTCGACGCAGAATCGCCGCCACCATCGCGGGAACAAAACCGATCTTCACCTCAGGATAGCCAAATCTCGCCGACCGCGTCGCAATTACAAGGTCACACGCAGTCGCGAGCCCGCAGCCGCCCGCAAGCGCCCGGCCATGCACGGCAGCTATGACCGGGACCTTAACTTTGCGGATCAAAAGAAACAGTTCGGCAAGGCTGCGGGCGTCATCGAGATTCTCTTCGTATGTGGCGGACGCGATCTTTTGAATAGATGCTAGATCCGCTCCCGAACAAAAATCCTTTCCCGCACCGCGTATCACTATCGCACGCAAACTTTCGTCTGCATCTGCGGTAAGCAACGCTCCTTTGAGTTCAGCGATCAGTTCGTCATTTAGAGCATTGCGTTTCTCGGGGCGATTTAGCTCAATGTTGCGAATAGAGCCTTTGGTTTGTATCGTTATGACCGTCATATTTAGAACATCTTTGCGGCCTTATCGATCTCCGCCGAAAAACCGTCGATTATCTTTGAAACGACGACAATTTGTTCGCTTGCCTCTTTCCAATCGCGTTGCTCGATCGCTTCGCGGATCGCGGGCAGGGTTTTTACGCCATAACCAGTGTAAAAGCCGGGAGCATATATCTCGTGACGGAACCAATCGCGTCGCGGCAAACCTTCTGAATATGTCAGGAACCGCTCCGAACGGTAAAGTGTCTGGTCGAGATCTTTTTGCACAGCCGGCGATGCCTGTTTCCCATGCGACACCTTATCATAGGCTTTGGCACTTTCGTTCAATTTGGCAATGGCATTTTGCAATGGTGCGAAATCGATATACGGCACTTTTGGCATCTCTTTAGGTAAGTTAAATGTCTGCGAAGGGTCCTGCACGTCTTTTAGCATTCCACTTGATATAAGCTGATTCATCGACGCCGTATTCTCCCGTATCGAATCAGTCAATTTTATAACCTCGCTGAGATATTGATTCATCGTGTCCGAAAAGTTAGTAAACTCGATCGGCAGCGTATCGGCATCGGCGAGCCGCATAACGGCGTGGCCGCAGACCTTAGACAAAGCAATACCGTAGGCAAATCCCGGATCGCCAAAGCGTGTGTAATGATCGAAAGTATCGTAGATTGAATGATACGCACCGCCACCGTCCTCGCCGCCAAAGCCAATATTAAGCGATGCAACCCCCAAATGCTGCAAAAACGGCGTAAAGTCAGAACCCGATCCAAGAGCATCGATCCGTAGATCGTTGCGCTCCATTGCCTCTTTTTTCTCGGATGGCGAACCGTTGACAATCTGCTGCGCACGGGAACGCTCCCAAACAGTCAATTTCGTCTGCGGGTCGGGAATGCCGCGGGAAACATCATTAATAAATTTCTCAAGCGTGTGCGATCCGCCGATACCGAGGAATCCGCGTCCATTAGAATCGGTGTTGATATAGACGGCGGCTTTCTGTCGTAATTCCTCGGCGTGTTGCTCAACCCATTCGGTCGAGCCAAGCAGGCCTTCTTCCTCGCCGTCCCAAGCCGCATAAATGATCGTGCGTTTCGGCTTCCAGCCTGTTTTTGCAAGTTCCGCCAGGCCTCTTGCTTCCTCGAGCATCGCAACCTGTCCGCTTAACGGATCGTCGGCACCGTTGACCCATGCGTCACGATGGTTGCCGCGGATGATCCACTGATCAGGGCGTTTGCTGCCGGTCATTTTTGCGATGACATCATAGATCGAAACAGTATTCCAATTGAATTCTAGTTTTAGATGAACGGTCGGGGTGCCGCCGCCAAAATGATAAGTAACAGGCAATGCACCGCGCCAATTTTCCGGAACTACAGCTCCGTCCATATTTTTGAGCAGCGGCTCTGCGTCAGCGTAGGAGATCGGCAGGACAGGTATCTTTGTCAGCGTTTGAGCGTCTTTTCTGTCAATTCGTTTTGCATCTTTTGTCGCCCCGAAACCTTTTGTCAACGGATCGCCAGGATAAAGCGGCATATCCATAACCGAGCCGCGTTGAACACCGTTTTCGCTGCGCCAGGCACCTTTCGGATAAACGTCGCCTTGATAAAAACCGTCATTTTTCGGATCGGAATAAATTATGCATCCGACCGCTCCGTGTTGGGCAGCGACCTTCGGCTTAATGCCGCGCCACGAACCGCCGTAACGCGCGATCACGATCTTTCCTTTTACATCGACTCCGCGTTTTTCGAGTTCTTCGTAATCCGACGGAACGCCGTAATTAACATAAACTAGAGGTGCGGTAACATCACCGTCGATCGAATAAGCGTTGTATGTCGGCAGCTGTTCGGTCTGCTGACCTGAGGTTGCGTCGCCCTCAACTTCAGGTTCATTAAGTTTAAGAGTGAATTTCTGAGGCGCGGTCATTTCGACCAAACGCAACTTCGGTGTCGGAAACAAAACCTCAAACTGCTCAAGTTTCGTCTCAAAACCCCATGATTTGAACAACGAAGCGATGTAATCGGCATTCTCTTTATTATACGGAGAACCGATATGATGGGGGCGGGCGGAAAGGTGCTTCAGCCAATCGTGTAAATTCTCTGCCTTAAGGCCGGCGTCGAATTTTGCTTCGAGAGATCTCTGGGCCGCAGAGTTTTCAACGGAAAACCCCATGACATTTGTATTTCCGGCAGCCATTGATTGGGCCAAAACCGAAACAGAAAGCAGAAGGACACAAGCAGAACGAACTATCGAATGACGCATATTCCTCCAGATCGAAAATAAATTATATTGATTACTACAAGCCGTATTGTAATCGGCGGACGTTCTGAGTTCAAACTTTAGCAGAGAATTCGCACTGACACTTAAGCTCAGAGCATTTAGGTCAATCCCATGGCCCGAGCTTCGGCGTCGGGAACATCTATATGCATTCGCAAAAGAGCGGTTGAGATCGTTTTGCCCTGGGCGTCGGTCATCAGGCTCAATGTCCCGCCGCCGCCGAGCGATTCGTGCAGCAGAAAATTCAACGCCTTAAGGTTAGGTAGTTCGAATCGCTCAACATTACCTTTGACCAGCGCTCCATAATGATTCTTGACCTTTTCGGCAGTTACTTCCCGCACCAGAAGGGGATAATATTCATCTTTGAAAGCGATGATCCCGACATTTGCCGTATCTCCTTTATCACCTGAACGGGCATGCGCAAGTTTTAGAAGTGAAATTTTCATAAATATTATTTTTGCAGACTCAGACAATAAAATGCCGACTCCGGTATTTTGCATCCTAAGAAAAACTGAAGTTCTTATTAGAAATATGTTTCAATAGTAAAGCAAGCAAAGGAGCCCGACAATGCAAAGTTTTCTAAAAATTCACTTTACCATGACCGTTCTTGTTATTCTCGCGGCGGCAACTGCCGGCGTTTCTCAGATGCCTGTCAACGCTTCGATCGAAGAAATTGTCGATAAGGCGGGCATCCAGAGAAAGAAATACATCGAGGAATTCAAAAATCTACTTTCGGAAGAAACGAAAACTTTCGAAGTTTACGACAAAAAAGGCCAAGCTAAAAAACATCGGACGGTGAAATCGACTTTTATAGTTTATCAGCTTTCAAAAGACGACAAACTCGTTGCCGAGTATAGAAACGTTATCTCGGTTGACGGTAAGAAATTAGATAATACCGAGAAAAGGGCCCAGGATTTTTTTGAAAAGATCGTCGAGGTCGAATCGTCCAAAAAGGAACTGGAGAAATTATTCGACGAAGGCTCTCGTTACGATCTCGATATTTCGCTCGGATTATTCACCTTATATCAGGCAGTCGCCTTAGCGGAAAACCTGCGGCCGTCATTCGAATTCAAACTGGACGGTACAGAATTTATTGAAAACATTGAGGTTTACGTGGTTTCGTACAAACAGCTAAAACCAAGCCCGTACATAATTACCGGCAATAATGAACCGTCTGACGGCAAACTCACCCTGAAATATGACGTTGATGAAGATGGTGATCTCAATGGACGGCTGAGTGGAAAATTGTGGATAGATAAAAATACCTTTCAGGTATGGCGCGAAAACAGGATGCTGAACATCCAGCCGGAGGGTTTTCCCGCACCGGTCATTTTGGCGGAAGACCTCTTCGATTTTCAAAAGAATGGTTTTGCCATACTAACACCTAAAAAGATCACACATACCCAATACGATCTGCGAAAAAAAGAGCGTAAATCCGTAAAGGACGCACAGGTTGTTCTCGAATATGACAAATTTACCAAACCAGACGTCGAGGTCAAATCAAGCGAGATAAAATGAACTTCACGGCCGGTCAGAATTGAAACACCAGGAAATAGTCCATTCCGTCTGCCTTGACGAAATCGAATTCTTCTTTAAGCGTAAACCCGGCAAGTCTTGCTTCTTCTATGACCGTTTCTTTTTTTAAGCCGTGATCGGAGCCATTACCGTTGCGGTCTATGATCCCGACCAAAGCATTTTTCCGCAACCCCGATCTTAGATTTTTCAATAACTGAATAGGCTCCGCGATCTCGTGATACGTTTTCAATATCAAAACTGCGTCAACCGAATCTTTTGGGACCAGCGGGTCATTTTGTTTTCCTAGTATCGTCGTTATATTGCCGAGATCTTCTTTTTTTGCACGGGCATTTATATGATCGATATATTGTTGATTGATCTCGACGGCAAAAACACGCCCTTTTTCACCTACCCTTTTTGCAGCCCGGACCGTAAACCACCCTGAACCGGCCCCGATATCCGCAACTACTTTATCATTAGAAATTTTTAAAATGTCCATTACACGATCTATCTGCAGATTTTTCGCGCGCTCAGGATCTTCGAAGATCGAGAGGTCGCCAGTGTAAGGTTCGCTGGTCTGGCGATCTACATTGTCATTGACCTCCTGCGTCGGCGAAGCGATGGGTTGAGGTCTGACCGAGGATGTTTCAACCGTTTGACACGATTGCAGGAATAACGTCAAAAACACAGACAGCAGGGTTATTTTTAATATTACAATGGTTGCCATGAATTTTTTCATAATGAATGAGATGAATGTCCGGCATTGATATTTGTCAGCGATTCCGCAATTATATCGTTGCTAATAATGTCAATGAGGCCGATACGCAAGGCTTCATCAGCGGTCACTGGCGTCACCGTAAAAAACATTTCCAAAGCTTTAGCCTGGCCGATGAGCCTCGGCAGACGCTGCGTACCTCCCCATCCTGTGATAATGCCCAACCCTGCACCGGGATGTGAGAAAGTAGCATCCTGGGCAGCGATCCGCAGATCACACACCAATGCCAGATCAAGCGCCCCGCCGTAACAGTATCCGTTGATCGCCGCAATGGTCTTTTGCTGCAACCGGCTAATCTTCGCCATCAGCTTTTGGCCGCGGATCGCGAATTCTTTTGCCTTTTGAGCATTTGTTTCAGCTATCTCGCGCAAATCCGCACCAGAAGCAAAAACATCTCCCGTGCCTGTGAAAATAATCGCCTTGATACTTTCATCCGTTAAAACATTATCAAGTACAAAGTCCAGCCTTTTGAGAACATCAATGGATAATGGGCTGCGAATTGCCGGTCTATTGAACCGGATGACCAGTGTTTTCTGAATTTGTTTAAGTATGATCGCGGGCATTGGTTTAAAAGAGTTTTGGATCGCCGTCTGCTAAAAGAAAACCGCCCATGTAGCAAAATCGTCCGTAAAATTCTCAAAATGATGTCTTACTTTCGCCGGAACAAAAAATGCATCGCCCGCACTGCACTCAAACCGCTCCTCATCAATAATCAATTCCCCGCTTCCGTTAACGATAAAATAATACTCGTTTTCGACATGAAACGTTTGATGATCTGTCTTTTTCGGTGCAAAGAAAAAGAGCGAAACACCACCAGCATTATGCGTTTCGACATCCCAAACACCGTCCTTCCATTTCTCGTCCGCGGGGAACGGTAATTTATTTAGAAATTCGTCAATCGTAAATTTCATATTGTAACGAATATGTGGGCATATTAAATGTGTATTTTTGACTTTGTGCTTAGCGGATTTGACGTGCATTATATCCATTTAATATTTTAAAAAAGTTCTAATAATTAACCCATGGAGCCTGTAATGAGCCAAAAAAGTATTGTTAATATCGCCGAAAGCTTCGGTTTGACCGTTGAAACCATATCGATCCCGGAGCATGATGATGCATTTCGCGTTTTAAAAGGTCTAAACCAAGTATTTATCGGCACTGAATATGCTGTAAGGAATTACCTTGTCGAATATGAAAAAGAACGGCCCGGACTGTTCGCCGGAAGTATCTACGGTTATAAGGAATAGCGGCTTTCGAGGTGTTGTTCTCATATCTACTTCTTCCTGTTCCTAAAAAAGCGAACGTATCCACCCGCCGTCAACCGCAATAGAACTGCCGGTTATATAGCTGGCCCGCGCCGAGACCAAAAAAGCGGCCAAAGCAGCGAATTCCTTCGGTGTTCCCAAACGCTTCATCGGTATTTCAAATTCCCAACGCTTACGAATCTCCGCCGCATCCACGCCTTCTTTTTTGGCGAGCGTCCGGGCAAGGTCCTCGACGCGTTCCGTCGCGGTGTAGCCGGGCAGGATGTTGTTGACGGTAATGCCGTGTTCCGCCATTTCATTTGCCAAAGTCTTTGCAAAGCCGGTGACGGCGGCGCGGATGCTGTTCGACAACATCAAATTTTCAACCGGTTGTTTGGCGGCGATCGAAGTTATATTCAAGATACGGCCCCAACGCCGCTCCTTCATTCCGGGAAGGACAAGCCGCGTCATATCGAGAACGCTTGTCAGCAGGTTGCGAGTTGCTTCGTCCCATGATTCGCGGCTCGTGCTTTCAAATGGTGCGGCTGGCGGGCCGCCGGTATTCGTGACCAAAATATCTATCCGTCCGAACCGTTCCAGTCCTTTATTAAATATACTTTCAACATCGGCGACGATCGAAAGATCTGCTGCAATACCAATAATTTCGGCTCCTGTTTGCTTTCGGATATATTCGCAAGCTGCGTTCAGAGCTTCCTCGCCGCGGGCGCAAATTACCAGCGAAGCTCCCTCCGCCGCCAATTCCTCGGCCACTGCCCGGCCCAACCCCTGACTAGCCGCCGCGACCAACGCAACTTTTCCTTTTAATCCAAGATCCATTTGCTGCTCACTTCCGCAGATAATCATCGGTCTTATCGATCCAATCCTGCCGCGGTGGGCTAAATATGTCGACATCCAGTGTATCTTCGAGCGCTTCTGCCTTGTGAACGACATGAGACGGAATGACCAGCACTTCGCCAGCCCGGACGATTAGCTCTTCCTCGCCATTTTCGCCGATCCAAAAACGCAGAGCGCCCGAAAGGATATACGTCAACTGCTCATTCTCATGCGAATGCTGTGGCACGATACAGCCTTTTTCAAGATAAACATGCGCCAGCATCATCCGATCCGCCGTTATCAGCCGCCGCTCCAAAGTTTCCGAAACGCGTTCTCTGGGCATATCTTCCCAGCGGTAATGTTGAGTTTGGTTCATATAGATTTGCTTGATTTAAGTTGCATGCCAGCCTTCGTCTAGTTCTTCTTTGATTTTTCTTTCGAGATTTTCTCCCAACCAGAAACCGGCCGTTGTTTTCAACTCGGTAAGAATAGGGCCTATCGCATCAATAATATTCTGTTCTTTTGCCTTGATCAAAACACCGACCAGCCCAACAGTCAACAGCCCTTGTTCGCGCGCGATCTGTGTCCCGATACGCTCATCCATCAGAAGCAGGTCGCATTTCAACTCCAAAGCAAGTGCGATTGCCTCGGCCTCACCTTTGTCAAGCCGTGTTTGCAGTGCATTAACTTTATATAAGTCAATCGGTTTCGAAACCTTAATCCACTCGGCACTTTCGTATGCGTGAATATCCTTGCCAAGCTCCTTCAAAGCCTTTATTTCCTTGTCAACCGCAGGAGGGATGATCACATCTGTAAAAAGTTTGCGCAAAATATCCAGCTGATCGATCAATATTAAATTTGAGATTGGAGAGGTGTCGGAAACTATTATCATTTCTTGAGGCCGAGCGTTTGCATATCACGTTCAAGATCTTCCTCACCGTAATGGACCGGTATTCCAGCGGTCATAAGTTCCTTTTGAAACTCAAATTGATGGAGGCCAGCGAGACGGCTCGCCTGTCCAAGCGTAAGCTTCTCTTCCTTAAAAAGCATCAGTGCAACTTTAAGCAAAAGTTCCTTTGAAGATAGCCCGGTCTGTTCGATTACCTGATCAGGAATTTCAACAATCATAACGCGTTAATTGTATCAGGTTTTGCATATTCCAAACACGATATCGGCGACGAATGTTGTCATGATGGAGCCTTTATCTAAGTCAGCATCTTGCATTTAAAGCTAACTAATCACTTGTCACTCGACGTTTATCTTGCGGTATTTCGTGCCTATGTAATCAACGAATTTCGGTGTCAGCCCCTGTTGACGGATGAGAAGCTGTATCTGAGCGGCGTGATGGATCGAATGGTAGTTTAGCTGAAGAGCGATGTCCTGCAAAACGCATGTCCAATGCCCGCCATCGAAACCGATAAATTTGACCTCTTCGAGCAGTTCGTCATCGGTCTTGCCTTCGAGAAACGCGATCCACGCCGCCGTGCTTTCATCGATCTCCTGGCCCATTTCCACGACCGTATAAACCGGCAGAGACCAATCACGCTTAGTGTCGTTCGGATACTGCTCAAGCCGGTCGAGCCATTTATTCTGCGAATTGATAATGTGGCAAAAGACATTTATGGCCTCGCCTTTCTCCGGCAGCTCCGCCATGCTCTCAAGCACGAGCCTATTGGCTGAATTGTTGTGCCGAAAAGTGTCGATCAAATATTGTTTCATTTGCATAATTAAACTATTACCTTATTTCCAGCTTTTTATCTCGGCTAGTTTTGCGGCGGCGATCTTTTTCTGTTGTTCGCCTCCTAATTTTTCAAACGTTTCATAATACAGGACGGCATTTACCTTGTCGCGTTTGCTGTAATAGCAAAATGCAATATTTCCAAGTATAACCGGATCAGTAGGGGCGATCTTTTCGGCCTTCAGCAAAGGTTCTAGAGCTTTATCAAAATCGTTGTTAATAATGAAATAAATTGACAAGTTCGATAAGTTTTCGACGTGGTCAGGATAATATTTTAGAACCGTCTCAGCGATCGTCTTTATGTATTTCCCTTGTTCGTCACCGGAATTGAATAGCTGAATGACATAATCCTGCACAAGGCCCAGCATATGTTTCTTTGGATTTTCGACTACCTTACCATCGATCCAAACCCATTTGTTATTTATGGTCTGCGAGTAATTGATCGCTTTTACGATCTCATCCGTTAATTGCGAATATTCCTGGATACGCCCAAGTACGTAAACTTTGCCGAACCGCATATCGAGGCGATCAGGAAATTTTTCTATCCCACGGTCAATGTATTTGAAGGCTTTATCTACATAGATCTTGTTGTACTCAGATCCTCCGCCAATGTATCCAACAGGCTCAGCGCTCCCGGGTTTTGTAAGTGCAAGAGAATCGCCCTTTGGCTTCTCAGTCGTGAGGCTTAACACCGAACTGCTCAAATTGAAATAGTAATTGAAATAAGCGATATACAAATCCGGATCATTTTGTTTTGTGGCTTCCCATTCGCGCAATAATTTCTCTTGTTCGGTGAAGCTCTGCTTCTTAGCAAGCTCTTTGTATCTATCCATGTAGCTCTGACCGTTTCCGACGATCACACACTAACTACGAGCAAAAAAATAAGTATTGATTTATACATTGTTAATACCTCAATTACAGCAACCTAAGCGATCGCTGATTTTTAACACTTTACTATACGTTTGACTAAGAGTAGTTTTCTCTATCCATTTGGTAGGCGAAAGTGTAAATGAGTTACTGCCAGCTTCAAATAGAAAGGCATCGAATTCGACCCCTTTGAAATCAGGATTATTTAATTTTTCCCAAAGCCCGAGAAACTCGATCGTGCTTCGGTTACGCATCCAGTTACCAACAACATCTTTCGGTTCAGATGCATTTTTAAAGCGGGCGATATCTGTTATCGAAATGAACTCGACTCCACTTTCTTCAATAGAGATAGCAACTGAAACTTCCCTAACCTCTATTTGTACGTTTTTCGCCTTCATTGAGCCTAATACTATCCGATTAAATCTGCCCCCTATAAAACAAATGCACCGATGTGCGGTGTTGATGTATTTAAGCATGTCTGCAATGCCAGAATAAGCGAATCGCGTAGGTTTTCTGGTGTGACGATAGCATCGACGAGGCCGCGGGCGGCGGCGTGTTTGGCGTCAAGTTCCTTGTCGTAGGTTTCGCGGACGGCTTGCATTTCGGCGAGCATTTCGGGAGGCGGTTCTTTGCCCACTGCTTTTAGTTTTTCGATCTGCGTGCCGTAGATGGCGACGGCGGCCGAATCGCCTTCCATTACGCCCATGCGGCCGGTCGGAAGCGAGAAGATGAAGTCCGGGTCAAAGCCCTGTCCGGCCATCGCATAATAGCCCGCACCGGAGGCGTGATTGACGGTCAGTACGATCTTCGGGACCTTAGCAGTTGCCATTGCTTCGACAAACCGGGCACCGGCACGGATAATGCCGCTGTGCTCGGCCTCGGCACCGACCATGAAGCCGGAAACATCCTGCACAAATAACAGCGGCGTCGAATGGCGGTCGCAATTATCGATAAAATAGGCGGTCTTTTCAGCGGATTCGGTATAGACGATGCCGCCGAAACGCGGCGGTGTACCAGGTTTGCCTTTCGACATACCTCGCGAATTTGCGATCACGCCGACTAATATTCCGCCAATACGCGCCGTGCCGCAGATCATTTCTTTAGCAAAATCGGCCTGGAATTCGTCGAGCGTCTTGTCAGAACCAGAAGCGGTAGTGATCGGGTTCTTGTCAAGAATGCAATCAAGAACCGCTCGCATATCGTAAGGTGCCCTATGGTCATCGGGGAGAATTTCATAAAGATTTCGCAACCCGGTCGCTACAGCTCCCGGTTCTGACACGGAGACGCGCGTTTGTTCTTTTGCGGGAAGCTCTTTCACGATATCTCTGATCTTTAAAATACATTCCTGCTCGTCTTTTGTGCGGTAATGCGCGACACCGGAGATGGCGTTGTGGGTGGCGGCTCCGCCAAGCGTTTCGTTATCGATCGTTTGTCCGGTCGCACCTTTTACGAGATTCGCACCGCCGAGGCCCATAAATGAAGTGCCTTCGACCATCAGGATCACATCGGATAATGCCGGAAGATACGCGCCTCCCGCGACGCACATTCCCATTACGGCCGAAATTTGCGGCACTTTTAGATAGTGGCGCATTATCGAGTTGTAATAAAAAATGCGGGCAGCACCGTATTGTCCCGGAAAAACGCCACCTTGATAAGGCAAATTAACGCCTGCCGAATCAACCAGATAAATGATCGGTACGCGGTTACGCATCGCGATCTCCTGCGCCCGTAGGATTTTTTTGATCGTTTCGGGATACCACGCACCGGCCTTGATCGTCGCATCATTTGCTACGACAACGGCCTCGCGCCCATTGATCTTCCCTACGACCGTCACGACAGCCGCCGCCGGTGCCGTGCCGTCATACTGATCATAAGCAACGAGCAGGCCGATCTCCTGAACGTATTCGTCTCTGTCAAGCAGCAGATCTATGCGTTCGCGGGCAGTAAGCTTTCCCTGCGAATGAATTTTAGCGATCTTTTCCGCGCCACCACCGAGCTTGAGCTTATGTTCAAGGCGAGTGTATTCGTCAGTTAGTTTATAAAGGCGAGATTGGTTTTTGGATTTCATTCGAGAAATTTACTGATAGTTTTTTCGAGTCTTTTCCCATTGCTCAAATTCAAGTGCAAGTTCCAAAGTTTTAGCTGTAATTATTTTAATGCCTTTGCCACCCTCGTACACTATGATGTCAAACCATTCTTCTGAATCTGCTTTGCCTGACAATACTACACGCTTCAATCGTTTTCTTATGTTTGATCTCACAGTTTCGGACACGGAAATGACTGTTGCTGCGTCTTTGATACGTGATTCGAGCTCCTTTCTTGCTTTGGCCGAAGTCTCTTGATAACTAGACTCTACCGAGACACGTCTAAAATCTCCAGCTTCGTAGGCGGTAATGGTCGTCTCACCACCATACGAATTTCTTCCACCGCAACCATGACCGTATAATTCAAACCCTCCCCAATTGCGGCCCGTAATAATAAACGTTCCATTCCCCGAAGCCATCACAGGGAGATTTACTTCGATGCCAGAGGAATATTCGCTAAACCAATTATAAAAGTTTGAGCTTGCCATTCCCAGTGCAAGAGTCAAAAGCATAATCCTTATATTTAATCTATATTGGGACATTGCTACTTTTCGCTGATAATAAACGTCGGGACCATGCCGCCGCCGCTCGATACATTTGCCAGTTCCGTCGAAGAAAGGCGGGTGAATGCAGAACCGACGACACCGTTGAATAGAAGCGGATCAAGGTCCACGAGTTGCTCGACCATGCCAAATTTTCCCAGATCGTCATGAAGCATCGGGAAGAATTCCTTGGCGGTTTTTACCCGTTCCTGGACGAGATAATCGCCGTTTGCAAGGGCCGTTTCAATGGCGGCGTTCCATTCGCTTTCGCTGGAGCTCCAACCGATATATATGCCGTGGCCGCCATAATCGTCGTTTGGCTTTAGAACAAGTTTGTGCGGATTTGCCCGCGTCCATTCGACGAGATCGATCTCGGCCGAAGAAGATGCATTTCTGTCGCTCCCGGTTCTGACAAGAGTTTGTTCCTCACGGAATTTGCGTGTCCATGGAATATGAGCCTTGATCGCGCTCAATTCCGTCTCATTGAACAAATGTCCGTATCTTTCATTTGTCAGCACGGCGAAAATAGCTTTTTTATGCACCAATTTGCCGCGAAAGCTATTGACCATGCAGATCGCACCGGCCCGATAGGCATCGAGCAATGCGGGATATTTATCAATTATCGGCAGATATTCGTTGACGAGCAGGCGTTTGTAAACAATGTCTATCTTGACGCTGCCAAAATACAGTTTACCGTTTGCGAAGTCGAGTTCGTCCGGCGAGCAGATCAGTGAAGTGTAACCCTGTGATTCGAAATAATCGCGGAAAAGCTCAAATTCCTTGATCGTGGGCAGGTCTTTCAGATCGACGATCGCAATCACGGGATTTGTCTCAGACTTTTTACCTAAATATTCTTCGTAGCAGCTAAGCAGGACATCCAGCATTTTGGGCCGCCCGGGAAGTCCTCGAACGTTGTACCTTTCGGTGAATTTCTTCATCACCGGCAATGTCTGAAAAATGGCAGTTGCCGAATCGGCATAGGCAATTCCAGCCGGGCTTTCGCCATTTAGCTCGACATAGCTGTACGCATCTTCCGTTAAAAACGAATCGAGCCGCGATGTCGGCGAAACCTGGCTGTAGCCGGGATCGGTCTTTACAAGTTCCCGTTCGATACCCGAAAAGCCCAATTCCGTTAGCATTTCGTCATCGGCCACGGCCACGTCTTTCACTTTCTGCAAAGCGCTCCAGATAGTGGCACAGGTGGTTTGGATCATCGACCAATCGGTTTCTGTCACAAAATGCGGCCGCAAATATGGGGTCAGGCGGCGGCCGCCGAAGATGAGCTTATTTTTCTCAAGGCCATCGTCCAAAATCTTTACTGATTCAGCGGCAATGTCCGGGTCGAGAAGGAGTTCGTGATAATGTGCGACGGCTTCTTTTAGCATTGATTCTATTTCACCATGCTGAGGATCTCCTCATATTCATCTTCGGTCAGCGGCATGACCGAAAGCCGTGATTGCTTTATCAAGGCGATGTTTGCAAGAGCTTTATTACCCTTGATCTGCTCTAATGTCACTGGTTTTTTTAATTTTTTGGTGGGCTTGATCTCGACAGCAAACCATTTCTCATCAAGCGGATCGGGAAATGCTGTTTTGGAAACCGCGGCGATCCCAACAACCGATTTTTCAGAGATGGAATGATAGAAAAGAACTTTGTCGCCCTTTTTCATTGCCTGTAAATTGTTCCGCGCCTGAAAATTTCGCACGCCGGTCCAATCTGTTTTGCCGTCTTTGACCAGATCGTCAAAAGAATACGCTTCGGGTTCCTGTTTTACTAGCCAATACATAAGTAAATAGTTAATCGTCAATAGTCAATAGTTTATTCGCTTGATTTTGCATTGAGATGTTTACAAAGACCTGTGATCATCCTGCCTATTTCATTTAATTTAGAAAATAACAATTCGAAAACTTCTTCAGAACAATATCCCAATCGGAACGATATAAGGAGTTCTGTTTCAACTTCGCTGGTCGATCCTTGAGCAATTGAAAGAAAATTCAGAAACTCCTTCAAAGATTTTCTTGCAGCGCCTTCAGCGATATTGGCTGCTATTGAAACGGATGCTCTTCTGATCTGGCTCGTTAATCCAAACTTTTCCTCTTTCGGAAAAGTTTCTGTGACCTTATAGATCTCAACCGTAAAATCGACCGATTTCTTCCAAACGTCTAAGTTTTGATGCGGGCGCATAGCTTATCTATTTACAATTTACGAATCACTATTTACTTTTTTGCGCTTCGGCGGCTTTTTTGTTCAGCCATTTTGCCCAGCGTTCGATGGTCGGCCGGAACGGTTTAAATAATTTTCCACGGAGGCTGTTGGTTGTATTCTTTTCGCTCCATGCACGCAGATTTTTTTCGGCGTATTGGCGAATTTGCGGTTCGAGGCTTTGTTTTTTGACCGAATGACGTAGTGTCAGATAATAATGCTGGCCGACGAGCGAGAAAATCAGCCCGGCCATATTGCCTTTGAAGGCACTTTTCGCCATCCATTTCTTTGCAAAACCTTCTGTCGGCTGCAGCAAAGCTCCCATCGAAAGTTCCATCCACGCACCCTGGTTCCCTGCCCGTGGATGATAAAGCCCAGGCAGATCACCTTTGATCGGCGTATCGAGGTTTTTGAGCCGCGGATCGTTGATAAAATCCACCAACCGCACTTTTTCGATCCCCCGAAGCTGTTCCATCGGAAGAAAATCCAGTATCTTTTCTATGTTTTCGTCCGTACCCTTCGGCAGATCGAATGTTGCCTGGTTCTCGGTCCTGATCTTTGTAATTTTTGCGGTCTTTTGACCTGCAGTTTGTATTGCCATAAAAAATTAAACTTCAACTAATTCGACACTTTCGATATAGAGCGTTTCCGGCGCGAAATCCTGTTCATTTTTCCACTGAACGGTGCCGTAGGCTATCTTAAATTCTTTAAAATATTCTAGCCGCTTTAAGTCGGTGAATATTCCTTTATCGTGATAAGGCTTGGTATCGAAAAGCCGGATCGAACCGTCAGTGAATGTAAGTTCCAAGGTGTAATCATTATTCGCTATTGCGGATATTACTTTATGCATATCTTTTTATCGCAGCGGATCGATCTTAAAAACCGATTGCCCGTTAATTGCCAAATCCCAATTCGCCATCAAATCTTCCTTGTGTATTTCCACCCAAGCTTGGACTAATTTCAATTTGTTCGCTCTTAGGCTGCCTTCAAGAATCTCTCCTTCGGGAATTGTTAAAACCGCTTCTTCTTCGCCATATTTAACGTGAATGTGCGGTAATTTATGCTGACGATTATCAAAATAATACATCAGGACGATTACGCCGTAAAATATTGAAATAACAGGCATCGTTGTTCTTAAGCCAATTGTAGATTGTAAACCGACAATAGTAAATTACGCCACAACGGTGTCGCCAGAAAACAACATTCGAGACGTCGCGAATCGGCCAGATACTTTATTTTGCTCGTTTAGACCATGAAACTCCCTTGGCACAATGTTTGTATAGAGATTTGCGAAGAAATGAACCAAACAACCATCGCAAAACCAATCGGGATCAGCGGCGTCGGGCTGCACACCGGCGTTGATGTGAACCTTACGCTCAAGCCGGCACCGGAAAATACGGGTTATATCTTTGTCCGCACCGATCTGGACAATTTCGAGCTGCCGGCGTCGGTCGAATACATCTCGCATTGCAGTTATGCGACGACGCTAATGCGGCGCGGCGTTGTTTTATCGACCTGTGAGCATCTGTTATCGGCTTTGCGCGGTGCGGGCATCGATAATTGCTTCATCGAACTCGACAATATCGAACTGCCGATAATGGACGGTTCGAGCGAAGATTTTATCGACCTTATACAAAAGGCCGGCGTCGCTGAACAGCGCACGCCACGGCGGTTTTTACGTATTTTGAAAAAAGTCGAATACACCGAAAACGACCGGTCAATGTCGGTCGAACCGTCAGATAAATACGAGATCGAATGCGTGATCGATTTTCCCCATCCATTTATTAACAAACAGGCGTTCAATTTTGTTTTCGAGAACGGTTCGTTCGGTCGTGAAATAGCATCGGCGAGGACGTTTGGTTTTACTCACGAGATCGAAATGCTGCGAAAGGCAAATCTCGCCCTCGGCGGTTCGCTCGACAACGCGATCGTCTTGACACCCGATGGAATGCTGAACGAAAGCCCTCTGCGCTTCAATAACGAATTCGTCCGCCACAAAATACTGGACATCATCGGCGATTTTGCATTATTAGGAATGCCGATCCTCGGCAAAATAAAAGCCGAAAAAAGCGGCCACGCCGTCCACGCTTCGCTGATGAGCAAATTGCTAAAGGCGGAAGACGCGTGGGAGATCGTCGAATCGGAAAGTGCCGCTGCGGTTTTATAAATTCGGCTGTTGTATCTGTGAATGACCCCTTTTAGGTGTGAATGTCAGGCGGTCACTTGTGAATGTTCGCCGTTCACCTGTGAATGTCCGTCGTTCACGTTTGAATGTTCAGCTTTCACGTGTGAATGTCCGCCCGTTCACGTGTGAATGTCCGCTGTTCACCTGTGAATGCTCGCCGGTCACTTGTGAATGTTCAGCTTTCACGTGTGAATGTCCGCCGTTCACGTGTGAATGTCCGCTGTTCACCTGTGAATGCTCGCGGGTCACGTGTGAATGTCCGCCGTTTGTATCGGGATGCTCAAGGTTCACTTGTCAATCGCTTGGAAAATCATACTAATACGGAGCGTTTCCTAATCAATGAAGTCGATTTCGTCAATGGCCTTCATGAGTCGCTGGGTTTCGGTTAGGGCGACGATTATTTTTTGGTAATGCTGGATGTCGTCGAACGAGAGTTTGCGGCCTTTGCGGTCTTTTAGCCATTTCTGAGCGGGCTGATAGCCGCCGATGTAGAAGTTCCACGCGGTTTCAGGAACGTTTGCGAAGTATTGGGTGTCGTTGAAGTAAACATCGCCGACGTTAGTGTCATTCTCTTTTCGTGCTGTTTTGTGTTGTTTCGTGGTTAAGTCCTTTTCTGAAACCACGAAATCACACGAAGAAACACGAAACAGAGGTTTGTCCACAACGTTATCTCCGCCGACCGGAAAGCCCGTGATAAATTGGCTAACCTTTGGGGATTCGAGTAGATGTATCTGGCGCAGTTCGCCGCCGAGGGCAGCGAGTTGCCAAAACGTCGCGGCATCCTTTGGGTACGGCACACGCGGAAAGTCGATCTTTAAAAACTCCTTGTATTTCTCGCGGTAGCTCGGGCTGTGCAGAACGGCGTAGATGTAATCGAGGATGTCGATTGGAGCAAATGTTCGTTGAGACCCGCCCTTTTCGTTCGAAAACATAAGGCCGATATCATCCACGATCTTATCGACGATCTCGGAGTTGAGATTTGGAACGCGCTCGGTTCTGCCGTCGAGAGATTGTTGGGCGTTGTCGTCGGGATAAAGGTAGAGCGGGAAAGTGAGACCGGCGCCGAATTGACCAGCCGTGCCGGTGTAGTTGATATCGTTTAGCCCGTTACTGACGAAAAATCCAAACAAGCCGGTGATGGCCTGCCGAGGCAAAAGCAAAGAGATATTTGGCTTTAGCATATGCTTCATAACCGCAAACCTATGCCTTTGGACTCTCTTCAAATCATAGTTAACAGCCCTGATATCGAACGGTCGGAAGTAATATCGTTCACTTAATTCTGCGAATGGATGAAAACTTACCAGGTTCGAATCGTCATGTGTTTTGATTCCACTCGTATTAACCGGGAACAGTTGATTCAGATTGACCCCGGCGTCATATTGTTTTCGCTCTTCGAAGTCCTTCGTCAGAAAATAGTAGCCGGGAGCCTCAACCCCAGAAATCGTCCATTCGATGTCGCTAATTGAATTACTAAGAAGAAACTGATACTTGCTCTCTCGTTTCCCTTGGATATCGAAGTGAAGCACATCGCCAAGTTTGGCCTCTGGTTTTCTACCTGTTTTAACAAAGATATTGATACTAACGCCCTGCATGATGTCAAAAACATTTTGGTCAACTGTGCCGTCTGGACAGATCTCGCCTTTCGTCGTACTTCCGTGGAGGTCAAGAATGTAAATTCTATCGAAGCTTTCCAAAAGATGCCGGCGCATCTGTCGATGAATTATCCCGTCAACAAAACTGTTGTTCGAAATATAAGCTAAAATTCCTTCGCCATTCTTATCGACAAAATGTTGGCCAAAACGGATGAACTTAATATAGTCATCAGAAAGCGGCTGAATGTTCCTTTCGTTCAAATTCTTCTTATAGTCTGCCGTTAATGTCTCGATCCATTCCGACTTGTTCGAACTGCTCACCGAATAAGGCGGATTGCCGATGATGACCATTACGGGTGTGTCGCGTTTGATGTGGTTGGCTTCGTTTGCTTCGGTGCTGAGCCAACTGGCAAAGAGCGTACCGGTGTCGGGATGATATTCTTCGAGGGCGTTGGTGAGATAGATTTGGAATCTTTGATCTCTTGTCCCTGAAGGGGACGAAGATAATAGCCCAGGGTGAAACCCTGGGGACGGTTTCCCAACCGCCGACGCTCCCTGAAGGGGAGCAACATCATGCGCTGTTTGTTCGACCCCTTCAGGGTCGGTATTCTGTCGGACGCTATACCCAGGGTTGCGGCCTTCGGCCTTACCCTGGGCTATTATCTCTGTCCCTTTCAGGGACGTTCCATCGGACAACTCCGTCAGCAGCAGATCAAGCTTAAGATGGGCCATCGCGTATGAAGCCATGAGAAGCTCGAAACCGTTAAGACGCGGGATGAGATGTTCGTCAACGTATTGGTTCCAGACTCCCTGCTGGTTCTCAAAGCCTTTGTAGATGTGTTTAATGACAGTCGCGAGGAACGTTCCGGTTCCGGTCGCGGGATCGAGAATCTGAACCTTGTGAACCTCCTGATCTACTTCCTTGTAAATCGTGCCCTTACCCTTTTTTTCAACGACTGGGACTTTTACTTTTATTGTGGTCTTCGAAGTGTCCGCCAAGCCGTTCGAGAGATTAAATTCGGTCTTTAGAATGTCGTCAACTGCACGGACTATAAAATCGACGACAGGTTCCGGCGTGTAGAAAACGCCGCGAGATTTACGGAGCTTCGGGTCGTATTCGGCAAGAAATGTCTCGTAAAAATGCATGATCGGATCATGCGTCTGCGTACTCTTTCCAAAATTCTTAAGAATGGCCGCAATATCGGCCGCCCGAAAGAGATCGGCCAGCGCATCGACGATCCAATCAATGCGAGTGTCGAGGTCAAAAGCCGCAATGAACTGAAAAAGCTTGCGAAGGAACGGATTTGTCTTGGGAATCTTCTCAGCAGCTTCCTGACGCGAGAATGTGTCGAGCGAATCGTCGTGAAGCCGTGCCGCAAACATCCCGTAAGCAATGGTCTGGGCGTAAATATCGGCAAACGATTTGGCGTCGATGTCGTGGATAAGAATATCCTTGAACGCCTTCATCTGATTGGTCAGATCGCTTTCTATTCCTGCCGCAATATCTTCGTCAAGCGCATTTTTGATGATAAAGGCTAGTATCTTTGCCTTCTCAGCCATCATCTCCGCAAGCTTTTTAGAACTCTTGATCGTCTGCGGTGTCCGCGAGCAGAACTCTTTTATCAGGCTCGTAAACTGGTCGAACGTGTCACGCAGAGCAACGATCTTGCCGCCGCGAATCTCAGCTATTCGGATCGAGTGTGTCCGCTCGCTGTTTATGTAGAAACGAAAATCGAGGTAGTCCGTAATTACAAGATTGTCGAGGGCATCGCGGTAACGGTCAAATTGTTCCTTGAGGTCTTTGGCTTCAAGGTCTTTGCCTACATCTTTTGCCTCGATGTAGCCGACGGGAATGTCTTTGCGGGTAATAACGTAGTCAGGCGCACCGCAATCAATGCGTTTTGGTTCGTTTGTAGCGGCGATCTCGGGAACAAGCTCCTCGATCAAATGCTGCAAGTCACCGCGAAACGTATGTTCGGTAGCATTTCCGAGAGCGTATCGCTTTGCAATGTTTTCGATGTAGGAGTTGATGGGCATAACAGTTTACGAAATGTAACATTAAACGACGAAAACTGGCAAAGACGTCAATTGGCTTTGGGCTTTCGCACCAGCTATGTGATTGGTGAAGATCGGTTTCATTTGACAGAGGAGCGGGTCGACAAGGAGAGCGGCGGCGGAATTCTTTAAACTCAGTGGATTGCCTGAGTTTTTCGTGGGATTCCTTTTTCTGTCGCGACAGATGGTTCGAAGCTCTCGATCTTGTGCGTCCATATATCGCATTTACCATTTTCGAGCCCGGAGATAGTCACGAATTTCACGCAGCGATTTTACGGCGTCATAGCTTTTGATATGTTTTATCTTTTCGTCTTCATAATTCCAGAATCTCAAAGAGGCATTCTCGCGGGAAGAAATTTGGTCGCTACTACTCTGCTTTCAGATCCCAATCGGGCGTGTGGAATGTGCCTTCCTTATCGGTTCGCTGATATGTGTGCGCTCCGAAGAAGTCGCGTTGGGCCTGGATCAGATTGGCGGGGAGGCGTTCGCTGCGGAAGGCGTCGAGATACGCCATGGCCGAAGAGATGCATAACGCGGGAATTGTAGATTCGTTGAAGGCCGTTACGACATCCTGCCAGCCGGATCGTTTTTCTTTTAATATCGAAGCAAAATCGTCATCCAGCACCAGATTCGGCAGATCGGGAAAATGAGTATATGCCCGCCTGATCTCCTCAAGCAGCTCTGAACGGATAATACATCCGCCGCGCCATATCCTGGCAATGTCGGCCAGATTCAGGCCGTAATTCTTTTCAATCGAAGCCTCGTGCAAAAGCGACATTCCCTGAGCGTAAGTAACGATGAATGAACACAGCACGGCTGCTTTTAGATCATCCAGAATTTTTTCAGTATCCGGTGCAGGATCGTGAGTAGTGAGCTCGGAAGTATATTTTATGGCAATAGAGCCGCGTATCTCTTTTTGGGCCGATATCTGCCGCATGGAAACGGCGGAATCGATCGTCGGGATCGGCACGCCGAAGTCCATTGCGGCCTGCGACGTCCATTTGCCGGTGCCTTTCTGACCGGCAGTGTCGAGGATCATCTCGACTAGCGGCTCACCGGTATCTTTGTCTGTTTTTCGAAGCACGTCGGCTGTGATCTCAACGAGAAAAGAATTTAGCTCAGCGGAATTCCATTTGGAAAAAACTTCGCTCATGCGGGAGCCGTCAAGGTCGAGTACACGATGCATAAAATCGTACGTTTCAGCCAAAATCTGCATCAGCCCGTATTCGATGCCGTTATGCACCATTTTGACGAAATGCCCGGCGGAACCTGTGCCCATATAGGCAACGCATGGTTCGCCATTGACCTTTGCGGATACGGCTTCGAGGATCGGGGCGACGCGGGCGTAAAATTCTTTGCGGCCGCCGGGCATGATGCTCGGGCCGTGCCGTGCACCTTCTTCACCGCCGGACACGCCAACACCGAGGAAACCGATATTTTTTTTCGTCAGAAATGCTTCGCGGCGTTCCGTATCAGTGAAATGCGAATTGCCGCCGTCAATTATCAGATCGCCTTCTTCTAAATGAGGAAGCAGGTCGTCGATCACCGAATCGACGATCTTACCAGCCGGAACGAGCAGCATAATGCTGCGCGGAGCTGCAAGTTTGCCGATAAATTCGGCAAGCGTCGCGGCTGCACCGACCGGCATTCTGCCGCCTTCTTTGACCAGCAGCTGTCTTTTCTCGGCGTCGAGGTCGAACCCGACACACGGAAAGCCATGCTCCGCTACATTAAGAAGAAAATTGCGGCCCATAGTGCCGAGGCCGATCATCCCAAACAGTGCATTACTCATATGTTTACTATACGTTCCAAATGTCGCTGAGTCCCAATTCGTCTGCCCCGACGCCAGCTTCATCGAAAGTCCACCACCATGATAAAACCATCTGTGCAAAAGCCCATTTTCGGATGTTTTCAGGATCAATGTCAAAGGCTTTGGAAAACTTATTCACCGCAGCATACAGCCTTTCTTTTGCATCCGGTTTCGAATCGAGCCACCAATGATGATTGTTAAGAAAAACTCCCATGTCATAGCCAACGTGGCCGACAATTCCCTTCGGATCGATTGCAAGAAATGGTTCACGTTGCGCCGAAAGTATATTTTCATGATGCAAATCGCCGTGGAGCAAAAAAATGTTTTTTGTGTCCAACGACATTTTGTCATAAAACATTCGAGCCTTTGACGCATATTTTTTTGGAAATTTCGTACCTGATGCTCTTTTCAATCCGTCAAACCAATCGTCGAGCTGAATAAAATCCACCGCATCATTTGGCACTTCCCGAATGACGCTCCTGAGCATTTGGATGACCATCGACACAGCCAATTCGTCTCGATCCTTACAGATAATTTTCAAGTTTTCGCCGGGGTTAAGGCGTTCCAGCAAAATCGCCTGCCGATTCCGGTCAAATTCCAAAAGCCTGACCGAACCTCTTCCATCAAGAAGTTTTAAATAAGCCGCTTCGCCGAATATCTCAACATCGCTGAGCGGCAACCCGATCTTGAGAACCGCCTCACTTCCGTCTAAATATGTCGCAGGAGCAACATAATTATAGGACAAGTTGGAAAAATGCCTACCTACTTTGATCGACCAGTTATGTTCGATCTCTTTAATAATTTGCGACAGAACATCCAGCCATGATTCACCTTTGTCACCGCAAAGAGCTATCGTGTTTTCCACGAATTGTCGTGGAAGCAAGTTTATAAGATCTTTGTTCATTCGTCTTGACGAGTCTAACGCGACTGTTGGATTCTTAACAAATGAAAACACTGCTCGAAGCCATTAGGCCAACGACATTTATCGAATCACAAAAACTTCGCGACTATCTTGGAATCGATGTAACGATAGCAACCGAAACTTTTCAGCATACCGGGAGCTTCAAATTCCGGGCGGCCTACAATCTGGCTTTGAATGTGGCGAATGATGAAATATTAACGGCTTCATCGGGCAATTTCGGGCAAGCATTGGCTTACGCATGCAAACTCGCCGGTAAAAAATGCACGGTGGTCATGCCCGTAACATCGGCGACAGTGAAGATCGACGCGGTACGTTCTTATGGTGCGGCCGTCGATCTGGTCGATACGAAGATTGTCGGCAGGAACGAGCGCGTGGCCCAACTCGCGGAGACCATGCCGGATGCCTACTTTGCCAGCGCCTACGACGATCAGAATGTTATCGAAGGTAATGCGACGCTCGGATATGAACTTGCGAAACACAATTTCGACGTTGTTATCTCACCAGTCGGCGGCGGCGGTCTGATCTCGGGAATTATTACAGGTTTGTGCAGAAACGGCAGTAAAACGAAAGTTTTTGGTGCCGAACCGCTGCTCGCAAACGATGCCGCGCGTTCATTGAAGGCGGGCAAGATCATTGCAAACGAAATGGAACCGATGACCATTGCCGACGGTGCGCGGACAATATCGCTCGGTAAACTAAATTGGCCGATAATCAAAAAAAATGTTGGGGAAATTATCGAGGTTTCAGACGAAAAGATAGAAAAAGCGTTGCGTTTGCTGTTCGAACTCGTGAATCTTAAAGCAGAACCAACCGGAGCATTGAGCCTGGGAGCCATCCTGGAAAAGAGTAAAAACTTAGCGGATATGCGAATCTGCCTGGTCGTTAGCGGCGGCAATATCGACCCAGAGGTCTATCGGAATATCATTTAGCGCAGCTCTTCTACGAAGGTTACGCGATTTATTTCATGCAGTGTGGTGACACCCAGAAACACCTTCTTTACGGCGGATTCGCGCAAACTTGTGAGGCCTTCTTTTTCGGCCTGGCGGCGAATTTCGGAACCGGGCCGGCGTTCGATGATCATTTCGCGGATCGCATCCGACATATCAAGCAGCTCGTGGATCGCAGTGCGTCCGCGATATCCGGTGTGATTGCATGCGTCGCAGCCGACATTCATAAAGAAAAGACGTTCACCGACATCCTCGACCCGTAAACCGGATTGCCGAAGTTCTTCAGACGTCGGTTTATATTGCCGCTTGCATATGTGGCAAAGCAGCCGGACGAGCCGCTGTGCGAGAACACAATTGAGCGACGAGACGAAATTATATGGCTCGACGCCCATATTTAAAAAGCGGCCGATGACGTCGATCACATTATTTGCGTGAACGGTGGTAAAAACCAAATGGCCGGTCAATGCCGATTGAATTGCGATCTGGGCCGTTTCTTCATCACGTATCTCACCGACCATTATCTTGTCCGGATCGTGACGGAGTATCGAACGCAGGCCGCGGGCAAACGTCAGTCCTTTTTTCTCGTTAACGGGAATTTGCATGATTCCCTGCAACTGATATTCAACTGGGTCCTCGATCGTGATGATCTTATCTTCGTCGTTACGGATCTCGTTCAGGGCGCCGTAAAGCGTCGTCGTTTTACCGGAACCTGTCGGCCCGGTGACCAGGACCATTCCGTAAGGTTCTTTAATATAGATGCGAAAACGCTGGATGTCCTGCGGGTCGAATCCGACGACATCGAGGCTCAGATTCTTGAATTCTTCCGATATTTGCTCTTTGTCCAAAATACGTATAACGCAGTTTTCACCAAAGGCGGACGGCAGGATCGATACGCGAAAATCGACGGTGCGGCCTTTATAACGGACACGAAAGCGCCCGTCCTGCGGAACGCGGCGTTCGGCAATGTCGAGTTCGGACATTACCTTAATGCGTGAGATCAACGTCTGGTGATAAGCGATATCGATTGGATCGACCTTAGAATAGAGTGCACCGTCAATGCGGAATTTGACACGGACATCGCGGTCGCCGGCCTCGATGTGAATATCTGAGGCTCGGGACTCCATAGCGTTATAAACTATTGTATCGACGAGCTTTATGATCGGCGACATATCCGAATCGGTCGCCAGCCGGTCGAGATCGAGGACCTCTTCGCCCTGATCCGTTTCTTTTACCAGCGAGATCTTAAAACCGGATGCCGCGTCCTGCAAAACACGTTGTGTTGCATCTCCTTTTTTTAGGACGACGTCAATGGCTCCCTGCGTTGCGATGTACGGAACGATCCGCACATTCAATGCGTTTTCAAGCTCATCAAGCAATTCGAGATTTGTCGGGTCGGCCATCGCCGCATGCAGACCGGCGCCGTCGCGTTTGAGCGGAACAAAATGGCTTCGGAGCATCATTTCGACCGGAATTGTTGCCAATTCTGCGTAATCGATCGGCGAAGCACCTTCGGTCGGCAGCAGATCAATGTAAGGCAGCCGATAGCGGCGGGCCAATTGCTTTGCCTCAACAACTTCGGGCGGTTCATTCTCAGGGAAATCGGATATCTCGATCTTTGGTGATGAAGGATTTACGGCCGATAATACGTTTGTTTGTTCGTTCATTTTATTGATATTTCCGCACTAGTTATCGTCTACCGCCGGTCGGGCCCGCTGATATCGTCTGGATGATCGGCAGATATATGGCAAGTAAAATTACCACGACCACACCGGCCATGAATATTAATATTAAAGGTTCCAGCAATGTCGTCAGATGTTCCAAACGGACCTCCGATTCGGCATCATAGAATGACGCGACCTCGTCAAGCATTTCACGCAAACTGCCAGATTTTTCGCCAATACCGATCATGTCAAGGCCGAGTTCAGGAATCCAGCCCGCTTGATTCAGCGCTTCGGTAAATCCGCGTCCCTCGCGGATCAATGGTGCAACGGCCTGGCTCCGGTTTCGAAGCTCCGTGTTATTGAGGGCCTGCGAAGCGATCTCCCATGAATCCGGCACCGTTATACCGCCCGACAAAAGTGTCGAAAGCGATCTGGCGAGTTGCGCAGTGGCCATGTTCCTGATCAAAGACCCGGCGACCGGAAGTTTTAAAAGCAGCCGGTGAAGCATCAGCCGCCCGCCCGGTGTCCTGATCCACAAAAAGACAATGGCGCCAACTATCAGTATCAAAGGCAAAAGCCACCATACGTTATTGCCGATAAAAGTGGAAAACGCCAGAACGACAACCGTGACGGTCGGCAATCCCCGGTTCGCGCTTAACCCCTTGAACAGATCGGACATCCGCGGCACGATGTACAGGGTCAGAAATGCCACCATGAATCCCGAAGCAAGCAGCAGAAACGCCGGATAAGCCAGAGCTCCGCGAAGCTTGCGGGAAACGCCGACACTGCGTTTTAAATACTCGACAAACCTTAGCAAAACGTCATCAAGGGCGCCGCTTTTTTCACCAGCGAGTATTGATGCGGTATAAATTTTCGGGAACAGCCCCTGAGCTTCGAATGCTTCGGAAAGCGGCACACCGCTTCTGATCTTATCCTCGACATCCACCAGCATTTCGCGTAAATTTGCCGATCCCGAACGCGTTTTTAATAGATTGATAGATTGAAGGACCGGAATACCAGCCCGGAGGAGCGCAGACAACTGCTGATTGAATAAAAGAAAATCGCCCTGTTTGATACGCCCTTTTTTACCGGGCTGGCCAAAAGATAAAAACGAGGAAATCCCGCCGCCGGCCGCGGAAACCTTAAAGACCTTGAAGCCTTCGCGTTCAAGCTGCACTTTTGCGTCACCGATCCCGGCGGCTTCTACTATTCTTGTGACGACCTCGCCGGACGGCGTTCCCAGACGGCAAATATATTCCATAGATCAGTGGCCGACAGTTAATATTGATTGAGTGGCTAGTTTAAAGATATAAATATCTGCACCTGCCGAATATCTCCCGGCAAGACGCAGCCGACTGCCGATTATAACACGCAATTTACCAGCAAAGGTTGCGCCATGACAAATATAATATTGATTTCTTGCATCGAACAACCATTTTCCGCCTTCCATCATCGAAAAATTATCTTGCAGAAGCTCCGCCAGTTCCATAAGATATAAGGGTCCCCTTTTTTGGAGTAACATATGACTTTTCGAGGTCTCGAATTTTTTGACCGGTGTTGTAAGCTGCGAGGCCTCACCTTGCTGCTTCTAGTTCTATTATTTACTTCGGTAAATATTAATGCCCAACAGGCCGAGCCGACACCGCCTCCTGCTGAAGACAATGAAGTCCCGATATCCATTAAAACCGACCTTGTGACTCTAACGTTGACTGTCACGGATCTTTATGGACGTTACGTTTCCGGCCTGACAAAAAAAGCATTTTCCGTTTACGACAATAATCAGGAGCAGGAGATCACTTTTTTCAGCGACAGTGATGCACCGGTTTCGGTCGGAATATTATTTGATGTCTCCGGATCGATGAGCGGCGATAAAATTATTAAGGCCCAGGCAGCTCTCCGGCGTTTTATAAATTCGAGCCATCCAAGTGACGAATATTTCCTTATCGCTTTTAACAGCCGAGCCCAGCTTCTTCTTGACCGGACCCGTGACGGCGAAGCTTTGCTGCAAAAACTCACGCTGGTCGCACCAAAAAGCAATACCGCACTATACGACGCCGTATATCTCGGTTTGGAACGGGTGACGCGGGGCAGCCATCAAAAACGTGCTTTGTTAATTATCAGCGACGGCCAGGACAATGCTTCGCGGTATAATTTCGGCGAAGTACGGCGGCTGATGAAGGAATCCGATGTCGTGACCTATGCCGTCGGCATTATTAACGGAGGCGATGCCGGCTCAGCGACCGGATTGCAGGGTCAGGCGTTCCTGGACGAACTAACATCGGTTACGGGCGGCAAATCGTTTTACCCAAGCAGCGATATAGAGATGGACGAGATATTTGAACGCATCGCCCTCGAACTCCGCCACCAATATTCAATAGGCTATACGCCGACCGATTTTCGCCTTGACGGAAAATGGCGAAAGGTTAAACTTAAGGTCAACCCGCCGCGTGGTTTACCGCGTCTAAGTGTTCGAAGCCGGGATGGCTATTTTGCCACTCCGCAATCGAATTTTAAATAGGCGATCGTTTAATAAGAAATGAATAGAATCCTTTTAGTTTGCTGCTCCGCTTTTTTATGCCTGGGGATATTAGATCTAGCGTCCCCATTCGAACCGTCCGCCGCACAAACGATTCAGCCGAAGGCGACGCCTTCGCCTTCACCAAAAATAGACGATCCGGACGAAGTCATTAAGGTCGATACCGAACTTGTGAACCTTAATGTTCGCGTCGTGGACAGGAACAACCGTCCGGTAAACGGCCTTACTCAATCAGACTTCAAGATCTTTGAGGACAATCAGCCGCAAAGGATCGAGTTTTTCTCAAAATCGGAAGTTCCTACAAATTACGCATTGGTGATCGACAATTCGGGTTCACTGCGCGCCCAGCTTGAAAAGGTGATCGAGGCCGGTAAAATAATCGTCAACACCAATAAACCGGACGACGAAACAAGCATAATCCGTTTTGTCAGCCGTGATAAGATCACGATCGAACAGGCATTTACAGCCAATAAGCTTGATCTTAACGATGCGCTTGACAACCTGTTTATCGAAGGCGGGCAGACAGCGATCATCGACGCCGTGTATCTGGCGGCAGAGCAGGTCGATAATTACGAAAAGACCCGCGGAAGCGACGACCGCAAACGCCGGGCGTTGGTCATAGTTTCAGATGGCGAGGATCGCGACAGCTATTACAACGAAGCTCAATTGTTTGAATTGCTGAGAGAAACGGATGTCCAGATATATGCGATCGGTTTCGTCGGTGACCTGGACAAGGAAAAAGGTTTTATTTCAAAAAGCCCGCAAGGCAAGGCAAAAGCTTTTCTCGAAAGAATGGCCACGGAAACCGGCGGCAAGGCTTATTTCCCAACCAGCATAAACGAATTGGCCGGACTCGCAACTGAGATCGGCAGTGAACTTAGGCTGCAGTATTCCATCGGCTATATTCCGTCGAACGATAAAAGCGACGGTTCCTTCAGAAATATCAAGGTAGCGATTAGTGACGGACCGAACAATCAAAAACGCATCGCTGTCACGCGTTCGGGCAGAAAGGCTGATAACGGTGAAGCACCTAAATTACTCGCCCCTGCTCAAAGTGTAAAAAATCCGCAATAAGTGATGTCTAAAACCTTATTCAGGAACCGAACCCGATATCTTCTTTCGGTTGGTTTCGCCCGTGTCGATGACAGGGATGCCATCGCTAACTTCTTCGTGCGGACGCGGGATAACATGTACGGCGGTAACTGTTCCGACTCGCCTCGCTGCTGCCGCACCTGCATCAACGGCAGCTTTGACGGCTCCGACCTCGCCGCGTACGATCGCCGTCACCAACCCGGCATCGACCTTTTCATAGCCGATCAGTTTTACATTGGCTGATTTGACCATCGCGTCGGCCGCTTCGATCATCGCGACCAGCCCCATACATTCGACCATTCCTAGTGCTTCCATAATTTACCTTCCGCAAGTATAACCGAAATTAAAGCATATTGGCTTTTTGATCATACCGCGGCCAAAAAAGATCAGAAGAAAACGGCAATCTTACGATTTTTAGTAAAACTATCTCAGATACAATGCCAGAAATAATATGATTCCCGTAAATATTGCTAATACAATAGTTCCGATCACAAAACCCCGTGACGAGTTAACTCGTTGTTCCCAGACAAATTCCACGGGTTGGCGATTATATGCCTTTGTCCGTTTTCGCATTGATGCCGCTGACCGAAGTTTATTTGTCTTTGGATTTGCCTCGGTCTTTTCAAAAGCCGCACGCATTTCGCTGTCAATTGCAGCTTCCTTGATCTTATCGGCGGAATCGCTGCTATCATTAACAGCTTCCTCTTCTATTTCTGTTTCCGCAACCGTCTCGCCGCAACTATAACAAAACAAAGAACCGCTGCGGATATCGGCACCGCAGGAATCGCATATAATATTGTCAGCTACAATTTCAGCCATTACCCGGTAAAATCTATTTCCTTCGTATTGCTCCTGCAAGTTGCTTAACGGCCGTGGCGGTCTCGACCCGCGTTTTTGGCAAATAAACGGCACCGCCGGTTTCTTTCGCCAACCTGTCTATAATTTTTGGATAGATCTTGCCATCCGCGATCCCGACCACATAAACCCTGATGCCCGCATCCTTCAATAGCTTCAAAACATCGTCTATCCTGGCATCACTTTGGCGTTCGTCGCCGTCCGTCAGCAGGACCAAAACTTTCGAACGTCCGGGTTCAGCCCGGGCATTTGCAACTAGATGTTCGGCCGAAAATTTAACCGCATCGAGGATGGCCGTCAGTCCGCCTTCAATGAACATATTTTCGGCGGCGTCATGAATATCAGACTTTCGAACCGTGAAATCCTGCCGCAGGACGATCTTCTCGCTAGAAACGAACGTGACCAAAAAAGTTTCGTCCTCGGCCTTATTGACCTCGACAAGGTCTTCAGTAAGCTGGATTATCTTTTCAAGCAGCGATCTGTACGAACCGGAATTATCGACTACGATCCCATAACTGACAGGTGCAGGATCGGCGGCTATTTCCTTTACGCCGGCATTCTGCTTTTGAGCGATCAGCAGCGAAGAAAATATAATAATCGTAAATATCGACGTGAGGATCCGCAGCATAGACTTCAATTAGACTTTGGCAAAAATTTCCTTTTCGTTCCCTAGATCACGCGCGGAAGGTGTAAGGATCGTCTTCGCCGTAATGTAGATCTTCTGGCCTTTGTCGATGGCCGTTCTGACATCGGCTTCACTGACGAAATCGACAGGAGTATGGCCCGTCCCGTTTTCGGTGAGAGATTGCGGACGCAGTTCGTGAATTACGATTTTTACGGGCGAATTGTTTTGCTCGGGCGTCTTTTCAACCGGCGTTTCTATTTCCGGTACCTCAGCAAGCTTCTGGCTTAAAAATTTATCGACCAAGGCAGCTATCTGATCGCGCTTAGCCTTTCGTGCACCAGGTGCTTGTGACGGCGTTATTACTGCTGGCTGCTGGCTGCTTGCCGCTGACGGCTTATTCACGGGCTTGGTCTCGAAAGCAACGCGCTTGATGTCCATTAAATGTATCGGGGAAACATTGTCTGATGTGACGTTTCCGCCCCACGATCCACAGCCAAGCGTCATCGACGGAGCCAGATCGGTCGAAAAACCGATCGCACCATGCGTTGTTGGCGAATTTATTATCACCCGTGACGCTGGCATCTGCTGTCCGTAACGAATAGCTGCTTCGCGGCTTTGCGTATGCATTCCGGCGGTATGTCCCATGCCTCCGAACTGAAGAATTTCTTCGCACCGGTTTGCTCCGTTTTCGACACCGTCCGCTACAAAAAAGGCCAATGTCGGCGAAAGCTTCTCGATCGACCAC
>JAYUCO010000004.1:0-38725 GCA_043740295.1 Pyrinomonadaceae bacterium | reverse complement strand
TTTTTGCCTCTGACTTTGCGTCTTTACCTCTTTGCGTCTTTGCGTTAAGAAGCCCTAATGCTTGATCTACAATGTTCTCTACATCCTCAAGCTTGCCGGTACCGACTGTCTTGCAGGCCAATTCGCCAGCAATAGGCTCGACAAAATGCACGCCGTCGGCCTTCAGCTGAGCGACGTTTCGCTGTGTCGCGGGCTGCTCCCACATCGTGGTGTTCATCGCCGGGGCGACGAGGACGGGTGCGTTCGAGGCAAGATAGGTCGAGGACAGGAAATCGTCCGCGACGCCGTTGGCAAATTTGCCGATGATATTCGCTGTCGCCGGGACAACGAGCAGCAGATCGATATTTTGCGAAAAATTGATATGAGCTATCGGATCGGGATTTTCCGGGTCGTAATCGTCAACCAGAACATAGCTTTCCGTCAAAGCCCGAAACGTCAGCGGCTGCACGAATTCGGTCGCATGCTTCGTCATCGCCACCGTCACCTCGCACCCCGATCTTTGCAGCAGCCGCAGCACCTCGACCGCCTTATACGCCGCGATCCCGCCGCTCACACCTAATCCAACACGAAATTTTTTCATCTGAAATCTTTATTAACCATTACGATTTTACATCAAAACTTTCTATTAGCTATGGTAAAATCCCATTGTTCAAGCAGCTTTGCAATATGCAGCAAAAACTTTTCGAAAACGCCGCCGAAACCGTAGCGATAGAAGACGTGATCCTCTACGCCCTCGGCGATTTTCAGTCGCGCGGAAAGGTCTTGGTGAACCGCGAACTTGCATTGGACCGACTTCGCGGAGCCTTTAATCGAGCGTTGGCAAAATTCGGGATCGTTCAGTTAACTGATGACAAGATCGTTGAAAGCTTGAAAAACCTCGGAGTAAAGGTAACGGAGGTTCCGAATTTTGTTGCAAAATATCCTTATCGTGTTACTGTCTCTCAAGCAATCGCAATCGATGCGTTTGAAGTTTATAAGCGGTAGATCGATGTTCGATTAAATCGAGGTTTGTATGAAAAGATCATTGATTGGGCTCTGTATTCTGGCTATTACATTATCTTTCAGTTATTTAACTGTCCTGACTTTACAATATAAAATGAGATTCTTTGACGTTGAGGTAATCAACAGTCAAAAGGCTGAACAGGTGAGAGATATTCGAACGAAAGAATCCGATTTCGTTCCAGAATTCAGCGGGTTGCCGAATTTCAATGACATAGATAATGCTTTACCTAAAGGAAAACTGATCGACATTCTTGACGACGGCATATACCGTCGGAGCGATGTCGTAGCAGGGTCAGGTGAAAAATGGCTGGTCCTGTTCGAGCAAAATGGTATATATAGCCTCAAGGCATCGACTGCTTCCGTCAAAAATCTAAAATCAATAAGCTGGCCGGGTGACGAGAAAGACGCTCGTCTGACATTTAGTGGTGCTGGCAGTCGAACGATCGCGGTCAAGGACATTCCTGGGCTGACGCCGGGGAAAGTAATTACTTTATCCCATAACCCGTTGTGGAAAGAATTATCTGATGGCGAACTCCAAGATATAGAAATGGATGATGATTTTAAACGTGAATTTGATCTGAACGACGTTAAGTATATCTTGAGAGTTTCAAAGGGACTTACGAAAGATGGCACTCAGGTTGCCGTACTCGTGCTTGAAAGCAATGGGGTTAGCCAGATTATAAAACAGACTTATCATGTGCCTTCCAACGACAGTGACATTGTAGGCAGTTTGCTTTGGGCGGGCGATATGGACGGAGATGGAAAACTTGACCTGTACTTCGACGAATTCAATGAAAAAGGTTTGACCGCTACTGAATTGCACCTTTCGACTTTAGCTAAGTCTGGCGAACTAGTTAAATTGGCTGCATCTTTTTGGATGCCCGGCTGTTAACGCCAATTTTCTTCTCAAAACATGTCTAATTTATTTCTGATTATCGCGGTAACTTTGGTGGCTTTGGCTGTCATATTTTTGTTAAGGCGAAATTTTGGCCCGGCCTCGAACGACAATAACTCTCAGCAAAAAGATGCAGCACGGTTCGCCCGACTCTTGATAAGTGAGATCAAACTATATGAAACTTCCAAATTGGAAAGAGGTTTGCAAACGAACGATTTGTACGAATCATTAAAAGACGAGATCGAGGAAGCACGAAAAAAATTTAAGGGCCGCATTCCCGCAAATGAGCACTTAGGTTGCTTTGACAACGCACTTATCGAAATACTTGCTGATGGCGACCGGTCGAAATTGGGTTTATCTTTTCAGCCCGCACTAATTCAGTGAAGCCAAAAATCCTTTCAACCGAAACATTATACAAAGGCAGGATCTTCGATGTGCTTCTCGCCGACATTCGCGAAGGCGATGTCGAATACACACGCGAGATCATCGCGCATCATGGCAGTGCCGTGATCGTTCCCGTTTTCGCTGATAATACGGTGGCGCTTGTGCGGCAGTATCGCCACGCGGCAGGTAAATATCTGCTCGAAATTCCCGCCGGAAGTTTGAACGAAGGCGAAGACCCAATGGAAGGTGCGGTACGCGAGCTCGAAGAAGAGATCGGCGTCACTGCCGCCAAAATAGAAAAGCTCACCGAATTTTACGTCTCGCCCGGATTTCTCACCGAGAAAATGCACCTCTTCCTGGCAACCGGCCTGACCGAAACAGCTCAACAGCTCGAAGGCGACGAGATCCTCACCGTCCACCGCTACACATTCGACCAACTATCGAAAATGATCCAAACCAGCGAGATCGAAGACGCCAAAACAATTATCGGGTTGCTTCTGGCCGCAAAGGCGAATTCCTGAACGTGAAAAGCTAGGCCGCATCATCCATAGCGACACTCGAATTATCCCTTCTTATTCTTTTTTTCCGGCAAATCTCTCGCGGCGGCTTCTAATTGTTTTATGTAATCCTTTTCCGCGTCAAGTTCCCTTATCCGCCGACGTTCGGATGAATACTCGGCAAACTCTGACGCGGCGTAATCATCGGCAGATCGTTTGGTGACCTTACCTGAATCCGGCAAAATCTGTCGTTCGTTAAATCTGAGAAAATCGTCGAGCCTCGATTCCCAGGCTTTCATAAAAACCTGTTTGCGCCTTATGGCCTGATCCTCCGCAAAATCCAGCCACATGGTCACTATCCGGTTAAGCTCGTTTATCTCGTTTTCTTTCAGATAATTTTTGGCGATAGTTACGTCAGTTTTGCGTGGCTCATTGTCTTTCCATGAAGTAAGGCCCATATTCGGTTTCTTATGATCCGCCCGTGATTTGATAAGCTCTGCCGCGGTCATACCTGTTGCTGCAAAATGAAGTTTGTTTTGGATCACACTAAAGAACTTCGCCGTATCCGCCGCATTGGGTTGATAGTCGGCAGCCATTGTAAATATTTCACGAATTCGCAAATAGAGTCTTTTTTCGCTCGCCCGAATATCTCGTATTCGAGCAAGCATCTCATCAAAATAATCAGGAACAGAAGAACCTTTGACCGGAGGATTTTTCAACCGCTCGTCGTCCATCACAAAGCCCTTTACCACGTATTCACGCAGCCGCTGTGTAGCCCAGATACGAAAGCGCGTAGCTATAAAACTTTTTACTCGGTAGCCGACTGAAATTATCACGTCGAGATTATAGTGCGCTAGTTCCCGCTGGACCTCCCGGCTGCCTTCCTGACGAACTAACAAGAATTCCTTGTAAGTTGCCCCAGGCTCCAACTCACCCTCTTCGTAAATGTTTTGAAGATGAAGACTTATATTTTGCTGAGTCGTCTGAAACAGCTCGGCCATCGCCGTCTGGGTAAGCCAGATGGTTTCATCTTGTAATCGGACATCGAGTTTTACCAAACCGTCATCGGTTTGGTAAAGGACCACCTCTCCTTGATATGTATCGTCCCTACCACTCATAGATATTTAACAAAACCACGTCTTCTTCGCCAAATCGCAGGCATCATGCAGAGCCAGCCGTCGTTGAGGTCAAAGGTTTCGCCTTCGCAGCCAAACACTTCGTGAAGACATTTTTGGATCTCAGGACCTTTCACATTGTTGTCATACTCACAGTCTTCATTGCCGGTGTAGTACTTGGGTTCGATATAGATGCATTTCACCTGTCCTAAATTTCGCGGCAGCAACGCCTTGATCGGGGTAATCTTACAACGTGAGTTTCCGCTTTACAATTCCGCCGACGGTTACGGTTTCGCGGAGGTTTAGGATTAGGTGACCTTCGTTAGTGAGGTCGGGGCGGATGAAGCGTTCGGTGTTCGGGATGCGGATGTTGTAATGGCGGCAGAAGGTCGCCGCGTGGACGGCCCAGCCCATCTGTTTTTTGACCACCTGAAAATTTTCCGCAAAACGAGGATACGCCGGTTCGGCGGCGATCGAATCGTCTTCGCGGCTGTAATAGAGCGCCACAGCCTTCGGGCTGCCGAAACATTGATATGCTTTCGGGTTCATGTAGATCAAGCCCTTGCGGTTGATCGTTACACGGATTTCTTCGCTGCTCTTAAGCTGCGGTCCGCCTTTGAATTTTTCCCATTTTCGATCAAGTGTCATATTTCTATCCTTTTTCTATTATTTAGTATTGTGCAGTTTGCTGCCTCAATCCGGTCTTTCCCTTTCGGGTTTCTCATAGCCACGCCCGTTCACGGCGTGGTAACGGTATTATTGGCCGTCCGGCTCGTGTAATATGGGCGACACGATGTTTCAATGATAGCACACTTGTTTTATGATATGCAACAAAAATTTTAAGGCATGTGGCCGCTTTCAACGCTATGGCGGGGATGGATGCATATTGCAAAAAATGGAGATCGCGTCCATCTTAAACGCGCCGTACTCCTAATTTGGAGCGCGGCAGTTCAGATATTGCCACACGACTTGACGCTTGACTGTGTTTTCGATATTCTATCAGTTCGCTTTTTGGCGATTATATCTATCAGTGTAGGCATTTATGAGTACTTATTTTCCGAGCGGAAAGGGTTTGGCTGAAAATCGCAAGTGGGTTGTGGTCGATGCTCAGGGTAAAACGGTTGGGCGTCTAGCGACGGAAGTCGCGAGAATGCTGTCTGGCAAAAACAATCCGGCGTGGACCCCGTTTCTGGACATGGGTGATCACGTCGTTGTGATAAACGCAAGACACGCAACATTTACGGGAGCGAAAACCGACGAAAAACTCTATCGCCGGCACACGCTTTATCCAGGCGGATTGCGTGAAACAACGGCCAAGGAAATGTTCGCGACTAAACCTGAAAAGGTGATCGAACTTGCTGTCAGAGGCATGCTACCCAAAACAAAATTAGGCAAGGCAATGGGCAGCAAGCTGAAAGTTTATGCCGATGCGGAACACAGACATTCGGCACAGAACCCCGAAGCGGTTGAAGTAAAAACAAGGTAGTTGCAGGTGGCACTTAGCAGTAAATTATGACTGCAGACGGCCGCCGCCAACCGCCAGAAAAAATTTATGGCAGACATTCAATATTACGGCACCGGCCGCAGAAAAACATCAACCGCACGGGTTTACCTTCGTCCGGGTACAGGCAATATAACCGTTAACCGCCGCGAATTCGATGCATATTTTCCGAACGAAGCATTGCGCATGATCATCCGACAGCCGCTTCGCCTGACGGATACAGCAGGTAAATTCGACATCCTGGTCAACGTCGCCGGCGGCGGGACCGCTGGACAGGCCGGAGCTTTGCGGCACGGCATTACACGGGCACTTATGGAATTTAACGCCGACCTTCGCCCCACTTTGAAAAAAGCAGGCCTGGTCACGCGTGATCCGCGACAGAAAGAACGTAAGAAATACGGGCAAAAAGGCGCCCGTGCGAGATTCCAATTCTCGAAGAGATAATTTCGTTAGAGTAACGCCGTCAGGCGTGAAATGGTCAACCCGTTCACGGCTGAAGGCGTTACTCTTGTAATAATCCATTACCAAGGTGCTTTGGTTTATCAACAACGCCTCGGTGAGTACAAAAACCAATAAGTTAGGAGATATTAATTTTGGCTACAGTTACGATGAAAGAACTTCTGGAAGCAGGAGTTCATTTTGGACACCAAGTTCGCCGTTGGAACCCGAAGATGAAAGAATACATCTTTGGCGAACGCAACGGCATTTATATTATTGACCTTCAGAAAACTCAGAAGCTTTTTCGCGACGCCCTGAATTACGTAACAGAATCGGTTACCGAACGTCCGAATCAAAAGATCCTGTTCGTCGGTACAAAACGTCAAGCACAGGATTCGATCAAGGAAGAAGCTGAGCGCTGCGGACAATATTACATCAACAACCGTTGGCTCGGCGGACTTTTGACCAACTACGAGACCGTTAAGAAGTCCATCGCCAAAATGAAAGAGGTCGAAACGATGCGTGAAGACGGCCGTTTCGAAATGCTCACAAAGAAGGAACGGCTCAAACTCGACAAGCTGCATGAAGGCTTGATGAAAAACTTGTCTGGAATCAAAGAAATGGGTGGGCCGCCGGACATGATGTTTATCATCGACGTCCGCAAGGAAGATATTGCGGTCAAGGAAGCAAACCGCCTCGGGATTCCGATCGTTGCGGTAGTTGACACGAACTGCTCGCCCGAAGGTATCGACCAGGTAATTCCAGGCAATGACGACGCCCTGCGTGCGATTCGTTTATTCGCTTCGAGAATTGCCGATGCAATTCTCGAAGGCCAACAGGTCGGAACCGAAGGCAGCACGCCGCAAGGAACAGGTGCCGAAGATGGCGAAGAAATAAATGATCTTGGTGAAAGCCTCGCCGCTCCGGCGGAACCGGTCATTCAGGTTGCCGATCAATCATTCGCAACCGCTGAAGAGACCCATGCTGACACTGAGGAAACATCTGTAATGGATACCGAAACAGTTCCCGAGGTTGCTCCAGCAGCAGGAGAGGATGTTACAGAAGTTGCGGCGGCACAAACAGAAGAGGTTACGGAAGCGACCGCAAGCTAGACACATTGTTATTTTTTGAAAGCGTAGCCGTTTCCGTTTATTTAAAATGGGCTACGCTTTTTTATAAGTTCGGAGTTCACGCATCAGCATCTCTTAAGAACGCCAAGCCTGAATTCAAAGCATTAATATTGGAGTAAGTTATGGCAGATATCACAGCAAGTTTAGTTAAATCGCTCCGCGAAAAGTCCGGTGCGGGAATGATCGATTGTAAAAACGCCCTCGTCGAAGCTAATGGTGACGAAACGGCGGCTATGGAGATCTTGAGAAAGAACGGCATGGCGAGTGCCGGGAAAAAGGCCGGCCGCGTTACAGCGGAAGGTGCTGTCGGTTCGTATATTCACATGGGCGGAAAGGTCGGCGTCATGGTCGAGATCAATTGCGAGAGCGATTTTGTTTCGCGCGGCGAAGAATTTCAACAGCTTGTCAAAGACGTCGCAATGCACATCGCGGCTTCCGACCCGAAATATGCTCACCGCAGCGAAGTGCCGGCTGAGGACCTTGATAAAGAACGTTCGTTTCTTTTGGAACAGCTCAAGAGCGATCCAAAAAACGCCAGCAAACCGGAAGATGTTCTGGGTAAGATCATCGAAGGGCGCCTAAACAAATTCTATGAGGACAATGTCCTCGTTGATCAACCATTCGTGAAGGACCCGAGCAAAACCGTTGGCGAATTGGTCGCCGAAAAGATCGCGTCGATCAAGGAAAACATCTCTATCCGCCGCTTTACGCGTTATAAAATGGGTGAAGGCATCGAGAAAAAAGCCGATGATTTCGCCGCGGAAGTTGCCTCAATGGTCGGCTAAAGTTTCGGCGTTAACACGGTAGCAGGCAGTTGGAGAGTTTCCTGACAACTTCCTGCAACTCCGCAACTTTTATGCAAACTGCATTCAAACGCATCCTGCTCAAGCTTTCCGGCGAGGCCCTGATGGGCGAGCAGAATTACGGCATTGACACCTTGGTCGCAGAATCGGTGGCGAGAGAGGTTAAAGCCGTTCACGAATTGGGCGTTGAGATCGCCATTGTGGTTGGCGGCGGTAACATTTTTCGAGGCGTTTCTAAATCAGCGGGAAATATGGACCGAGGAGCGGCCGATTATATCGGAATGCTCGCAACCGTGATGAACGCCGTGGTTTTGCAGGACGCTTTAGAAAAGATCGACGTTTACACCCGCGTCATGTCGGCGATCGATATCCCGCAGCTTGCCGAACCTTTTATTCGCCGGCGGGCGATCCGTCATCTTGAAAAGAAACGAGTTGTCATTTTTGCCGCTGGCACCGGAAATCCATATTTCACCACCGATTCGGCAGCGGCACTGCGTGCATGCGAGATAGGGGCGGAGATCATTTTCAAAGCAACCAAAGTTGATGGCATTTACTCGGCCGATCCGATGAAGGATGCAGCGGCCACACGCTTCGAAACTATTTCCTATCAGGAAGTTCTCGAAAAACAGTTAAAAGTAATGGATGCCTCGGCGATATCTCTTTGCATGGACAATGATCTGCCGATCATGGTCTTTAACATGAAGGAAAGCGGCAACATACTCAAAGCGGTGGACGGTGACCTGAGTATCGGAACATTGGTCACCGTTGGCCAAACGGCAACTAAAGCTGGCTAAAAAATTTATTTCGAGGTTATATGAGCTTAGATTCCCTAACAAACGATACTAAACCCAAAATGGATGCGGTTGTCGAAGATTTCAAGCGCAAACTTACTAATGTTCGCACAGGCCGGGCAACGGTTGGCTTGCTGGATTCGGTCATGGTCGATTATTACGGCACGCCGACCCCATTGAGCCAAATGGCATCAATTGCCGTTCCCGAACCGCAAATGCTTACGGTTCAGCCGTGGGACGCAACGCAGATGAATGCTGTCGAAAAAGCGATCACTGCCGCGAATTTAGGCTTAAATCCTTCAAATGACGGCAAAATTATCAGATTGACCGTCCCGGCCCTCAATGAAGAGCGCCGCCGGCAGTTTGCCAAACAGATCCACGAGATAGCCGAAGAACACCGCATCGCCGTCAGAAATGTTCGTCATGCGTCAAACGACATTTTGAAGAGAATGCTCAAAGATAAGGAAATTTCCGAAGACGACGAACGCGGCGGCCTCGACGAAGTGCAGAAGCATACCAATACATTTATAGCCAAAATAGATGAGCTGGCGAAAAATAAAGAAGTTGAAATAATGAGTGTTTAGCCTGAAAAAATTTCAGCTGCTGATCTAACAACCTTAAAAAATGCCCGGCCGCATATTTCGACCGGGCATTTTTCTTTTAAGAACTCTCTTCTAATTTACACTTACATTTCTATTGCTTTTTAGTGTCTTCTTCAGCCTTGTATTTCTCGAGCTGTTTTTTAGCATCGCGGCAAGTCTTGGCCATTTCCTTTGTATTTCCCTTATTCTCTTCAACGCTCTTTCGGATAGATTCTTTTAGCCTGTTAAAAAATAAAGCTTTTCCGGCTTTTATAATATATCCATCATCCGGATTATTGGCTTCGGCGGTCAGCATATCCATCACTTCGTCGCATTCCGGAACACCGATCTTTTCATCACCGACCGTCGTATCGACTGCTTTATCGGTCAAAGTCTTGTCTTTCGTACTCGATGTATTTGTGTTTTCAGTGCCGCTGATCGCTTTTTGAATTCTGTCAGACATTCCGCAGCCCAAACAGAAACTGATTAAAACTGAGGAAATTGTAATTATCGTAAATGTATTTTTCATAGTTTTATTACTTCCGACAGCTTATCTGATGACGCAATAGTAGATAAATTTTGCGGTATATCCAAGACTAAATCGCGTGTAAAGATTGGCAAGCGTGTAGAAGAGTTTGCAATCAGATGGTTGAGTATTTAATCGGTTATTTGCTTATTCCCGCTTATTGAAAGCGGGAAGCTGTCATGAAGCGGGAACCGAGCCATGAAATCCATAGATCACATACAAATTCAGGGTGTTATTTTTGACTTCCGCCCGGACATCCTGAACTGCCGCTTGCAGATTTCCGTTAGCTGAAACTATTGGAGCAATCACGGATATCTGACTGCCCTTAAGTATTTGAATGGGATTTACACGGTCGTTGAGAGTGGACTGGACCAGCGGCGTAAGTAACGCTCCGACTATCGGATTTACACCATCAAGATTTACGGTTTCGACATTTATTCGCCCAAATACTGACTGTTGCGATGCATCATACCTCAGTTCGAAATTTGTCTGTGCCCATCCGGTGAACTGTAGGCAGCCGACAGGTGAATTATAGCTACCCGTAAATGCTAATGGAGCGGCGATTGTATTATTTTCAAATCGGAGCCCGGTTTGCACACCGCTTCCCTCTTTCAGAATTGTAATTTTACCGGCACATACCGACGCGTTTTCGATATCGCCTTGAAGCGATGGTCCAAGAGGAAAAGACGGCGCATTCATATCCCGGAAAATTGTGGTTAGAACTTCATTAAAAAAATCCTGTCCGATAGCAATCTGTGCAGTTCCGGCTGGAGAACCGGATTTGTCCGGCGCTTGAATGGGCAAACCCGGGAGCTGTTTCGCTTGCGGCACGCCCACAAAAAAATAAAACGTCAAAGCACCACCAACAATTATCCCGATCAATATGCTTAATACGATTTTTCCCATAACCTGTTTGAATCAATAGTTTCTGCGTTCTATTTATGTCTTTATTTTTAGACCTTCATTTACAAAGACGAATCCTCACAGAACAAAATAAAATATCTACATTGCCGGTGACGCCGTAGGGCTGACAGACTGTTGACTTTGCTTCATCATCTGTACCAAAAACGCAGCAACTGAATTAAAGATGATATCCACCTGCTCACGCACCTGGGCCGATCCGATCTTTTGAAATTCTTTTGGTTCGGCAAACAGGTCGGGTGTTGTTTCCATCTTAATATCCGTGATTTCCGTAATTATCCGCACACCTTTGTATCCCTGCACATTTCCGCCTGACTGAGATTGCGATATAGTTTCCGAACGAAGCGGCAGACTGGTTTCCTTATCCACAAGTAAAAACGATTCTGTTCCAATTTGCCCCGCCTGCGATTGCGTATTGGCGACAGCCCCGTAGCGATATTTTATGACATCGCGGCCGTTATATTTTTCTTCCCCGACTTTTTCAACACCTTTGACGTTTTTTACCTGTTCGACAATTTGTTCCGGCATCAGCAATCGACGGACTTCAAAACCCATTGATTCACGGTCCAGTTCCGCGTATTGCTTTCTCTCTGGTAAAACCAAATAATTAATTCCCGCTTTATCAAGATAGATTACACGGCCACCCGCAGGCATTGTGAACTGCATACGACGATCATTTCCGCTTCGGGCGACATTCGCGGTTAATGTTGGAAACGCTGTCTTCTGCTGGTCACCGATTCCTTCAATTTTGACCGTAACGGTTGCCTGATATTGATCTGGTTCTTTTGTCTCGACCGCTGGTGATGCGGTCATATTCGTATTTGCTGTGCTGAAAGTATTTGCTGGAGAATTTGTCGGGTTTGCATTTGCATTGGCCAAATTAACATTGGTTATGCCCTGCTGTGCACCGCATCCCACAAGGAGAGTTGATATGATAATGATCAATGACAGACAAAAAAAACTTCGAAATTTATGGCTTTGCATCTCCGGATTCTCCTTACTAAAAGCTGAATTAAAACAATACAGTTTCGTTATAGAATTCTGTTAGTGCAATAGCTATGCCTTTTCGAGATTGGCATATTTTTCGATCAGTTTTTTCTGCCCGAAACCCGGAAAACTGACCGTTAGTTTTACATTATCCCCGATACCTTCGCGTCGGAGAACCAGACCTTTGCCGTATTTGGAATGACGAACGTGGGATCCGGCGGAAAATTCGTCTATTTTAGATTTTAAATTTTGGATTTTAGATTCGTCAGTCGCAAGTGCTTTCAGTTTATCAAATCCGGAAGGCGATTTTTTAATCTCTTTCTCCGCGTCTCCGCGTCTGGGCGGTTCAACATTTCGATTTTTAAAAAATTCCGCAATTGCATCAGAGCTGTTGTAAGTTTTTCCGGTATATACCGCTTTGGCTTTTTCGGGCACACGTTCGCCGCGCAATGCGGTTATTGTATTTTTACTGTCTTTAGCCGTCGAGCTTCGGGCGTATGACAGCCACGACGGTCCGCGTGAAAGGTCGTCTATCAATTCAAGCGGCATTTCATTTAGAAACTGTGATGGTTCGGCTGCTATTTCCTCGCCATAAACGCGCCGCCGCATTGAATGCGTTACATACAAAAGTTTTTCCGCCCGCGTTATCGCAACGTAAGCCAGCCGCCGTTCCTCTTCCAGCTCGGATTGACCGTTCAGGCTGCGGGAATGCGGAAATATGCCGTCTTCCAAACCGACTATAAAAACGATCGGAAACTCTAGTCCTTTGGCCATGTGTATGGTCATCATGGTCACACCCGCGTTTCCATCATACTTATCGGTATCCGATATCAATGCCGCATGATCTATAAAATCACGCAGGCCATTTTCTTCCGTCTTGTCATAATCGACAGCCGCATTGACAAGTTCTTCAAGATTTTCGAGCCTTGCTTCGGCTTCGTCCGAATTCTCGACCCGCAGCATTAGCGAATATCCGGTGTCTTCGACGGCTGAAATTACAACGTCGGAAACAGGCTTTTGGCCGCCGGACGCTTCGCCTGCCTTTTCATGCAGCGTTTCAATGACGGCCTTGAATTTACGCATCGCTTCTTTTGCGCGCGGGGTCAATTTCACCGGCTGATCGATCTTGTCATCTGCAATTGCACACAACATTTCCCAAAGCGAAACATTTGCCTGACGTGCCCTAAATATAAGTTCGTCCAGCGAGGTCTTACCCAAACTTCGCGGCGGTGTATTTATAACGCGGAGCAAAGCTATGTCATCAAAAGGGTTGAGCGCCATTTTGAGGTAGGCGATAATGTCCTTGATCTCTGCCCGCTCATAGAATGAAAAACCGCCGACGATATTGTAATCGATCCGCAAGCGCCGCAGGGATTCTTCAAAAACACGCGATTGGGCATTTGTACGATAAAGAATAGCGATCCTTTCGCTTGCATCGCGGCGGCGATGGTCTTCGATCCGCGAAGCAACAAAACGGCCTTCGCTGTCCGAATCGGCCGCCTGATAATAAAATAAACGGTCGCCGCCCTGATTCGCCGTCCACAGCTTTTTTTTCTTTTGCTTTACATTATTCGAGATGATTGCGTCCGCCGCATCCAGAATAGTTTGCGTAGAACGGTAGTTTTGTTCGAGCAAAATGACTTTTGCGTCAGGAAAATGCTGCTCGAACCCAAGTATATTTCGAATATCGGCCTGCCGAAAACCGTAGATACTTTGTGCGTCGTCACCGACGACACAGATATTCTGCTGTTTTTCTGTCAGAAATCCGATCAGTGCGAACTGCAGAGCATTCGTGTCCTGATACTCGTCAACCAGGATATATTTGAAACGTTCATTGTATTTATCGCGGACTTCCTTTGATTTTCGAAGTAAATTAACGGTCTTTATCAGCAGATCGTCAAAATCGAGTGCGTTCGCTTTATTCAAACGCTCTTCATACATCTTGAAAACCTTAGCCGTTGCCGCCCGCCGTTCATCGGTTTGTTCGATGCTTGATGTAAACAGCACAACGTCTTCGCCACGATTCTTTGCCGAACTTATAGCACCCCGCACAAAACGCGGCTGAAGCTGCTTTTCGTCCATCCCAAGGTCTTTAATGCACGCTTTTATTACCTTCTGCGAATCATCCGTATCATAAATCGTGAACGACCGCGTATAACCTTCGTCAAGTTTGTCGATGTCCTGCCGTAAAATCCGCACACAAAGGCTGTGAAACGTCGAAAGCAGAGGAAACGAATTTATATTTTCCCCTTTCAACAGGCTTTCGACCCGATTTCTCATCTCGCCCGCCGCTTTGTTGGTAAAGGTCACCGCAAGAATATTATGCGGCAATACCTTCCTTTCTGTAATGAGATAAGCGATCCGGACGGTTATAACACGCGTTTTGCCGGAGCCGGCACCGGCAAGTATCAAAAGCGGCCCGTCGGTCGTTTTAACGGCTTCGACCTGTTGAGGATTTAGTGAGGAAAGTATGTCCATGAAAACCTGAAGTAATGGTTTCGGCGTCTGACCGTCAGAAAAACTACTTAATAAGTGCCTGAATTTCCTTGAATTTCTCGTGCGTGGAATCGCGCATCAATTCGAAAAGCGCCATTTCAAAACTCGACGGCACTACGCCGCTCGCGAGCATTTTTGCCAATCCGGCTTTCTTATCATGTTCGTAACGCGAAGCTGTGCATTCGTTTAGCAGATGCACTTCAAACCCAAGGCCGAGCAGGTCATGAGCCGTTTGATTAACGCAAACATGTGTTTCGAATCCGCAAAGTACTATCTGCTCCGCATTATATGAACGCAATCTCTCGACAAAAGTCTTTGCCCCGCAAGAACTAAATGCAGTTTTTTCAATAACTTCCGGACCGTCCTTAAACGCAAACAAAACCTCTTCCGCCGTCCGGCCCAAACCTTTCGGATATTGTTCCGTAACGATGATCGGGGCTTCTAATATCTGAAAACCACGCACGGCGATCGCAATGTTCGAGGCGATCGGCGCAAAATCACCGATCACACCACGAAAAGCTTCCTGCACATCGACAATGACGAGCACGGATTTCGACTGATCTAAAATTTTCGGATGCGTCATAAAAATTTTACTTAAGAGCCTGGTTTCGATACGAGTCAGGAAAGGTCACACTTCTTCTTTTTTTCTCTTCCGCATTAAATCACGTGCCTGCTTTTCACGCATTTCTTTTTTATAAGTACGGATAAAAAAATAAACGGCGACGCCCGAAATGATAAGGATCAAGATCATCATCGCCGTAATAAAATAAATCTCTGCAACTTCGTAACGCGGCATAACTTAAGTGTATGGTTCAAAGTGGCAAGTTTCAAGTTAGTATTGAATTTGCGGATTTTATAAAGGCAAAAAATGCACAACTCCTTACTGATCGCCAACAACCGCTCTGCCAACTTTATCCTTTCGCTTTTATCCTTTATCCTTTACTAAGAATGTCATATCAGGTAATTGCGAGAAAATGGCGCCCGCAGACTTTTGAAGAGGTCACGGGCCAGGAGAATATTACGCAAACGCTGCGTAATGCCCTGGAACACGACCGTCTGCATCACGCTTTTCTTTTTTCCGGTGCACGTGGCGTCGGGAAAACAACCACCGCACGCCTGCTTGCAAAAGCCCTTAATTGTCATAGAACAACGATTCCAAATCCGGTTCCATGCTCTGCGGGCGACGATACCGATTGCCCGTCCTGCACCGAGATATCGGAAAGCCGTTCGATAGACGTTCTCGAATTCGATGCTGCTTCACATACCGGCGTCCAGGATATTCGCGACATAATCCTCGAAAGCATCAACGTCTCTCCTGCCCGCGACCGATACAAGGTCTTCATTATCGACGAAGTTCACATGCTTTCGCCGTCGTCTTTTAACGCTCTGCTAAAGACGGTCGAGGAACCGCCGCCGAATGTTGTTTTCATCATGGCGACGACCGAACTGCACAAGGTCCCCGAAACCATCCTTTCCAGATGTCAGGAATTCGAGTTTCGGACGATAGCTTTGCAGAAGATATTCGACCGCCTGAAATTGATCGCGGAGGCCGAAAAGGTTGATATTTCTGACGAAGCTTTGCGTGAGATCTCGCGTTCCGGCGAAGGCTCGATGCGTGACGCCCAATCGAATTTCGATCAGGTCATCAGCTTTTCGGGCGAGAAGATCTCTGTCAAGGACGTGTCGAACGCCCTCGGCATGGCGAGTGTCGAAATGCTGGCCAAGGTGCTGGCCGCCGTTGCCGAAAAGAACGCAAGGCAGATCTTGGAAGTGGTCGATGACCTCATCGCCCGCGGACAGGACCTAAGAAATTTTTGCCGCGACCTGCTTTCGATCGTACGCGATCTTTTGGTTTTCAAGATCGCCGGAAGTGCCGAAAATCTATTCGAGACATCGATATTGAGCCGTGATGAAATGCAGGTCCATTCCGCCCCTTTTTCCGAAGCTGATTTTATAAGGTTTTTCAATTCCGTGGCAGAAACCGAAACCAAGCTCAAAGACGCGACCCAATCACGTTACGTACTGGAAACCGGTCTTATAAAGCTGATAGAAATGGGACGTGTAACGCCGGTCGAACAGCTTCTCGAACGACTGTCCAGGATCGAGCGATCGCTCGGCGCACCGCAACTTGAAAACGAAATAAAATCAACGGCGTCCGTCCCCGACCCGGAAAAAAAAACTTTAATTTCCGGACCGCCTCATGAAACCGTAGCCCATCAATCCGCCCCACATCTCCCGCCGGAAGAGCCTTCGTATTTGATGGAGTCTCCGGCGGACGAATTTGAGCCTCGGCCTGAGATCGTTCCTGACGTACGAATAACTAATTCTCCGGTATACGATCTGTCTTTTCTCGATTCGATCAAACTTACTCTTCCCGATATAGATTCGGCCGAATTGGAACACATCGACGATGCATGGCTGGATAACGCCTTTGATGAAAAACTTCTACGAAGCGGCGACGATCTGCTGCCGATACAGGATTCGCCTAAATTGGCGGAGCTTGCTCTTGGGAAAAATTCGGCAAACACGGTGTCGGACATTAATAGTTTTTCTAATGGAAACGGTGGGGGCGCCACGGCAACTCCCCGCGATCTATCTGCCTATGTGCCCCCGGTTTTTGATGACGGCGAAGGTGCCGAGATCGCGGACCTTCCGCACGGTGCGACCGAAGAACAGCTTTACGCCTATGCACATAGCCTTCCTGCCGTAAAAAAAGCCCTTCGAATTTTTCGCGGCAAAATTGTCGAAGTCAAAAAAGCCTGAACGGAACAAACCACACAAGACTTTCGTATTTTCAATATATTTGTCACAATCAGTTCATACTGAATGAAAATTAACTTTGCATTGGCAAAACTAAAATATTTCCAGGTTGTGCTGATTCTGCTGCTCACGACAGCCGCTGCGCTATCACAAACAGAAGCCCCGTTTTCTATAAATACATCACCGCTTCCGGCCCCGACCAGCCCCGTCAATGATTATGCAGGTGTTTTCGATCCGGCTGCAAAACAACAGCTGGAAGAAAAGCTGACACAATTTAAGACAAAAACCGGAGTCGAATTGGCGGTCGCGGTTGTAAAAACAACCGGTGACCGTCCGATCTTCGATTATTCATTGGCCGTTGCAAGAGGCTGGGGGATCGGTTCCAAAGAGGACGACAACCCGAGTGCATTGCTTTTCGTCGCCATCGACGACCGGAAATATTTCACTCAGGTCAGCCGGGACCTGGAAGACGAATTGCCGGACGGGGTCGTTGGCAACCTCCAGCGTCAGTATCTGGTGCCGGAATTCCGGAAGTCCAATTATGCCAAAGGCATCTCCGACACAATAGATGCATATATACAAACAACTGAAGCACGCCGAAGCGGTACCGATACCGGAGCGGTAAATATCGATCAGCCGCGGAAAGAAAGTCCGCGTGTGTCGCAGTCACTTTACAGTACATTCTGGTGTCTGGTAATAATCGGTGTAATATTGCTGATAATATTTTCTAATCGCGGCGGTGGAAAGCCTAAAGGCGGCAGTGGTTGGGGCAGTGGAAGTGCGTTGCCCTGGATCATTGGCTCGATACTGACAAGCGGTTCCGGCGCATCATCGTCTTCTGACAGTTGGGGTGGATCGTCCGGCGGCGGAGGTGGAAGCGATTGGGGCGGATTCGGCGGCGGCGGCGATTTCGGCGGCGGCGGCGCGGGCGGAGACTGGTAAGAAGGTTAAGAGTGAGAATTATTTCTCACTGGGCTTGTATATTAAGAAATGAAGAATCAAATTGAAGCATTTATCGACGACCTGAGATCGACTCACGGCACAAATCTCGCATCTGTTATTCTTTACGGCTCGGCTGCCGCCGGAGATTTCATACCGCTTAAATCGGATTACAATACACTGATCGCCCTTCATCAAATAACGCCGAAAGATCTGCGCGACGCCCACGCCTGCGTTCGCGAATGGCATAAAATGGGGCATCCGGTGCCGGTTTATTTCATGGTGTCGGAGCTTCAAAATGCTGCGGACGTTTTCCCGATAGAATTTCACCAAATGCAGTCGGTCCGAAAAGTCCTTTATGGAACGGATGTGTTGGCAAATTTGAACATATCCAATGAATTTTTACGCCATCAGGCCGAATACGAGCTCCGCAGCAAGCTGATCCAACTGCGCCGAAAATATATCCCGGCCTCATCGTCCGTCGATGGCCTCAAAAACCTGATGTCCGCCAGCCTGTCGAGTTTTGCGGCTTTGTTCCGCGCGGTGCTTATTTTGAAAGGAATTGTGCCGCCTGTAACAAAACATGAGATCGTGGCCCTAACCGTTCAGAATTTGAAGATAGACGGCACTCCGTTTGAAAAAATATTTAATATTCGAGAGGACAATTATTCGGCAAAAATGGATGATAGTGAAGCTAACAAGCTTTTTGGTGAGTATTTGGAGCAAATCGGGTATGTAATTGATGCTGTTGACGTAATTGAAAATAAATAGGGTGGGCGCTAAACCTGTTCATTCTTGGGAAATACGGGCAGACCAATAAGGGCTGTCGCATGTGTTGGAAGGAGAGAAACTATGAGAAGAACGATATTATTAACAATCACAATATTCGCGGTATTTGGATTGACCGGATGCAGTTATAATGATCTGACCGCCAAGCAGCAAGGCGTAAAGGGTAAATGGGCAAATGTCGAAAGTGCGCTGCAGCGACGTGCGGACCTTATCCCAAATCTCGTCGAGACCGCCAAATTAGCTGGTGTTCAGGAGCAGGAGGTCTTCGGACAGATCGCTGACGCACGTTCACGCCTTTTGAACGCCCAGCAAACACCGCCCGCCGGAGCTGATGGCGATAAAACACCTGAACAAAAGCAAGCGGTCCTTGACGCGAACAATACCTTTGGCGGAACTATAGGCAGATTGCTCAGTTTGCAGGAAAATTATCCTGTACTTCGATCCAGTGAGGCATTTCTGAAGGTCCAGGACGAGCTGTCCGGTACCGAAAACCGGATCAATATAGCGCGTGTAGATTTTAATCAGGCAGTTACTGATTACAACACCACGAGAAATTCATTTCCGGCAGTGTTGACAGCGGGTTTGCTGGGATTCAAAGAAGAGCCGTTTTTTCAGGCCGACCCGGCGGCGAGAACTGCACCCTCCGTCGGCGATGCTAATTCATTGAGAAGGCCAGCCGCAACGGCGCCTGCCGCTCCGGCAAATAAATAAGGGGTTAGAAACCCCGGGAACTGCACATTGAGCAGTGATCACAAGGCTTGCCGTTCGGTTCGAACGTGCAGGCCTTTTCCTTTTGCAGGTTCGCGAAAATCTCGTCAGCAACGGCTTCGACAACTGCAAATTTTTCCTGGCTTGGATGTATGTACTGCGGAATGCGGTATGCGGTATGCGGAACAGCAGATAATTCTATCTTGTCCAACCGCTTGTTGATCCCATCAATGGTCGCCAATAATGATGAAACATCAGGAGTTTCAGATTCTCTTTCCAAAATTCGTGCGATCTGGTCGGCCAATTTTTGAATATTTTCGTTCTGCATAAAAAGGGGAGCTAGAGGTTGAGAGATGAACAAGAGGTCGGGTCAATAATATTGCCACTCCTATTCTTGCGGCAGCAGATCTATTTGATCAACAACACCAACGATCGCCGAATCTATGGCCGCTCCGGAGCTTCCAGTTGAAGCTGTTGAGGCCGACCAGCCTTCCTGAACGATCACAACAATGTCGCCTTCACCGGCACTAACCGAATCGAGTGCGAGGCATGTATAATCCATATCCTCGCCCTTAGGTGATATCTGCCTACAAAGCATCACACGCGAACCTTCATAACGCTGATTCTTCTGCGTTGCAACTACATTTCCGATGACTTTCGCTAAAAGCATATAAATCGAAAAATGGTGAATCTTCTATTTACAATTCACGATTTACTTCTTATAAACATGTTCGTCCGAATCGATGATTCCGACGATCGTACAATCGGTCGGTGTTTCATCACGCTTGAATGGAAACGACGCTTCCTTGCCCCGGCACCAAAAAACAAGTTCACCTTCGCCTGCCCCTACCGAATCGAGGGCGATCATCGGGCTTCCCTTGGCTTTCAGATCAGCATCAAGGGTTTGCACGATCAAGAACTTTCGCCCTTCGAGCGAATTATTTTTTATTGTGGCAACCACCGTACCGATTACGCGGGCAATTTGCATGGTTTAAGAGTTAGATGAGTTGAAGGAATTAAGGCCTTTCATAAAGCTGAGATAACATTCCCTACTCCATGAACACCCAAAACTCTAGGAACTCTCGGAGTTTGTAATATCTATTGTATCTATCACGCCAATTATTGCCGCATCTACCGGACAGTCTTTGTTCCCTTCCGCTAATCGCGCGGATGAACCTGCCACGACAATAACCTTCTCGTGAAAACCTGCTCCGACGGTATCGACGGCCACAACATAGCCGTTCTGATCGGAGCCATCAAGATTGATCGGCTTTACTATCAAAAGTTTTTTGCCTAACAAGCGTTCGTCTTTCTGGCTCGAAACGACCGTGCCTAATATGCGTCCAATTATCATTTTTCTCGTGAATCGCAAATCGTAGATCGAAGATCGCAAACAGAATTCGATTCTATTCACGATTTTCTATTCACGATTCACTAGCCTTTCATTACTATCGGAAGTGCTTCGTCCACGCTCGAATGCGGACGTGGAATAACATGTACGCTGACCAATTCACCGACCCGGCGGGCGGCCGCAGCTCCCGCATCGGTCGCGGCTTTGACCGCCGCCACGTCTCCGCGAACTATCGCCGTGACAAAACCTGCTCCTATCTTTTCATAGCCGACAAGCTGCACATTTGCCGCCTTGACCATCGCATCCGCCGCTTCGATCATTGCAACGAGTCCCTTACACTCAACCATTCCCAATGCTTCTTGCATTTAGTTTTACTCCTGATTTATGTCTAAAATAAGATCAATCTTTCTTTAAATTTACAGCGTTTTGCGCTAAATCACCAATAATGAAAGTATGCTTGCCTTTTTCAGCAATTTTCGTGATAGTTTCCAGCATCTGTACGAATTTTATATTTTCGTCCCCTTTCATCAATTCCGATGCATTCTTCAATGAACGGGCCATCGCAACCTGTGTCCGGGCATTTTCCAAATCGGTCTTAGCTCTAATTTTAGATTCAAGCTGTTTGGCAAATAGATCCTGGATAGTTTTTGGGAAGGTCAGGTCTTTGACCAAAAGCCTAACGATTTCAATTCCACATTCATTTAACTCGTTCTGCAATTCGACAGGTATTCCGGTCAAAATCTCGTTTCGCTTTTCGTTCAACTCTTCGCTGTCGATCTGGGAAATAATTTTCCTTAATTGAATCTGCGAAAGGTTCTGAATCAGTTGTTCAGCTGCGAAAAATGTATTGTAAGGATTGGCAAAAACATCAATGTTTTCAATAAATTTGTCAGTATCACTTACTTTATATTCTACTAAAAACGAAAACCTTAATGCGACATTGTCTTTTGTCAAAACTTCCTGGTTAACGATAACTAAAATTCTGCTTGCGGTCGGCAATGTTACTAATCTTAGAAAATTTTTAAAATCGAAATAATCATAAATTCCCGCATCAAGTTTTTTATCTAACTGATTTTTTCGATACAGATACCCGACTTCATTTGGAGCGACGGAAAACCTCACGCGCCAAGCACTTCGTCTCTGCTCATTTTGTGTAAATTGATTCATTAAAAATAGTGTCTTTGGAAAAACGAAAACACCGAAATTCGGGGAAAATTAATTAAGATGAGGTTAATAAACCTTATCGATATCCTCAATTTTGCAAACCTTCTGCGGATTGCGTTCTTCACGCCGTTTCCGTTTTTCCTCAGACAATTGTTAAGCGATTATCAGTCGCGTGCTACCAACAGCTAACGAGGAGTCGAACCTCTTGGGATTTGCGCCGCAATACCCTGTAAAAAATGCAAATCCCTAACTTACAGGTGGCGGTTATGAGTACTATACGATTTTGAAAAGAATTTGGCTAGTTATGTATATTGGCCGCCTGGCTCAAAAGCTCGATCAATTCTTCCCTTGTAAAGGAGACCTTGCCTCCCTTTGAACCATTTCCGGAAGAGGTTCCCGATGCGCAGGTTATCTCAGCTTCATGCAGGTATCCGCACGCCTGGCATCTTGCCTTCGGGGTCAAATAGCCCGCTTTTTCGCGGATATTTATCAGCTTTTCGATAGCATCTTTCGGCAGGTCGTTTGCACCGCCCAATGTTTTCGCCAAAATAGCTATCTTTGCTGTATGTTCGAGTGTTTCAAGCCGGTCGAAAGCCTGCCATAGATCGGCGCCATACGCCACGGCACCGTGATTGGCCATCAAAAGAGCATTGTGATGCTCGACAAAAGGCTTCATTGATTCGGTCAATTCGTCGGTCGAAGGTGTTCCGTAATCCGTCAGCGGAACACAGCCGAGCGTTAAAATGACTTCGGACAAGATCGGTTTATCGATCGCCAGGCCGGCGACGGCAAACGCGGTTCCGTGCGGCGGATGGGCGTGACAAACAGCCTTGATGTCCGGACGCATTTTGTATATCAACAGGTGCATCGCCAGCTCGGACGATGCTTTCTTATCCGTCAGCGGCCGTCCGTCCATGTCGGTGACCGCCAGGCAATCTTCCGTCATTCGGCCCTTGCACATCATCGTCGGCGTCGCCAACACGCGGTTTTCATCCAGCCGGATGCTGACGTTGCCGTCCGAAGAAACTACATAGCTTCTCTCATAAAGCAAAACGCCTATTTCGCAGATCAGTTTTCGGGCTTGGGCTTCGTCCATAAAAAAGGAAACCACAGATTAACACATCCGCAATCTCAGTGTTAACCTGTGGCTTTAATTTTCCGGTAAATTACCTGGAGTATTTATTGACTATTTAGATGTCCGTGATGCTCTCGGCGGTGTTGGCGGCATAGGTGCTCCAAGCGGGACCGGCGGGACCGCATATCTGAATTCAATTTCAGAGTTTTGCTTTGCTTCCCTCAGTTCCCTTTTCAAATCACAGTTCTCTCTGCGTGTCTCGTCCAACTCACGCTGCATTTCACGATACCGGTTCGCCCTACCGTTCACCGACCTAAAATTAGGCATCGAGATAGATACAAAAAAGCTGGCAATAAAAAGCCCGGCGGCAAAAGTAAGGAAAAATGGTATGAACCGCTTAAAAAAACCTTTGTACAACATAAATTCACCTCTTGAAATACTTCTAATACTATTTACGGCGATTTTTCGAAATCAGTTTCAAATTACTGCAAAATTTCCCAAAAAGAATTCTGCCGCACTTTCTATAATAGCTCTTTTATCATCCGCCGCAAAGCTTTTTTCTTTGAAAATTCAAGTCTTCCAACCCTTCTTTTCGACTTTCTTTAAAGTGATATTAAACCGGATATAAGCTTGTCATATTTATTGATGGCCATTGCCGTTTTTAACGTTGCCCTTAAACAACTTATTCTTTACAATTTGTGCTTTAGTGCGAAACAAGTGCAAAAAATGAACGTACATTTGATCGAACGGAAGGCAACTACACAGCAGATGCAGAAAATGCTGCTGTCACTTGAGAGCTATATCAAGTTAGCGGTCTATGTCGAACATGAAATATTGGCAGGTGGCAGCACTTTACACTCCGATTGCGAGGCAGTATTACTCGAGAATGGCTCAGAGCAAGAAAATATTTGGGGTGCGGATTGGTTTCCATTAACTCAGCAGGTTACATTCGAATCGTTGATAAATATTCGGCCGCGTCAGAATAATTTTTCGATGGAAGTACAAGATGGTGAATTGCGCCGCCAAATCGAAGCAATTGTGAGAGAGACCTTCGAAGGAGTTACCTATGAATAATTTGAATGAGCGGCGTGAGCGTTTTATGCTTGATCCACTTCCGATCAGACTCGGTGGGCTGGCGGCAAATCTAGCTCGCGTAAGTTCCATATCGAATAACCCGGCAAATTTTGAAGCCGCGTTCGGGCTTATGGAAGAAAGCAAACATTTTATAGAATGGACAGCGGCCGAATCGCAAATAGAAACTGCTGCCGAATTAGTTGATCTGCAAGTCAAACTTGCACTGTGGCAACGGACGCTCGCCATTGATTGGATGAATGATGAGGCACGTCAGGGAATAGGCCGCGATGCGAAAAAATTTTCAAACGCTGTGTTGCGGAAATCGGGGCTGCTTGATGCAAAATGATAGCTTTTCTATCCGGCAAATTGATCGCAAAACAAGCTAATACCGTGATACTGGATGTCGGCGGTGTCGGCTATGAAGTGACGATCCCGCTTTCGACATTTTACGAGCTCGGCGACATCGGTGCCGACGTCCAGCTTCGTATTTACACGAGTGTCCGCGAAGATGCGATCCAGCTTTTCGGCTTTCGCACCTCACGCGAACGCGAGCTTTACCTGAAGCTGATCTCGGTCCAGGGAATCGGTGCCAAATCAGGCATTACAATGCTTAGCGGAATGAGCGCCGATGAGATCATTTTGGCTTTACGCACCGACGATCTGGCACGTTTAACTTCAATTCCCGGCGTCGGCCGCAAAACAGCCGAGCGGCTGGTCATCGAACTGCGTGACAAGGTTGGCGACCTTTCGGGCGGTGCCGTTCCGCGGACATCGGCCTCGCAGCTTCCTGCGGATACAGTTTTTGATGACGCATTGTCCGCCCTTGTAAATCTCGGTTATCAAAAAGCCGCCGCCGAAAAAGCATTGCTGCAGGCGATCAAGGACGGTGCGGAAATGAGCGTCCAAAAACTCCTTCGACAAAGTTTGCAGCTGCTTGCCAAATGATTAAAAAAAGCACTTCGACTCTTTTGTTCTTTTATTCTACGGCTAGGCTTTAATTGAAAAAGATCTAATGCTCGAAATATATCGCTTTATTAAAGACGACTTTTCACTGCTCGACCGAAAAGCCGTCTTTGCATTAGTTTATGCCGCATTCGGCCTCGCAGGTATTTATTATCTTAAGGATAAAGATAGTTTTGCAGCCTTTTCACGAGTGACCGGCTTCGAAGGTTTTGGCAATTTTGTTGGCCGTTCGGAGATCAACAATCTTCCCGGTCTGGCATATTGGGTCTTGGTCGTGACGATCTTTTATTTCGTCATTCCGACGTTTGCGATAAAGTTTTTTTTCAAAACCGATCTTAAAGATCATGGCCTCCGATTCAAGATCGAAAAAGGATTTTGGAAGCTGTATCTGCTTTGTACCGCGGTCATGCTGCCTATTGTTTATTTGATGTCCCTGACATCAGGTTTTGCGGCAAAGTACCCGTTCTTTAAAGTTTATAACGGCGATCCGTATCTTAGCCCGGCATTTTTTGCATGGGAACTGATATACTTTCTGCAGTTTTTCGGACTCGAATTTTTCTTTCGCGGCTTTCTCGTCCACAGCCTGAAACCGTCACTTGGTCTATATTCGATCTTTGCGATGACCGTGCCGTATTGCATGATCCATTTCGGCAAACCGATGCCGGAAACCTTCGCAGCGATCGCCGCCGGCATCTTTCTCGGCTGGCTCAGCTATAGAAACGGCAGCATCTGGCTCGGCCTGCTGCTGCATTGCACTGTCGCATTCTCAATGGATATTATGTCGTTATATAACAAGGGATTATTATTTTGACCTTAAGAATTGTAAATGACAGCGTGATGAGACTTTCTTTATTAACGAATCTTCATATGTCAGAGCTTAAATACTTTGCATTCGTTCTCGTCGTTATCTCGATCTTATGCACGGACATTATCGCCAAAAAAAACAGGCCAATACCGAAAAACGCAACAGTTCTTGAAACTCAAACTTTGGGCACAAAACGAAAGATGATCTTGTGGATGCCTGATCCTACAAAATATCCAAACGAAGAGACTAAGGCTGACATTTACACATGCCCCGATCAAACTCGCGGCAGTTACTACACCGGCGAGGTCCGCGTGACGTTGATAGATTCTAAAACAAATAAAACAATAAATACGCTAAAGATCAAAGGTGACGACGAATATGAACCTTACGACAAGATAGATATCCCATATCTGATTCGCGGCGGTTACTACTACAAAGTCCCAAATCCCAGTTCAAAGATCGAGCGCAAACCCCAGATAATGGCGTTAAAAGACTATAACGGAGACGGACGCGCTCATGAATTTACTCTGTTCAACGCTGAGGCGTGTATGGGACTCGGAACGACGCTTATCGGATACAGTGAACGACAAGACCGCGTTATCCAATATCCCATTTTGCTAAAAACGTCCGAGCGCACTTCCAGACAATATTGGCTTGATTATCTTTTCGCCAAAAAGCAGGTAAGTCCTGGAGTTTGGCGATATGAGATCGATTATCGCGGCCGGAACGGAACGCTAGACAAATTCACGGTGCGGTATGACAGAAAGAACGAGAAATTCATTGGGAGCATAACAAGGCAACAATGATCAGCGAACCTTTTGAATCTATGGATGTCCGCACAGCGACTGTTCTCGATGAAGATCAGCAGTTCGACGTGACGCTTCGCCCGGCACAGCTCGCCGAATACATCGGCCAAAAAAAGGTCAAGGATAACCTGCGCGTGTTTATGAAGGCCGCCCTCAAACGCCGCGAAGCTCTTGACCACATTCTGCTGACCGGCCCTCCGGGCGTTGGTAAAACAACTCTTTCCAATATTGTCGCGAATGAAATGGGTTCGGCCCTCAAATCGACCGCCGGGCCGATCATCGAAAAAGCCGGCGACCTGGCCGCCATTCTCACTAATCTAGAAGAAGGCGATGTACTTTTCATTGACGAAATTCATCGGTTAAATCCCGCTATCGAAGAAATTCTCTATCCGGCGATGGAAGATTACAATCTCGACATAATGATCGGACAAGGCACGGCCGCGCGTTCGATCAAGCTCGAACTGCCGAAATTCACCCTTGTCGGCGCAACTACGCGGCCCGGCATGATCACGGCGCCGCTTCGCGGGCGTTTCGGTATAATTTTTCACCTGGATTTTTATACGGTCGAGGACCTGCAGATGATAGTTGAACGTTCGGCAAAGATCTTGAGCGTCGAAATCGAAACGAGCGGCTCAATGGAGATTGCCCGCCGTTCGCGCGGCACACCGCGAATCGCCAACCGGCTTTTAAGACGTGTCCGCGATTATGCAGAGGTCGATTATGACGGCCGCGTTACAGAAAACGTGGCGAATGACGCTCTCAACCGGATGGAGGTTGACACGTATGGCCTTGACGAAATGGACCGTAAACTGCTGATGACGATCATCGAGAAATTTGACGGCGGTCCGGTCGGGCTCGGCACGTTGTGTGCTTCACTGCAGGAAGAAAAAGACTCCATTGAGGAGATAATTGAGCCGTATCTATTACAAATTGGCTTTCTCAACCGAACACCCCGCGGGCGGCTCGCAACCCGCCTCGCCTACGAACACTTCGGCCTGGAAATGTTGGTGCGAGGTGTGGAAAAAACCACTTTGTTTGACTAAGACTTCTTTTTTGATTGTCTTTTTCGTTTTTCAACCACAGAAAGGAAAGAATAAGGCCATAGATATTAGGCGTATAGTTCAAATTTTCTAAAGGACCTAAACAAAAAAAGTGCCCCGTAAATTAATACGGAGCACTTTTTTTGATATATGAAACGTTATTAGCGTTTGCCGCCGTAGCCGCCGCCCTGAAAACCGCCGCCACCGCTGCCGTAGCTGTCACCGCCGCCGCCATAGCCGCCGCGTCCGCCGCCGCCGCCGTAACCACCGCGTCCGCCGCCACCGGCACCGCGGCTTTCCTGCGGCTTAGCTTCGTTGACTTTGAGTTCACGGCCATCTACTTCTTTGCCGTTAAGCTGTGCAATCGCTGCCTGCCCTTCTTCTTTCGAAGACATTTCGACAAAACCGAATCCGCGAGAACGGCCTGTTTCGCGATCTTCGATGATGTTGGTCGAGGTGACCGTGCCGACTTCTGAAAAGAGAGTGCTAAGATCCGAATCCGATGTGTTGAAGGAAAGATTTCCTACGTATAATTTCATTGACATTGTGTTTATTTACCTTTTTCCCTTTTCGGGAATTCTAAAGAAGCGTCGAACCGGATGATCTTCGGAGAAAGACTCTCTGCTGCGAAGGTACGATTACGGATACTCAAAAAAACTTCGAGAGCGACTTCTAATAATTAACAGGGCCTGCTCTCTAACTAATCCAGAAACCGTCTTTGATAAGCGCATCATTGCTGACACAAGAGAAGGAATATGTTGCTATGATGCACTTTTATGGTGAATTTAGCAATTTACTTTTAAGTACTAGTGTTTTTTTTTCGATAATCGAACCTTTTTGTTATAAATTAGTGCATATGGAAAAGCTTTATACACTTGAGATCGAGGACCGCAATGCTTATTTGTATGCTTTGGCCGGCGGCGACCGCCTGACCTCCGGAATATCTATCGAATACTGGAATGAGATAGCGGAACGCTGTTTCGAACTCGGCAGATCGAAAATATTGATCGAGAAGAATTTTATTGAAAGTGTAACACCCGCAGAAATGCTGGAAATGGCGGAACATGTAGCCAAACTTCTGCCGACATGGCGAATTGCATTTGTTGACCGCTATGACCACGACGGCATCAATGAATTAGGCAAGAAACTCGTCAGAAACCGCGACGTTATGATGCAGATATTCAAGAATGTAAATGACGCAGAAAGGTGGCTGTTGGCAAACTAAAACTTAAGAAGCGGCTTCTTAACAAGGAACTAATACTATGCCTTTGTACGAGGTTTATGTTTACTGCGACCAATGCGGACAGCCCCATCCCGTCAACCTTAAATTAACACTGGAAGATCCGGGCCTGAATCAGTCAATTATCGGCGAGGTTTTCGCTGGTATGGAGATTCCGTCTGGCATTACCTTCATGCAGGGCAATAAATACAGGTGTCCGCATACCAAACAGCTTTTTCCGGCCGCTGATCTAGGCAAAGCAATTCTCTACCTAAAGCAGTAGCAGACCGGGTAATTCATCGAACAACACCTTATTTGTAAATTCTAGGCGAGAATTGTTTCCAATTCAGACTCGATCTCGGCTAAGGCGTGCTTCTTTGATGCTCTGACGGTTGGGGTCGGAGCTTTGCGGCCTGTCAATAGTATGAAATTAAGTTTGTATCGACGCCTTTTGGTGCGGGCGTCTTTGATATCTGTTATTTCGTAATCAAAAGAATAAACGTAATGCCCGGACGACATTTTTTTACAAACGTCTTCCGGTAAATGAAAGAGAAAAGTGTCGGCATAGATGCCCATGCTTTCATCCACAAATCCGATCGGGTCCTCGGTTTTCGATTCCATGTAAACCGGGATAGTATCGACCGAATCACACTGCGCGTAAATTTCGCCAAGGACGTGTCTGCGTTTCATTGCTAACGGGCTATATGTCATAAAGACATTATAGCACAGGTTGCATGGGATTAGTTTTAGATTTGGATTCAGACGCAGATGGTTCATCAGTTAGCAATACAACTTGCGAAGATCTTGCCGATTCTGATATAAATTTTGCATCGAAGTTTGATTGATTTCCCAAACAACGGAGAAAATATGGCGCGAAAGATATGGGCAGTGGTCCTAGCAATTGTGGCGGCGTTCGTGACCTTCACGATAGTTGAAATGATCGGACAGATCGTCTATCGGGCACCGGCGGATTTCAACCCCGAGGATATTGAAGCTGTTAAGGCCTTTATTCAAAACCTGCCTGTTGGGGCTCTTTTGATCGTTGCCCTCGGATGGGTGGCAGGTTCGTTCCTTGCCGGTTTTGTCGAAAAAACGGTGTCAAAAACATCAGGTCTGATGCTACCATTGATCGTTGGAATTACGCTTACAATAGCCGCGATCGTAAATTTTGCAACGCTGCCGCACCCGACATGGTTCGTTATTTTAGGCCTGCTGATCTTTATTCCGGTAACATTGCTCGGGCATAGGGCAGCCAAATAATTTCACATTACCGGCAATATCAATAGAATCTCCATGAAGGCGAATAGTCTCTGGTCAATTTTTGTTTCGATAAAATGGCCCTGACCATTTCGACCGGTATCTGTCCTTCCTTAAGAATAGCGTCGTGAAATTCGCGATCCGTCATCTTTTTCGAATCGACCAATTCTCTGTGCAAATTATGAAATTGCAGCCCGCCCATCATATAAGCTATCTGGTAAAGCGGCCCGTAATCGCCTGAAAATGAACGCCGCACTTCGGCCGCCGCGTTGTCTCGTTCGTGGCCGACGCGATCGACGAGGAAATCGACCGCTTCCTGCGGAGTCATTTTTTCAAGGTGAAAATTTAGTGAAAAAATAATTCTTGCGCAGCGGTGCATCCGCCAGAACAGAGCGCCGACGCGGTCTTCCGGCGTCTTGTCAAAACCCTTGTCCCACATCAGAAATTCCCAATAAAGTGCCCAACCCTCAACCGAAAAAGGCGTGCGAAAAGTTTTTCGATAAGGCCTGTAACGATCCGCCATAAAGCCTTGCAACTCATGGCCGGGGATAAGTTCGTGAAAAACCGTTGCGTGAGCAAAGTGCGGATTATTTCCCCGCATCGACATCATTTTTTGCTCGTGCGTCATGCCGTTCGTCGGATATGCGACGAGGATCGTTTCACCGCCAAGAAAGAACGGCGCGACCAATTGACGTTCCGGCGACATCATCTCCATCCGCCAGCCGTCGCGGGCGATCGTCGGTATCGTCACGAGATCGTTTTTCTCCACAAAATCTATCGCCTGATAAGCAAGCTTTTTTATTAGTTCCGGCTGCTTTCCTGGCTCGACAAACTTTTGCTTGACCGCTTCGAGAGCCTTTTTCCAATCGTCGCCATAGCCCATCTCACGCGAAGCTTTTTTCATTTCGCCTTCGCACCACGCAAATTCTTTGTTAGCGATCTCGACCAATTCCTCAGGCGTGTACGGGATCATCTCGTATCTCAGCTCGTCGATCAGTGCTTCCCGACCGATCGGGTCGCCGATGATCGTCACCTTATCGTCCGGCTTGATCCCGACAAGCCTTTCAGTGATAAATGCCGCATATTTGCCGAGGGCGTCATCCGCCGCTTTGTATGGCGATTCGCACCACCATGTGAACAGCGGGTCATAACCGTTATGAAACGTGTACCAGCGTTTTAGCGTGGTCCTAAGCTCATTCACCGTCCGGGCGGCCCGATTCGCAACCGTTCGCTTAGGTTTTGCAGCCGCATCCTCAAATGTCTTCTGCGTCGCGGCGATCTCCTTTGCCAGGTCGTTCAACACCGCCGCCGCCTTCGCCGGATCGGTCGGCTCGAGCTTTCGCCGCGTGTCCTCAAGATCGCTGATCGTCCGCGCAAAAGGCATCAGCGGGGCCATCTCCCTTAATTGGGCGTCATGCCTCGCCTGCTCTTTCCCTTCGTGCTCGAGATAATTTTTGAAAAGAATGTAATCAACCTGCTCGTCGTGGTTCAAAGCGTCAAAATTCAGCCCGGCCAACACCGTCAGCTCATCTGTAAAAAGCTGCTTGAACCGTGCCGATCTGTTTAGCGAGGTTCCCGCCGAATAGAACCGGCCCAAAAACCCGTGATCCTCATTAAACTTCTCGATCACCCCACGAATCCGCGACGGCGGCTCGTTATACGCCGCCAGATCGTCCTTCGCTGTCTGAGCAAAGACCGTTTGCAAAATGATCAAAAAGACAAAAAATAAACAAATACATCGACGTGTAATTATTCTCATGATTTTGTTATGCAAACTCTTTGATATGGTCCGGCATTCCGCCGATCTCCAAAGTTTGGCCTACGAGATTCTTGATGATCCCGGAAAGATAGGCATGCAGTTCGGATTCCCATTCCGATGCAGTCAACGGTTTTCGATCTTTTGTAGCAAAAACTAATATGAAATAAAAAATGGGTATGAGACATTGTTTCTATCGCCTGTTTCACAGACTCGGGATGATATTAACACTATTCTACAGGTTTCGGCTTCGCCTCCCACCTGTAGCTAACAAAATTAACGCGTGCCAGGCACGCTAAGAAATTTATTGAAATCTAAACTAAATTCTACAACAAACAAACTAACCTCTGGCTAGTCCGATTCGCAGACGGCGTCATTTTAATCCATGCTTTAACACCATTTCGCTTTTATCCATAAATCCGTCGGTAAGTTCCTTCATCGTGATTTCTTTCAGCTCAATTTTCATCTTCTTCGTTCTGCCTTTCTTCGGGCTTCGGCCGTCGATGTGAGGAAAAGCTGTGCTTTTCCGTCCGTCCTTACAAATTCCCTGCGGCTATGCCGCCGTATCTGACTCAGTTTTAATTTCTCTTGCGAGCTTTGATTTGTAGGCATACAATGAGCCAATGGTTCGAAATTTTCAATGTCATCTTTACGTAAAACCTATGGAAGTCGTCTTTAATTTACTTTTCTTCTTTCTGATGTGCTTATCTCCTGTAAATGCCCAAGTGCAAAGCCACGTCTGTAAATCTCCTGAGAAAACGGGCTGGGAGCTTGAAAACTTAAGAGGCAAGACTAAGATTCTGCGTGTTGAAGAAATACATTACGATTATGAAAAGCCAAAACGTGAATTAGAGAAACAGGTAACTTTTGATTCTCACGGAAATTATACAAGAATGGTTTGGCATTTTGGACCAGATATCGATTACCGCACTCTACCTAAACCTATTTTCGTTTTTGATTCGAATTGTAGGCAGCTAGAGCGAAAAGGAGTTGCTGGCGAATGGGGCATGACAAAAACCACTTATGCATACACGGAATCAGGCAAACTCAAAGAAGAGATAATTTACGATCTACAGAATAGATTACTTTGGAAAGCAGTTTCCATTTTCGACAAGAACGATAGGGTTGCAGAAACCGACAAGACGATTCAAGTCCATCCCGAACACTTCAAGCCTTTAAGATATGATGTTTATCGTGATACTAAAAGTTTTTATAAGTATGACGATGGCGGAAATTTGATTGAGCAAGTCGATTACAAGTATGACGGTACTCTCTATGCAACATATGTGCGGGCATATGACGATGATAATCGAGTTGTTCGTCTCACGCGTTTTGACGGGCAGGGACGCAATATAGACCAGTCAATTTATGAATTTGATAATAATGGGATTCTACATCAGGAATATAAATATAATAGTTCTACCTACATAGGCTTTGGAGATACCGCCAACCTCGAACCGGCAACTATTGACAGCGGTTTTGGTATGTTTCAAGTCGGGACTAAGATTATCTACGAATACGACAAATGGAATAATTGGATAAAAAGAACTGAATATGACGTTCTCCAAGAGAACAAAAAGACCTCTTTTAAGCTTCAAATGACTACTTTCAGAACAATTACTTACTTTTGATCTTTAAATGCAATTTTATATCTACTGTTGCACAGACAATACTTCTTGACACCGATGCAACACTCCTGCTACTATCATTCTTGGCAAATGCGGCTCTTTGACAACGTGATCAAGACATAAATTGAGTAGTCAGGATAATTTGAAACAACGAATCGTCTCACTTAAGTAAGCTTGTTCACAAAATGAGACGATTTTTGGCTGTAAGCCATTGTATCCATGCCGCTAAACCGTCTCACTTTCAGCGTCTAAGTGAGACGGCGATCTTGTAAGCTATTGTTTTTGCAATACTTACACAGTCGTAAAAATAGGTTAAATGGAACGAAGTGAGACGATTTGGGACAAATTGTGACGCACTAAACATCCTGCAGAAAGCTCACACCGTCCTCAATCGTCAGGCCAAAATTCTCCGCTACTGTCTGCCCGATGTCGGAAAGTGATTGCCGCGTACCCAAATTCACTCCGGCTTTCGCGTTTTTGCTGTAAACAAGCAGCGGAACGTATTCGCGGGTGTGGTCGGAGCCTTCTTTGGTCGGGTCGTTGCCGTGGTCGGCGGTCATTATGAGCAGATCGTCGTCATTCAAAGCATCGATTATTTCAGGCAGGCGGGAGTCGAAATGTTCAAGAGCTTTGGCATATCCTTCGGTGTCACGACGATGGCCGTAGAGCATGTCGAAATCGACCAAATTGCTGAATATCAGGCCGCGTGAATCGGCATTGAGGGCATTGATCGTTTGATCTATCGTCTGCTCATTGTTTTTTGCGGTCAGGTCTTCGGTGACGCCCATCGAATCGTATATCGATGCTATCTTTCCGATGCAAACGACGTCAAAACCGGCATCTTTCAGTTGCGGCAGAAGATTGTCGGATGGTGGAGGCACAGCATAATCGTGGCGGTTCTCGGTGCGTTTGAAATTTGCCGCGTTGTCGCCCAAAAATGGACGCGCAATAACGCGGGCGACCTCGTCGTCGCCGTGTAGGATATTTCGGGCGATCTCACATATCTCGTACAGCCGGTCGATCGGGATAACTTCCTCGTGAGCTGCGATCTGAAAGACCGAGTCGGCCGAGGTGTAAACGATCGGCTTGCCGGTGCGGACATGTTCCTCGCCTAGTTCTTTGATAATTTCAGTCCCGCTTGCCGCGTAATTGCCGAGTACGCCGGGAACAGTGGCTTTCGACGCAAATTCATCGATAATACGCGGCGGGAAACCATCGGGAAATGTTGGGAAACCAGTTTTCAAAATGATCCCTGCCATTTCCCAATGTCCCGTGGTCGTATCTTTGCCGTTCGATTTTAGCGTGCATTTACCGTAGCTTCCCGTCGGAGTTTCAATTGCCGACATTCCGGAAAGCGACCGAATATTCCCTAAACCCAGCTTTTGCAAATTAGGCAAATGAACCTTTCGCGACTCCAAAATATGCCCGAGCGTATCCGCTCCGGCGTCGCCCCAGGCGGCCGCGTCCGGCATTTCACCGATCCCGGCACTGTCGAGGACCATTAAACAAATGCGCTTGAATTTAGTTTCTGTCATATTTTGATATATTTGCCATTTTTTGATAAAATGACATTTCGGATCATTTACCTGTTCTACAAATAATTATGAATCACCAATCGATAAAAACCAAAGTCACAGAAGGTGGGCGAATAGTTATACCGGCAAAGTTGCGAAATGCATTGGGAATTGAGGTCGGCAAAAATGTTTTGCTGACCCTGAAAAACGGAGTTCTTGAAATAACGACTCGGGACGAGGCATTTCAGCGTATCGAAGAAATGATGAAGCCCTATATCAAACCGGGCCGATCCGTTGTCGATGAGTTGATTGCAGAAAGGCGTGAGGAAGCAGAAAATGAATAGGCTTGTTTTCGATTCTTCGGCAATATTGGCGATCTATTACAACGAACCGGGCAAAAATAAGGCACGGTCCTTGCTCGACGGAGCGGAGTCGTTCATATCAGCGGTGAATTTGTCCGAAGTATTTACTAAATTGCTGCAGGACAAGCTAGGCGCCGAAAGAATCTCGGAATCTTTCAACGCTCTGGATATTGAAGTCATTGAATTCGGCTCATCCCTTGCCATGAAAGCGGCCGAATTACGGAGCGTAACAAAACATTTAGGTCTGTCATTTGGCGACCGGGCATGTTTGGCATTAGCTTTACAGGAAAATGCCGCTGCTATAACAGCTGATCGCATGTGGTCAAAACTCGATCTTTGCCCGATTGAAGTGATACGTTAATGGCCCGGCGCGGTATATCCTTCCCTAGCCCTTACCTGCGTCCCGGCCGGCATTCCTTTCAATTCGACCTTTATTTTGCGATATTGGCCATCGCGTTTTTCATTCGTCGAGTAATAACCGAGGCTGTATTTAGTGCCGATCTCGTCCGCAACACTCTTAAAAGCAATTCGGGCGTCGCTTATATCCGCTACAGGAAAAACCTTGCCGCCAGACGATTTTGCCAGCGACCTCATTTCAGTATCTGCTAATTCATAGAGCTTTTTGCTGATCGCCAGCCTTTCGAAATCGCCAAGCTGACAAAAATTCGAAGCTTTTTCGATAGACGAGTTCGGGTAGAATTTTCGATAATAACGCCGCATCTGTGCCGATGAGAAGCGGACAGCACTCTCACAGTCGCCAAGCAAATTCTCCTCGAAAAATTCCCGGGTGTTAACCTGTATAAAATAGCAGGCGATCCCGGCTTTCTCGACGAGCTGCTTTGCTTCGTCAAAATCCGAACTGCTCGTCGAATCGACCCCGTCGGTCAAAGCCACAAGGGCCCGGCGGCCGCGAAACTCATCCTTTGCCACACTGCGAAAAACGTCTTCCACGATCTTCAAAAGTCCGTCATAATATGGCGTTCCGTTACTCGTTTTGACATTTTCCAAAGCGGATCTCAATAAATTTCGGTTTTCGGTCAGCCCGCTCAAAACCTCGCTTACAGCGGTGTCACGATTATCTTTGGTTTCGGTCCGGTATGCAATTATCGCAACACGGTCGCCTGGCCGCAGCGAATTTATGAAATTTTCAGCCGAACGCCGGATAAGCTGCAGATCGGAGCGTGTCGATCCCGAGGTGTCAAGCAATAATGCAACCTCAAAAGGAGCACTTGTCGCCCCGAAATCCGACACTTCTTGCTGCTTACCATCTTCGTAAACCGTAAAATTATTCTGCTTTAGATCGAGAACCGGCTTTCCATTTTTGTCGGTAACGACTATCGGAACATCAACTAATTCCGTATCCACCTTGATCACTTCATCATCATCTTTTTTCGGAGGATTTTTACCTTGCGCAATTACCGAAGGCAAATTAAAGCCAATAAATAGCAGAATAATCAGGAAAGTGAACTTCATAATCCAACTCGTTTTTTCGATAACTTTGATTTTAACAAAAAAATTGCCGATAGAGTTAAAAATATTGAGTAAGTTGGCTTTTGTAACCTCGATGTAAGTTTTGCCAATTAAGGTTTTGTGATAAAGTTATTTTGGCACCTCACAATAATTAACAAAACTCGAACTATCTATTGAGCCTTTGGTCTTTGTCCATAGCGCACATAACATATTAGATAGAGGCAAAGAAGCTCTTGACAACGAACTTTAGAGGAAAAATATGAAAAAATTTGGAAGGCTTTCGTGCTGTCTCGCACTCTTATCTGCTCTTTTATATCTGACGGGGATTAGTAACTTCCCGGTTATCGCTGGCAGTTCCTATACTACACATTCTTTACCGAATGATATTGATGCGAGATCAAATAAATTAGGCTTGAACGCTAACAATAATGTCGGCCTCGCCGGTTTTACTTTTTTAGGTTTGATAAGAGGATTTCTTGGGATGAACACTTCACCTTCATCCAACTCTTCAAATGATAATATATCACCTTCAGCTGCACTGACACCCGGGAACCTGGTGATATATCGTGTAGGAGACGGAGCAGCGAGTTTAACCAGCATTGCCACGGCGGTTTTCATAGACGAATACACACCGGCCGGGGTTTTAGTTCAATCTATTCCAATGCCTACTGCCTCAAACGGAGCAAATAACATACTTACTGCTTCAGGAAGTTCCACTTCCGAAGGCTTTTTAGCACGCTCGGCGGATGGGGCATATATTGTGCTTGGCGGATATAACAAAGCTCCAGGCGGCACAGCCCCAAATTCCGACACGCCGGCAGCTACAAACCGTGTTGTCGGACGGGTTAACGCTGCGGGTACTATTGATACCACAACAGCCCTTAATGATCCAACCGGAAATATTCGCGGAGTGACCAGCAGCAATGGTAATGATCTATGGATTGCCAGTTCCAGCAATGGGATCCGTTACGCTACATTCGGAATAGCCGGCGCTTCAACGCAGCTTAGTACGACGGTTACCAATTTGAGGGTGCCAAGTATCTTTAGCGGCCAATTGTATGTATCCGACAGCTCAGGCACCACAGTACGTTTAGGCACAGTTGGCACTGGCCTGCCTACCACAAGCGGCCAAACGATCACAAATTTACCGGGCTTTCCGGTCGTTGGCGCTCCGTATGGCTATTTCTTCGCCGATCTTGATTCCGGTGTGGCAGGTAACGACACCTTATATGTTGCAGACGATACCCCCGGCACTATCAATAAATATTCACTCGTAGCCGGAAATTGGACGTCAAACGGAAGCGTTAGTCTCACGAGCGTCAGAGGTTTGACAGGGGTCGTTAATGGTTCGAATGTGATCTTGTATGTCACTAATGGAACATCTCTCCAAACACTAACGGATAATACTGGATATAACGCGACAATTATCGGATCAGTATCGAGTCTGGCAACAGCTCCAACCAACACAGCATTCCGCGGACTAGCATTAGCGCCAACATCAGGTTCTCCGGCTCCGACACCGACTCCAACACCGACACCGACGCCGACTCCAACGCCAACGCCAACGCCGACGCCGACTCCAACTCCTACACCGACGCCAACTCCTACACCGACGCCAACGCCGACTCCAACTCCAACGCCGACTCCGACACCGAGTACGGCGAATGACACATTCGTTGATTTTAATGCTGACGGGCGGACGGATTTTTCGGTTCTCAGGAACACCGGCGGAGGGCTTAACGGGCAGAACACATGGTACAACCTTTTCAACAACGGGTCGGGCAATGCCGACACCATTAACTGGGGACTGACGAGCGACTTTTTTGTGGCAGCCGATTTTGACGGCGACCGGCGTGACGATCTGATCGTCTGGCGTCCAGGTGCCCAGGCCAGCTTTTATGTTTTATACAGCGGGACAAATACCGTCCGTGTCCAGGATTTCGGAGTGACGGGTGATGATGCGACGGTCGTGGCCGAT
>JAYUCO010000003.1:0-39130 GCA_043740295.1 Pyrinomonadaceae bacterium | reverse complement strand
GAATATCGCATCGTCCAACCCGACGGCACAATCCGGTGGATCAGAGATCGCGCATTCCCGATTAAGAATAATGACGGTGAAGTTTATCGAATCGCCGGAGTCGCCGCCGACATCACCGCCCGCAAACTGCTTGAAGGTCGTTTAAGTGCACAGTATGACGTGACGCGCGTGCTGGCTGAAGCCGTGACACTAACGGAAGCGACACCGCGAATTCTTCAAGCCGTGTGCGAAAACCTCGATTGGAAATTGGGCGCACTGTGGATTGTTGACAACGATTCGGATGAAATTTACTGCGTTGAAATCTGGCATGATCCGGCGTTTGTCGCCAGCGAGTTCACTGCGGTCACGCGCCATTTACGGCATCAACGCGATGTCGGTTTGCCCGGTCTGGTCTGGAATGGCGGCTCGCCCAAATGGATCGCCGACATCGCCGTTGCTGCCGGTCAACACGTTTTACCGCGCGCCGCCATCGCCAACAGAGAGGGGCTGCATTGTGCATTCGGTTTTCCGATTCGATTCGGTCAGGAAATCCTCGGTATGATGGAATTCTACAGCCATGATATTCGCCAGCCTGACGAAGACATTATCGCCATGATGTCAACTATCGGCAGCCAAATCGGTCAATTTGCCGCGCGCCGACGCGCCGAACAAGCATTGCAGCAAGCGAACGTCGAACTGGAATCGAGAGTCTTGAAGCGCACGGCGGAACTGGCGGCGGCAAACCAAGTCCTGCAGGCCGAAATCGTCATGCGTCAAACGGCGGAAAAGTCGCGCCTGCAATTGCTTCATCGCTTAGTCGGAGCGCGGGAAGAAGAACGTGCTCGCATTGCGCGTGAACTACATGACAAGATGGGACAGTATCTGACCGGACTTGTTTTGGGACTCAACTCGTTGAACGAGATTTGTCAACCTCATCCGCCGTCGCATATGTCTCTCGTCCGCTTGTTGCAAATCACGGATGAATTGATGCATGAAGTCCATCATCTCGCCTGGGAACTGCGTCCCGCCCTTCTCGATGATCTGGGACTTAACGCCGCGCTCGGAAATTATCTCAAGCAATGGTCGGAACGCAACGGGATAACGTTGGATTTCCATAGCTGCAATCTCGATAAACTAGTGCTGTCACCGGATATTGAAACCACCGTTTATCGCATTGTTCAGGAGGCTCTGACGAATATTCTTAAACACGCACAGGCGAAACATGTCAACGTCGTCGTCGAATGTCAGCAGAACAATGTGCAGGTTATGGTGGAAGACGACGGAAAGGGTTTCGATACAGAAAATCTTTCATTCAAGGCAACGACGGAAGGTCGGTTGGGTGTTGTCGGAATGAAAGAGCGTGCCGCTGTGGTGGAGGGGACATTTGAAATCGAATCAACGCCCGGTGCCGGGACAACGGTCTTTGTTCGCATCCCGCTGCCGTTTGCCGCTGCCGGAGGAAATGCGGATGAATAAGGTATTAAGAGTGTTTCTCGCCGATGATCACGAGATGATCCGCGAAGGTCTGAAAATGTTAATTCAAAAACAAGCGAATATGGAAGTAATTGGCGAGGCGGACAGTGGATTCACGGCTTGGCAGCAAATCAAAAAACTGCAACCCGACATTGTCGTGACCGATATTTCGATGCCCGATATGGACGGCGCACAACTCACCAAGCGTTTGAAACAAGAATATCCGCACATTAAAGTTATTGCGTTGACCGCATTTGAAGATCAAAATCACTTACGGCAGTTGCTGCAAGCCGGAGTTTCGGGCTATGTTCTCAAACGTGTCGCCGCGAAAGATTTGATTTACGCGATTCACATCGTTGCCGCCGGTGGCATATATATAGAGCCGTCATTGGCGGGCAGAGTCGTCGGCGGTTACATCGGGCGACAGTCGAATACCTGCATCAATCCCGCCGGAGATTTGAGCGAACGCGAGGAGGAAGTGCTGCGACGCATCGCGCTCGGCTACAGTAACAAAGAGATTGCCGCCCAACTGGACATCAGCGTGAAGACCGTCGAAACGTACAAAACCCGCTTGATGGAGAAACTCGATTTGCATAGCCGCGTCGACATTGTGCGCTACGCTCTCCAACAAGGATGGTTACAAAAGTCATAAATACTGATACAATACATATGCAAACTAAAATTTCTTAAGATTTAGAGTAATGCCCTAACACTGATATCATCTGAGGGAATTGATTATGAAATTATATAGATACGTTGTTTTAATTTTCACAGGACTGATCTTGACGTTCGTTATGTGCGCGTGCGGTATGTCGTCAAACACACCAAAAGATTCGCTACAAGAGTCGTGCGCGGCAGTAAAGAATAAAGATGTCGCCGCGTACAAAAAAACTCTCTCGAAAAGCAAACTGGCGAGTATGGAAGCAACGGCGAAACAGTCGAATATCTCGACTGACGAATTGCTGAAAAAATACTTGGACGTGATAAATTGTCCCGCATCGCAGGAGGGGGCTGGTGAAAAAATTAATGACGATAATGCGACATTGACATTAAAAGATCCCTCGACCGGCGACGTTGATACATATAATTTCGTCAAAGAGGAAGGTGTGTGGAAATTGAATTAGCAGATTTCGTTATGCCTGTACTGCGGGGAAGCCGACAGCAAAAGGCATTTATTCTTTGATATTAATCCTGAATCCGCATTCCCCAATCGTCCCCCCCCCCCAGCCGAAGGAGGGTTTCTCCTGACACACGACGGGTATTTTCCCCTACATACAAGATTTTAAGGACATGAGATAAGTATTATACGTCAGTCACAAAAGCATGTCGGTGTTCGCTATTATGAACGGCGATTAAAGAAACAGTGAAGACCATAATACGAACGACTTGTTCGTGAAAATTCACTGGATTTGGATGACGAGCTTTGAAACTGTTTTCTTTGGAAAACGGGCAACTGAGCAATAGGCTAAGTCATCGCGAGTATGACCAAGCTGATTAAAAAAGAAACCCTGCCCATCAATTGAAGTGATGAGTCAGGGTTTGTAAAACCACAACACCAGCCGCATCGTTGCAGCTAAGATGTGCTTGATTAACTCATACATTTTAGCGCATTTACGACGACGGCACAACCAAAACAAAAGGGGAAACTAAATGAATATCAAGAAATTTATCGAGCGCACAACATCTTTTGTGTTGAGCCTAGCAATGCTCGTCACTGGTTTTGGCGGCTTTCAAACTGCAAGAGCCGCCGATCACCGCGACTCAAACGCCGTTGATGCCGCCCAGGAAGGCGACTTCAGTGACGTGTTTGCATGGGTTGACCCGGCCGACAACGACAAGGTCATTTTGGCTTTTGCCGTCAACGTCTTTCTCAATCCGCACTTGAACCCGACCTACCGCTTCTCTGAGGAGTATCTCTACCAGATGAAGATCGACAACGGCGGCACGCCCGCTGAAGACCTTGTTATGCAGGTCAAGTTCGACTCAATCGCTCGTGGCGGGCAAGGCTACACGGTTACGTTGGGCACTCCATCGGTAACCGGACCTCGTGGCAATAGGGAACTGGTGGGCGGCACGGAACTCTGCCGCGGCAACCCAGCCAACGCGTCGGCGGGTGTGCCGAGCGGGATCTTCTCAGGAGCTTCTGCACTCACGGGCCAGGAGGACAATTTCATCCTCGAGGGCGGAGTGTCGAACCCGCGTGGAACGGCCGCATCCAACATCAAGTGCTGGGCCGGTGTCGCCGACGACTCGTTCCAGACCGACGTGTCGCAGCTAATCTTCCGCATCGGCTTGAACCCCAATGCGACTCAGAACGTCAATAACCACACTCAGGACGTCGAGCGCGGCTTTGTCAGCACAGGATTAGGCCCACTCCGCGGTCGCCCGCTACGTGCCGACCTAACCAGCGGCAGCGACGGTTTCGGTGGTTATAATGCTTCGCACGTTGCCGTCTCGATTCCCAGATACATGCTGACCAATGGCGGCCAAGGCATCAAAGAGGTCCGCAACGACACTGGCACCCCGCAGCGCGACCCGAACCGGATCGGCGTTTGGGGCACTGTCAGCCGTCCTGAAAGTGAGAACTTCGACGGCTTCACCACCACGCACGGAGATACCTTCGCGCAGTTTGAGCGGATGGGCCAGCAAGTGGCCGCCACGGTATGGGTCTTCAACACGCCGCCGCTCAACGAGACAGCGATAACCGCCGGAGCGGTCAACGCCTGCGTGGGCCAGACCCTAATACCGGGTTCCGCGACCCGCGTGCTCAGCACGCCTGAGCTCAAGGACCTGCACAACACTACCGACGCCAGCACCGATGCGTGTATCTTCCGCAGGCTAACGCCGAGCTCGCTGCTGTCAGGGGGCATACTCTCGTCGTTGCAGAATACTATCGAGGGGCGCAAGACGCTGCTGACGGCCGGTGGGTTTATCTCGCCCGGCATCACCGGCACACCCTACATGCTCGATGAACTGCCTGCCGCAATAAGGGCCAATACAAATCGCGACTACCAGAAGGACATAACCTGGCCCGACTACATGCGTCTGAACGTTACGACACCGACCGATGGCATCCGCGAAGGCGCGGCGACCGCCGGTAACAGTTCGACTACATTCGGCCTCGGCGGCGACGGCTATCAGAACGGTCGTCGACCGGCGGACGACGTGGTGGACATCTACTTGCGCTTCGCCCGTGAGATGACCGACGTGCAGTTCGGTAATAACCTTGCCCCGACTCTTCTGACGGGCAATCCAATTCCGGGCTACGAGCCCGCCGGAGCCAACCCGGCCCGTCGCCCGCTCAACTGCAGTAACCTCGTCATCGACCAGGCAACCCAGGCGATCCTTGTACCGTGCACTGACTCGCGCATTTTCCTTGTGCTTCAGGGTTCGGACTTCATCGAGCGCAGCGTGCTCGACATCAACAACCTGGCCAACCAGGTTTCAGACCAGCGACCTCTCAGGTCATCCTTCCCGTATTTCGGTCGGGCCAACCCGGTCGCTGGTGAGCCCGGGACTTCCGAGTTCCCGCCGCAGCAGTAACCTTCGACCACAACTCACGGGAAGGGCTTTCTAGCCCTTCCCGTGTTCTTCAACCGAGGAGAAAATAATGAACAAGAAACGACTTATTGTAACGTCAGTCACTGTGGTGGCACTTCTCGGCGTAGCGATTTATTTCACCGCCATGAGTCGAACATCCGCAACCAAAGCCCCGCTTACACCCTTCGATCAAAACATCAAATTTCGCGAATCGCGCGTCGAGGCATATCCCGAAGATTCAGAAACATACCGTCAGTTGGCTGCCGGATTGGCGAGCCGCGCCGGAGAAACCGGTGATGCCGCCGACTATGACCGGGCGCTAAGAGAAATTGACGAAGCCGACAAGCTTGACCCAGGCAGTCTGCGTCTGCTCCAAGCTCGCGTCCTTATCCTGTTTTCGCGGCATCGTTTCCAGGAGGCAAAAAACATCGCCGAACACGGCTTGCAACTCGACCCGAACAATGCCGACTTACTCAGTCTCGCCGGAGACAGCGCTCTCGAATCGGGTGATCTCGACACGGCGGAAAAACATTACCGGCTTCTCGCCGAAACCAGCCCGAAATTACCCGGGGCGTGGGCGCGACTTGCGCGTTTGGCGGAAGTTCGCGGCGATCTCGAAGAGGCGGCGCGGCTAATGACAAAATCAATTGACGTTGGGTATCCAACACCGCTTCCACCTTATGGCATAGCGTGGACGCGCTCGATTCTCGGGGAGATCGAAGCTAAGCGCGGCAATCTTGACGAAGCACGTCGTCAGTATAATTGGGCGTTAGACAAATTTCCCGGTTTTCCGCTCGCGCTCGAATTCTTAGCAGACCTGGAACAGTGGCACGGTAAACCCGACGAAGCGGAAAAAATTTACCGCAACCTGCTTTCCACCAAAGCCAATCCGAAATGGCAAATAAGTTTGGCAACATTACTCGAAAAACGCGGAGCGAAAGATGAAGCCGCCCAACTCCGCGCGGAAGCACGCAAGTTTTACGAGCAGGCCGTCGCTAGCGGCAATGAAGGTTATCTGCGCCCGTTGGCGACACTCGAACTCGACGAGCATAATTATAACCGTGCCGCCGAACTCGCCGCCCGTGATATGGCACTACGTCCGACGACCGAGAGCCGTGCGATTTATGCCAACATTATTAAAGCGGCGACCGATGCCGGACAACCGCTGCCCGTCGCCCAAAATATTCAATGATTTGAGCGGCACGCGAATGACGAGTAGTATTGTCGCCGAACACGCAATGTTTCTCGTCGGAGGCTTCGGCTTAATGACGAAGCGATTTTTCAACCGCTAATCGGTTGAAGTTAAAAAGGAATTTTATGAACGTCAAACGTCAAACTGCCAAACGTCATCGTGCTCCATTCACGATATTTGTTTCCATTCTGTGGATCATCGGACTTGCAGCGGGGGCGGCGTTCAGTCACGCGCTCGGCAATTTCACGATCAATCATTTCGCCCGCCTTCAAATCGGTGATGAGCGCATCGCGGTTCGTTACGTCGTGGACATGGCGGAAATTCCCGCGCTGCAAGAATTGCAATCTGCCGACGCAAAAGGCAACGGGACACCGACCGATGAAGAATTAAACGCCTACCTGAAACGTGCCGCCGAGGTTTATGCCAATGGATTATTGCTAACCGTTGACGGCGTGCGTTTGCCGCTCAAAACAGTTAATCAACATATCAGTCTGCCCGCCGGTTCGGGCGGTTTGCAGACACTTCGGATCGAATGCGATTACGAAACCGGGCCGCTTCGTCTCGACGCACAGAAAATACAACATCTGCGTTTTGAAGACACGAATCAGCGCGACCGCCTCGGTTGGCGTGAAATCGTCGTTGCGCCGTCCGCCGTTTCGGTTTTTGACAGCACGGTTTACAGCAATGGCGTTACCGACGAACTCAAAGCCTATCCCCAAAATTTAACTGCCGCTCCACTCAACGAATTCGTCGCGGCATTTTCATTTACGAAAGGTGAGTTGCCGGCAAATGCCGTCGCTTTACAACCACGAGACACAACAAAATCCGCAGCAAATTTAGCCGACACAACGCTCAACGGAAGCAATACACCGGCGAATGCAACAGGCGAGACAACGAATTCGGACAAATCGTCAGAAGTCGCTTTTGGCACTTCAACGATTGACCGAACACGCGACCGTTTGACTGAATTGATTTCCGTTCCGACGTTGACACCGCTCGTTGCATTGTTCGGCTTGCTCTTCGCCATGGTGCTTGGCGGCTTGCACGCGATGTCGCCGGGACATGGCAAAACAGTGGTCGGCGCATATCTCGTCGGTTCGCGCGGGACGGCGAAGCACGCTGCATTTCTCGGTTTGACCGTTACGATTACGCACACGCTGGGTGTCTTCGCACTTGGCTTAATTACGCTTTTCGCATCGCAATACATTCTGCCCGAAACACTTTTTCCCGTGTTGAGTTTTGTGTCGGGCGCAATTGTTCTCGGTATCGGTTTGAGTCTTTTCGTGCGTCGCTTGCACGGAACTTTCGGCGGCGCAAAGCATCAACACGGTGAACACGATCACGATCACGCGCATACTCACGATCACGATTCATCCGACCATCAACATAGTTCTGACCCATTAATTCCGCATTCGCACGGCGGAGTCGCACATACGCACATGCCGCCGGGAGCGGATGGTGCGCCCGTAACGTGGCGCAGTTTGCTTGCCCTCGGCATTTCCGGCGGTTTGCTGCCGTGTCCGTCGGCGTTGGTCGTGTTGCTGTCAGCGATTTCACTGCATCGCGTCGGCTATGGATTATTGCTGGTGATGGCGTTCAGCGTCGGTTTGGCATCGACATTGACTGTGGTCGGCTTGGCGTTCGTTTACGCGGGACGTTGGTTGAAACGAGACAATACTGCGGTCAATCGTTTGACGCGCATTTTGCCGGTATTAAGTTCGTTCGTTATTGCGTGCGCGGGCGCGTTCATTTGCGTCGAGGCGATCAAACAAAGCGGCGTGGATTTCAATGCGTGGCTGCCCGCCCCGAACTTACAGACGGGTTCGGTTTCAATCGTTTCGATACTTGTTTTCGGACTTTTATTCGGACTCAAACACGCGGTTGAAGCCGATCATCTGGCGGCGGTTTCAACTATCGTTAGCGAGCGCAAAAGTATTCTGAGTTCGACTTTGGTTGGGGGCATGTGGGGCATCGGTCACACGATTTCGCTGTTCGTAGCAGGCATCGTCGTCATCGTCCTGCACATTGAAATCGGCGAGCGTTTGGCAGCGGCGTTGGAGTTCGGCGTGGCCTTGATGCTGATCGCGCTCGGCATCAATGCGCTCCGTAAATTGATGCGCGGCGGAACACTTCATTTTCACCAGCATCGGCATTTCGAACACGAGCATCTGCATCCGCATCTGCACGATGTCGCGCCGGAAAATTCCGCCGACGAGATCGTTGATGCTGACACGCATCACGGATTGGGAATCGGCGCACGTCCACTTCTCGTCGGCATCGTTCACGGACTCGCGGGCAGCGCGGCATTGATGCTGCTCGTCTTGTCAACTATCAAGTCGCAACTCGTCGGAATAGCGTATATCGGTGTTTTCGGCATCGGTTCGATTGGCGGAATGATGTTAATGAGCGCACTAGTCGGACTGCCCATTCATTTGACCGCCAACCGTTTTGCGTCCGGCACACGCATACTGCAAGGACTCGCCGGCGCATTCAGTTTGTGTTTCGGATTATTTATGACGTATGAAATCGGATATGTCGGCGATCTGTTTCGTTAATCTCGAAAAAAATTCGCGATGCGCGCAGATGAAGTTACAAAACTCGATCGGGGCAAACAAGGAAAGTTATTATGTCATCCGACGGATTAACCCGAACAACAATCGCACCAACCCCGGACACGACCTTGACTACCGGCGACGAAACCACACGTTGGGCGACTTTTGAAGAGGAAGCGATCCCGCATCTCGACACCGTTTTTCGGCATGCAATGTGGTGGTCGCAGGATCGCGCGACGGCGGAAGCTTTGACGCTGGAAACTTACATACAGGCTTTGAAATCTTTCGCGCATCATACACCGGGAACAAATTGTCGCATATGGTTGCTCAAGATTTTGTATCACCTCAATCAAAAGCTTCACCACATTGCCGCACGCAAGAAGATGATTGATAATTTTGACGACCGTTTGTTTGATACTTTCGCATATGAAGGATCCACGCCGCAAGGCTTGACGGATGAATGTATCTTGCAGACGCTCGAGCTTTTGCCGTTGAAGTTTCAGAAAATTATCATTCTGTCCGATGTCGAAGAATTTTCATACAAGGAAATCGCGGCATTATTAAACGTCCCGATTGACACTGTGATGTCGCTCCTGCATCGCGGGAGGAAAATTTTGCGGACGGCACTGGCGGTATATGCACGGACTTACGGCATCGGACATGCTGATAATACTGAAAGTCAAATCCGTAAAAGAAGTTTGCGAAGTGTCCGATGACATGCACCCGGCATCGCACGACGCAGCACGATTTGATAATTACTAACGCGATTAATGCTCCATCAAACGGAGCCGCTGCCGGACAAATTAAGGTTGGCTGGACAGTGCAGAATCAGGGGGGTGTTTGATGTTGCGTCAAGCTGGTTTGCACGGTTTATTTATCAACTGATGCCACACTCGACCCGCCACGGATACCCCGCTCGGCACGATCTCTCGATTACGGCAAACCTCGGCTCTTACACCTCGGCGATATCGACCCAACCTACAGTCTGGATGAACGGCAAGAACCGGAGTCTGACGGATTAGATCGAGATAAAGTTTCCGCACATGCCGGTTTTGGCGAGGATTTGGAGAAACATGTTTCAGACGCAGTTGATGAAATTGTGACTGATGCGGTATTTGGGGAGAATGGCATCGAAAGCGACTCTATTAAAAATATCGGCGATCCGATTGATGACAATGAAGACATCGCGTCCCGAATATCTTCAAGCTCAATCTCAGTTCTTGCTTTGGCTGAAACTCAGAATCCCGTTGTTCTTTCGAGATCTATCGAGCCGGGCGGAAATTTCAATTCGGTCGACTCTGGCCAAAAACTCACTGACGTTCTCAATAATCTGACCGAAGACGTGCGTGAAAGACTGCAGGGTCAATATGAACGCTCGCTTCTCGAAATGAACAGGAGCGTGATCTGATCGATGATGAACCGTCTTAAACTATCGATCGTTCTCGCTCCGCTCGCTCTGTTTCTGGTCATTGGAGCTTATGTCTATTCGCTATGGTCCGTCGAGCGAAAGAAAGCCAATGATCTACCGGTAGAGGCCGTCAGTATGATGATGCGTGACCTTCTCCGATTTCACGAAAAACGCGGCGGTTTCCCTGAAACTCTCAAAAATTTAGAAGTTGTCGTATGGGAAAAGAAACCTCGTGATTTTTCACTGGGAGGTCGTGCATTGAGCCATGGCAACTACTATTATTTCTATTCACGCATTTCGGATCATCAATTTACTCTATGGGCGATCCCAACGGGTAAGGCTCGGGAGGATGCTCCCACCTGGTTTTTGGCTGTGACACCGGACGTTTGTAAAAGATGGAAAGGAGCGGCTCTGCCCTTTGAACAGATCGGACAAATTGTTGCCGATCCTTCATTAACGGAACTTGGTACTTTCGGTCTAATCGAACAGCCTCATGTGGATCTAATGAAGGGCAAAAAAGCTACCGATATTTCAGGAACGACGGTTATCTCACGCTTTAATAATTAAGCTGGCTTTAAGAACACAAGGTCCATGATTAGGCCTGCAAGCCCACGTCGACAAAGGAATTTTGAATGTCAAAGAAAGTCAGAAAGGGCTGCGTGGTACAAAACGCCAATACTTGTAAATATCTATTGACATTATGTAACATGGTAAAATGGGCGATCTAACAAATCAAGAGAGGCTGCTTCAATATGCGAAAAAGAAAAAGCTGCTGCGGCCAAAGGACCTGGGGAATATCAAAGGTGTACGTGTCCTTATTTCACGTCTCGTTGAAAGCGGCGAGCTGATCAAAGTGGGCCGCGGGCTCTATTCGCTCACTGCGGCAGATTACAATGAGCAGCAGAGTCTGCTAGAAACGGCACAGCGAATACCTAGAGGAGTGATCTGCCTGCTTTCAGCCCTTCGCTTCCACGAACTAACGACTCAGAATCCATTCGAAGTTTGGATTGCAATAGAAGGAATGTCGCGAAAACCAACTCTGGAATTCATACCGCTGCGAGTAATGCGATTCTCCCGCGATGCGTTCACCGAGGGAGTTGAAATTAAGAAAATTAACGGCACCTCTCTTCAGGTATATAACCCTGCGAAGACTGTGGCAGATTGCTTTAAGTATCGAAACAAAATCGGCCTTAACGTGGCGATAGAGGCCCTACGCGACGCCTGGAGCCAAAAACAAGCTACCATGGACGAACTTTGGCACTACGCCAAGATATGCCGGGTGTCGAATGTTATGCGACCGTACCTCGAATCTCTCATATGACCTTAGACATAAAAAATCTCGCCGCCTCGGTCCATCGGCGGCTCTACAATCTTGCCAAGGCAAATGCCGAAGACTTTAATCTCTTGCTGATCCGTTATGCGAATGAAAGATGGCTCTATCGGCTTAGTGTTTCAGACCATCGAGATAAGTTTTATCTAAAGGGGCGACCAGGCTAAATCTCTGGTTTGATAAACCGCACCGACCCACTCGTGACATTGTCTGCTTGGATCCGGTTCGAGCGAGATCGCCGATATAAAATCCGTGTTCGTTGAAATCTGTGAGATCCAAAACGATGATGGGTTGGTATTTCAATCTGAATCCATTCGGGTCGAAGAAATACGCGAAGCGGCAGACTACGCCGGTTTGAGGGTAAAATTTCTCGCATTTCTTGGGAAAGCCCGAATAAATTTGCAGGTAGATGTTGGCTTTGGCGATGCGGTTACGCCAAAGGTTGAAACAATAACATGCCCACGCTACTCGAATTCTCGCAACCGAACCTTTTGGCGTATCCGAAGGAAACTGTGATCGCCGAAAAATTTGAAGCTATGGTCAAGCTCGGGATCGCAAATAGCCGGATGAAGGACTTCTGGGACATTAAGCTGATGGTAAACGAGTTCGAGTTTAACGGAGCGGTCTTGCAAGAGGCCCTAATCGCGACGTTCGAGCGACGCCATACCAAATTCCCAACAGAGATCCCACTCGCTTTGACTGACGAATTTGCGGATGATAAAACGAAACAATCTCAATGGAGTTCGTTTTTGAGAACTTCAGGTATCGACGATTCAAGCAGCCTCACAGGAACTACAGCTTTACTATTGGCGTTCTTCTATCCTCTTATAGAAGCCGCCGGAGAGAAGACGAAATTCACACGCCTATGGGTTTCGCATCGGTGGGCGTAAACAACCGCGAATGTCCCGGAATTCTGCCATTGCGGCCGTCAACGGCTGTAAATATTATCGCTGTCCGACTTTTCTCTAGTGTTTGGGACGAGGCTTGAGTTTCGAGAAGAGGCTCGTTCTGCCGGAACGGAATTGCGTGTATCATTCTGTTTGTATGCCTTCGAATCTCCCGGGATTAAAAGTTGCTGCCGGCTTTCGATTTTCTCTCCAATCTCACGGCTCAAAACCGCCATCAACCCGTCATTCCTTATCGATTTGAATGGCTCTGCTTTGGCAATATTTTGGTGGAAGATATTTGTTGTTTGGTCGACCAAATTTAAACCATTAGTGTCGGGATTTCGTCTTAGCAAATCCACAAGATCTAATTTGACGCCTTCTTTTAAGTAACACCAGCTTTTCGGCTTTCGTATAAGCCGCTCGAATCTCGTGAAGCTTTGCTGCTTCTTTATCGAGACGGGCGAAACTCGCGGCTATCTTAGCCTTATCGTGGCTGTACTGGTACAGGTGGTGTGACGCCTCTGTCGGATGCCTTGCTTTTTTCTTTGTTGGTTGCAGCCTGTAGTCTCAGATTTTGTGCTGATTTATGCTCAGTTCTGATAGGTTTTGGAAAGCTTGAAGCTGTGGCAGAATATTGCAAAACTTCGCTTTCCGTTGATGGTTCAGTTCGCATGCGCGGTTTGGAGTTTTATGGGTGAGGCGAATGGATAAAATGCCTAATAGATTGTTGGATTGTTAGGTTGCGGATTTCGTATTCGCACATTAGACTTCATCATCTTCACACGGTGTTTCGGATCTCGCTATAGACTGCACTCAAGAACAATCCATGAGTTGTTATCAGAGAAACACTCCTTATCTAACTGGATTTTCAATGAACCGCCACTACTCTTAAGCTCGGTTGCACCTGTAATATTTACCTCCCGTTCATTTTCCGTTCCTGGCTGGTGCAATATTTTTCGGATCTTCAACGTTTTGCCCCTAAAAACGAATGGAAATCGGTCGTAATCAAGCGATATCTCTCCCTCGATTCCTTTGTTATTGTACCTATGCCATTCAGACGGGAAATCGTGTCGCAAATCAATGAACTGGAAAAATCCGCCGCTATTTTCGTCATATTTTCCTAATACATTTTTCGTATTCTCACGCGTTTGACTTACAAAACTATCACTCCCACTATCACGCGCCGTATAGCGAAAATGCAAAATAAGATCGCTGATCGTGTCATAATCGAACGACCTGAAATCCTCTGGGAGCTTGAATTTCCACTTTGATATTGCGCCAGCACCTTCGAATGGCAAATAACGCTCGTCACGGAAATTGAACTCAAAAACCCCGGCGTCATTTTGCCCGGTACTCGTAGCTATCGACTGAGTAGGCAAGTGTGAAATCATAAAATTATTCTCATCGGAGTAATTTCCAAGAGTTTTATGCCGCACCTTGCTGGAAAGCAGTGTAAGTGTGCCACTCACACCGGAATACGGGCCGACAACACATGGCACTGAAACGCTGACGCTTTTGATACGACGGAAATAATGTCCTGGGAAATCCAGGTCAAAGAGCATTTCCGGCACCTCGATCTCGCATTCCCCTGTCGCCCGGAGCATCATCAATTGGATCGGGTTAAGCTGGCGCAGGGATATGTGTTTCGTGATCTCTAGTTCGCGTTTATTACGTTCGAGATGCGCGGTTTCCATCCGGCGCAGATGTTGGCTAAGCCTTTCGCCGGAAAGCAGCCCCTTGCGCATACTGTCCCAATTGCCATATTGGACAAACGTTGCTTTTGGATCGCCAAGTTCGAATTGAAAGGAGCGTTCAGCTTTTTTCGCCATCTCGTAGGCCATCTGATAGGCCGAAAAATACAAGCCGGAAAGTTGGCTCTCCATCCAACTATAAAGCGATTCGCCCGAGAATTTTAAATGACGCATGTAGTCGTCAATATTTGAGGCGTGCTCGATCTGTTTGCGGTGGTTATCCAACTCTTTTTCAGCAATGGATCTCCTGACCTCAAGCGCAATGATCTGCTTATCGATCTGGCGGATTTCTTCGGCGGTCATTTTTGATTGCTGCACCCATTCATCGCGACGGCGCTGCCAGCCGCCCACTAAACCAGCACGCCGCTCAAGAAAGGAATCGATCGAGGAAGCTATACCAAAAGCATCGCCGACAACCGACAGGCCGTGTCCGACCGCCGTGAAAGCCGTCCCATAGGGCGCGGGAGCAGCGCCGGCGGCATGGGCAATGCCACTTGTCAGTTTCATAGCCGCGGATATTAACGCAAAATCCTGCGCCTCCTGCATCTTCTGGAGTTGGTTGACTTCGTTGCTTATCAAGGAAAGCCCGCTCACATCCCCCGACCCGCCGCCCGGTTGCGGCCTGGCAATAAGGGATTGTTCGACAATCGGTGCTCCTGAGCCATCGAATTTTAGCTGCTCGTTTCCAAGTTGTATTTGAAGGAATTTAAAACGATCCAGCGTGTTCGACCTGGTTTTAGTCAGGGCATCTATATTTGCCTGGGTTTCCTTGATCTGTTCCTCTTTTATGGATTGGATCAGCTTGAGCATTTCCAGTTCCTGGCTTGATCTGAGCAATGCCAGGTGCTCGGCTTCCTTTTTCTCTATCGCCGAGAGTATTGCTCCGCCAAGGTTTTTTACCTCGCCACAGAATTCCTGTGCTTTTTGCAAAAGCACCTGAAAGCGATAGAGCGGCACCGGTGCATACAGATCGGCGAGGATATCGGCAATGTCCACACCGGCTGCCTTGGCCCGGATCAAGATCTCTGGGTCTATCGGAGGCTCATATAATGCCAGGCTGCGGGTTACACCCTCTATATTCTGGCAATGCCTGACCTTGAATAATCTATCCTCAACCATGTCCCACAATTCCGGGAGTTTTTCGTTGACGGGCACTTTGAAATACAGCGAGCCGATTGACTCAAGCTGGTTCATTTGCTCGAGAACATCGAATTGAGCGGTAGTTCCAAACTTGGCGATCCATTTCAGGAACTCGATCATTGCTTTTATGAAAGGATTGTCAGCAAGGCCGATCCAAACATTTGAAAAGCTGCCCAAACCCGTTTGGCCCGAACCCGTGGTGTAGGATGCGAGCGTTCGATAGCTGCTCGGGGGAATAAAGCTTTTTTGGGCACGGATCTTCTCGGGGCGCGGCCCCAGAATCTGAGCTGCCATAACGTAAAGTAGCGTTGCTTCATTGATCGATTCTCGGGTATCGCGCCGGAACAATTGATCTGCCCAGTCGATCAGGTTCTTTATATAACCAGTAACCGTGTACCATTCAAAGGCGCTTGGCCGCATACGGGCTACGGCAAATGGACTGAAAGGGTCGGCCAGCCAGGCATTGATCTGATTTTGTAATTCATCCCGTTTTTCATTGGTCGCCGGGGCACCGCTCAGGATAGCAAGAATCTGGTTGATCGAATCTGGAGCCTGGGAATGCCTGAACGGCAGAAAACGCCAAAACCTTTCGCGGCCCGTTGCCGGATCGTTGGTTGTCGGGTCGAACACGAAATGAAACCACTTTCTTGCATCTTCAAATCTGTGCTGGCGCGATAAGTGCATTGCCGCCGCAATTGGGAGATGGTAAAAAAGTTCCCAATTGTAGTTCGCATTGGGGTAGGAAAGGTCAAAGGCCAGTAAACTGTTATCACGGGGATCGCCCGTCAATCTATTCTGGCCTATCCAGGCACTAATAGAATCTACACCAAACCAGGGGTTTTCGAACTTTGTTTGTGACACGGTTTGGTATAATTGGTCAGGCGAATCGAATTCCCATTTTCTATAAAGCAATGCCTCGGAAAATCCGGCCGGATAGAGTTTGTTAAATATATTGTATTCTCCTGGGGGAGGAGCATTTCTAAAAAACCATCCATTTACTTTACCAAGTAACTTTTGGCCGCCTTCCTCAACATACAATGTCTCGATCAATCGCTGGGGATTATTAGTATATGCTATTATCACCCATAATGTTTCATTGCTACCCGATCTTATAAAACCAAGATTTCCCAGATTATTCTCCTGGAAACCGTTTGACCAGAACCTGGTGTTATTCAAGGGATAGATGACTAAAACTTTACCTGAAGAATTATCGACCAAAGGAGATTCCCAGGAGTCATCCCGCTCAGAGCGCAGTCTGAAACTTCCGACGGACTGCATCTGAAGAGGCACTTCCGGTTTTGAATATCGACTGTCTTTCTGCGCCTTAAACAAAACTATTACATTAACCTGTTGCTTTGCTCCTGCCGGGACACCGTCTGGCAGATTAGTGGAAAAAGGGACCTCCACTGTATTGTCTTGCTCGAGCTCCAGTGCCTGATCAACCCCAACGCAGCTTATCCCAATTGCTTTTTTCTTTTCATTTGCTTGAGCGGCCCCAAACGAGATCATACGATCTGAAAACAATGTAATCTGTTCACGGGTTATCGTAAACGTGTCTTCCGGTTTTCCGGTTATTCTGTAAATCGGATCATACAAATATTTTCTGATTCGAAATGCAAGCATCGGGTGAGTAGCGCTAACTACCGTGACTACAGTAAATGGTGCAAATATAAGTGTGGCACCAATTAAAAAATCTAATGCCGTTTTGTCAATGTCGCTAAGGCCCGATTTATAGTTATTAATAATGGACTTAATATCCGCAATTACTTTATCCAAGCCTGCGTTAAAGTGGTTAAAACCTTCTTTTACAACCCCGGTAATGATCAGTTGATACTGATTTTCTTTAACCGGTACCGAGTGTATTTCCGGCGTCTGATATTGTACATTGATGTTTCTAGCTACTATATCCAATGACCAAAAGACCTGTGAGGTGATCGAGCTAGTCTGGCTGATCGGGCTGACATCAGCACGGGATGGGGGAGGTAGAGGGGGTTTAACTTTTGAAATCGGGAGCTGCACAAAAACCTGAATTGCAAGCGACAAATCCTGATCTTGTACCAGCCTAAAGGCGAAAGTTTCCTGAAGTTCTCTTTTATAAGGCTTTTCCACCAAAGAAGGCATTATATTTCGGCTGGTTCTGCGCTTGGCCCATCCTGCCGAGGTTTTTCTCGCCCAGGACATTTTTACCTCATAGAATTCATCACTATCGTTTCCTTTAATTTTGACGGTGTTCATTACCGGCCAGGCAATATGAAAATCACCCTCGAAAACAAAAGGAATGACGTGGTCGCTTGAAACTTCGAGATCGGCTCTTTCCCAGCCTGTCCAGCGCTCGCCCGGCGATCCGTAGTTCACGGCCTTGCGCCAATAACAAACATTGGGAGCATTTAATAAACGCCCGACCAGGTAAAGCGTAGATCCCGTACCCTGCTCATCAAAATGCTCATACATGCCAACAACCGAGATTTGTCCCACGTCGGCAAGGTCGTCGAGATATCGCCGCAAACCGGTTAACGCATTCGAATGCGAAGGCTCGTTTTGTGTAAGGATATTCTCAAACGAACGGAAGGTCTCGGTGCTGTCATCCCTCACTTCGGGAAACAGCCAGTTTTCGGGATAGAGAAAGACTTTGCGGTTGGCTTCCCAGACGCGGTAGTTTTGCGTCCACTCCCACCTTTTCCTGTCGAGCCACTGCGGTTCAACCCTTGGCCTTTCGAGGTTCAGGAAGCAGCGCTGGACAAAGAGTTGAACGGCGGCCGTGCTCTGCAGCATACGCGTCGTATTCATACACGGCGCCATCTCAAAATCGATCAGGTAGTATTCGTAAAGTGCATTTGCATCGCGCAGCCCCTCCCGCGCCAGCAGGTAATCGACCAGCCGGTCGCGTTTTTGAATGCGGATCGCGTCTGAGACCTTGCGCAGCGCATTCTCCAAAGCTGACGCTCTAAATCTCTTGCCCAGAACTCTGTAGGCGGCCTCGACCGATAGCTGGCCCGGAGTATTTGCCGCAAATGCTCCCAGATCGTCCGGTGTGATCGCCAGGCGATTTGCCAGGCTAAGCAGGTCACATAGAGATTTGATCTTTATAGGATCAAGAAAGTTAGCTTGCTCGTTTCCTGTCTTTTGAGCAAACACCTTGATCGAATCAAGCGGGCCAAAGGAGTATTCCAGTTCTTTCAAGGAGTTCTCAAACCCCAGCGCTGATGCCGCAAAATATTTGCCCAGTATCAGCCCCATTTCCGGCGGTGTTTTCGCCATCCGAAACAGGAGCGAAGTACGCTTCCAATTCACAAAAATATTCGTGTCGTCGGTAGGCACGGACAGGGTATTGAGATTCAATCCGGTAAAACCCGAGCGTCCATTGTTGAGCCAATTGGTTTGAGCGGGTTTGACGTCCCATCTGGCATTAAGCAGTGCAAATCGGTAAAGATTTGAAATGATCTTATACGCCTGAGTGTTGGCCAACGCATTTTCCTGCTCCGGGATAGCATTGTTCCTGAATTCGTCCGAGATCAGATATTGTATAGCCGGCCTGGGGTTCTGCCCCGCGGTTTGCAGATGATCGAAGAGTATCGTTTCTACCAAAGACCGGTCGAGAGATACGGCCTGGCTCAGAAGTTTGTGCACCGTTTCCATTCGCTGCATCAGCGATCGGCTCGCATTTACAAATTTAAGCAGATGCTCCGGAGCACTAAACGGGTCATTGTTTGTCTCGGCTGTAAAAAGCCTTATCAATTTATTTAGCGCCGCAACATCAACTCCCAGAGATTCGGCAAGTGGTTTAATGGAATCGTCGGTCCTGGCATTTATCCACCAGTCGGCGATGATATAAATAGAAAGATCAAGGCGGCGCTGCAATTCCAACATCATTTGCACAGTCCTTATGCCCGGGTCAATCAGGTTATTTAACTCCCATTCTCTGTAACGCCCGGTCGATGCAAAAGCCTGTATAAGCGCGCCCAGATCCTTTGCCTTAAGTTTTGATTCGCGCAGCATGAGAATAAAATGCTCAAGCGCGAGGAGATGTTCATCTTTAAAATCTAAAATAATCAGCTCACGTTCTTTTATCCGGAGCGGAACCTCGCCGGAAACAAACGTTGTGCCTATCGCGTCAATCACTTCATCTTGTGAAAGGCCCGATTGCCAGGTAAGAACGTCTATGCGCGACAATAATTCCAGCGGGGTTCCGGCAACCTTTCTTCCGTTTGCAGGGTTTTTGACAAGCCATTGCCCGCTATCTTCGGTTAAGTTCCAAAAGAGCATATATCTTTTGGCAGCATCGATAATATCGGGTTTTTGAAGACTCTTATCCGTTAGCAAAACTTCGGCTTCGAGCTTTATTTCATCAGGCGCTTTGACCTGCCTCAGTTCGGCTTGCAGCGTAGAAAGAATATTTGCAGCATGGGCCGAGCCAAGCGCAGACGAATATCCGTCGGTAAAGATATTCATTAATAAATAGCTGAGTTCATCCCAGCTAAAGCCGCTTTGCATAACAAATTCTGCTTCGTCCATAAATCTGAGCAGTTTTGCCGGGGAATTCAGAGGAAGGGTTGGTGCAGAGCCCGAGGGCGGTACCAGAGTAGTGAATGGCTTCGACGGGATCATCTGCCAGGCGAGTATGTAATCCTCGACCGAAAGGCCTAACGTCTTTTGTAGCAAGGAATTACGGAAGACCCATTGCAGATAAACATTCTTGTTGTTTGGGTCCGGTTTGGGCGAGTCAACCGCCGCTGAACCTATCAGCGCATCAAAGTCTTTTTTGCTGAGCCCTGCCGAAGCCGCGACAAGCACTTTTGTGGCGTCTGAAACGGCATTCGCCGATAAAAATGCCAGCTCCGATTTTGGCGGATCGGACAGCCCGCGATTTTGGAACAAACGGTCATAAAGCCCGGTTATTTTTTGATCTTCGTTGTTTACCAGATGGCTGTATTGCTTGCCGCTAAATTCGCAAAACATACTTACCAATGCTTCGACCGGCAAATCCAGTCTTTCTTTCAACAGTTTTAGATTCGCGATCTGAATTACCGTGTTTTCAGTGATGGTGTTGTTTCCAATTTCTCTGCCAAATAATGCAAGATCGAGTTCCCAAAAGTCCCAATCCGTCGAGCGCCACAGCCTGACGAAACGGTGAAAGCGATCCAAAAAAGGCGCAACATCTGCTTCATCTGTTTTGTTAAGCCGCATTTCGGAAGGCATGCAGTTTGCGGATGAAACAAAACTAACGTTGATCGCCATCCCGGGATTGATAAATTCGCATTGCAGCAGGTTGTCGAATTCCGCATAGCTCAGGCCGGACTGCTGGAGGATGATCGAAACCCGCGTCAAAAGTCCATTATTACCAAAAGCTGCTGATGTGATTTCCTGATCGACGAAGGTGTCCCTGATCTTTTGCGGATTTCTGTTTGCCTTGAGGCCCCAAATCTCGAATAGTTTGTCTTTCGCTAGGCTCGCATTTAATTCGGATGTTGTAATCACATTTAGCTCTGAATTTGAGAGCCCGAGCCTTTCTTTCGCAATTTCCAACGACGAATACAGGTTGTCAGTCGGCGTTACGGTCTCCATCAAAGCAAGCCTTGATGTGCCCGCGGTATTTAATGTTTCGCGAGTTTCATTGAGAGCCTGGTCATAAGGCAATGACCATGGAAAACAGGCGTCCCCCTCCGCAAGCTTCTCGTAAGCGAGCGGGTTTGAATTCTGCGGCTTTACAAATAGATTGCGGTCGGTAGGAGTAGATTGATAAGTTAAACCGACAATGTCTATCAAGGCGGCGCGATATTCGAAAATGCGTTTGCCGGTATATTTATACTTCCAGAAGCCCGGATCGGCTGTATCCTTGATCTCAAACTCTCTTACGGGGTAATTTTTAGTACTCGCCTGCAAATTGTTTATAAATTTGATCAAATTCGCGGGCAGTTCTCTACGGTTAAGCGAGTCTTCAAATACTGTAAGTAAATTTGGATTAGCATTATACAAACTGTCCCGGCCATATTTTTCAGAGATGAAAAGAGTTCCGTTTTGTTTGTCAATGACTATATCGCCTTCGAGCGTAAAGGTAATTTCCCATTTGTTTAGCTTTGAACCGGGTTCCGATTTATATGGCATTATAACGAGCGTGTCCATATCAATAGGCAATCTAAGCCCGACCACGCCGGAGAGAACATCGCTTACCTTACTTTCCAATCCCAAAGGCACGTTTCCGCTATTCAATGTCGCTACCATATCCGGGTCGGTCATCCCAGCAAGATCAACAGGAATAAACCGTAAAAGATTCCTACATCCAAAACTCTCTTCTTGCGCCTCTATTGCCCATGTTCTATATAGATCTTTTACAATCCAGCGAGAGCCGCCAGGGACCTTGACCGCATTGAGTATGCCTAGAGTTTCCTTCGCAGTTTTTCCCAGCGCCCGCATGACATTCGCGCCAACTGGCTTCCCATCGAAGAGTTCCGTCGGAATCATTGTTCCCGGTGGGAGTTCAACCTTGCAGGGCAATGCCACCGCGTTTTCGAGTATCTCGATACCCAGGTCAATATGCGGAAGTTCGGCCTTTGTGTTGTCGCACGAAAGTTCGAGATCATAGATGTCCGGCCGGCGCCTTTCCAGTTCGCGACTGGCCTGCGAGCTGCCATCGACATATTTAAGCAGATCGGCGAGATATGCGGCAGGGCTCAGCACGCTCATACACGGATCGCAGGCACACCCATCCAGAGCGCCGAACAGTTTGCGCAGAGTCGGGTTGCTATCGATCTGCGCCTTATTCGCGGCGATACTGTTATCCGCCATCACCGCCGTGCCCGTTCCGAAAAGTAAAGGGTGTGCATATCCCATGAGGCCGATACTCACGCCTTTTAAGATATTTGCATTATTGTAAATCTCATCGGAACGGTCATCGTCAATTTGCTCCTTCATCATTTCCTTGAACTGCGATTTTCCGTATCTGGTTATCAGATCGGCATGCTCCAACCCCGCGTTTGCCAATACCGCGGCCTCATCCCAGGTTGTGCCCAGATTCTTTAAATGCCGCAGCTTTCCCAGCGCACCGGCCGTTGGCGGATCGATCTTCTTATCTTCGGCAAATTTTTCGATATCAGTGGCCTTGATATCAAAGTCTTTGTACTTTGCGAGCACCTTTTCCACCTGGGCAAAATCCGGCTGGGTAAAGCTGACACTCTTGTTACCCAACTGGGTAATCAGCGCAGCATGGGGAGCATAGTCCTCTACTGACTTTTGCAGATCGGAGGCGTAGTTTTCGGGCGTTATGTCTGTCTGCGAAGCCGGGGCGTGTTCATAAGCCAAATTAAGCCAATCGTTTGGCATGAGCGAGACCAGGGATTTCAGTGTGCCGTCTTTATCGGCATCGGCCTGCGGCTGGAGAGCTTTCATCAAAGGGATGTTGTTTTGGGTCAAGTCCCCAAGGAACATCGCCTGGCGAATTTTTACCGCCTGGGGCCGGGTAAATCCGGCCGATGCAGCCTGGTCGAAATAATCGGCCGAGGTGTGGACAGACTTTTCAGCAATATCCAAAATGCTGTTTACTTTACCTTTTACCCACGTTCCATCGATCGTGCCGATCACGTCCCCAATGCTTGCGGGCGAACCTTCGGATGCAGGTTTCAAAACACGCTCTATCCTCAACTGGTTTATTGATTCCTCAATTGCCTTTAGATCAATCTTTTTCAGCACCGGGATATAGTTTTGATTTACCGCACTTTCCAGAGAGGCCATCAATTGGTCGGTCGGTATCTGGAGTAATTCAACCGAATTTTGCGGCCTGCCATCCGTAAACCATCCGTAGAGCGGCGCGATATTTGCTGTAAGCTGCGCAGTTTCGATCTCGAAAACGGAGCCTTCATAGAGTCGCAGAGGCGCTATCGGGGCCGGCGGCTGAGTTGGCCCGAAATCCTTTGCCATCAAAACGGCAGAGCTAAAAGCAAGCGTCCACAGACGGAGCTGTCCATAATCAATACCTGTTTTTTCGGCCAGCAGTTCCAGGTCACCCGATTCGAGTTCGGCGGGCGAAAGCGAACGCTCTTTTAGAAGCGGCAAAACGGCATTCGTTATTCTCTCCCATTCGGAAAGCTGCGCCCCGGAAACAACCAGGTCTATCAAGAGTTCGCCTTCGCCGGTGGAATCGGTTTTGCTTTCGGCAAGCTGTTTGTCGCTTCCGCGTTTGAAGGCCCGGATCGTCAGGTAGTATTTTTGCCCGCCGCCGAGTTCGACGCGGTAGTTTCCTTTCTCGTCCGTTTTTGCTTCGCCGAGCAGTTCCTCTTTTCTGAGGTCGCGGCTGAAAACCCGGACGGCCATGCCCGGTTGCGGAGCCTTTTCGGTATCGGTCACCGTGCCGACGACGGCGAATACCGCCCGCTCGCGAAGCAGGTCGAGCTTTTCCAGCCATTCGTTCATCAGGCTGGCGGTTTTATCGTCCACCGACTCGCCGCCAAACCGGTCGCCGATCCCTTGCTGGGTTTGAAAAAGTAAAACAAGATCTTTGGTAGCGTCACCATAGGTTCCCTTGTCCGCCTCTTTTTTGATCCCGATGTTGATTGCCTTCATCTGCTGGGGCTGGAGCGCTTCAATACGGAAGATACGGATATTTTGCGGATCGGCCTTTTCACGCTCCAAAAACGCCAGGAGCGCGTCCTGCAAATTGTGGACATTAGAATCCGTTTGTCCGTATTCAATTGTGGGTTCTATTTTTTTCATGATTTGTTCCTCTTCTGCTCACCTTTAATTTGCCGGGTAGAATATTTTTACAATCGTTACATCTACTACCGTATGCTTCCTGACTATTTTCTAAGCCAGGACGTAAACTCTTCACTGATTCGGTTATTCAAAGCACCGGGATTAATTACTAGTTGAGTAAAATCATTAATGGCTTCGAGACTTGCCCCAACAGCCGCGACATTTCTGGATACGTCTTGTGATGCACCCATCCATAACATTGTTTTCTGCGTTTCATCAGCTTTTTTCTGGGCACGGTCTTCGATACCAAGTCCTTCGCCTGCGGCTTCACCAAGCCCATATCCTGTTCTTCCAGCACCTACAACAGCGCCCAGAGGCGTTGGAGTCATTTCAATCACATCAAGGCTAGCTGATCCACCTTTCTCAATTGCTGTCTGATAATCACCAGCAATAGCCGCGTTTGTGGCTGCATGTGCTTGACTAGCAGTACCTGCGACAACGGCAGTTACCATGAGCGCTTTAAGGGCCTTTGTTCCCGGTAAGTGCTTGGCAGCCCCCGCTAGTTTCGTCAGAGTTTTTGACTGTACGGCTCGCTCAGCGAGGCCTGACAACTTGGCACCCCATGGATTCTTCATCAAATCTCGCACCTTATCTAAATTGAAACCTCCCAGAGTCTTAGAAGATATATTAACGCTCTTAAGGTTACTAAACCCGTCACTGACGTCCTTACCATATGACTTGATCTTCCCACTGAGTGCCTTTAAATGCATGACGTCAATCTGTTCGTCCAAAATCCGAACAAACTGTTCGTACTGCGCTTTTGAAAGTCCTCGTACCTCAATATTTAAATTAACCGGCACGCCGCTTTGTGAACCATACCGACTGGCCTGTTTGAGGTATCTTCGAAATTTGTCAGCTATCTTGCCTTCTTTTAGGGTCCCGCCATCCAGGTACCGACTACCTTCCATTGCCTTATTTTCAAGAAATTCAGTTGTTGTTTTTCCTTTCTTAACAACATTCACTAAGAAAGCGTCTGCTCTTGACTTTGCACCAATGCTCCATTCCTGAAATACTCCATAGCCCTCTTCGATATATTTCTTCAGCACCTCCGTATTAAAGGTATTACCATATCCCTGTGGCGTTTGGGGTGCTGTTCCCTTAGGGTCAACACGACGGATCGGATTGGCCGCACAATATGAATAAAGATTAGTACCGCCTTTTACGCCTATAGAATCCGTGCTAAGAAATCTTGCCAGGAATACCAGATAATATCGCGTATGATGATAGCTGAGTCCGCTTTCGTCATCGCGTTCCATACCGGTATATCGATAGCGTTTGAGGTTGACCTCGGCGGTATTGCGGCCGCAGCTGTAGGCGCTGGTTCCGTAGGGGTGATATTCCTCGTAGGAGATAAATTCGCCCATTTCGGTAAGTTCCATGCTCGCGGAGCCGAGATGATTGCTGTATGTATAGCGGTAGAGATTACCAACAGTTAGTTTTGGATTATCGGTTGAGATGACCTGATCCACCATCAGCAGGCGGCTCTCGCCGTCAAAAAGGTGCAGCGTTTCGATCTCTTCCTTTATCCGCCCGTCAAACCCCTTGCGCCGGTAAATCTCCAGCCCGCCCAGATAGATGCGTTCTTCGACAGAGTTATCGCCGCGGACAATGGTTTTGCGGGTGCGCTGCTTGCCGGAATCGTATTGATAATGCGCCGTGCCGCCGCCGCCCAAATTTATGGAGGCGATCATATCGCGATGATCCCAGCGCAGCCGGAATTCTTCAGGGACACGGTCGAGATTGAGCATACTGCCGTGTGTGTCGTAATCGTAAGTTATTGCGTTTGTGCGATTCGTGCCGTTCCACGTTTGCCACAAACGATTGCTGGCGGGACGGTTTGGCGATTCGAAATCATAGGCGTAGTTACGCGTCCAACTTCCGGTAGCTCCTGCCTCGTGGCGCATCTGCCGTATATTGCCCACCGCATCGTATAGATAAGCCTCCGCGTAGTTGCGAAAAACATTATCCGGCAGGCAAGGGAAACGGTATTCAAAAGACTCAGGTTCGCGGAGCGCGGGCATCTCGCTTGCGGCTGCGTTTTCGCGGCCCGCTGCGAAGACCAGCCGATACAGCGCGTCGTATTCATATTTGTTGACCGGCTTTATTTCCTGGTTGTTGTAATAAACGGTCTTAAATGCCGCATCATTTATTTCCGTGATATTACCGACCGGGTCATACCAATAGTTAAGGCTCTGGATAATATTTGCATTCGTAAAAGCAGGGGTGGTGCCCGGCAAACAGGTTTCGCTGCGGTTTCGCCGCGTGCGAAGATTTGTAAGGCGATAGGTTTCGGGATCGTATTCATAAGTGGTAACGGTGCCGTTTCCAAGTTTTAAATACTGGCGCTGGCCCTTTGCGTCATAGCGAACGTCCTCGACCGGGACAGTTGTTTCGCCGCCTGTATAACTATTGGCGGTTTTCGTCGCGCCAGCCGTCAGGGTTTCTTTTTTCAGAATGCCGCGCTCACCGTATTCGGGAACATAGACTGAAACCCGGCTTCCGCTGCCGCGATGCCAGTTAAAGAGCCGCATCATGCGTTTCATAGCGTCGTATTCGGTGATCTGGGTAAAGGCTTCAGTTTCGAGCTTTGTATCGGGCGTTGTCTGCCAATCGGTTAATGTGGATTTGCTGTCTTTTAGCAGAGAGCGGCGCACTTCGAGCGGGCTTCCCTTGAAATCGAGCGCAATCGTTTCCACAAGGCCGCTTGGATCATAGTGCCTGACAAGCTGCCCGTTAAGATTATTATCCGGCTGAGTCATGGCGTCTTGATACTCGAATCGCTCAACCATTACGGCAGGTGAATTATTGATCTTTAGCTTGTTCGCCATCGGGCGATGGAGCGCGTCGTAGGATGTGGAATACAACCTTTTTTCTGTGAGCAAATTGGTGTTGTCCGGAACCTCATTTATATCCCAGCCATACATCGGTTTTCCGACGGCATCGGTTATCATCCAGAGCGCTCCGGCATCCATACTGTGCTGGAACAGCAAATTCCCGGCGATGTCGTAACAAGGCACAGATCCCAGAGGAACATTTTCGTCCGGGTCGTCATTAGCCTTGGGCGGATAAATATATTGCATCACCAGATGGCCAAGCGCATCCCTGATCCAGAGCGGTTTTCCTTCGGCGTCGAGCCTGGAATACGTCGTGTAATATTCATCTTTAATTTGTCCGCCAGCCCCGGATACCTTGTTGTGAGCGATGCTGATGACATCGCGCCCCAGGCTATCGAGAATAGTAATGCTTGGCGTATTGGCATGCCGCGCAGCGAGAGCAGCCGCATTTTTTTCTTCATCTGCGGCTGATGAAGCGGGTTTTCGTTTGTCATACCACGCGCTTTCTAGAACAGTGTCGTTTGCGTCAAAGGTCTTTACGTGCCAGGGCGAAAATTCAACCCGGCTAAAGGTCCCGGTTGGCATTTCGGTGCGGATCGCGCGCCCGGCTGCGTCATAATAGATAGTCGTCGAAACTCCTTTTTTCGGCGGCAACTCGCAACCAAATCCCTGCTCGCTAAAACTCGGCTCGAATTGCCGGACGGGTTTGCCTTTATTGTTAAGCACAGTTAACCCGTTGATGATCCAGCGAATGCCCGTCTGGCCGGAAGCGGGTTCAGCTTGCACTTTTTTCATCAGGATATTGCCAAATCCGTCAGAGCATTCGAGCGAAACCCGAATCGGGCTGACTGTGCCGGGCTGCAATTGGCTGACGTGTTTTTCCCGTTGAATTCCACAGGCTCCCGGCATGCGTTTATTCCAATCCCCATTCTGGTCACCAAAATGATAAATAAAACGCGCCGTTGCTCCGCCTAGCAGCAACCTGGCCTCGGCCTCGTTCATCTGCGTGGCAGCACAAAAAGCCTGGATACGGGCTGGCGAAGGATTGCGCAGATCGAAATTAAAACCGCTCAGGTCATCGCCTTCCCATTTGTTATTTTTAAACTTTCCCTTGACTGCCGATGCGACGGGCAAGCCAAAAATATCAAATACGGCCTCAGAATTATTGCCGTTTGCATCGACCATCGCTTTTGGGCTTAAAACACGGTAATCGAAATTTTCAACCCTTGTAGTATTACCAAGGGCGTCTGTAACGGAACGAACAAACAGGTAACGATCGTCATATTCAAGGGTTGTTTTGTTGCCAAATGCATCGGTATATTCTTCCGGCAGGTAAAAATGCAACGGGGCGTCCGCCGCAAAACCTGCGATCCCGGAACGCATCCAATATTGGCCGGTGAATGTCGGGTCGATTGCCTGGCCGCGAATATAGCCGCTCTTGAGATAGTTCGAGCGTGGGGATTCGGGTTTATTAAATTGCTCGCGAACAGTTTCCCCGGATTCAGTTATCCATTCCAATTTGTCTTCTATCAACGCGCCGGTTTGAGAGTCGTTTTGCTTAAAGACTTTGTCGAGAAGCTGTTCTGTTATCGCTAGTTTGTAATCTTCATACTTTGATCCCCGCGGACCCAGTTTTCCGAATGGCAAGGGATTCACAATTGTTTTCGGATTGCCGGCGGTGTCGTCCCCATCGTCAAAATAGCGGCTGCAAGCATGCTCGACTTTCCGGCGGTGCGGCATATTCGATTGTGCAAGCTCGTGGTATTGGAGAGATGTGAAATTCCGCCGTTCGGAAACGGACACCTGGGACGGATAGAACAAGTCCTCGCAGAAAATATATTTTCTCAGGTCGTCAATATCAAAATAGAAGTCAGCCGATTTGGGAAGCCCGGTGATCTCGTAAGTCCGGGTTTCAAAGGGGAGCGGCAAGCGATAATGCTTTACCGGCTGGGTCTGTCCCGCCGAGAGATCAGGCAATTCGACTTTGTTCGTATAGCGAATCTCGGCATAGGCAACATGAGTTTGCCCCTGCACTTTATCTATCAGTGCATGGTCAATCAGGGTTCTGCCGGGTAATTTGGGATGATTTCCCGCAGCTACACGGCCATATGTGACCGTGGCAACTTGCTGAGGGTTTCCGTATTCGTCATGGCGGAGATTGAGCGTGTGCGAAATACGCGGATCGGGTAATAGCTGTGCGCTCCGCAGGTCAAGTTCGTAATAATAAGTTAGAGCCTCTGACTCGGTTACCTGAAAAACGGCATGCTTGTTTTCGCCTCGCGGCTGCAACTTTCGAATCCGGCAGTTATGCGTCGCCGATGAATAGAGCCTGACCGGTTTATCCAGCTTTTCCTTGTCCAAAACCTTTGCGTCTAACTCGTATATCTCTTGCCTAAGAACCATGCCTTTACAGGAACGCAAAGCTTCGCGCCACTCATCCGCGTTAATGTCGGACTGGAGATCAGGTTCCAGCAGAGGTTTTTCCTTGAAACTACTTACATAACGGGCAGGAAAATATTCATTTGCGAATTGGGTAAGGATCTTTTTCCTGTCAATGGCCGCACCGGTGTGATACCACGTAACGGTTTTGATTGGAGGCTGCCAGAGTTCTTTTTCATCGGTTATAAACGGGCCGCTGCTTTCGGTCTCACCATAAGTTTCCACATCGACTTGTTCGACCCGGCCAAAACCGCGAAATTCGCGTTCAGCTCCATCAAAATAGCCATGGTGGTAACTATATCGATTACTAAATCTGGTTTGCCGCCATCTGTCGCAAGCGGTAACGCTACTGACACAATGAACCGGGAAAGGCAGCCTGGTTATCCACGGCGTTCCGGCGAGTTTATCCTCAAGATAAAAATGTGTGGACGGTTTATATTCGATCTCCGTCGTGCCGCCGAGATTGTTATCGATCTTTTTCAAAAGATGGGGTTTGCCGTGAGCCATGAGATTGATATAGCAAACCCGCCACCCTGTATCCGCAGGCAAATGCGAGTTCCATACCAGGCAGGCCGTTCCAGTGCCCAACAGGTCGGCTACGTGCACCGCGCCTAAGTTCTCAGTTGTCACAGGCAGGTCAATCTTTTTTGGACCGCTAAAACTGTTTCCGCTCCGGTTAAAATAGAGCCTCGCCCCATTGCTTCCTAGATAGATCACGTCAATCGTGCCGCTGCCGTCAATATCCGTCAGACGGATGCGGCGTGGGTCATAGAGTTCCGGGTGATCGAAAACCGGCGAATTATTAAAAGTCACTTTTGCGCCGAATCTGCAATAACCAAGATTGGGCCAATAGCAAATCTCTCCATTTCTAATACGAACGAGATCCGATAGGCCGTCTCCGCTCACATCCGCTAAGAAGATAGTTTGAGTGCCGTCTGCAAATACTTGTCTTGGACCCAAATCTTCGTCCAGGGCATATTTTACTCTCTGCCCACGGTCAAAACCTTTTTCGGCGAGCGATAGATACCACGTAAATACTTCGTTCTCCGAGATGACCGCGTCTGCCTGTCCATCCCCGGTAAGATCGACAAAGCGAAGATTCGGATCCCTAGAATCGATATTGGGAAACGAAAAAAAAGGAGTGAAATCCTGCCAGCTATCTTCGCTCGTGCGTTTTTGAAATCCTCTGAGAGGGCCATTCATATCAACTAGCGCAAGCTCTCCGCTGCCTGCCAGATCCATAAACTGCTGTGCCCCGGAAGAGAGCGAGGCGACCGAAGGCCGTTTTGCAACCAACCGGCTTGCGCCAAATGTTCCGCCGCCAAGATTTTCTTTGTAAAACCAGCTGCCGCCCTGTTCGGTAAGCACTCCCGAAAGCCCCTCTCCGTTAAGGTCTATCCACTGATAACCTTGGCCGTCTGTTCCAACCGGCAAATTTTGAAGCTGCTGATGGTCGATGTGGCTAAGCTCGCTGCTGACTTTTGGCAAAGAATATTCAAAATTTATCGGCGGGCGACGATGCGACTGAAGGCTCGCATTATCGTCGCCTTCAAAGCTCAGATAAGAAACCGATTGCAGCTTTGCATAACCGAGTTGGTCCGGGTCGTTGAGATTATTAGCGATCTTATAGTCAAGATCAACGGAACTTACCAGCGTGGCTGCGGAATTAAGCTCGCTAAAATGGTGAAACATCAATATGCGGTGGCAAAGCCGGTTTGTGCGAATCTCAAAACAGGCACGATAGCTCGAAAATGCATCTTTCCGCAGGGGCCACAACTGCTGTGAATCGGGTGCTGCGGGATTCTGTCCCAGATGCTCGCCGTAATCGAAGACGACTTCAAACATCCATTCGTTTGAGGGCCATTTTACGGTATCTAACCGCGAAACCGTGTTGCCGTATTGAATGCGTTTCAAATACCTGTTGGCGCTATGCTGGCTGGCGGGCCTATTAGCTTGGTCTATCGAATTTTCAACATTGTCGGAGTTCTCCCGCGCATAGGCATACAGAATCACATTTCCTTTATCGTCATAACTTTCGTCCGGCAACCATTGGAAAATGTGTTCGGGATGAAGGGGATCGGCGATCCGGCTCTGGGGTGAACGTCCGTACCAGGTTGTGATGTTGCCGCTGCTGATCGTCCGCCAGAAGTGGGCTTCGACCCCTGATTCGCTCTCCCATCTTTCGATCAGATGAAAGCTGCCCTCGATCCTGGGGCGATACAGGAAAACCCGGTAGTTTTTTGTATTCATCACGCAGGATTTGCCAGGCAGGCGTTTGCCGTTATTGGCGTCTGACAACCTGACCAGATCTTCAACCCCGGAAATCAAAAATACATCGGATTCTTTATCGTCAAGATATTGTGGCAGGCCCTTGTCGGTTTTTCGTAATATTGAGGGGTGACCCAGGCTCCAACCGAGTCCAAAAATGCCGTTGCCTGCGCCGGAGTCATAGGTGAGCAAGAGTTGCGGACCAAATCCGCTTCGCCCAGGAGAGGTTATGATTGGAACACTGATCGAACCGCTGCCTGTGACGGGATTTGCCGAGAATTTTTCGCCCATCGAACGAATAGCTCCTCCGCCCTTGGGAAGTGAGATCGCCGGGGCTTGTACAGCGAAAGGCCCTTTGGTTTGGGGTGCGTTCTGTTCGGCTTCCATTTGCTGGTTCGATTAACCTGTCAACGCTACAGAATACGTCTGACAATTCTATTACGAGGCTAGGGAAGAATTGGAGATGTTCAGTGGTGCCATAACTGAATCGCCAAATTCAACCAAAAGCCAAGCCTTATGGTAACTGCGCTAAATTCGGCCTTTGGATTTTATATTACCTTTAAGAGTACTTATAAATCAAGGATTTGCCGCGCAGCGTTCCTTCCGTATTGTTTTGGAATGGCAGACGTTAAGTCCGCTTTGCCCCGGATCGTTACTAGGACAATGAAATTCCCGGATAGATCGAATTGAGGAGGCATGGAATTAAAAAAAGCGAATTTCTGTACTGACGTAGTGATTAATGATGTCGAATCGAGACTTTTCTCCAAAGCGAATAAAGATCAATTTCGCTTGCAAAGAGGAAAGTGACAAAAGAGACACATCAAAATAAACCCCAAAAACAATTCCCATATCATATAGTCGTAACAAACGTAAACGGCGCGAATATTTTGGTTTCCGACATAGGTGTCGTCAAGGAAGGGACTGAACCGAGTTGAAGGAACGTGCGGAGCGGCAATATGTTCCGCCATATGACATAGCGCTTATTTATACCGGCTTGGGTGAAAAAGACCATGCTTTTGAATGGTTTGAAAAGGCTTACGCAGATCACTCCACCGAAATGATATATTTCAAAGTAGAACCTATGCTTTTATTATTGCGGTCAGACCCACGCTACCAAAATATCCTCCATCGTATGGGACTTGCTCAATGACCTTTGATAAAAATATCGCGGATTCATAAGGTTGAAATACTTTTAGGCAACCCCTTAAAATACCCAAGTATTTATCAACAATGTATTCGTGAAGGTTGCGCATTCTTGTATGTCGCACAGACTTCGACCGCTTCTAGTTGGTGTCTAAATGTGAGCCAAGACTCCGGTTGCTTTTGTCTTTCGCTCAAGATTCACTTTGGGGAAATTTGGGGGGGTACTGCGTATTTCCCATTGTTTGCCGATTATACAGGACTTTGAGAAAAGTCAATAAATATAGGTGTGCGACGCTAGTAGCAATGAGGAAAGTGCGTTTGGGGACTTTGCAGACCCTCTGCCCTACTACTTGGCTACGCCGTCGAAACCATGTGTTGCGAGGGCCAATGGATTTCGACGATATCTTAATCTTTTCCCCTTTTGACGAATTTTCTCGAGAGCCTGTCTGTGACACTACGTCATTATGAATATTAATGATGTTTGGTGGCCAGAGACGGGGTCGAACCGCCGACACGCGGATTTGATCTCTGTCTTACCCCTAGGCTACGTTATGCGGAATTGTTATCGGCATCAAGAATCGCCTTTGCCTGCATTGCGGCGGCGAAATCAAATTCGGTGTAATGATAGCTCATTTGCATTGTCTTTTGACCAGCTCCGCGCTGAGCGAGTTTATCTGAATAGCCAAGTCTTGCTAGTCGAGTAACCCAATCGCGGCGGAGATCTCGAAGCCTTAGATCGGGAACGCCGGATGCGACACGAACGACGTCCCAGGATTTTTTGTATGATGTGTGTGGGAAGACCAGATTATCAAGGTCCGCTGAATTCTCCGGAATGGCTCTGCCTATTTGGAGGAATTTCCATAGTTCGAGAAATGCAGATTTCATGCGTTCAGTAACGACCGCGAATCGAACCTCTCGTTGCTTTCCTTTATATGAAACTAGGCGCGTGATGTCGCGTACTGTTCCGTCTTCGTTAAACAGATCTCGCCAGCGAAGCGGCTCGTATTTTGATTTATCTTTACTGTAATCGTTAACCGGATATAACTAATTTGGCCGGGCTCCGAAATCACGAAGGGCAAGGATGAGGGCGTAAAGGCGAGGGGCTGTTGTCCTGATTATCTTTCTTGCTTCTTTAAGAATTTCGACTTCCTGAGTCTCGGTGATCGTTACAGTTCGGCGACGTTCTAATGACGTCTGAATAAAATCTTCGAAGTCGGGAATTTCCTTTATCCATTTTTTCCGCTTTGCCTTTCGAAACATTGCGCGAATGGTTTGAAAGTCGCGATTAACGGTAGTAACTGTCACTCCGGACCTCAATCGCTTCCGGTATTTTCGGAAGACGGTTTCGTCCATTTCATTGATTAACTCGTCACCCAGGTGTTTGATAATGCGGTCCATTTTTAACCTTTCGCCATCGCACGTTCTCATCCCTTCGACCTTTTGACCATCCACATAGACCGGGGCTATTACAAATTCATCTTTGTACCAATCGGCGAGCTTCTTGAAAGTCACTTGACGACCATCGATGAAGGCTTGACCGCGCGATTCATATTCAGTTTTAATATCTTGGGCGAGTTGTTTAGCGTGTGTGACATTAACCGCACGGCGATAAATGGTCTTTTTTGGGCCGTCAAGTTGCTTGACAACAACCCGAGCGTAGATATACCCTGTCTTTGGGTCGGTCCAGTCGAATTTGCCTTTGTTTGGGCATCTATCAATGTGAATTGAGAATCTACGGAAAGTATAACACTCGAAAAGACTTAAAATAAAGATATTTTGTGCAAAAATACGGATATCATGCAAATACAAAAAGCCCTAAAAGTGGCTTTTAACCACTGGGTCGCAGGTTCGAGTCCTGCTCAGATCACCATTTATTTCAAAAGTCAGGGATGCTCTCAGCATCCCTTTTTCTAAATCTTTAATCGATTAAAGCTATTATTTATATAGAATAGACAGTTTACGGAAAATATCATGAGTGAGATCGCACAACCTCCCCATTTAGAAAAATGTATTTGCGGCGGTGAAGGCGGCTTTAATTTTGAAAGGGAACGGGAGAACCGTTTGATCACCTATTGGGTGCAATGCCTGGTATGCGGGACATTGGGCTCTAACCGGTTCCCGAGTTCAAAAGAGGCGGCTGATGATTGGAACTCGAAACCGGAGAATTTCCCGAACCGCCTTTACGGAGCTTCCGAGGAAGAATAAGTATTAGTTTTAATTTGCCTAAGTTGCTGCTTTTGGCTGAGTACCTACTATATAGCTGTCGCGCGATCTGAGCACGAGATTCGGGCGGTTGACCCTTACTTTTATATGCTTTCTTTGTCCGGGTTTGCCGTCTTCAACCGGAATATAACCGATATTGTATTGGCGCCGCAGTTCCTCGGCAATACCTTCAAAGGCGGCTGTCAATCCGCCCGGCGTCGCCTCCGGCCGAAACACCCGCCCACCTGAATAAGAAGCCAGGTCCTCAAGATATTTTTTTCCTAAAGCATAATCTGCCGGTGATGTTCCGCGAACACTGCTGCCGGGATATGGGAACTGTGTACTAAGAGGATCATTATTTTCAAAAAAAGTATTGTAGTAGATCGGAAAGATCAGAGTATCGGATTCTTCGGCGAGGCCAATTGTCGTGTCATAATTTGCCTTGGTGGAGTTGGTGTCCACGCCATCAGTAAAAAGCACTATCGCTTTGCGCCCATCTACCTTATTGAGCCGTTGGTTGAGAGAAAAATTAACAGCATCGTATAATGACGTACTCACACCAAAATCAGCCCGGTTAATGGCTTTATAGATCTTTTGACGGTCGCCGGTCGCTTCGGTCAGAACGGTTACCCTGCGGGCAAATTCTATAACCATCACTTTATCCTGAGTTTTTAGCTGATCGACGAAGGCTGTAGCGGCGGCACGTATCTCTTCGATCTTGTAGGCGGTCGACGGGCTGGTGTCGATCAGTAAAATGACGGTGAACGGCTTGTCAGATGTGCCGAAATAAGCGATCTGCTGTTCCTTGCCGTCCTCATATATCTTAAAATCGCTCTGTCGCAGGCCGGGAATATAAAGGCCGTTACGGTCGAAAACGGACACCGGAATTGTGATGAGGCTGGTATCGACCTTAACGACCTCTTCTTCATCGGCGGTTGTCGAATCCGTTTTCAGTTGTGGTAAGTTCGAATCATTTTTTGCAGTAACAGAAGAAGGGTTGCCATGAAGCGACGGCGAAAGATAGACGGGGCGTTTCGGCTGCGGTTTTGATTCTGAATAGTCGTCGGCGTCATCGACCGCCGGTGACGTGGCCGGCACGGCCTGAACCTTTCTGCCGGACTGGGCCGCTAACGAAGAGAACAGGCTGATCAAAACTAGAAAGATCAAAACAAACTTTTTCATAATACACTTCCCAAAATCCGGATAAAAAGTATTTGGGAAATTAGATGCATCCGGAAAATAAAACGATGTTCCTTATCCCGGACACGTACTAGGAATTTTTACTTGCTTGAAAAAACTGTCTCACGCAAAGCCGCTAAGGACGCGAAGGAAGAGAAGTACAAACCCGGGACTTTTTTAATGCTGAATCCGGGTTTATCCGAACGAAGCGGCCAGAGTTTGAATACTGAAAACCGTCATCACCAAAACGACCAGCCATCCGGCGACCTGCATCCATAACGGGTGCCGGTATTCTCCGACCACGCTTTTCCTTCGGGAAGCCAGCAAAACAAGGCCCAGGCCGACCGGCAAAATAAAGCCGTTGATCGTTCCGGCCCAGATAAGCACGGTGATCGGCCGCCCGACTAATAAAAAGATAATGGCGGAAATAATAATGAATACGACGATCACGAGATTGGAACGCTGCTCGATCTTTGGGTGAAATGTCTTAAAAAAAGAAACGGATGTGTAGGCGGCACCGATCACAGATGTGATGGCGGCCGACCACATAACGATACCGAATATCTTATATCCGACCGGCCCGGCGGCATTTTGAAAGACAGAGCCCGGTGGGTTCGCGTCGTCGATCGCCATTCCCAACGCGATCACACCGAACGAAGCAAGAAAAAGTAGGAATCTGATCGTGGCCGTCAGTAAAATACCTGTAAAGGCACTTTTATTTACTTCCGGCAGATTCTCCGCCCCGCTTATTCCGGCGTCGATCAGGCGATGTGCCCCGGCAAACGTAATGTAACCGCCGACCGTGCCGCCGACCAGCGTCACGATGGCACGTGCGTCGATGGTTTTTGGAACAAATGTTCTGTGGACGGCTTCGAGCAGCGGCGGGTGTGATTCGAAAACGACATAAACTATTAGACCGAGCATCACCAGGCCAAGCAGTTTGACAAAGAGGTCCATTGCCGCTCCAGCTTCCTTAAAGAGGAATATACAGATAGCGATCAGAGCGCTGATGACCGCCCCGTATTCGACCGGCAATCCGAACAGGACGTTGAGGCCGAGTCCGCAGCCGGCGATGTTGCCGATGTTGAAAACGAGGCCGCCAAAACCGACGAGGACGGCGAGGACGTAACCGCTGCCCGGAAGTGTTTCGTTGGCGACATCCTGGCCGCGGCGTCCGCTGACGGTCAGCACGCGCCAAATATTAAGCTGGGCGAAAAGGTCCAGAATTATCGACAGCAGAATAACGAATCCAAAGCTGGCAAGTAATTGTTTGGTAAAAACGGTCGTCTGCGTCAAAAATCCGGGGCCGACAGCCGATGTCGCCATGAGAAAAGCGGCGCCGAGAATGACGGACGATAACGAGCGTTTTTTCATACACTTAGATCGCGAACGGCGATGCCTTTTTCGTCAAGTGTTCTTCGAATGTGCCTGGCGAAATCGATGGCGTGCTCACCATCGCCGTGAATGCAGATGGTATCGGCTTTTATTTGCACGGTTTCGCCGGTCGCAGCAGTCACGGTTTGAGAAGTGAGCATCTGCAAAACCTGTGAAATGGCCTGTTCGGTGTTTTCGATGAGGGCGTTCGGTTCGCTTCGCGGCGTCAGGCTGCCATCCGTGCGGTAAGTGCGGTCGGCGAAAACTTCGGAAGCGGTTCGCAGCCCTGCCCGCTCGGCTTCGGAGATCAAAAAACTGCCGGCCAAACCATAAAAGATCAAATCAGCGTCAATCTTTTGCACCGCTTTGGCAATTGCCTGCGCGAGAGGTCTATCTTTGGCGGCCTGATTATATAATGCGCCGTGCGGTTTGACGTGGCGTAATTTTCCGCCGGATGCCTCGCAAATTCCTTTGAGAGCGGAGATCTGATACAAGACGATGTCAAAAATTTCCTGCGGCGAAAGCGACATCGGGCGTCTTCCAAATCCCTGCAGATCCTGATAGCCCGGATGGGCGCCGACCGCGACACCTTTTTCGATCGCCATTTCGACCGTCCGCCGCATCGTCGCCGCATCACCGGCATGAAAGCCGCAAGCGATATTTACCGATGAAACATAATTCATCAGCTGGGCGTCATTTCCCATTTCCCACGGGCCGAAGCTCTCGCCCATGTCACAATTCAGGTCAACAGACAGCATATTTATCCGAACACTTTAACACATAAGCTCTTAACGATAACTGCCAAAACCGCAGCCGACCTTTAGTAAATTTATTTCACTTTCAAATTTCATCGCAAGTCCTTCGGCGTCCTCAATAGTAACGAGTTGAAATGCGACCCTGTCATTCGGGCCAAGCTGGGCGAGAAGCGGCAGGTCGCGCGTGACGACATGCGCGATACGCGGATAACCGCCGGACGTCTGATGATCGGCCATTAAAACGATCATCTGCCCATCGGGGAGAAGCTGGAGCGTGCCAAAACTAACGGCCGATGAAAGCAATTCTATGGACCCAGCCAAAAAAAGAGGCCCGCCAGTTAACCGAAATCCCATTCGGTTCGAATCATTTGAGATCGTGAAAGTTTGATCTAGCGTTTCACGGCTTGATGCCGACAACAATTCGTATTCGGCTCCGGCGATAATGCGGACGACGGGGAACCGGCTGTACGGCGGAATGATCGATCTGGAAAGATGCCTGGAAAAATACGGAGAATGCGGGACCTTATTTTTAAAGCCGATGCGGTCGGCTTTTCTTAGCGTTCGGCCTTTGTATCCGCCGGCACCCGCAGTCAGATTCGTGCTGGCACTTCCCAGCCATTTCTCGATCTTAAGGCCGCCCGCGACCGATAAATACGCCCGGTTTCCCGATAATTTATTTTTGAATTTGAGAACACTGCCTTTGGCGGCAAATAAACTCTGCCAATTATCGACCAATGTTCCGTCCAATTCGGCGGTGAAATTTGCCCCGCCTAAAGCAAAGACCGCGTCTGATTCAAATAAGATCTCACCCGCCGGAAAGTGAAGTTCTATGACCGCCTCTGTTTGATCGTTGCCGAGAAGAATATTGATGAGGCGAGCAGCGGCTGCATCCATCACGCCGGATTGGTTAATGCCAAAACGTTTGCGGCCAAAACGGCCGAG
>JAYUCO010000002.1:0-86340 GCA_043740295.1 Pyrinomonadaceae bacterium | reverse complement strand
AAGACCTCACAAATGTATGGCGGCTCCATGCGCAGCGTGGGCCGCCTCTCCGACAGCTTCCGACATCGTCGGATGCGCATGAATGGTCTTGACCAGTTCTTCAACGGTCACTTCCATTCGCAGCGCCATCACCGCTTCCGCCACGAGCTCCGTCGCGCGCGGCCCGATGATGTGCACGCCGAGAATTTCGTCGTATTTCTTTTCGGCGACGATCTTGACGAAGCCATCGGTTTCACCGAGGATGCGGGCTTTGCCTGATGCCGAAAACGGGAATTTACCGACTTTTACGTCGTAGCCAGCTTCCTTTGCTTTGGCTTCGGTCATGCCGACGCTGGCGACTTCGGGGTCACAATATGTGCAGTTCGGGACAAGGTTGTGCTTGATTGGCTCGACCTTTTTGCCGGCGATCTTTTCGATGACCAAGATGCCTTCCTTAGAGGCAAGATGGGCGAGCCAAGCGGTGTCTATCACGTCGCCGATGGCATAAACATTCGGCTCATCGGTCTCGCAAAATTCGTTGACCTTAAGCGTTCCGCGTGGATTAGTGACAACTTTTGTATTTTCGAGGCCAAGATTTTCAATATAAGGCATACGGCCAACGGCAACGAGAAGCATGTCCGCTTCAAATGTTACGGCGTCGCCCTTTGCATTTTTTCCGGAAACTTTTACACCCTTTTTATTTTTCTCAAGCTTGTCGAGCTTTATACCGGTCTCGCATTTAATGCCTTGTTTTTTGAAACTGCGTAGCAATTCTTTGGAAACGTCAGCGTCTTCGATCGGTACGATACGGTCGAGCAGTTCGACAACCGTGGTATCGCAGCCGAAACGGGCATAAACACTGGCAAATTCCACACCAACGGCGCCCGAACCCATGACGATCATCGACTTCGGCACCTGTGTAAGTTCCAAAATGTGGTCGGAATTTACAACCTGTTTGCCATCGGTTTCAAAGCCGGCGATGGGACGTATGACCGAACCCGTGGCGATGATTATATTCTTCGTTTCAATCGTTTCTTTTTTGCCGTCGGCCAGTGCGATCTCGACCTTACCTTTACCTGCGATCTTGCCGAATCCATTGAAAACGGTGATCTTATTCTTTTTCATCAAATAAGTAACACCTGCCGAATTTTTGCTCACGACATCGGATTTATACTTCTGAACACCGCTCCAATCGAAGCCGAGATTATCGACTTTTAGACCGAATTGTTCAAAATGTCCGGCTTTTTCATAAAGATGTGCCGCATTAAGCAGTGCCTTGGTTGGAATACACCCGCGCAGTCCACATGTTCCACCAAGCCTTGCATCTTTTTCTTTTTCAATAATTGCGACCTTTAATCCAAGTTGTCCTGCCCGGATCGCAGCTACATAGCCGCCCGGACCCGAACCGATAATTGTTACGTCAAATTGTTCTGCCAATGCTTTAAACCTCTTTATATGAAAATTTAATAAAAACGATAACCTATTATAAGAGTTTCCCCTATCGCAAGCTAGTGAAGCCAAATAGTTATGAGTTAAACTGGGAAAACCATGAAACATTCAAGCGAATTCGAGGATATTGTTGGTGATGCCAAGAGCCGTATTAAAGAGGTTTCCGTAGCTCAAACGCTTGAACGGCTCTCACATGGTGCAAAACTGATCGACGTTCGTGAAGACAACGAGTGGGATTACGCACACGCCTTAGGTGCGGTTCATCTAGGGCGCGGAATAATTGAACGTGATATTGTGAGTACTTTTCCAGAAAAAAATACCGAGCTGATACTTTATTGCGGCGGCGGATATCGATCAGCACTTGCGGCCGATAATTTGCAAAAAATGGGATACGTCAGAGTTTTCTCAATGGCCGGAGGCTGGAAGGCATGGAAAGACAAAGGTGCACCGGTTGAATAGATCAAACGTCCCAATCCAAAACTGTGTAACAGTAGGACATTTAGCCAAGGCTGTCATTATATTTATGAATACTGAGGAGTTTGACCCAAGGGACCGGACACGCGAGATCGCTGCTGAATTCTCTGCTCGCGGGGATGCTTTTGGATGGTTCGAAGCACTTTACAAAGAATCTGGCGGCGACACAGAAGTAATCCCGTGGGCCGATCTCGAAACTAATAAGTTTTTAAAGATCTGGGCTGACAAGGCGAATTTGCAGGGAAATGGACGAAAAGCCCTTGTGGTTGGCTGCGGATTGGGTGACGACGCAAAATTTTTGAATGATCTTGGCTTCAATGTAACAGGTTTCGATATTTCACCGACCGCCATTGCCTGGGCAAAAAAACTCCATGCCGATACCGATATTCAGTTTGAAGTTGCCGACCTTTTCGAACCTTTTCGCGGTTGGCTCGGAGCATTCGATCTTGTCCTTGAAGTTTATACGATACAGCCGCTGCCGCTGGAAATTCGTGAAAAAGTTATTGATTCGATCGCGTCTTTTGTTGCCCCGACGGGCCGTCTTCTGGTAGTCACACGCGGCCGCGAAGACGATGATGTCCCACTGGAGCTGCCGTGGGCATTATCGAGAAAAGACCTGTCCCGATTTGTAGAAAACGGACTAAGACAAGCCCATTTCGAAATTATGCCTGGAGATGAAGAAGGACCAATTCCAAGGTTCGTCGTCGAATATGAGAAAATCGATGGTCCGGCAGCAAAGTAATTTATTTCCTTAAATAAATTTTCAAAATGTTAAAGTAATCTCACTAACTTTTCAAAAAGTTTGTTTTCTAATTTCTGAACCTGGAGATTTCCTAATGGAATTTAATTCAGCTACATCATCGGCTATGGTTTTGCCGCGACGAATTGCGGTTGTACTGTTTGCTGCTTTTGCAGTAATTATTCTCCATTCTTTCGCTGCCGCCCAGCAGGTTGATCCGTCGCTGTATCAAAATATGAGGTGGCGCTGTATCGGACCGTTTCGTGCTGGAAGGACTGTCGGCGCGGTCGGCATTCCGTCTCAGCCAAATGTCTTTTACATCGGCGTCAATAACGGCGGCGTGTGGAAGACAACCGATGCGGGACGGACCTGGAAGCCGATCTTCGATGACCAACCAACGGGATCTATCGGCGACATAGCTCTTGCACCATCAAATCCGAATGTGATCTACGTCGGCAGCGGCGAAGGTCTGCAGCGGCCCGACCTTTCGACCGGTGACGGCATGTATAAATCAACTGACGGCGGAAAAACCTGGACACATCTCGGTTTGAGGGAAGGACAGCAGATCGCCTCGATTGCGGTTGACCCGAAAGACGAAAATCGTTTATTCGTCGCGGTGCTGGGACATCCTTACGGGCCCAACCAAGAGCGCGGTGTATATCGTTCATTGAACGGCGGAAAAAGTTTTGAGCGGGTTCTGTATAAAGATGCTGATACAGGAGCTTTTCAGGTGGAATTTGATCCGCTGAATTCAAATATCATTTACGCCGACCTTTGGGCGGGGCGGCAGGGGCCGTGGGAAAACGGTTCATGGCAGGGTAAGGAAAGCGGCCTTTTTAAATCTACCGATGGTGGAAATACCTGGAATAAATTATCAAATGGCCTGCCGGCGATCGAACAGGGATTAGGTCGGATCGGCTTTGCGATCTCGCCGAGCGATCCAGACCGTCTTTTCGCCACAGTCGATGCAGACCAGAAATTCGCCGGCCTTTATGCATCAAACAACGCTGGAGTGAACTGGCATAAAGTTAATGATGACGGCCGTCTATGGGGGCGCGGAAGCGATTTTGCTGAAGTTAAAATTCACCCTAAAAATCCCGACATAGTTTTTGTCGCAAATGTCGCTTCGTACAAATCAACCGATGGAGGCAAAACCTTCACGGGTCTTAAAGGAGCTCCGGGTGGCGACGATTATCACAGGATCTGGATAAACCCTGATACACCTGACATCATTTTAATAGCGAGCGATCAAGGAGCGACAATTACCGTCAACGGCGGCGAAAGCTGGTCGAGTTGGTACAATCAGCCAACTGCCCAGCTCTACCACGTCATTACCGACAACGAATTTCCTTATTGGGTTTACAGCGGTCAACAGGAGAGCGGTTCGGTTGGGGTCGCCTCACGCGGCGATAGCGGAGCGATCACGGAGCGTGATTGGCAAACGGTGGGACTGGAAGAATATGGTTACGCGGCACCCGACCCATTAAATCCGAACTACATATACGGCGGCAAGCTGACACGCTTTGACAAAAGCACCGGCCAGACCCAAAACATTGCCCCCGAAGCGGTCAGAACGGGCAAATATCGTTTCCTGCGGACCGCTCCAGTGATCTTTTCACCGGTCGATCCACATATTCTCTTTTATGCCGGCAATGTACTTTTCAAAACTACTACGGGCGGACAAAGTTGGGACGTGATAAGCCCCGACCTTTCGCGTGAAAAATGGGACGTGCCGAAGAATGTTGGCGTTTACACAACAAAAGAGATGGAATCGATGCCTCGTCGCGGCGTTATTTACACAGTCGCGCCCTCCTATAAAGATGTTAATACAATCTGGGCGGGAACAGACGACGGATTGATCCAGGTAACACAAAACGGCGGCACAACCTGGCAAAATGTTACGCCGCCGGTAATGAGATCGTGGGCGAAAGTTTCCTTGATCGACGCCGGGCGTTTCGATTCAAATACGGCTTATGCGGCGATAAATACGTTTCGCCTCGATGATCTAAAACCGCACATCCTCCGCACACACGACGGCGGGAAGACGTGGAAAGAGATCACAAAAGGACTGCCGAACGGAGGTATCATCAATGCCGTCCGCGAAGATCCGGTTCGAAAGGGTTTATTGTTTTGCGGAACGGAACAGGCCGTCTATTTTTCGATTGACGATGGTGAAAACTGGCAGCTGTTACGGTTAAATATGCCCGCAACTTCGATCCGCGATCTGGTCGTTCACAATGACGACATTGTGGTTGGAACGCATGGACGTTCATTCTGGATACTCGATGATGTCACGCCGCTGCGGCAGATCAACGGAAAAATTGCTACAGCTCAGACATATCTTTTCAAACCGCAGCTTGTTACACGAATAAAGCGCAGCGTACACACCGACACGCCGTTCCCGCCCGAAGAACCCGCCGGACAAAACCCCCCGGATGGCGCGATCATTAACTATTACCTGAAGGAAAAGTCGTCAAACCCTATCGTGCTTGAAGTTTTCAATACCAGCAACAAACTCGTCCGCCGTTTTGCAAGCGACGACAAGCCGCTAGTGTTTGATGAAAAAAAGCTGCGATTTCCGACCTACTGGCTTCGCCCGCCTCAAATATTGCAGAACGAAGCCGGAATGCAGCGTTTCGTTTGGGACCTGCTTTACCCGAATCCGCCGGCGGATGATTACGATCTGCCGATCTCTGCTATTTATAGGGACACGCCGTTTGTTCCCCAAGGCCCAGCGGTCATGCCGGGCAATTATACAGTTAAACTGACTGTAAACGGACATACATACACACAGGCCTTAATTGTAAGGATCGATCCGAGAATCAAAACTCCGGTGACGGGTTTGCAGCAGCAGTTTGCTTTGTCGATGCAGGTTTACGAAGGAATAATGCAGTCACGCAGCATATCCGAAGAGGTCTCAAAAATTCAGGATCAATTAAAAGCTTTGCGCGCGGAAGCCGGAGCGAACGGCAGTTTGATCAAAGATATAGGTTTACTTGAACAACGTATTAATGACTTGACCGGCAGCAATCAGCCATCGCCGTCTGCTCAGCTGCCGTTGACGGAATTTTCCTTAGGCAGATTAATCGGCTCGTTTGCCTCGATACTCGATCTCTTGCAGGACGCCGATGTAACCCCAAGCACGCAAGCCGTTACAGCTGTTCGGGATTTGCAGACTGGACTCATGAGATCGCAAAAACTTTGGACGATGATCAGAGAAAAAGATATAGCTGCCTTAAATGTAAAATTAAAGGAAGCGAATCTTCCAATTATCGTTCCGGAATAATTTGCGGCTGATATTTCCACCCCGAGCATTGTCAAATTTCTTTCTTCGCCAGCTTGCTCCATTGTTTGACGGTTCCTCTGCGGAAATCCGGCGCGGTTTGAGCCGAATTGATCGCCCGCTCGAACATCTCTTTGGCCTTTTCTTTTTCGCCTTGAGCCTTCAATACTTTGCCCAAATAATACAGTCCTTCAACATCGGCAGAACGCCGGTGGACAAATTTTTCCAGGGCATCACATGCTTCGGCCAACATGTGCGCTGAAAAATAGGTCACGCCTATTTCCCGCCATACTTCACTTAATGCATGCTTGTCGTTTTGCTCGACGACAATGGAAAAATTGTTGAGTGCTTCCTGCAGATTGCCTTTTCCACGATTGATCTTGCCCATCTCATAATTCGCATCGATCTCGTTTTCGTCTATGCGGATCGCTTTTTCAAAATGCTCACGTGCCATTGACTCCTGCCGACGCTGCATATAAATAAGGCCGAGTTGGACATGAGCATCCGCGTCTTTCGGGTTAACAGTTGAGTTTTGGAGAAATCGTTTAAAATTACGTCTTTGACGAAAGGCGTTTCCAAAGCCCCTGGCCTCGCCGCTTAGAAAACCGCCAAGATAAATAAATGCATAAAATAGCAGGAAAGGAGAGAAAAGCCACGGTGAAATGTGTTGAAAAATAAAAGTTCCTAAACTAAGTGCCGGCCAGGCAATCCCGGTCACTATAATCGCCACATTGTAATTCGTCCCGAATACCGTTCGTAGCGCGGCGACCATAAGAATGCCGAATAAAATACTGCTCGCAACCCACATCCCAAGGTAAATCGATGGCCAAATTGCCTGTGAGTAAAGAAAGATTCCAGCCATTGCGAATGGTAGATGAGCCGCTCCCCAGGCCATTAATGAGCAAACGGCAAGAGTTCCGTAATCTCGTCGAAGAACAATTCCAAAATTTCCTACGGAGCCAAATAAACACATCAAAAGGATCAAAACTGGAATATAAAATATGGAAAGCGACAAAAGAGGTTGAAAGAACTTACCTGGCTCAAACGAAAATAGATTAAAAAAATAGTCGCCGATCAGCAGGATTTTTTGCCGTTCCGCCATCGCCTTACCGTAAGCATCTGCCGACTTTTCATACTCTTTCCGTGTCGCGGGCGAATCTTCATCGACATTATTAAAATTGGGCTGATAAAACTCCCCAAAATCAGGAATGCGGTAAACTTTGTCCAATTTAGTATTTATCGTTGCGAAAAACAGCATCGAAACCAACAACACCAGGACAGCTGCAAAAACCCAACTGCCTTTGTCCATGATCTCGCTCATTGCGGAATTCGGGAGGAAAAATAATTTTAAGAGTAATTTTAAGTTTTCCATATTCGCGTCATTACTCGTTATAATCCAGAAATTCCGTGACTGAGCTTACTAAATATAAAGACAAGATGCCGACATTTTTTTCTAAACATTTTTCAGGTAAAATCAAGGCATCATTCTAAAACGTAAACAAGGAATTGTCATAATGTCAGAAGCGACCAAACAAGAACCGGAAATAATAGATTTTATGCCCTGTTTATCCGTGCGATATATCAGTTGCAAGATCTCTCATTGTTTTCCCGAATCGTGATAAAATTTATATTATGAGTTTGACGGAAATATTGGAACAAGTCGAAAAGCTTTCTCCAGCCGATCGGGCAAAAGTTGCAGAAGTATTAAAACACCCTGAAAATAATCAGGACCTGCTTTCTGTTAAGGAACGGCAGAAAGAGTTCAATCGCAGGTTGTTGAACGAGGGAATGTTGAAACGAATTCCAACAGGAAATACTGCTGGCCTTAAATTCAAGTCGATCAAAATAAAAGGTAAGCCTCTTTCAGAAACGGTTATTGAGGAACGCCGTTAATGGAAATTATTTTCCTTGACACCAGTGCGTTAGCAAAGCGCTATGTTAGTGAGAAAGGTTCGGAGTGGATTTCGCGGCTCTGTGAACCTGACACAGCCGGTCTTATTTACATAGCCGAGATAACTACGGTAGAAATCACTTCCGCAATAACACGACGGTTGAATAGCGGTTCACTCTCGACGAATGAAGCTGAGATTGCTCTTTCCGCATTCGATTTTCATTTATTGAGCGATTATTTTGTACTTGAAATCAATTCCAATTTGCTTTCAGAGGCCAGTTTATTGGTTAGGTTACACGGACTTCGAAGCTATGATGCGGTGCAGCTTGCGGTAGCAGGAAACTTTAACCGCCGCCAAATTGAGATGAACCTGCCGGTGGTAACATTCGTCTCCGCTGATAACGAGCTTTTGGCGGCCGCGAAATCAGAAGGATTGCTGATAGAAAATCCAAGCAATTATTGACAGAAAATGACTCCGGAACAAAAATCAAAACACACACGTATCGAAACCGATTCGATGGGCGGCATCGAGGTATCAACCGATGCATATTGGGGAGCGCAGACACAGCGTTCGCTGAAGCATTTCAACATCGGCTTTGATGTAATGCCGCGAGAGATGATCCGGGCGCTTGGCATCCTCAAAAAAGCGGCGGCGATCGTAAATTTCGATCTCGGCAAATTAAGTGAAGAAAAAAAGAATTTGATCGTTCAGGCTGCGGATGAGGTTATCGAAGGAAAGCTCGACGAACATTTTCCGCTGCGTGTTTGGCAGACCGGTTCGGGAACGCAGACGAACATGAACGCCAATGAGGTGATATCGAACCGTGCTATCGAGATCGCTGGTGGCGAAATTGGCAGCAAAACTCCAGTTCACCCTAATGACGATGTAAATAAATCGCAATCTTCAAATGATACTTTTCCGACCGCAATGTACATTGCAGCCGCGGAACGGCTGACTGCTTTGATCCCGGAAGTTCAGAAGGTTCAGGGCACGATCGAAGTAAAAGCTAACGAGTTCTCAGATGTTGTAAAGATCGGCCGTACGCATTTGCAGGATGCCACACCGTTGACGGTCGGGCAGGAATTTGGCGGCTGGGCAAGTTTAGTAAAGCGTGATATTGAAAGGTTAAATATGGTATTGCCGGGACTTTTCGATCTGGCTATCGGCGGAACTGCCGTCGGCACGGGGCTGAACGCTCACCCCGAATTTGCAGAGCGTGCCGCTGCAAAGATCGCGGAACTTACCGGTTTGCCATTCAAATCGCACCCTGATAAATTCGCTGCCTTGTCCGCACATGATGAGATCGTTTTCGCTTCGGGGGCCTTAAAAACACTTTCTGGCAGCTTGATGAAGATCGCCAACGATGTCCGTTGGCTGGCTTCGGGGCCGCGCTGCGGTATCGGTGAAATTTCGCTGCCGGAAAATGAACCGGGAAGCTCGATCATGCCCGGCAAGGTAAACCCGACGCAAAGTGAGGCGATGACAATGGTCGCCGTGCAGGTGTTCGGTAACGACGCCGCGATCGGTTTCGGCGGCTCGCAGGGAAATTTCGAGCTCAACGTCTTTAAGCCGGTGATGATCCACAATTTCCTACATTCGGTTCGGCTCATCCACGACGCATGCCACGGTTTTGTCGATTATTGCATCAGCGGAATTGAACTAAACCGGCAACAGATCGACGATTATGTCAACCATTCGCTGATGCTCGTGACAGCCTTGAATCAACACGTCGGCTACGACAACGCTGCGAGGATTGCTAAACACGCTCACAAAACGGGAAGTTCTCTAAAAAAATCGGCAGTGGAATTGGGCTTGCTTACTGAAGAAAGGTTCGACGAGTTGGTTAAACCCGAGGAGATGACGAGGCCATAAGTAACGCGAGCTTCTAAGCGTCCTCTTTAAGGGCCGATTATTACGGTCGGACACCCTAAAACAATTACCCCACCGTGAACAGTTTGATCCCCGATACGGGCAGCCATCATATATCCGATCGTAACCGTTGGCGATCCCATTGCGATCACGTCCGGCGGGCCGACACAGGTGAGCATGTCGCCAACACGAGCCGCTGGAAGCATACCGATCAGAACTGTAGGGCAGCCCGGCGGCAAAATCGGGCCGCCGACGTGCGGCACGATACCCGTAACCATAGGGCAGACGTGCATGTCTGTAATTCTTGAGGCTGGCGGCATTTTTTTTCTCCTTATTCAGCAGGGGCAGCAGGCTCAGGCAGAACGCTCTCCAATTTCGCTTCTACTTTTTTACCTTCGCCATCAATAATTCTCGATGTGACCGGGAATTTTTCGTCCTTATCGTTCGGCTTATAAAAAGCATCGAGAGCATCCTTTTCCTTTTGGGCCTTCTCGCGCTCTTCACGGCGGGCTTTTGCCTCCGGGCTTTCTTCTGCCGCACTGTCTTTGAGTTGTCCTAGATCGTCCAAACTGCTCACACCCGAAGCTGCTTTATCGGCTACATGCCCGGCACGGTTTTTATAATCACTAACTGTATCGACCGCATCTTTGGCCTTTTCGAATACACTGTTCACCTCTTTCAGCATCTTTGAGATCTGCGGCGATATGGTTTCAAAAACCTTTTCAACGACCAGGTTCCACATCGGGAAAAATGTGTTTTTGAACATCAGGCTTGTCAACCACGGCAATCTTCCAAGCAAAACCTCCATCGTCTGAGCCTTATTGTCCTGAGCTTTTACACGCGAAGCTTCAATCTCACCTGCCAATTCACCGATCGTAATATTTATGATCGGATCGACAAAATGGATCAGCTTGTCTTCGATGATTTTCGCAATAAACTGCTGCGCGCTTAATGTTTTGCCGTCCGAGATCTGCATCGAGAAGTCACCGCCGCCAGGCAGAACGCCGCTCGCCAGATCGCCCATTATTGAAACGATCTTTTTCGAAAGGTGTCGTCGTCCGGCCATAACCAGAAACTGCGATTCGATCTTGCCTTCGCCGCCGCCCGCCATGATCCTTCCGAATACTTCTTCCAGCAGTCCGAGATTGGCATCGTTGATCTTGCCCATCACCTTTTTGACAAATTCCGGGATGCCGTGAATATCCTGCATCGCGGCGTCCATACCGTTTATCAAACACGTCGAAGCTGACGGCAAAGCATCAGGAGTGGTCTCCTTCGGCCCTTTTAACTTGCCAAAAATGTCGGACAGCGCAGCAGTTCCTGGGGTTTTCTTCGGGCCGCTGTTGACGCCTAAAAAGTCATATACTGAATCGATCTTTTCCTCGACCTTTTTTTTCTGTTTATCTATCTCGTCCGTCACCGGCTTGAGCAAATTGTCGTCTTTCTCTTCAGGTTTTTTTGTTTGTGAATCCGGTTTTTTGAACCAGATCGGATAAACAAACGTGAAATCCTTATAATCCGCTTTTATAGCTTTGATAGTGAGGTCGTGCACTCCCAATTCTATTGATTGTTCATGCGTAGTGCGTAATTGAAGATAGGCCGCAAGATAAAGATCGAACATCTTGAAGGCGAATCGCTGAACCATCGCCATGATGTTGCCGACACCAGGCAGATTTGCAAGCGCTCCTGCCGCTGCATCCAAGGGGTTGCCCTCCGGCGGCTTGATATAAAAATCGTTTAATGTCTGACAGAATGCAATATACGTTGCTCTGGTTTCGTGCAGTTTCTTCCCTGCTTCGTGAATTTCGGGGTACAGGATGGTCGCTTTATTGATCGTCTTCGCGGCACTTTCGATGTCGGACAAAAAAGTGTCTAACTGTGTAGGGTCGGGTTTCGACGCACCGGAACCACCACCCAACAGGTTCGACGCCATATCCGCAACCGCATCGATGGCACCTTTGCTGCCGGATGCGTCCTTGAGAATTTGCTTGGTTGAAGAAACAAAGCCAAAAAGCGCGATCGATTCGCGTTCGACGGCGTCGCGGAACATGATCGCGTGACCGTCGGGCGGCTCTGTTGCATTCTCCGGAGCAAAATTCACATGCGGGAATTTTTTGCCGATGTCGGGGTGTACCTTGCCAAAATGAATAAATTCCGTCGGGATACCCGCATCCAAAGGATTTGGTAGATCGTCCTGTCCGGCGTAGGAAGTACCGACAAAGCCGGAATCGCCGGATTCGGGCTTTGAAAGCGTGTCACCTAGAGTGAACTCGGGTTTGGCCTCGGCTTTCGATGTCTCTTTTCCAGCCGTCGCGGCATCCAGCATTGAACTTGCATCGTCAAGAAAACTCATATCTCAACCTCTATTTTGCCAACTCTTCTAATTTGGCCTTCGTCGCATCGTCCGCATCTCCTGATTGGTCCAACTCGTATTCGGCTTGAAACTTCTTTAGGGCCGCTTTTGTTTTTGTACCTAATTTGCCTTTTTCGCCGCCGACCTTGAATCCGAGATTGTCCAGACGCTGTTGGACACCATCCACCACATCGAGCGGATCAAGGCTGCCGAGACGCAACCCATGAACTTCTTTTCCGGCCTTGAATATCAATTTGCCTGATTTGGCATCGCCGGGTATGAAATGCTCGAGCTTTCCATCACCGTCAGTTTTCCCATTGACCAATTTACCAGCAACTTCCAAAACATAATCCTCATTGGCCCTCGGCTTACCGAGCTCAAGCAACTGCATTTTGATCTTCGTCGGTTCTCCTTTTCGCTTAAAAACGTGTTCTTGTTCAGTTCCCTTGGAAACTTTTTTAAGCTCGCGTTCGGGAATGAAAATGTCGTCCGATGAATATAAGACGTTCGGGTCTTTTCGTTTGGAACGCAGATCCGAATTTTCACCATGTTCCCATATCGTCTTCCAAAAAAATCCGTTCTTTTTTGCTAAACTTGAAGTTGTCTCACCTTGTCCTACTTTTCTTTGCGGCATACATTCACTCCCAACCCCGAGGTTAAAATCCCAATCCGTTATGCATCTTCCCAGGCACCTTTGTCCAAATTAGGAAATGTAACTTCGCAATTACCTGGTTCTATTCCCTTTATTTCCGCCTGGCCATTATGGTCCAATGTACCGGAACATACGGTTCCGTCCGAGGTCGTTACTTTATAATATTCTCCCGGAACAGGATCACCGGCTTCGTCAATAAGTTTGATCTTGATCCATGATTTTTTCTTCTTTTTCTCTTCCTCGTCTTCCTTACCTTCACCCATCTTGGGCGGCTTATATGTTTTTTCCTTTCGCGCTTCCGATTGCTTTTCAAGTTGGGTCTTTGTTCCCGGTTTGGCGTCATCCGCCTTGTCGGCAACCGCCGGAGCTTGTGGCGGAACGATCGATACCGCCGAACCCGTACCCGCTGCTCCGCCTGAATTTATCAAGACCAAAGTACCCACGATCTGAACACCAGCAGGATTAATGTTAACGAAGTTGCCGCCGACCTTCAGCGTCAATTGGGTCATGCCTTCAACCACGACGTTCATTCCCTTAATGTAGAGAGCTCCGCCTGCTTCTATACTCGCGCCGCCTGTTACTTTGATACCCATGTCACCGCCGACCTTCAGCGATTGCCCATCAGTTATTTCCTTTGCTTCCTTACCTCCGACCTTGAGATTACGGTCGCGGTCAATCTTTTCGATCTGGTCGCGTTCAACAATTAAATGCGTGTCACGTTCGATCTTTTCGCGGCGGTCGCGGTGGACGATCAAATGCTGGTCGTTGCCGGTCCATTCGCGCCTGTCATTCTTTATCCTTATATCGAGATCTTTTTCGCCGTGAATAAAGACCTGTTCACTGCCTTTCTTGTCCTCAAAACGAAATTCATTAAATCCACCGCCGTCTTTGCTCGAATATGTCTTGACAGTAGATTTCGTCTTCTCATCCGGAAGTGTATAAGGCGGCATACTCGCGGGATTATAAACACACCCGGTGATTATCGGCTGGTCTGGGTCGCCTTCAAGGAATTCGACCACAACTTCCATTCCCATGCGGGGAATGAACATTGAACCCCATTGGTTTCCGGCCCAGCTTTGTGCTACGCGTATCCAGCATGAACTGTTGTCGTCTGCCTTACCATCACGGTCCCAATGAAACTGTACTTTCACGCGACCGTATTTATCTACGAATATCTCCTCACCCGACGGGCCAACGACAAATGCCGTCTGACTTCCGTGTATTATCGGCTTCGCGGTTTTTCGTTGCGGGCGGAAAGGTGCCTGTCCTGATCCCTGCGGGATACAATTAAATTTTACCGAATAATCTGTTGTAGCAACACTGTTGGAAATATAGTCCGGTGACTGAACCGCTTCGATCACGGCTGATACCACAATATAATTGACATTGTTGTATTCCTCGGTCGGATGTTTGCTAAGTGTGAAACGGTAACCAGCCGTAATTGCGCAGCTATCAGAATCGGCGTAGATATTTTTATACAAAACGTCAAGCTCTTCCTGCCTGATCTTAACAGTTCGTTTAGCATCGTCGAATACCTTTTGCAGCTCGCCGGGCTGATCACCGCCACCCTTGTCGATACCGTCAAATCGTTTTCCGTAACCACCCGGAAAGTCATAAACCTCAAGGTCCTGATTTCCACCAATGTTGAAAAGACTTGGCTGGGCCTCATTCAGTTTCTTATTCTGAAGCTGAAAATTATAGTCCCAGTGTTCGAATTTACCGGTACGCAGGTTATTCTCGACATCCCAGCGGTCAATTGAGCCGACCCATTCGCCTTCCCGTTCGGATATGTCGTAAATAAATGGAATATCCGGTTTCGTCGGACAGGGCCGATGCGATTGCGGGGTATTCCCGATGATCAGGCGGTGATTTTCCGCAGTATGTTCGAAATAATAATAGATGCCTTCTTCTTCCATTAGCCGTGATGCAAAATCCCAATCCGTTTCACGATATTGCACACAGTAATTTCTTTTTTCGTCGATGCCCTTGATCTCGTAATCGATCTCCTGAAAACCCTTAAATACTTCTTTAAGGACTTCTTCGACCGTTTTATTCTGAAAGATCCGGCTCTGGGCAGATTGGGTAAGGACCCATACAGTTGGAACAATGACCGCACTGTATAATGAAAACCGTTCATTGCGGTGGCTGAGGGTAAAACCCGCACAAATGCCGTTGAAATATCTTTCGGACTTATCTTCCTGTGTTACCGAAACAGTCATCAGCTGACCGATCAAATCGTGCGGATCGACCGCGGTGGGTTTATGGCCTTCACTATCTTCAAAGTGAAGAATGTCCATTTCCACACGGAAAAGGCGCGAAAGGCCTTCGCTGCATGTCATGCGGTCTATGAGCAAGAAATCTTTTTCCAGCGGTGTGGCTAACTTTAGTAATCTATCGTCTTGAGTTACTGACATATCTTTTCAACCAAATATCCGAAATCTCACGCAGGTATGACGATGCCCTTTTCGGATTTTTGCGTTTGGTGTCCCGGCTTTAGTTAGAAAAAGCCGGGACATCTGTAACGCATCCGCTCCCTGAAACATGATTTAGGTGATGTCGTAGGCAAATTTGCCACCTTCAGCCACTGAAACATGGACGTTTTTAAGGCCTTCGCCGCTTGCCATACGCGAGAGGACCTCGCCGCTCATATCCGGCAGCAGAGTTCCGGTCAAAATGTTATATACATTGCGGGCTCCGCTGTCCACATCTGTACACCGTTCCGCAACTGTGCTTATCACGGAATCATCATATGAGAATTTAGCTCCGTGATTATCGGAAATACGATTCCTGATCTTCCCGAGCTGCAATTTGATGATGAGCCGCAGAATGTCGTCGGTTATCGGATAATACGGAACCGTGACCATGCGGCCAAGCAGTGCTGGCTTGAACGCCTTGACGAGTTCGGGTTTGACCGCTTCGACCAGCCCGTCCGGCTCGGGCTTTGTATCTGGATCGGCACAAAGCTTCATTATCGTATCTGTTCCAACGTTCGACGTAAGCAGAATTATGCAGTTTTTGAAATCGATCTCGCGGCCCTCACCGTCTTCCAACAAGCCTTTGTCAAATACCTGAAAGAACAGTTCCATAACGTCGGGGTGTGCTTTTTCGACCTCGTCGAGCAGAACTACCGAATAAGGTTTGCGCCTCACGGCCTCGGTCAAAACACCACCTTCGCCATAGCCGACGTATCCCGGAGGCGATCCTTTAAGGCTCGAAACGGTATGTGCTTCCTGATATTCGCTCATGTTAATGGAAATCAGGTTGCGTTCACCGCCATAAAGCGATTCTGCCAATGCAAGTGCTGTTTCCGTCTTACCGACACCGGAAGTTCCGACCAGCAAAAACACCCCGATCGGCCGTTTCGGATCGGTCAGCCCGGCACGTGCGGTACGGATCCTTTGTGAGATCGCCTCAAGTGCGTGGTCCTGGCCAAGCACTCGTTCGCGCAGTGTTCCAGCCAGATTCAATACCGCATTGATCTCATCTGCGACCATTTTACCGATCGGAATTCCGGTCCATCCGGAGATAACTTCCGCCACCGTCTGGCCATTAACGACCGGCTGCATCAAACCGTTCTCACCTTGGATGCTTTTGAGTTCTTCATTCAAGCGCTTGAGCTCGGATTTCAGGAACTCGTTATCTGCCGGCTTGCTTAATTCCTGGGCCGGAGCAGTAGCTGTCCCTGTAGAATCAGCTTCGGCTGAAGGAGTTGTTTCCTGTGTAATACTCGCCGTCGCCGCCGCTGCTGATTCGTCTCCGGCTTCCACCGGCTGGCTGCTGGCTGCTGATTGCTGGTTGCCATTGCCTTGTGCTTCCGCAAGTTTTGTATCAAGGCGTGACATTTCCAGCTTGCCGCGGATATCACGTATTTGCGAGGTCAGGTCTTTTTCCTTGATCCACTGCTCGGTCAACGCCGCCAATTCGACCTCGGTCACCGAGCGTTTCGCTTTTAAAGTTTCGAGACGGTCATCGTGTGTGGCCCCGGTGACCTGTTCGCGTTCGAGCGATTCTATCTCGGATGTTAGATTTTGAATGCGCCGGGTCGCGTCCTCGAGCGCTGCTGGTGTGGCTCCCTGGCCGATCGCAACCTTTGCACAGGCAGTATCTAGTACCGAAACGGATTTGTCGGGAAGCTGGCGACCGGTAATATAGCGGCTCGAAAGCTTGACGCATTCGACTATGGCTTCATCTAAAATGCGGACGTTGTGATGTCCTTCCATCTTATCAGCAATACCGCGCATCATGGCGACTGCTTTTTCTTCGTCCGGTTCCTCGACCTTAACGACCTGAAAACGCCGGGCAAGCGCAGCATCTTTTTCAAAATATTTTTTGTATTCCGCCCAAGTTGTTGCGGCAATTGTACGTAGCTCGCCCCGGGCAAGTGCCGGCTTGAGCAGGTTTGCCGCATCGTTTTGTCCGGCTGCACCTCCTGCTCCGATCATTGTATGGGCTTCGTCGATAAACATAATTATCGGTTGCGGCGAGGATTTAACTTCGTCGATAACTGACTTCAACCGGTTTTCGAATTCGCCTTTAATGCCAGCTCCTGCCTGAAGAAGGCCTAGATCAAGTGTCCTTACAGCGACATTTTTCAACGGGTCGGGCACATCACCTTCGGCAATACGAAGTGCAAATCCTTCGACGACCGCCGTTTTACCGACGCCGGCCTCACCTGTCAGGATCGGGTTGTTCTGCCGTCTCCGCGTCAGAATATCCACGATCTGCCTGATCTCCATATCCCGTCCAAGTACCGGATCGATCTTTCCAGCCCTGGCCTTTGCCGTTAGGTCCTCAGTATATTGATCGAGTGATTTCGTCTTTCCCGGAATGCCGCTTGCGACCGGCGAACCGCCGGAAACTCCTGGTGCTTCGCCTAGAGCGACCGCATCACGAGCCTCGGCTGAATCAGCCGTAATGTCAGCCAAATTTGTCTGTAAGGTCTCTGGAGAAATATGGCTGAACTCTTTAGACACCTCACGGGCGATACGGGCCGTTCCATCATTCGCCAGCATCGCCAGCACTAAATGCCCGGACCGAACGCGGGCGGCGCCAAAATCAACCGAAGCCAAGAGCCAGGCGTCTTGGATCCATTTCGGGATGCGGTCGCTCAAGCCTGGCGTCCGCGAATTACCGCTTTTCAAACGGTCAAGCGCGACACTCACGTCTTTGGTCAATCGGTCAATGTTCACTTCGTTATGGGCGCATATTTTGTGCAGGTCGGTATCGTCCTGTTCGAGCAGTTTGGCGAGGATATGTTCGATCTCGACATCGTAATTCGTTCGCGAAAGGCATAGCCCGGCGGCACCTTCGAGAGCATTCCTGGAAACGTCATTCAATCTGCCGACTAAGGATTTTAGATTTACATTCATATTTTTTCTCCAGATCTGATTTTTAAAAAAGCTTGTTACCTATTTCCCGGGTTAAAAGTTTCGCGCTCATTTTAGTGTTCGGCTCGAAACATAAGACCATTATTCCTCCAAAAAAGTCAGCGCATATTCCGCCAATTGTTTCGGGAAGTTTTTATTCTGTTTTCTCAGGTTGTCCAAACCGGCGAGACCAACTTCTTTCTTATCGTTAAATGTACTGAAAACAACTTTCCATCCATTTCCGGTTTTTTGAAGAAACACATGTCCCTGTCCATAAACAAGGGTGCCGCTCGATGTCTTTTGCTCAACATTTGCAAATGCCCAGCCACCCTGAACTTTCAGTCCTGATGCAGCAAAGACCTCGTCGCTGATATCCGGATTTTTTCTGAGGTCGAAATCGCGAATTGTATCGATCAGCGCCATTCTTTCGCCACTACCTTTTTTTGGCTCATACATTTTCTGTTGGCCAAATGCCAGCGAGCAAAAAGCCAAAAGAAACGCTAAAGTTAATAAAATTGTCTTCATAATATTTACATTTACTGTCAGTCCATTTGGAGAATTACCTGTCCGTCGTCGTTCTTCACAGGTGTTGTTTTTAAGTATGATGTCCAGCCGAGCATCGGGCGCCGCTGGGCACGTGTGGTTAAAACGGCACCTGGAACTTGTTTGGCATTCAATATGAGCTGAACATCATAGTCAAACTCCGATCCAACCATAAACCGAATAATAGAATCCAGTTTTTTGTGTGCCGAGCCATTCGGCAAAAAAGCCTGAAACTGCTTGAATGAAACTCCTTCGAGCTTAACCCGGAACTTCGATTGCTGTTCCCAAACGCTTGTTCCAGCTATCGCGTTGAGGCCAAGCGTGCTGTTCTTTTTTCCAAGCCTAGTATAATCCGCACTGTCAAGGGCTAACCATTGACCGAAGAACTGGTCGATTTTTGCCCTGATCCCGAAATAGTCACTCAAAATATTTTCCAGTGCGTTGGCCGAATGCGGTTTTTGGGCTATCAAGCCGACATAAGGAAGCAGTGATTCGTCCTTAAGGCTAAGATGTCCCTGCAGGCCTTTAGTGCCGAGGCCTGCAAAATCATACAGATACGACGTAAACTCATCTTCACCGCGTTCGTAGCCTATCGGGAAGCGATATTTTGCCCAGGCCCGGTAAAACATAGATACCGAGCGATGTGTAAAAATATCAAGAAAAGCCCACATCGACGTATCGCGATGACGGATGCGATCAAGGGCCAATTCGGTATAATGAGTCGGTAAAACACCGCTTACTCCGACCAGTCCCATAAAGTTGACCAGCATCTCAACCTTTTCTTCGTGATCGGACCCTGTGCCGGGTTCCCTTATCTCGTTTATCTCGCTGGCAGGAAAATCGAGCGATATATGTGAACGAAACCGAACCACTTCCTGATTCGGAAGAGCCTCGCGTCCAACAGCCTGATGCTCCGGGAATATTTTTTCAAAGAGCCTAACCGCTTGAAAAAACTCGAACCGGTATGGTTCGTCAAAAAGAACATGATTTAGATCTTTATCCGGCATCGGCAACAATTCTGCTTGTGTTTACAAAAGCTCCTGCTCGCCGGCCCGGGGCGGAAATAACTTAACGATCTCCTCACGCTGCTGTGACCGCATCACAAGTTGATTAAAAGAATTGATCGATGCGTACAGGCCGAGAAATCTTTCGAGTACGCAAGCGAACAAAAACATACCGCTGCCGACAAATTGTTCTTCATCGAACGTTAGCGTAGTTTCAATACCTCGGACAAATCCTGCTCCGATACGACCACCGATCTGCCGCACGGCTTTGCGCGATTCGATCCCTGTAATGCCGAGGATTTGCTTTCTGGTTACCGATGAATCATCGAAATTGTATAAGTGCAGGATCTCCTGCAATGCCTCAGGGCTACCGTCCTTGCTGTTGATGAGCGAGAGATAATTCAGGTTAAGATGCGATATCAGACGCCACTGAACTGCCTTGCGTTGCGGAGGCCGGATCGTCTCTGTCGGTTTTGTCAGACATCTGACACGCGAAACAAGGGCCGTGCCTTCTACCTCAAAATCGCCTTCTTTTCCGCCAAAAGGCAACCTTGCCGGAAGGTCTCTGTTCGTACACGTAGCCCTGACATTCAGCACCTCGACCGCCGGCACACGAGGATTGAAATTCATATCCACTAGGGAAAGATAGACTTCCGTTCCCTCATCATTTGGACGCTGCGACGCCCTGCGGGACGGGTACCAGAAAGCCTTTTCCATCTGTTCACCATATGCGTGGCGCATAGAATAAAACGGGGCGAATTCACGGGTTGTATTTGTTCGTGGATCGCTCGTTATAACTTCGTCAACCGAATACACCTCGGTCGTGGACTGGCGGTGAACGTCCGGCATAACCTGGTATTCATATTTTTGCTGGTTCAGATAAAGCGGATCGGCTATTCGCGAAAAAAGATTAACGATCGGCGTACAGCCCATTCGAAAGGTTTCCGTGGTAACGGGCGCGATCGGCGGCGTAATGTCTTTCAGATGGATAAGTATGTCGAAGTGGCTGCCGAATTTTTTTGCGATTGCCTTATCGAGACCAAAAATATCAAAAAAGAGAAATTTGTATGGAAAGGCAAAATACTCGGTCAGTAGCCGATAGCCCATAAATGAGCGTTTTGTAAATGGAAGTATTGCTTCGCTTTCATCGAAACCGACCTGTTTTATTGCCTCTGCGGCGGGAATGATCACCGGATCAGGCAATCTTAGTTGAATATTGGTCAGCGTTTTAAGCGTCTTATTGCCCATCGGGGTTTCTTTAGCCCGAAATTCCACCGCTGATGCATGATTAAAGATGATCTCGTAAAGCGGGAAAACCAATTGCGGGTCACCGTCAATATAAAATCTTAATGATTCAGGAGCATTCCCCGTGTCGCCATTTTTTAGTTCGTGAAGATTTGCGTCACCATAGCAGCGCATGCTCAAACGAATAAAACTGTCGGCATATTTGCCGCGAGCATCCTTTGGCGCAGGTGATTCTAAAGCTCCGGATTGAATTTCGATCGGCATAAGCTGCACATCGAACGTCGTGCGAAATCTGCACGGGGTGCCGTCAACCGGACGCGAATTGAGCTTTGCATTGCGCTCCAGCATCTGAACGGATGTTAATTTATCCTTGGGAGAACCGTAAACGAACTGGGCGACCGCCATAGATGGTATCGGCGAAAGGTAATGCGGATAGAGGACATTTAGGAATGATTCCGTGATCTCCGGCAATTCGTCATCAAGTTTCAGGCCGATCCGGCCCGTTAGAAAAGCAAAAGCCTCGATCATCCGTTCGACGTGCGGATCTTCGATCTTTTCTTCATCGAGCATGAGCCGCGTCGCGATCTTCGGATATTTGCGCGCAAATTCTGCTCCCATCCTTCTAAGAAAGATGAGTTCCCGTTCATAATATCCCAGCAATTCGTCGCGCATTGGATGCAGTATTCCTGACTAAATTTTGTAATAGAAAACCCGATCCGGGTTTTCCGTGGAGATCTGTTTGACCTGACTTTTTGGTTTAAACTTTTGACGGGCCATCGGCCAGGTCACTTCTCACTTACCGAAAAACCGCCCGTGCCAACCTGTAACACCGTATCGAACGCAATCGGTTCCGAGGCACTTTCCATATGCAGCCGGGCTTCGATCCTAAATTTCAACTGGCGATCGACATTGTTCATCGGTTCCATCGTGATCTTCAATTCCCTAAACCTCGGTTCGAAAATTCTTAACGAACCCTCGAGAGCTTTCGTCAGCCGTTTTTGCTCGTTGGAATTTTTTGCACTCAAGGCCGTAAAATCCGGGAGGCCGTAAAAAGCCACTGATTTACGGGCTTCCATCAAATTTTCATCTAAATCTTCGGTATGGCACCTGGTGTTCAAAAGCCATTCCAGGTCACGCCGGACGGAATTTCTCAGATCTGAAAGGGACGCCGAACGCGACTTCACGGATTCGCTGGATTCCTTCGGATTATAATCAAGCAGACGATCTAAAACCGAAGGCGTGATCAATGTTTCCTGGTCGATTCGTGCCATCTGAAATTTGAACGCTTGGATTTATCTAAACCAACGAAAAGGCGATTAAAGCGTTGACGAACTCAGTTGTTCGTTCGATCAACGCTTTAACCGTGAAACCAAAAGGTTTTTGCTTAAGCCATTAGGCAACTACATTCTCCGCGATTTTCCATCCGAAGTTGCCGTCGTTCTTACCAACACCTGCACCGTCTTGTCCCTTGTATTCGAACTTGCAAATAGCAAAGTTAAGCGAAGCGGTTTCTGTAAGCCGTTCTTCTCCGCCGCTTCCGCCCGTTGAAACGCTCGTTATGATAATTTGCTCGAACGTGAACACAAGATATTCGACGGGTGCGGTTCCGCCGGCCTTTCTTACGGTTAATGTCGCAGTTGCGAAGTGGTCACCGGCGCAAACTGCTTTCCACAATTTGGCGGTCGCTTTGTCAACATATTTGGTAATGGTTACATCCTGGACATTTACTTTGCCGGCACCGCCGCCGGTCGCCAGATGCATTGTGCCGCCCTGACTTGCACCCCAACTGAACGCGAGTATATCGATCTCACCTTTATGTACCGAATCGATCGATTCTCCATCAACCGTATCCAACTTCAAAAACATATCAACAGCCATTTCTTTTCTCCTTTTTTTGACTGGTCCCGCTCTCGGCGGGACCGCCCATTTTTATTTTATTCTGACTTCGCAACAAAGCTGGAAATGTTTTTTTCCGGCTTTTGCCTGAGCCCGATTCCGCTCACAGATTAGAGACGCTGGCAAAGATGATTTTTGCGAAATTAATCACAAAATCATTATTTCGCAGGCGCCGGCAGATCCGCGACGAGCCTAAGGCTGACCGACAGCTCATCGAGCTGAAAATGCGGCCTCAGGAAAGCAACGGCACGATAACATCCCGGCTTGCCCGGTATTTCGGCAACATCCACACGGGCTTCCCGGAGCGGATATTTCGCTTTTACACTTGCCGAAGCTGAATCGTCGGATGTCACATAGTTGTTGATCCAGCGATTGAGAAAATCCTCGCAATTCTCACGCGACATAAAACTTCCGATCTTGTCACGCATCATTGATTTGAGATAGTGGGCGAAACGCGAAACCGCAAACATATATTGAAGCTGTGTTGACAGCCGAGCATTGGCGTTTGCTGAATCAGTGTCGTATTTCTTTGATTTGTTGGCTGATTGGGTCCCGAAAAATGCGGCGAAATCCGTTCCCTTACAATGCACAAGAGGAATAAAGCCGTTATCCGCAAATTCCTTTTCACGGCGGTCGGTGATCGCAACCTCGGTCGGGCATTTCATTGCAACTTCGCCTTCGTCTGTCTTGAAGGTGTGGGTCGGAAGGCTGTCAACCATTCCACCGCCTTCAACGCCACGAATGGCAACACACCATCCGTGCATCGCAAAAGCCTCGGTCAGCCGCGTGCCTAGTGAATATGCCGCGTTTGTCCAGAGATACTTCGAGTGGTCCGTACCGTCAACATCCTCTTCATACCGGAAACTTTCGGTCGGCCGGGTTGCTGCTCCGTATGGTTCACGGCCAAGTGTGTGCGGCAGTGTCAAACCGACATATCTCGAATCTTCCGAATCACGGAAGCTGCGCCATTTTGCATATTCTGTCCGGTCAAATATCTTTGAAATATCGCGGACATCGCTCATTTCGTTGAAATTTTCCCATCCGAACAGATCAGGCGATGCCGCACTAAGGAACGGGGCGTGGGCCGCCGCCGCAACCTGCGAGACCTTTTCGAGCAAAGCCATATCCTGCGGGTGGTTGCCGAATTCGTAATCACCGATCAAAGCTCCGAATGGAGCTCCGCCGAATGTACCGTATTCGTCTTCATAGACCTTTTTGAATAATGCCGACTGATCGAATTCGATCGCTTTTTCGAGGTCCTTTAACAGGTCCTTTTTGTTTACGCTCAAAACACGTATTTTCAATTGTGCGCTGGTTTCACTGTTCATCACCAATTGATTTAATCCGCGCCATGAACCTTCCAGTTTCTGGAAATCTTCGTGGTGCATGATCTCGTTCACTTGGGCCGTCATTAGACGGTCGATCTCCGCGATGCGCGAATTGATCGCGATATCCATGTTTTTGGACATGGTAAGTTCGCCGGACATCACCTGCCCGACAAATTCCGCGATCATATCCTTGGCGCGCTCTTTCTGAAAATCGTCGCGGGCCATCTTGCCGTCGGTCAATATCCGGTCGAGAAGGCTTACTTCCTGTGTTTCTTCAGCCGTTTGTACAGCGGCTTCCTGTTCTTTCTGATTAGCCATTTTGTATCATTCCCCCTTCGCTTCGATACCGAGAGCGTCACTTAATTCCTTCTGCTTGCTCGCGTCTGCTATTACGTCATTCAAAATGGTTTCGAGCTTATCGTTACCATCCATTTTCGAAAGCAGATCGGAAAGTTTCTGCCGTGCTTCGACCAGCTTACGGAGCGGTTCGACCTGCTGAACGACATTGTCCGGCGTAAAATCGTCGATGCTTTTGAATTTAAGCTCGACACCGATCTTGCTGCCATCCTCCTGGAGTTTATTGTCAGTGGTGTAAGCCAGACGCGGTGCCATTCCGGCGAGTACCTGATCGAAATTATCACGGTCTATCTCGACGAATTTCCGGTTCTTCAACACCGGCAGAGCTTCGACGGGCTTGCCGACAAAATCACCCATTACGCCGACGACGAAAGGCAATTCCTTAAGTTCGATCGCTCCGCCGACTTCCACATCATAGGTGATCTGCACACGCGGCGGGCGAATGCGGTCAATTTTATGTTGGGTACTTTCTTTCTTAGCCATTTACTTTCTCCTTTTTAATGTATTTTCGAATTGGAATATTGCGTGTATATCTTGCCCCTTGGTCGGACTCGCATTAGCCGTCCGCGTCATTTGTGCCAAAACCCAGTGTTTCTCTCAACTGGACCAGGACAGATTGATCTTTAATTACATCCTCCAGCCAACTATCAAGCGGCATGTTGCCCCATTTAACGGCCCGTTGTACAAGATACGAAACCGGGCTGTGCGGCTCAGTTTTCTTAAAAAATCCTGCAATATCGTCGAGCCGTTTCAGGGCATCCCGGCGATTTTGGATAGAGCCGCTAACAGATGAAGTTCCGCCGCCGCTAACCGCAACAGTGCCGTCGCCTTCGACCACTCCATCTTCGCCGGCCTCTTCAATTTCATCTGCCTCGTCCGGCTCCTCTACCCGTTTTTCGTCTAAAAGGTTTTTGATCTGCGTGTGTACTTCATCCAGGGTCTTTTTTAAATTGCTCAGGCCCGGCATTTGGTTTCGCTCAAATTTCTCTTCGATCACTCGATTGAGATCGTCAAGCGCCACCCAACATTCGCCGACCGTTATATTCACTTCTTCAACCGAAGCCCGCCGGGTTTGGGCCTTTTCCTTACGCCACTGCTCACCAGTTACGCGCTTTTCCCTGTCGGCCTGATTCCTCAGTTCCTTAAATCTTTCCTGTTCAGCTACCGAGAAGCTTTCGAGATTCTCGGGTATTTCAAACTGTTTCGAATCTTCCCAATCAAGAAAGCTATAACCTGCGACCCCGGTAAACGGCGCACCTTTTACCGCTAATGCGACTTGCGTATCGACCCACGATATAGCATTCGCACGGCTCTCCATATCGCCTTCATCAATCTCCGGATAAAGCGTGTCCCAAAATTTTTCCTGAATTCCGGCAAGCAGCTGCAAACCATCGCGGAACCCAATAAAACCATGTTGTTTTACTAGTGCCTCGAAAAGCCAAACAGCTATTTGCAGATCTTTTGATTTAGTTGATAAGGCGGGAATGGCAAGATCGACGACCTTGCGGAAATCGGCAAACTTAAGTTCCGTCTGCCAATCACCCTGTGCCAGATTATCATCAGCCCGGCGCGATTCTGATATCTCGTCGTAAATGCCGGAGTAGCGCAGGCTTTCGCCTGATGGGTTTTCGCCCTCGAGTGGCTGAAGCAGCACCTCAAGGTCTATTACAGACGGTCTTCTGAGTTCTTCGCTCATCAAAAAACAACTCCTTCCTGCGTGAAAAAGTGGTGAACCGGTCTAAAACTTTTGTGGAACGCTAATCATTCTAAACGAAAACGCTTCAGAATGCATCTATTTTTTTTTCGCTTATTTAATCGTGTTTGAATACGATGGTTTTAATATCCAGTATCGACTTGTCCGTGCCGTCCATAGTGAATAGTTTTGCTCCTTCACCTACATAGATATCGTCGCCGATATCACGCCAATCGACCGATCTGCCAAGCCGGACCTGATCGTCACTGTGCTTCCATGAATTTACATAAAGCGACGGGAAAAACATTTCGCCAGTGATGCCGTTGGTTATTTCAACCTCGGCCTGCGGCCAAAAAACATCGCGAAGAGATTTACGCTCCAGAAATTCTATCTTCTCGATCTGCTCGAACGGCAGCCAGACATACGAGTCCTTAATAAAGACCTCAAAAACACACATCGTCGAATCGTTGTAATCCCTAAAATCGCTGAAATCCTCTCCGTTAACAGTGCATGCGAAAGCAGGTCGTTTTTCCTCCACCTCATCGAGCACTTGTCTAGCCTCTGTAGTATTCCCTGCGCGGATCAGATCGTTTGCCTTAACCAGATCCTCGACATAGTCGGGCGGCGGGATCGTTGCCGCCGGTTTCTCGCCATCTGAAAAAAATTTCATACGGTCACGTTCCGTTTTGAAATTCTGCCGGTAGATCACCGAACCCATCATTGCGGTCACGTCCTGATGGCCGATAACATCCAGCTGTTTTTCCGCCCGCTCCCAATCACCCGAAAAGCATGAAAGTTCAAAAAGAAATGTCCGCGCAGCACTATTTGTCGGATTTGATTTGACGAGGTTTAGAGCAGATTCCACTGCCGCATTCAGCCTTCCGGCATCGAGATGTAATTTAGCTTCATTCATATAGATTAGCTTCCGTTTTAAGTGTCGGGTTCACATTATGAATTCCCGATATATAATTTTTGAACTTCAAACCTGTAATGTGAAACCCGATTCCGACAACTTATTTCAGGAAATTTTGCGGGGCCTTCACCTGTTTGAAAATATTCTTATCGAAGAGGTCACCGCCGCTTGTCTTGACGGTGGCGGTCACTACTTTTCCGCCAATGTTATAAGTTAAAAAATATTCTCCGCCCGGTTGTTTTTGCGCTCCGCCTGCATCAACAAACCTGAACAATCCCCAGGTACCCTGAAACTTTAACGGTTCGCTGGAACTGCCAACTGGAGCAGATTGAGTGGTGCTTGTTTTATTGACGGATGAATCCGAAGAATTTGCGGAAGAAGTTGTTCCTGACGCCGTCGAAGATCCGGATGTCGAAGCAAGACTCATCAAAACACCTGTTTCCGTCGAATTTCCACCCGGAAAAGTTCCTTTTAGAGAGCCTGTTCCATCAGAGGTCGTCTTTTGACCGTCAATTGAAACCTCTACGATCGCATCTTTTACCGGCTTGAGTGTAAATTCATATTCGAACTTAGGCGCCGGATTCGTACCGAACAGGGCTTTTCTCAACGCAAAAGCATTGTTCAGGTAAGTTATAAACTCATCGTTAAATTTAACTTCGCTGTCATCTTTTACCTTTAGTTGGCCGCCGGCCTCTTCAAAATATTTACTCAATTTTTCATCGTAAAATTTCGAGAACTTACCTTCGCCAGGGGCAAGGAAAGCCGAGAGCTTGGTCAGGTCGGCTTCGGATGCACCGTCCTCGAACGGATAGCCTTTTTCGATCTCTTTAGCGGCCGGGAGTATCTGGTCAGTCCAGGCCTTGGCAATCTGATCTTTCGCTCCGGCCCCTAGAAGGGTCCTAAGATTTCCTAGCGGCTCCTGTAAAAGTGTGGCCAGTTCTTGTGATGATGATGATTCCTTAAAACTCTGAAGCAGATTAGTGATAGCTGTTTCGCGCGCCCGTATTTTGATCGGGTCCTCGTCTTTCTGCATCTCAAGGGCAATGCTCTTTATCTTGTCTTCCGAAAGTCCGTTGAAATCCTTGAACATTTTTCCGATCTCGTTCTGATAACGTTCGACCGGCGCATTTTCAGCTTGTTCTTTCGTACCGATAAATGTGAAAAGCGGCCGAAATTCTTTTTCCGGCTGTGTTCCGCCGGTTTCAGTGTCTTTTCCCTTGCTGAAAAAACTCTTTATCCAGTCCCACCAGCCTTCGACCTCGAGTTTGGCTGAAAGATTTGTGTTCCTTGCGATCTCGCGGACGAGTATCTTCATTGGCGAGTTTGCCGAAGAAAATGCCTGGAGAGCATTCGTCGCCTCTGTCTTGTTTTTATAAGGCTTGACGTGGACGGCCTTGACGAAATTTCGCCAATTATCCGCATAATCGCGGAAATAGCGGTCTTCGATCTTGCTTGCGTCCGTCGTTTGAGCGATCTGCTTTTTGCCAAGCTCGCCCATCACCCAATCGTCTTCACTCAATTTCTCATTTGCTTCGGCGATCGCTACTTTCATCAGCTCATACCCAGGCCGGGTATAGGCACTCGGCACACTGTATGAACCAGATAGAAAGCTTGTATCGGCGCCGTTTCGGGTCAAAATTGATTCGGTGGTCGTGGTTCCGACCTTATCGTCGATCTCTTTAGAAATTTCGGTGACCTTTCGGCTCAGGTATCTATATGGGGCGGGAAATGCCTGTAATTTGCGCCGCGTGTCGTCGACTAATTTACCGTCAAGGCTGATGCGCGGAAATCTAACATCAGCATCGTCTCGGTCAACCTGCTTTGCCCAAAAATCAAGCTGCTGTTGTGCGGTCAGTTTCATATCAGCGGGTATTTTGGATTCCGCACCCCAATAATCCTTGAGTGCTGCCGCAATATGTCCGGGCTCGGCTTTTTGTTTGTAATCACCTGAAAGCATCAGGTAGGCCTTAAGCAGATCGTAATATTTGCCAAGCGTTTTCTCTTCCTCTTCGGTCGGCTGCGCCGGATTTGCGACCGGCTGGCTCGCGGCAAACTTTCTTAATTCGGCTTCGACCTTTTTTACAGTCGGGGCTTTGAACCTTTGCTCCACAACAGACAGGTACATCGGAAGCAGGTTCTTTTTGTATAGCTGATTTCCCGAATACATGCCGAAACGCATATAGATCGGCGGGCCGTTTCTTTCATAATCATCAAGTCTGGCTAACAGCTCACGGAGGTCTTCGGTGGCGTTTATCTCTCGACGGGCCTCATCTTCCTTCTTTTCCAGCGTATTCTTACCGGCATCAGCTTTGACGATGGTCAAGACCTTTTCACCACGCACCTCTGCATCCTGAAGCATTTGCCGGTTCGATATCAGGGAAACTGCGGTCATCACCAACAGGAACATGACAAGCAATGCCCCGAGCAGAGTCATAAACCATCCTAATATCGGGGCTTTTTGTCTTTGGGCCACGAAGGTTTTCACCATGTCTTTATCACGTAAAACGACATCGCGAAAAAACCGCTCGGTAAAATAAGGGCTCCCAACTTGCGGCGGAGAACTTCCCGCGGCCTTGGCGACCGGAGAAGCGGTAAAATAAAATCCCCGCAAAAATGGGTTTTCGCTGAACGGGTTGGGTCTAAAAAGTGAATTGATAAAGGTTCCGAATTTACGCCGGGCGGAACCAAAATGAAGTGGAAAATTAAAAATGCGAAGCTGCCGCACCGGCGGAAATGGGGCGGAAAGGCGAGCCAAGCGGCGTTTCATCAGCGAATTGTGCAAGATCTCATATTCGCCATCGAAAAGAGCCTGAGCGTTTTCGCTTTTTTCTATCGGGATCGTTGCTCCCCAAACAAAGGATTTGTCTTCATTTTTCGAACTTGAAAAAGAATCGCGAAAACCTTCGATCGAATCGGAATGGGTAAAGACAACATATACAGGAAAACGCACTTTTAACCGCTGCATCGTTTCGTCCAGGCGGGCGCGTAGCACCTTGCCTAGTTCTTCCAGCTGGCGCTCGTCAGATTTCATTATCTGTTCCGCGTTAACCGCAAGTATAAAACCGTCAAGCGGCCTACTCGAACGATACTTCTTTATCATCTCAAGCATTGACGACCATTCGTCGGCGTCAATGCCTTCCGTTTGATATCTTCCGGCTGTATCAACAAAAACAGCGTCGCTCGTTATTCGCCAATCGATATTTCCCGTCGGGCGGATAAATTTCTGTTCGGATTGACGCTGGCTCGGAAGCGTTTGGAAATTCAGGTTGGAGCTCAACACCAGGGAGCTTTTTCCCGATTTCGGAGCACCGGCGACGATATACCACGGCAGGGTGTAAACCGCGTCTTTACCGCCGCCTAAATTGGAGTTCTTTAAAAATTGGACCGCTTCTTCCGCACCTCCATTGAGGTCATAGTTGCCTGAAGGAGCGGTCAATTTCTGTGGCTGATCAGTTGGTGCCGTTTCCGAAGCCTCACCTGGAGCGGCTGGTGCTGCCGCTGCTTCCGCGTCCTTTTTAGCCTTTTTCTTGGCCCGGCGTGAGACTAAAAACATCCCGATCAATGCAAACGGCAATGTCAGAAGGATCAGGACAATAATTATTATCCTTTGTGTTGAGCCGAAACTGGTTGCCGGAACAAACCAAATGAGCATCGGAACGACGCCGTAAAACGACAACATCCCGCCCAGGCCGAGAGCCATTTTTAATTGATTAATTTGAAAGCCCATTTTTATTAACCGGGAACCGGGCGTGTGGCATTTCGTTAAAGCCGCTTTCTGCGAAAAGCGAGCTAATGCCAACGCAGGTTAAAACTGCAATTTATCAACCGTATCCTGCAAGAATTTAGACGACATCAGGAACATGATCAAATAGACGACAAAAGCTAGTCCCAGACCGCTGACGGCCCCGATCTTTGCCCAAATAGGCATCCCGCGTTTTTTTGGCGGCACCGGCTGGTCGTTCACCAGCCAATTCGGCGATAGATCGACCGCTCTTATCTTCCCTGCTTTTACGAGCGCATTTGCGGTGTCCTGCATCGTCGCCATAAGTTTTTCTTGCTCATAAACCGCGTATCTGCCCTTAAAGCCAAGCAGCATGCAAAAATAATAGATCTCAATAGCATCGGCGGTAACGTCGATCTGTTTGAGCATTGCCTCAAGCTTGTCAAAGAATTTGTTACCGGCTAATTGTTCGCCGAAATATTCAAGCTGGAGCGGATTCTTTTCCCACTCGTTCCGCGTCGTAAAATTATTGGTGAGAACGGTCTCGTCAACAAATGCAGCCAAAGCAAATTTGGATACCTGAACGATCTTGCTGTTAAAACGGTAACGCTCAGCACGTTTTTCAAAGTCATCAAGCATGCCTGCGATCTTCGGACGCAGCTCGTTCGAAGGCTCGACAATTCCTGATTTCACCCGCAAAACAAGATCAAAAACCGGGCCCGCAAATGTGATAAGATCGTTTTTTGCTGCAGATTCACTCATTAGTCCGCTCCTTGAAGTTCGAGCCATTTACCTCTATGAAGATATAAAACAACGGAAGCCGTCTCGGCAAATGCATCGTTTATTCCGTTGTGAGTGATCTTCGGCGGCCTTGTTCCGCCATAGGCTTTGTAATGATCAATAATATAATCAGCTCCCACAACATCGATCACTCTTGAAAATCCAATTTTGTCGTCACCAATAGTTTGCAGATGTCCTTCGTCTTTAGATGATGCAATGCTGGAAACATTACTACTTGAGCCATTCCAATAAATTAAAATCGATGATGCTCTGTTTTTAGAACAAAGAATCGCCCAATCTTTCTGCCCTTTTCTTTTGAATTCGCCGCTTATGACATTGTGCTTTGAATTTTGAATATAGGATTGAGGTATCGTGCAATGGCGCTTCTCCAGGTCATTAATAATTGATTTCGGCAATTGTGTGAAACTGTTTGGAGCGATTCTAACAATATTCTTATCAGCCATTGCCCATTTGTCCTGAGCATGAATCTCAGCGGCAAATGATATGACTAAAATGGCGAGTAAAATTTTCATCACATTTATCTCGATCAAGGTTTGACAGCATACAATTCCAATTTTTCATCTGGTATATCGTTCGGCACATAAACCGAGATCACCTTTGAGCCGGCTATACCGTTCCAATACGGGCCGATGCTGTCAAGGTGAAAATATTTAAAGCCAACACGGGCCGGGATCGGTGCGGGCGGCGGGCTCGCCAGCGTCAGCACCACACCCGGAAGCGCCGAGCCGATAACCGAATCAATGACATCCCGTGAGGCGACCTTGACGACCCTCGGGACACCTTCTATAAGTTTTGCTTCCGGCAGCTGAGCACGAACAGCCAGATAAAAACTTGCCTCTTTCAACAATCGCTCGTCATCGATACGTCCTACATACAGCGTATCCCGTGTCTTTTCAAGCGGGATCGGAACACAGCGGCTCGGGATAACAGTTTCAAGCAGTTCCCGTAGCTGGGCCGAAAGTGTGCTGAATGTGAAATATAGATCGTCGTGGTCGTATTTAACAATGTCTTTCGGATGCATTTCGATTGAAAATGTCATTAACTTTCCGACCAGCGCAGCCATTTCGAGGTAAAGCTTTTCAGGATGGATAAGCGGCGAGCGAAAATAATGAGCCATCGCCGGAATAGAAGCATTTATCGTATTCAAAAGCCAGAAAACCGCAACTTCGGATGTCGTAAAATCGGCGAGCGACGCATTGCTGTGCCGACGCTGTTCGCCTAAGCTTCCGCTTTTCGTGATAAGTATTTCGACCACTTGCCGCAACATGTTTGTGACCCACATCGAAGCTGTGATCTTAAGTATCGGTGGAATAAAATCGTCGGAAATTTTTAATTGGCCGGTCGGTGTCCGCTGCAGCTCAGCTATTTTTATGGAAGTAAAACCGTCACGCAGTTCATCATCAAAAATTATTCGCAAATTGCTTTTGGCATATGCCATCGGCTGTTCGTTCGAGCCGGTAGTTTCATCTTTTACCAAGGACCCTTCTTGCAAAAATCTTAAATTCCCGTTGCCGGTCGCGGCACCGCTTGCCTGAATATTGGCCTCACCCGCTTTTTTCGCCGGGATCGCAAGATGGACGCCGAGCTTATCGGCCTCGACCTTAAAATGGTTTCCTACCGGGCGCATATCCGGCACGGCTTCCGCATCGGGAACGTTTATCATTAGGCCATCCGATAAAACTGCACGGCAATTCGATATCTGAAAATTACCATTCGCGATCGCCTCGCTATTCACTTCCAGGTTCAAAACGCCGTAATCGTACTGCATCACGGATTGCATGCGTGAATTCAAAAGCTCCTCGTGATAGTTATCCGATTGCTGAAAGTGATGCGGGGTCAGAAGCATCCCTTCGTTCCAGACGATTTTGCGATATTTGCTCATAAACGGTTTTGACGTAAATAGTAAAACGAGTTGGGAAATTAGTAAACACCAGATTGCAAACTTTGGGTTTTGGAAAAATTATTATTTCTTTTTCGTTTACGAGCTGGCTTGCCCGCAACTATAATGTTGCCCGTAATCAGGAATCGTGCGATTCGAGAATTCGTCAATTGACTGCCGACATTTCCTTACAAATTAAGTGCCTCTACATTGACGCCGAAGTCCTTCGGATTTTGCGTGATTGTACCTATTGCAAGAAAATTAAGAGCATAATCGAACTCCGCCGAAGTAATTTTGCCGTTTTTTTCCAGAAACCAGATCGTGCGGATCGCCCGTGCGCTTTCCGGTGATTTATTAGCCAGGTCCTGCAGCATATTACGCAGTTTCATAAAATCACCTGCCGCGCCTTGATCATAAGCGGCAACCATAAGCAATGTTTCGTCCGCAAATTCGCTGCCGATCTGCGTGCCAAGTTTGTCATAGACATCGGCTATGCCCTGCGCCGCCTGCATTATGTCGCCGCGGGAGCTTCCAAGTTTTGTTATTGCAGCAACGGCCAGAAATTGCGGCTTGAGATTTTTTGACGCCGCCAGTGTGCTGATCTGTGCGGAATTTTTTCGGGCGGCATTTATATTGTCAGCCAAAGTGGATTTGCTAAGATTCTTAACTTTTGCGTTGACGCGCTGCGCCTGTTCTCCGGTCAAAAAAGCCCGCGGATCGTTTTGCGCTATTTTGCGTAAAAATGTCGCTCCGCTTTGTTCCACTTTTCCCGCATCGGTCAGATTCTGCGGAGATTGCGCAGGCTGGCCCGTTGTTCCGGCTGTTCCTGAATTAGAAGGACTACCCGGTTCGGTTGTTTCCTGCGACTTAATGGTCGAGGTGTTTTTGACCTTTTTTTCCGGTTTATCTATGTCGTCGTCGCTTTTTGAATAAACAATGTCATCGCCGTCCGCTGGATCGGGGTCGTTTTTGGTACTGCTGAATAAAAATATAATTCCACCAACCAGCACAAGGACGATAATGCCGAGAATAGGTGCAATTATAAAAAAACTCATCGGGATCGAACTGTTTTCCACAGACGGAGTTACAGGCATTGACGGAGCAAAACCAGTATCCAAGATCGGAGGTTCCGGACTTGGCGGCACCGGCAGATCTTCTACAGCGGCATACCCCGAAGCTATCTCGACCATTATTTCCACGCCGCCCAAATTCAAATTATCGCCATTTTTTAATACGGCAGCGTCGAAAAGATCTCTTCCATTAAGCGTCGTGCCGTTGCTCGACCCCGGATCAGAAACCACAAAATCACCGCCGTCACGCTCGATCCGGACATGCTCACGCGAAAGCCTATTGTCGGCAATAGCAAGGCTGCTTGACGAATGACGGCCGATGGTAAATATGCCGGCGTTTACGGCAACATGTTTTTCTTCACCGTTTTCATCTTTATATTTCAGCCGACATTCGGTCATAGAAAATGTTGAATCAGTTCGAGTAGGTTGATAGTGGCTGCAGTTTCAGCCCAAAGTCCTGAGGATTCTCTCCAATTATTGCCGCCGCGAAAAACTTTGGAACGTATTTAAAATTTTCAGCCTGAAACTGCTTTGACAGCATTTCGCCGTTTGCGATGAGCGTCCAAAAATCTCTCGGCAATCCGGAATTCGATTCTAGAGCTTTTGTCAGATTCGAGCTCAGGCCGCCTTCGCCGCTATTGTAGCTGCCGATCGCCAATGGAACACTCGACGGTCCGGTGCCGTATCGTCCGGTCAATGCCTTCATATATGAAGCCGCCGCCCTTGCCGCCGGTTCGGGCTTGCACCGGTCGTCCGGGTTTGATACCGATGCTCCTTTAACCACACCTTCGCTCGGCGTAAAATGCAGTTTCGCGGTCGCAAATGTGAATTGAAACATCCCTAGCGGGCCGGTCGGGCTTTGCAGGCAAACGCAATGTTCCGATTCGATCATTGCCAGGTAGAGGCCGATACGCGGATCGGTCGCTTTCTCATTAAATGCCCGAACTATGAACGGTGCATTCTTGCTTGCTCGTTCATAAGTAACCTGCAAATTATCACCAAATCTGCACCCGCCAAGCGGTTTTACGCTGATACGTTTGGCGTAACCATCCGCAAAGCCCTTGATCTTATCTAGCGCCGCGGCCGGTATTTCCTGACTGCTTTGGTTGCCGATGACCTGAGCGACACTCATCACACGGTCGCTGAGGTATTGCCTTCGTTCGGCGTCCGAAAGATCGAGATAGGTCTTACCCGGCGGAATTCGAAACGCCGGTTTCCCGTTGCCTGGTACGGTTGATTCTATAATTACTGTATTGTCGGGAAGGGTTTCCGTAGATTTTGAGTTTTCAGACTTAGAGGTCGGCGAAGCTTTCGGCTCTTTTATGGGTTTTTCCTTTGGTGTGTCAAATTCATCTGGATCTTGAACGATCTCAACCTTATCTTTGCCCAGTACCTGAAAGCCGATGAACACCACCGAAATACTAACGATCAGGATCGCGAAAGCGATAAGAGCTATCGGCACAAAATTCATCGGCGATGGCGGCGAGGTCGAAATAACATTCGACGGAGCGGCCGATGTTATTGGTGCGGCAACGACCTCAGCCTTCTCGGCCATTCGCACCGTCAGATTTGTACCATGGCCGATCTTAACGACATCGCCGTTTCGCAAAGGTGTTCCGGCTCCGGCAACCTTTTGACCGTTTACAAAAGTTCCGTTCGATGAATTTTCATCTACGACCCAAACGCGGTCGGCGTCACGATATATCGTGGCGTGCAGACGTGAAAGGCCGTCATCTGCAAAACGGTGTTCGACATCGCTGCCTCGCCCAAACGACATTTTTTCGCCTTCGATTCGGATCTCCTGCGAACCTTCAGGCGTCGGATATGTGAGCGTGATCTCTAACATCTGAATTTATTTTACCGCAAAAATACTTGGAAAGTGGACAATGAAGATGTTGAATTATGTATTTTTGACCATTTCCTCTCACATCGCCAGGCGGTACAATTCCGCAAGCGGCCTGTCCTTTTTCAGCCCGAATTTTTGAGGATTTTCAGCGACGATCCCGGCAGCGAAAAAGCGGATAAGCTGTTCCTTTTCCGGGGCCGTTTTTATCGAATTCCACACGTCGGAGCGATTAGCCGGCAAATTTGCCTTCCACACACCCGCGTCCCGCGGAGTTTTGCCGAAAGCTGCCGCGCTGTATATAACATCACCGCCAAAAACCCCAAAAACAATCGCTTTCATATAAAGGGCGGACGCCTTTGCCGCACAATTTTGCGACGGATCGGACAGCGTTTCGCCGCCGCATGGCCCGTTATATGCATTTTGTGTCACAAAAGCCATTGACATTTTCCACAATCCTTCGTCGTCGCCCTGTTTATCGGCATTAAATTTACTGCGGCTCATTGCAAGCATGTAACCAAGTGGCGCACTCAGATTTTGCTCGCGGACATAAGCAATATTTATCGCATCGCGGTATTTTGCTGCACGTTCGAAATAACCTTCCTGTGCATATTCGGCTGTCTTTTTCTGAACTTCCTGTAAAAACTGCTTGTTCGAAACATTATAAGCAAAACTTCCCGTACCGTTTAATTCCTTAACAAGCTGTTTCGACATCTCCTGGACCTCGATCAGCGAAACTTCTTTGCCTTTCGGCCCGGCCGGTTTTTGTTTATTATCTTGTACGATCTCGGGCGTTTGATCGGGCTTTTTGATCTCTCGCGTTTCAAAAGCGAGCATCACCGGGCCGGCCTGCGGCAATTTGTTCCCGCTGTCGTCGATCAATGTAATTTCCAAGTTATGGTCGAAGCCGTCCGAAAGATCGGGGAATTCCTTCGGGTCAATCGTCGCGGTGAACGGAGTTTCGCCGGTCGTTGCGAATTCTGCACCATCGATAGTAAATATCGCTTTTGCAACACACGCAGCATCCGTCACATCTACTTCGATCTCGGTTGCAGTAATGATCGTGTCGCCGGGTTCGGGTTTTGTGATAACCGCCTTTGCATTACATGACGAACCGCTGGCGTAATACACCGCACCGGCAACGACGATAAATACGACCGCCAAAACGCATGCTCCGCCGGCGACCATCAGCATCGTATGCGAACCGGCGGCGACCGGCCGCTGGGCAACAGGCAAAAGTTCGGATACCCCAGCCGGAACCGGCGGCAAGTCCCCCTCCGGCAAACTTTCAGACACATCTTCGGCCGGTGCTTCGGTCCCGGCCTTTTCCTTCACGGTTTCAAAATTTATTTGACTTGTGCCGCCGAGAACGATCAGATCGCCGTCTTTCAGATAGGATTCATTGGTTACTTTTTGCCCATTAAGCGTCGTGCCATTACTACTGCCCATATCGATCAGACAGTATTCATCGCCGCGTTTTTCGATCTCCGCGTGATATCGCGAGACATTTGCATCCTCGGGAAAGGACACAATATTGTCGGACGTGCGCCCGATCGTTGTTAAACCCGTCCCTAAAACTAATTCGCTGCCATTAAATTTTAATCTGACTTCCGGCATTATTTTCTGACTGGAACACAGACAGCTAGCCTGCAATGAGCTTTGCTTCGACACGAATATCCGGCCGGCTAAGCCAACTACGCCGTTGCAGGCAAAATGCCTGCTCCCCAGTCAAATATGACGCATCCGCTGCAAGGATTTTGCCGTCAAAAATTATTGACTTCACCCGGCTTGGCGATGAAATAGAAATATACGAATGCCAAAAAAATAGCTAGAAGAATCAACATTCCAAAAGCAAGCAGAACGCCCAGCACAATACGGAGGCTGTTCGATTTTGCCTTTACGGGCGCAACTGCGGTAATGACCGGTACTTGATCGACTATCTGTTCCGACAGGTCAGGCTGAGGTTCGATATCTAAGATCGGGGCCGTCTGGACCGCTGCCATTTCAAGAACCGGTTCAGCATTTTGCTGTTCGGGAAAGGCAGTAGGAATAGCAGGGATCTCAAGCACATCAGCCGATTGGGCAGCAGAAGCGGCAGCGGCTTCTTCGATCTGTTTCAGAAAGCCCTGCGGCAGGATACCGCTGGTTTGCTGAAATACGGGTTCGGGCATTGACCATTGGGCCGGAGCTTGTGGCGGCTGCGGCGGTGTTACATGTTCTTCACCGGATTCCGTTTCGGGTACCGCTTCCTGTTTGCCAGATTGTTCTTCACTCATAGCATTTTCCACTCCTTAATTATATTGGATATCATCTCATTTATGAAGATCGAGCACATCCGAGCGGGTAATAATGCCCGTGATCCGCTTGAAGTCCTCGATCAGAACTGCCGGATGCTTTTGCAATTGCACTTTTATCTCGGCAAAATTCGTGTCCACCTCTAAAATAGGAAAGCTTTCGTCCATCACATCGCCAACCGTCGAATTCAACAGATCGCGGTTCTCGATGAGTTTCGCCAAAATACGGCTTTCGCGCAAGCTGCCGACCGAGCGATTATCTTCTAACACCGGTATTTGCGTCACGCCGCTTTCGTTCATTTTGGCGATGGCCGCGCTGACAGCTTCATCCGGCGTTACAAATATAAGCTCGGTTGGCGAGCCGGAGTTCTTCGTTTCAGCGATCAAGCCGGCGGTTATACGCTGCGGTTCGAGCAGCAGTTTTTCCTTCATCCATTCGTCCGAATGAAATTTGCTGAGATAGTGCTCGCCAGTATCGCACACAATGAAAACAACCACGCCGCTTTCATCCAGATCTTTAGCAACTTTCAAAGCGGCGGCAAAGATCGTTCCGGTCGAGCCACCGCAAAATATTCCCTCACGCCGCGACAACTGCCGCGCATAATCAAACGAATCACGGTCCGTAATATTGATGATCTCGTCAATTATATTCAGATTGGCGTTGCCGACCGGTAAGTTCTGGCCGATGCCTTCGACCAGATAAGGCGTCGCTTCCGGCACGTGGCCGGATTCCTTATAGGTTTTAAAGATCGACCCGTACGGGTCGGCCCCAATGATCTTTATATTCGGATTCATTTCCTTCAAATAACGGCTCGTGCCGCTGATCGTACCGCCGGTGCCGATGCTCGAGACGAAGTGCGTGATCTTACCCTCGGTCGCCTCCCATATCTCTGGCCCGGTCGTGCGGTAATGGGCCGCCGGATTCTCGGGATGATTGTATTGGTCGGGATAAAAAGAATTCGGCGTCTCTTCCGAAATACGCCTTGCTGTGGCCACGTAATGGTCAGGCGTCCCGGGCTTTGCCGCCGCCGGGCAGATAACGATATCCGCTCCCAATCCTTTCAGGTACCTTACCTTTTCGACCGAGGCCTTTTCCGTCAAAACAAAGATACAGCGATAGCCGCGAACCGCGGCAACAAGAGCAAGCCCGATCCCGGTGTTGCCCGAGGTCGCCTCGATTATTGTCCCGCCTTTTTTCAAAACACCTTCTCTCTCCGCCCAATCGATCATCGAGATACCTATGCGGTCCTTCACCGAATAGCCCGGGTTGAGGCTTTCCATTTTTGCGAAAACCTGTGCCTTGATCTTATGCTGCCTTGTAATATTATTTATTCTAACAAGCGGCGTATTGCCTATCCGTCCTAATATATCTTTGTAAAATTTCATTTTTAAGAATTAAATATGTTGTATTGTAGAAAACGAATCTAATAACTTGATAATCTTAAACCTAAGTTAAATTAACGGCAAAATTGAAACACAAGAAATGCGGTTTCGTCATATATATTGAACTGTCGAAAAATTATGAAATATATCATTACTTTTGCCTTCATCCTCTTCTCCGCCTTTCATATACACGCCCAAACAGTTGCTGTCGTTGCTTCGCCCGTTGGTTTTTCGCGCGAAGTTCGGCTCGAATCTTTCAATAAGGTCTGGAATACGGTCAACGAACGGCATTACGATCCGACCTTCGGCGGCGTGGACTGGAAAAAGGTCCGTGAAATTTATGAACCAAAGGCAATGTCCGCTAAATCCGACATAGAATTTCACGATATATTGCGGCAGATGCTAGGCGAACTGAAGCTCTCGCATTTCGGCATTCTGCCCGCTGCCGCCGATATCGCTGCTGCCCAAACAAGCCACGGAGTTTCTGGCATCGATATCAAGATGCTCAACGGCCTGCCGGTGATCGAGCGTGTAGAGCCCGGATCGCCCGCCGCCAAAGCCGGCATCAAGGCCGGTTACATAGTTAGCAAAATAGACGGCAAAACTATAGACGAATTGACCAAACCGCTTACTGAATCGCTCGCCGCCCGGACGATAACCGACGGCATTCGAAAGGTTTATTTTGAACGGACGATCGAGGCGATCATTAACGGCAAGGCGGACACGACAGTCAAGATCGAACTTTTAGACGGCAACGATCAACCGCAAAAATTCGATCTAATGAGGCAGGTTTTCAGCGGTCAGATGTCCGCGGCACTTGGAAATTTTCCGCCACAGGAAGTTATTTTTGAATCAAAAATACTTGACGGCAATATCGGGTATATCCGCTTTAATATTTGGGTGATACCGCAAATGCCAAAGATCCGTGCAGCGATCCGCGAATTTCATAATACGAAAGGCATAATTATTGATATCCGGGGAAATCCCGGCGGCCTCGGCGGTATGGCGTCCGGTGTCGCTGGTTTGATGACCGATAAACAGTCTACGCTCGGCAAGATGCGGTCACGCGACGGAGCCAATGAATTTATTGTCTATCCCCAAAGCGATCCGTTTTTGGGTAAGGTCGTAATTTTAACCGACCACGGTTCGGCATCGACAAGTGAGGTTTTCATGGCCGGCTTACAGGAAATGGGCCGGGCTGCTATCATCGGCACAACATCTGCTGGTGCTGTTTTGCCGTCCGTATTCGAAAAACTGCCGACCGGTGCGTTGTTCCAATATGTGATCTCCGATTATCGCTCGCCCAAAAATATCCTCATCGAAGGCCGTGGCGTCATTCCCGATATTGAAGTAGAGCAAACCCGCGTTGCCCTGCTGGCGGGCCGGGATGCCCAACTCGAAACAGCTTTGAAATTTATTTTGAAATAAGCTGAGCTGCCATAATTATCTTTCCAGGACGTCTTTATAAAGCATTTCGGTCTGATCCACCATCCGCCGCAATGAAAATTTCTCTGAAGCACAATTTTGCGCCGTAGCAATAAATTCAGCGCGCATTTTCTTATCTTCGAGCAATAGACAAGTAGCCTCGGCAAGCTTTACGGGGTCTTTTATCGAGACCAGCATTTCTGTCTCGGGCAGCAGTTCCTTGGCTCCTTCGGTTTCTGTTGCAATGACCGCGGTTCCCGTCGCCATCGCCTCAAGTATCGCCAACCCGAAACTCTCGGAGTGCGACGCCGAAACGAAAACATCCAAAGCCGCAAGAAGTTCGGCGGTATCATCTACCCAATCGAGCCATAGGAAACGTTCGTCTAACCTGAAAACCTTGACCAGCCGTTTTAATTCCCGCCGGAATTTTTTATCGATCGTGTTGTCCTTTCCGACCACCACAAAATGGGCCTCAGGAAATTTCTTGGCTATTTCGTTCGCCGCAAGCACAAAATCCCTTTGGCCCTTAAGCGGAATAAGTTCGCCGACTGTGCCGATTAGCGGAGCATCGAACGGAATGCTGTGCAGAAACCGGAATTCTTCTCTTAATTTTGCGTGGTCCGCATTTGACCAATTTTCAATATCTATACCGTTCTGTATCACCTCGATCTTCGGGCGTGCGAAAACTTTCAGCAGCGATGTCTCGACACCTGACGAAACCGCGATGGCTTTGGATAAATTCTTTAAGGCAAATCTGTTAAATGGCTTAAGCGGAAACAGCACATGCCTGGTTAAAATAAACTTGGTATTTTTCGCCAGCATACATGCGATGCTTGCCGGAATGTAGTCCCTCGCAACATGGGCGTGAACGATATCGATCTGATTGTCGCGGATGAAACCCGCCATTTTATTTGCACTAAAAATACCGATTGAATTGCGGATAGAAACATGCAGAATGTTTCCAACGGGCAGAAAATCCAGCCGCGATTGCCATTCATTCGTCGGCCTTATCGCCGCAAAAACTGAATGCCCGCGCGACTGCAGCCCCCGGCACAGATCGACAAAATGCCGCTCGCCCCCGCCAAATGTCTTTGCAGATGAAATTTGCAGTATTCGCACATTCCAAAGATTACACGCCTCAGCAAAATAAAAAAAGGCACGCTTCCGAAGAAACGTGCCTTGGAGGTTTTTCCCGTGAGAGAAAAACTAAAATTGAAAACGTGTCGAGAATTGGATCTGCCGTTCACGATACAACGTACTGTCCGTCGTCGTGACATCACCGAATGAGCCATTATAGGTCAAAACATTCCCGCTTCTTGCGTAGAGTGTACTGTTTTCACCAAAAACCTGAGTGCGGTTAGCCAGATTAAAGGCTTCTGCAAGAAATTCAAGTCTGTATCTTTCGCTGAAATTAAATCGCTTTGATAATCTCAAATCCAAATTCGAGAGGCTTGGCAGTCTGTAAGCATTACGTGGATTTAGCGGAAAACGATTGTCTCCAAATGTGTTGTTCAAGCTTGTACCCGATACCGTTCCATCGAACGGACGACCCGAGTAGTAAGCAAAAATTGGAGCAATCGACCAACCGTTTACCAAGTAATTTACTAACGATTTTGTACTTCCCTTGTAAAATGTTGGGGCATATACAGCACTTACGACGAACTTGTGACGTATATCAAAATTACTCGGTCCGGCATCGTAACTACCGTCAAAAATATCATACGGGCTATTGTTCTGTGTAAACGTTGCCGAATTCTGGTTAGTATCCGTGGATTTCGCCAATGTATAGCTAGCCTGGAACTGCAATCCGTCAGTAAATCGTCTATTTGCCTGGAGGACAAAAGCGTTGTACTCCGATTTGACGGTACTGCGAATCTGTGTAAGATTTGGCCCCGCGGTCGTACTGCCCGGATTCAACACAACGCGAGAGTAATTTGGTAACGAAAATGCCTGTCCCCCAAAAGGTCCTCCTACAACTGTATAGTTAGTTGATGGAGCAGTGGTGGAGCGTTGGTAGTTCAAGTCAAAAAACGTAGGTAAATTACGACCCAAGCTGCCTATATATGAAACCGATATAACAGTATTCTTCGAAATCTGATGTTCGAGAATAACATCGTATTGGTTGATCAAAGGAGCTTGAAAATTACGTGAAAAGAACTGAATCGCTCCCGCACCAAACGGAATAGCCGATGCAGCATAAACATTTGGGAACACTGGAGCGCAAGGTGTTGTTGCCGTCGGGACAAGCGGGGTACAGTTCGTGATCGTTGTAGCCGCAATCATCACCTGCGACTGTCCCCCCGGATTACCTGTATTTACAAGTGCATTGTAAATCGTAGAATTCTGAATACGGCCGTAATATATGCCGTAGCCGCCGCGAATGCTCGTCTTACCATCACCAAAGATGTCGTAAGCTACGCCGATACGCGGGCCGAAATTGTTCTTGTCATTAGCTAATGTAGAGGTAGCCTCGCCAATCGTCCTACCGTCATTCGGGATTATATTTGAGGCTGTCAAAGCTCCAGTTGTGTTTGTGTTAGTCAAAGTCGGCTTCGGTAATTTTATGTATTCCCAACGCAAGCCTAAATTTACTGTCAACCGTGGCGTAATTCGAAAGTCGTCTTGTGCAAAGAAATTATAGTCATAAGTAGTCAACTTGATGCCAGGTGAACCAATGCCTTGTTGATAATTACTTGTATAACAACGCCCAGCAGCTCGTGAACTGGTTTCGCAGAGCGTGGCCCCTGTAACAGGAGTTCTAAAATTCACATAATCTACAATGAAATCATTAATATTGTTATATGAGTAAGAACCGGCTTCGAACCGCAGATTTTGAATATCGTCCGTCACACGATTGATATCACCGCCGAATTTGAAGGTATGACGTCCCGTTGTGTATGTTACCGTATCAGCATACTGGTATCGAGTCTCATCGGGAAATGAAGGACGTTCCAAAAAGGTTGGCGTTCCAAATTCAAGTGCATTGGTTAAAAAGACACTCGGAGAACGGATGCCTTGAGCCGTCAACGCTGTTGCAGGTTCACCAGGAAGCGGCGGTGTGCTGATTTGGGATTCATTGTCGCGTCCGTATTGGAAACGGGCTTCGTTCAAAAAGCGAGGCGAAATTATCGACTGTAATCGAATATTTAATGAATCCACGTCAACAAAATCATTACCAAAACTTGAGCGTCCTCTTTGATTAACTGCCTGAGTTTGAACTCCGTTTGGGGAATCCCAACGTAGCCGATTATATGTAGCACTTAGAGAATTATTGTCGTTTATTTTCCAATCAATCTTAGGCAAAAAAAGCTTTTGGTCGCCTTTTCGTGGTGTTTCGCCAGTAAGAGAGTTTATAAATGAAAGGGTGTCGTTGACTTGAGTTAAAGAAAATCCTTTTCCAGTACAGTTTGGCACCGTAGGAGGATTTCGAACAATAACGGTACCTCGGGTTGCCGTTAAACATTGAGTGTCGGCAGTAGTTAGGTAATCTCCCCGTGTAAAAGTTCCAAGACCTGGGAAATTACGTTTTTGTTGGTCGTAGCTAAAGAAGAAAAATAATCTGTCTTTAACAATCGGGCCTCCGATAGTTCCACCAAATTGTTGGCGAAGATCGATCGGTTTAGCAGCAACAGTAGTCGATACACCATTTGCGAAGATCGACTGAAATGCGCGCGGGTTACGGGCTCCGTTGCGGTTGTTGCGGTTGTAATAAAACAAATCACCGTGGAATCCGTTAGTTCCGCTTTTCGTAACTGTGTTGACCACACCACCTGCTGCCCTTCCGTATTCCGCCGAGTAATTTGAACCGTTGATCTGAAACTCGCGAACTGCAGATTGGCTGATCACATAGTTGATACGTGTACGTCCGCGTTCTTCAGAAAAGAAAGCCTGATTGTTGTCACCGCCATCAACAGTACTGTTATTCAGCAACCCTGAAATACCTCTGAAACTAATCAATCCGAATGTTCCATCCGGCACAGTCGAAGGTGCAAGCAAAGCGAAGTTCGAAGCTCGTCTTCCGTTAATTGGGAGTTCGTTGATCGATGTTTGATTAATACTAGTCGTGTTTGAGTTATCGTTGGTGTTGATGACCGGAGCTTCCGCAGTTACTTCAACTTCAGCAGTTGCGGTGCCGAGTGTCAGCGGGATATCGACTGATGTCGATTGTCCGACTTCGACAATGATCGGCTCGGCCTTTGCCGGAGCAAAGCCTGATACAGTTGTTTCAACACGGTATGTTCCCGGTTGAAGGTTAGACGCACGATAGGTGCCGTCATCGGTGGCGGTTATTGTTACGACACTGTTTGTACCGGTATTTGTAACAGTCACAGATGCATTCGGTACCACCGAACCCTGCGGATCGGTGATCCTGCCGCTGATGCCGCCGGTAACGGTCGATTGGGCAAAAGCCGAACCGATGCCGAGTACAATGCTAATGGCGATCAATATAAAGAATTTAATCGAAATATTTTTAGTCATTTGTTTTTTTGACCTCATTTTAAAGAAATTTGATAGCAAATATGCTTTTAGAAAATAGATTATTGGGATAGAAAATTTTGAATTTTGGATATTTATTTTGAATTTTGGATTTGAAACTCTCTTTGTTTACAAACCTCGCTGAGCATCAATTGTTCGTGTAACATGTTTAAATGTTCTATCAACACACCCTTACCCGGCTTTCGGCCACACCGAAAAAAAATTAAACCTTAAATTTTTAAGAAAACTGTAAGGGCGATAATAATAAAGGCAAATTATGTTCCGAAACCTTAAAAATTTAAAATATCTTATTTTGAAAAACGAATTTCCGGAGAATACGTGATTTTTTTTAACCTTTACTGTTCATCTTGTTAACAGGTTACGACTTTTCAACCACCGAACCGGATGAACCAAACAGCATAGTAAAAAATTTAGGTTATTCAAACATTCTATTTTATTGTCGTCAGATTAAATCGAAGTTAATAAAAAATGTTTTTAAGGTTTTTGGAATAAAGATGATCCTGCTTATTTTTTTCAGGAATTCAGTGGCCCATTCCAAGTCATACATCCTTGAAAATATATAGAACAAAGTCCGGGCAAAGGATTAAAAAAACCATGAGCCCCGGTAAATTTTGGAAACTTGACTTTTTTGTAATAAAGGTTTAGATTTGTCGGGCGTTATAGCCGAGGGTTGAATCTAACCTATGCCTCTACGCGAATACAAGGTCGAATAAGGGGGAAATTATATGTCACAAATAGATTACGCTACATCATCTTATAAAACGCCACTGCATCACAGAATAATTGCAAGTCTTCCGGTTCGGGCCAGTTGGGTGGATTCGGAAAGCGGAGAAACGATATTGATCGACGGTATGACAGAAAACGTGGGAGAAACCAGTACATTGGTGAATCTCGAAGTTTTGCCGCCTGTCGGAGCTTCTGTTACCTTAAAAATTCTGGACGAAGACAAAACGATCATTGAAGTTTCAACGCAGGTTATCCGTGTGGAGCGAGATCCGAGCAAACCATTGGCAGCTCTTACCGTTTTGGAAAATTTGAAAAAATGGAAATTAGTTGCGATGAGCGCCGCGGAAAAGTGGGTCACACATCATTGGCACTTAAATTACGATGAAGAATGGGTTAATTAATTAATTTGTTTCCGATCGTTATAATACTGGCGGAAGAGTTGCTGACTTTTCCGCCTTTTTATTTAGCGTCATACCACCCGCTTACACAGGCGGTCTCTGACTTATGGCCGCAAGCAGACAATTCTGAAAGAACCAACGATTTCAATGTTTCAGGCATCAATTAGTCTAATGACAAAAGCGCTTTTATTAATTTTAGTTTTATCCCTGTCCCAGTTCGTAACCGCCCAGGAAAAGCCATTGACTCAGGCCGAATACGTCAAAATGCTTTATGGCCTGCAAAAAGATCCGGCCGGTAAATCGGAGATCGTCGAAGCATTGCGCAAACGCGGAATTGATTTCACGGTGACTGACGGCATCCGCGGGCTGACGCGTTCAAAAAGCGCTAATGACGAGGAACTAAAACGTTCCCTGGACGAAGCCGAACGCCGCCGCCAAAACCCCGAAGCGACAAAACCGCCAAACGAGAAAGAAGCCGCCGATGTCCTGGAAAAGACCCGTCAAAACACGCTCGCATTCGTTGCGGACGTGCCAGATTTTGTTGTCAAACAGCTTATTACGCGTTCGGAGGCGTATGCTGGAACAGGTAATTGGCGGCCTTACGATAATTTGATAATTGCCGTTAGTTACAGCACTGAAAAAGGTGAGCTGTATAAAGTTCTGGCCAAGAACGGCGCCCCGGTAAATGCAGAAACAAGCAATAGCTACAACGGTTTGGACGGAGCAACATCAGGCGGTGAATTTGTCGAAGATCTGCAAAAACTCTTCAAAGCTGAAAGTAAAACTCAGTTTAGCGTGCTGACGACCGATGTTTTGCGTGGCCGAAAGGCTTTGGTCTATGATTATGAGATCGCTCTCGCGAACAACAAGGACGGCGGTGTCGGACTAAAAGGCCCAAATCCGCAATCCTCACCATCAGGTGAAAAAGGAAAGATCTGGATCGACCGCGATACTTTCCGTGTTTTGCGTATCGAATATAAATTAACAGACATCGCACCTGATTTTCCCGTTAAATCGGTCACAAAATATATTGATTACGATATTGTTGAAATTTCGGGCGAGAAGTATTTGCTTCCGACACTTTCTGATTTTCGCGGCGTCGTTCAAAGCGGTGACAAGAAATTTGAGAGCCGCAACCTCATCAGGTTCAAGAATTATCAGAAATACGGCACCGACGTTATAGTGCTGGATGATGACACAAAACCTGCTCCGGAAGAAAAACCTTAACAATGGAAGTTGTGAAACGGAAAATTGAAAATGCCGGAGCAGTTTCTTCATTTATCATTTTTCGTTTCACCTTTTCCATTGTTCTTTTTTGTTTTATTCTTTTTTCAGTCGCATCTGCCCAAAATGCGCCGCCAAAAGAAACAAACAAACGCGAGGCTCATTTGGTCGAACTAATTACTCTCGATAACACAATCAAACTCGATATTCGTTATGCCACCGATAATAATTTCGTCGGCAAAAAAGTTTACCCCGAAGCCCGTGCTTTCCTACAGAAACCGGCCGCAAAGGCGCTGTTGAAAGTTCATAAAAAATTGAAGGAGCTCGGTTTGGGGCTAGTGATCTTTGACGGCTATCGCCCGTGGACGATCACCAAATTGTTTTGGGAAGTAACACCGGAGGACAAGCGAAAGTTCGTCGCCGACCCTGAAAAAGGCTCAAAACACAACCGCGGATGTGCGGTCGATCTAAGCATTTATGATCTAAAAACAGGCAAAGAGATCGAGATGTCGTCCGGCTTCGATGAGTTCACTGAGCGGGCGTCGCCGGACTATAAAGGCGGAACCGACAAGGAACGCTCAAACCGCGACATGCTGCGAAAGCTGATGGAAAGCGAGGGATTCACCGTAAATCAAAACGAATGGTGGCACTTTGACCATAAAAATTGGAACGAATACGCCATCTACGATATCCCGTTTTCGGAAGCTGGCAGATCATAGCATGGTTGGTTAGAGTTTCTTTGACCGGAGCGCAAACGTAATGATTGTGCTCCGGTCAAAATTATTTTATTCAGCTTTTGGGGGAGCCTTGGCTTTTCCTGCTTCGATCTGTAATACGATCTTGACATCATTCGAAAGCTCGGCGATGCCTCCCGGCAGGGTTTTTCCGTAATTCACACCATAATCCTTACGATTTACTGTTGTTTCGGCGGCAATTCCCATACGTATTCCGCGATCGTTGTCGATCCATCCGGCGATCTGGAACGGGATCGCGACCGACTTGGTAACGCCTTTTATCGTAAGATCTCCGGTAACAAGCAAATTTTTCCCTTTCTTTTCTATCTTAGTGCTTTTGAATGTTAATTCCGGATATTTTTCAACATCGAAGAAATCGGTAGTCCGCAAATGTTTGTCTCGCGGGGCGACTCCGGTATCGACGCTCGTCGTTTTCGCCGTAAATTCGACGGTCGATCTCGTTACGTCTTTGGCGTCATAGTTTACCGTGCCGGTAAAGTCACGGAAAAACCCCGGCACTTCGACGAGGCCCATGTGTTTTACCTTAAATCCAATAAAGCTGTGCGCACGGTCAAAAGTATAGGCCCCCGTATCGCCGGTCACGCCTGTGGCCGCAAATTTTTCAGCAAATGAAATATTTACCGCCTCGGCACCCGAATTGGCCAGTATAAATAGCGACAAAAATGCAAATATTGCCAGGAAAGAAACTCGTTTCATCTATTTTTTTCTCCTTGATCACTGCCAAACTTTCGAGGCAGCTTTTTTATATTTTCTATCTGATTATGCGGTATAAATCTTTTGATGCAAATCGTGCAACAGTTACATCCACCTGAATTAAGCGGCTGAAATGAAACAAAGTGATACGGTTTGATACGAACCAATCCCGCCAATGAGAAATGAACTTAAGGCTGTTCCGCCATTTTTAAACTCTCTGATAATATATGAACATATGAAACCAGAAAAAAATGAATACGGCGAATGGCACGCCGGTTATGTTGCACTCGTGCCTGAAGAAGATATTTTAGCGGCTCTCACATCGCAAGTTAATGACATCAAACAGCTTACTGGTCCGGTCACGGAAGAAAAAGGTGCATACGCCTATGCCGAAGGTAAATGGACGATCAAAGAGCTAGTGGGCCATATAAACGACGCGGAACGCATCTTTGCCTATCGGGCATTGCGGATCGCACGCGGCGATCAAACGCCTTTGTCGGGCTTTGAACAAGACGTCTATATTCCGACGGGGCGTTTTAACGAACGAACTGTTGCCGGTCTTGTCGAAGAATTCGTACTGCTGCGCAGTTCGAACATCAAACTGTTCGAAAACCTGGAAGATGCAGCTTGGCTCAGAATGGGAAATGCCAGCGGATATGACATCTCGGTCAGGGCCATCGCACATATAATGGTTGGCCATGTGCGGCATCACGCAAATATTCTTAAAGAGTTCTATCTCGCGTAAATGAAATACGATGTGATCATCATCGGCGGCGGTGCGGCAGGTCTTTTCTGTGCGATCGAAGCAGGAAAACGCGGGAGGCGAACGCTGGTGATCGAACACAATGCACAAGCCGGCCGGAAGATCATTATTTCCGGCGGCGGCCGGTGCAATTTCACCAATATAGATACTCGGCCAGAGAATTTCATCTCTTCCAATCCGCATTTTTGCAAATCAGCGCTTGCAGGTTACACTCCGCAGGATTTCATCGAACTCGTAAAAAAACACAAGATCGCCTTTTACGAAAAAACGTTGGGACAATTATTTTGCCGTGAAAGTTCTCACCAGATAGTAGATATGCTGTTGGCCGAATGCAAAAAGGCAAAGGTCGATATAAATCTGGATTGTTCAGTAAAAGACGTACAAAAAAATGTAATTTTCGAGCTCGAAACGACCCGCGGGCGTTATTCTTGTGAAAGTTTGGTCATCGCCAGCGGCGGCCTTTCGTTCCCAAAGATCGGAGCGACCGGCTTCGGTTATAAGATCGCCAAGCAGTTCGGCCTGAAGCTGACCGTAACCCGTCCGTCACTTGTCGCATTGGTTCTCGCAGACGGCAAAAACTTCACAAAACTTGCCGGCATTTCCGTTGACGCAGCGGTTACGGCTGACAAACGGTCATTTCGTGAAAATATTTTGTTCACACATCGCGGCCTTTCTGGCCCGGCAATACTGCAAATTTCAAACTATTGGCAAAAGCAGCAACCGGTGACGATCGACCTGTTGCCAGATACTAATGCCGGAGAGAGCATCGAAAACAATCGAAATTCCAGGCAAACGCTCGTTAATTTTCTCGGCACACTTCTGCCCGCTCGCGTTGCCGAAGGCTTTGTCGCCGAATATTTACCGAACAAACCTCTCGATCAATTAAGCAGTGTTGAGATCAGAAAGGCCGGCGACCTACTGAACAACTGGCAGGTGAAATTTGATCTGACCGAAGGATACGGCCGTGCCGAGGTAACGATAGGCGGCGTTTCCACAAACGAACTTTCATCCCAAACAATGGAAACAAAGAAGATGCCGGGCTTGTATTTTATCGGTGAGGTGATCGATGTGACCGGATGGCTCGGGGGTTATAATTTTCAGTGGGCGTGGGCCTCAGGCTTTGCGGCGGGAAATAATGTTTAAAATGCGAGAGGGGAGCCGTCTCCCACACCGTCTCCCCTCGTTCCGCCGCCAATTACGTGGAGCAACCGGCAAACGAACTTAATATTTGTGAGGGGAACGTCTCCCACTCCGTTCCCCTCTGATTCGGGTCAATTACGTGGAGTAATCGACCACGAATTCTAATCTTGTTTTTCCTATCCTTTACAATTGTTCCAGGAGCAAGAAATAACTGGAAAAAATTGCAGGAGATACTCAATAACCTTACAAAACCTACTAAGCACTAACGAATGATGAAGTTTTACACAACTGTAAAATCTTGTCAAGGGATATTATATAAGAAACTACAAAAAATATTTTTTAACTTTCTAATTGTTTTATTTCTCCGCCATTAAGGCAATATTCCATCAATAATATGCAGTTAAATATTAGTAATTTAAGCGGTAAGACTATCTGAAATCCGAAATGTCCATGCCGAACTTTTCTTTTACATATTCTTCGGCTGACTTGTTTACATTTCGCAAATTTTCCAGCCGCCGCTCCGATTTTTTTATATGCGTCTTTGTCCGCTCAGCCATTTGCTTTAGCATATTTCTGCCTGCCGACATCTCAGCCTGGAATTTTCCATGCAGGTCAAATAGTTCCGAAGCTTCGGCTGCCAGTTTTTCCACACGTAATTCCCTGAGTCTTTTGTTGATCTGCGATATCTGACGGATCGCCCTTACCAGATTGTCGCCAACCGAATCGCCCATTATCAGGTCCGGGCTGTCCCGAAAATCATCTGCTAATTTATCAAGCAGCGTCTGGTCACCCGCTGAATACGCAGCATTTAGCTTTGCCATCAGGCCGTGGCGTTTTTCTTTTTCGGCGGCATCCAGCGCCAGATCGGGATGAATGACCCTGGCGAGATCATGGTATGCCTTTTTGGCTGCCGCATTTGGACGCAGCCGGAAGGAGATATTTTCCAGACCTTCATCATTTGCCCGGGCGGCTGATTCTTCGGCTCGCCTTCTTAATTCTTCAGCCTTTGCTCGGATCTCATGATCGTCCGGCACAAGTTTTACCTCTTCTTCGGCGATCAAAGCTTCGATCTCATCGAGGTCCGCATAAAGACGGCCGACCTCCATCGTATATTGGGCCTCAAAACGCTCAAGTTCGCCGCGCACGTCGGCCATTTCTTCCTCACTGTCCGCAAGCCGGTCCTTCAAGCGATCGAGGGCCGCCTGTTTTTTGTTCAACTCGATCTCTTCCGGAGCTAGGTCTCTCATTTATTAATAAAATTTAAGAGTAAAGATTCATCGGCCTCGTCAGCAGTGCGAAAGGGTCTTCCACATTTAGGGCTTCACGCACGTAAAACGGCTCGCCTGCCTCGACACCGACCAGCGAACCAAAATAACGCGAGCGATTTTCGAGTTCCCTGAGAAAACCTTCGCTTGTCAGCCGCGTCTCAGGTTCATCCGAATCCGGATTATAAAATTGGGAGCTGTGGGCATTGATGGCTTCCATTTTTTCATGTAAAAAATCCGAGATATCGACGATAAAGCTCAGGGCAACATGCCGCGAAAAGACGTTATGCGCGACCATCGGTACTTTTATTTTCTGATCTCCCGATTCTTCGTCGTACTTTCGCATACTTGCGAGACGGGCAGATTCACGAACAAGCTGGACGATGTGGTTGTGGTCCGGGTGTGGATCGCCGTCCTGATGAGTGAAAATAAGCTTGGGCTTGAGCCGCCGCAAAACACGGACAAGTTTTGCCCTTGATTCGTCATTAGCAAAGACATGCCCATCCGGCAATTCGAGGTTTTCGCGAATATCGAGCTTAAGTATTTTTGCCGCTTCGTCAGCTTCGGCCTGTCGGCCCTCGACCGTTCCGCGTGTTCCCATTTCGCCCCGCGTCACATCCAAAGCCCCGGTGCGATAGCCGAGATGTTTCATCTTTAAAAGCGCTCCGCCGACACTTAATTCGACGTCATCCGGGTGCGCAAAGATCGCTAGAATATCAATTTCGCTCATAATGATAAATTTACCACAATGGCTTTCCAAACATGATGGAAAGCACATAAACGAAGGGTCTTTTTGATCTGATCATCTTGTATATTCTGTTAAACTTACTTGCTGTTAAAAACAACTATATGAAGCTAATCGTTCTAGGCTCCGGCACATCGGTCCCGCACCCAAAAAGAAGCAGCTCAGGCTACTGGCTGGAAACAAAAAGCGGATCGCTTCTTCTGGATTGTTCCGCATCTGCAATTCTGCGAATGGCTCAGTATAATCTTGATTGGCCGAACCTCGACGCTATCTGGATATCGCATTTCCATCTCGATCATTGCGGCGGGCTGGCACCATTTCTGGCTGGAACAAAACATGCCGCTGCCACCCAAAACAGAAAGAAACCGCTGCGTATCTTTGGCGGCGCGGGTATAAAGAATTTGATCAATAATTTCGACAAGGCAAACAATTATCGTTTAACGGAACAGCCATTCCCAGTTGAGATCGTCGAGATCGCACCGCTTGAAGAATTTGCGATCCTACCCGGCGTTGCCGCTGTCGCCATGAAAACGCCGCATACCGACGAAAGTCTCGCTATCCATTTACGCGAAAATAAAAAAACACTGGTTTACACTGCCGATACAGGCTTTTCCGAGGTTGTAGCGACGTTTGCCCGTATGGTCGATCTGTTGGTGTTGGAGTGTGCTTTTGTAAAAAATAAAAAGGCCCAAAAACATCTTGAACTTGCCGAAGCATTGTACCTCATTCGCAAAGCCGAACCCAAAAAGGCTATGCTTACGCACTTTTATCCCGAATGGGATGAGATAGATTTTAATAAAGAAGTGCGGAAATTTTCTCCAATATGCGATGTGATCGAAGCGTCTGATGGATTAAATATTGAAGTATAAAGAAAGCGGTGCAGGTCGCCCTTTTATTTATAAGTAAATTTGGTGATCAATTCTGAACGTTTCGCCTAGCCATCGCCATCAGTTCATCGGGCATCCATTTACTGAGATTTTTTTCTTCGGCTTCGGCAATGCCTTTATGGCGGTTACGCCATTCTTTTTGCGGATCATCCTCGCGGCCCGATTCCCTTGGGTAATTCTCGACCTGTTCGAGACTTATGATTATGCCGTGTGCAAGTTCTTTCCAGTCTTCGGTTTGAATACCGCGAAGCACAACCGGAAGCCCGGCCGTCCAATCTTCTTCGGGTGCAATATTGTCGTATTCAGGTATGGTCAGAAAGGCTGTCAAAGGAAATGGCTTATCGCCGAATTCGGATACAAGCTGCGATTGAATGTCCTTGTATGAAGCATTAGAGTTCGATTGCCTGATCGCTAAAGCCCGGCGGAAAATATCAGATACTGTAGTTGCATTGCTCATGATTATAATCCACAGATTACCACAGATGAGCACAGATTTTAATTCACTGCGGCTTGAAATTCTGCACATCAGCCATCACTCGTTCCATTTATGTTAATATTTTTTTCAGATACGGGCTAATTACGACATGAAAAAATTCATCTACCAACTCCATCTCTGGCTCGGCCTTATTGTCTCGATCCCAGTTCTTGCATGGGCTTTAAGCGGGTTACTATACGCATTGCCGAATGTGGTCGAAGGCGGGGCCATTGAAAAAATTGACACGGCGAGAGTAAATATCACGCCAAATGAAGCGATAATTAAAGCCAACGAACTCGCAGGGAAAACACTGCCGGTGACAGCACTAACATTGCTAATGCGTGACGGAAAACCACAATACCAAGCAGTTGGTGGATTAGGTGCGGATTCGATATTTATTGATGCCAACACCGGCGTCACAGCTATGTCCACTCCGCCTGACTTGAAAACAAGGTTCTTTCGCGAGGCCCATTTTTATTATTTCGCGGGAAGCTGGCAGGTTTTGCTTCTAGTAGCGTTTTCAGCTCTTGCGGCCCTGTCGGCTTCGACCGGCATTTATTTGAATTGCGTTTATTGGTCGCTGAAATTGCGGAAATAGATCTCGTCGTTGCTCAAAATTAAATCGGGCCGCCCTGTGCTTAGTTCGATGTTGTGGCAAACTATTATCTTGTTTTGCGCCATCTGAACATATATCTTTATATAATGAGGTTTACAAAAAACCTGACCACTGCCGTTCCCGATCTTGATTTGAAGCAATAAATATGAAGACTTTTTTTGCAATTATATTACTGACACTATGTTTTACGGCTGCGTTTGGCCAGAACGAGCAGTCGCCGATCGTCGAAAAGGAATTCGAATACACCGATTGGACGCTAGAGAACATACGATCTGATTCCAATACGAATTTGCGCGAATTTACCATCGGGAAAAAGCTTGTAATGGTGGTTTATTTTGCTCCGTGGTGCGGGAATTGGCAGCATGACCTACCTTTTGTAGAAAGCCTTTATGAAAAATATAGTAGTAAAGGTTTCGATGTAATTGCGGTTGGCGAATACGAATCTGTCGATATAATGAAGGCACATCTAAAAACCTTCAAGCTCATGTTTCCAGCTGTTTACGAATCACAGGCACGTGCCGATAAACAAAAAACACTTCATTACGGATACCGGAAATATACCGGAGATACACGAAATTGGGGTTCGCCGTGGTATCTGTTTCTAGAACCTGCGAACATTATAAAAAACGGTGATGTGATATCTAAAAAAGCTAATGTCGTAAACGGCGAACTGATAAAAGAAGACGCTGAAAAGTTTATCCGGTCGAAACTTGGACTGCCCGCCGAAGGCTCTAAAATATCTACAGCCAGAAACGAGATAGAAGCTTGTGACCCGGAGAAAAAGTCTCCTGCACTTGTAAAACCGTAATTTAAGACTGGTCGAATCTTAGCTTACGGCATTGCCACCAAAGTATCGGCAAGTTTTTCAATTACCAAAACCAACGGCCTGCCCGATTCGCTGAATTTTCCTGCCATTGCGAGATCTTCTGATTGTGCACTCAAATCAGTGATCCCTTCGATCTTCAAGAGGTATTTTCGAAGAAGAGGTTTAGTTCGAAAATCGACTTCTAATGCAGCAAGCCCGGCACGTAAATTACGTATGGTCTGAATAAACGCTTTCTTGTTAGCCGTATTCCGGTCAAGTGCCGCCCGGTTTGCCTTTGGGTCATTGTCGATGTCTTCGATGCCCTTTGCTATCCCGCCCAGAAGATAAATAAACTTAGTAACGTTCGTCACTTGATTTGCAACCTTCTGTGCATCAGATTGTAATGGCGCCGCAACTGTGGGGCCGGTTGTCAGAACGACCGGTTTTGGGCGTGTAGCCGGCACTTTTTTTTGTGCAGAAGCGGACACGGCAAAAAACCCTGAGATCAGCATCGCTAAAACTACATTTAACAATAATTTCATAATTATTCCTGCCTGTTCAAAAGCTAATAAAAATTTTATCATAAAAGACATGCGGAAAAGAGAATTAGAAGTTCGCCGCCTTGGCCGGATAGATTATGCCGCCGGTCTGGAGCTGCAAAAATCACTGCAAAGCGAAGTGATCGAACGCCGTGAGCAGGATTATCTTTTGCTGCTTGAACATCCGCACACATTTACGATCGGTCGCCGTGCGAAGGAAAGCGGCATCCTGGCAACCGCCGGGCTTTTGAAAAACCTCGGTGTCGAGGTATTCGAAACGGATCGTGGCGGCAAGGTCACTTATCATGGCATCGGTCAGATCGTCGGCTATCCGGTCATCAGCCTTTCACCTGATCGTGAGGACGTCCATAAATACGTTCGCAATATTGAAGAAGTATTGATCCGCACAATGGACGATTTCGATATCGAAGCTTTTCGAATAGACGGATTGACCGGCGTTCACACGCATGAAGGCAAAGTCGCAGCAATCGGCATACACATAAAACGATGGGTGACAACGCACGGATTTGCATTGAATATAAACACCGATCTCAGCTATTACAACTGGATCGTTGCGTGCGAAGGCGAGCCGGTTGCATCAATGGACCGTCTGCTTGGGCGTAATATCGAAATGGCAGAGGTCGAAGATCGCATCGTTGAGAACTTCAAAGAGGTTTTCGGATTTCCTAACGTTCTGAGTTCACGCTCTAGCGTGTCCTATGAGCTAAAGGAGAAACTCGCCGAAGCCTGAACTCCAAAACAAGGACGAATTATGAACATAACGAAATCATTGATCGCTTTATTTACAGCAGCTTTATTTTCGGCGTGCGGCCCCGCGGCAACAAATACGAATAATGCCAATTATTCGAATGCAAATACGGCTCCGGCCGTTCAAGATCTTATCGTCGTCGAACGGCCGCAAAAGGTTAAAGATCTGATGGCGACACGCGGCGAGCAGGATGAGGCCACCCCTTCGCTGAAGATCATTGAGCCAAAATCTGGTGCCTCCATCACAAGTTCGACCGTCAAGATAAAACTTGACATCTCCGGCGACCTGAAAGGCTATAAACCGACGATGGACGAGACTACGCACACCGGAAACCACATCCACGTTATCCTGGACAATCAGCCTTACGAAGCTTACTACGATCTTGGCCAGGAATTCGAGCTGCGTAACGTCAGCGACGGCGAACATACTTTGCGTGTTTTCCCGTCGCGCCCGTGGCACGAAAGCTATAAGAACGAAGGTGCTTTTCAAATGGTAAAATTCTCAGTAAAAAGCGGCGGAGCCGATACGGCCAAACCTGCAATGACAAATTCAGGCCAGGCAATGTCTAATGCAAATACAAACCCCGCTCCGACACCAGAAGGCAAGGATATGAAGGAAAGCACTGCCGGTGCGGTCGATCCAAAAAAACCACTGCTGACATACAGCCGTCCAAAAGGCGAATACAAAGGTGCCGACGCGGATGCGATCATGATCGATTTCTGGATTGAGAACGCAAAGCTTAAAGACGATGGCGGAAACTATCGGGTCCGCTATTCGGTTGACGGCGGCGAAGCCAAATACATCGACAAGTGGACTCCGATCTGGCTTTCGGGCTGGACGGCCGGAAAGCATTCCATAAAGATCGAGCTAGTTGATGTTGACGGCAGCTTCATCGAAAATGGCGGTTATAATTCGACGACGCGCGAAATAACAGTTACTAAGTAAGGAACTTTAGCCACGAGTTACACAAATAATTTTTCCGTTAATTTTTGTAATTCGTGGTTAATTTTGCTTCTTTCTTGCTCTTTCCTGTCATTTTCTTTTAACCTCATTTATTCAATTTAATTTGGAGCTTTCTTTTTATGCGACGCGATACAACCTCGTGGTACAGCCACAATTTGAATATGGACATGCCGCTCGTGGCTTACGGACATGCCGGCTATCCGCTGCTGATGTTTCCGACGGCGGCGGCGGATTATCTCGAATATGAACGATTTTATTTGATCGATGCGATCAAGGATTTTATCGACGCGGGTTTGATCCGGGCTTACTCGATCAATTCCGTCAACCGTTACAGCCTGCTCAATAAGGAATCACACCCGGCATGGAAGGTCGAAATGCTCTCGCGTTACGATAAATACATAATGGACGAAGTGTTGCCGCTGATCCGCAACGAGTGCGGCGAAGACGCCAAACCACTGACCACCGGTGCCTCACTCGGAGCTTTGCTGGCCGTAAATACTTATTTTAAGCATTCGGATAATTTTCGCGGCGTTATAGCCATGAGCGGCAGCTACGATATTTATAATTATCTTGAGAGTTATTTTGACGAGAATGTTTACTTCAACAATCCCGAGATGTATTTGAAAAACCTGAACGACGATTTTCACCTGCCAAGGCTGAGGCATGCCGATTCAATAGCGATCGTCACCGGCCAGGGATCATTCGAAGCTCCGGACAGAAGCCGCGAATTTTCAGCTCTCTTACATTCAAAAGGCATCCCGCATGTCCTAGACATTTGGGGAAACGACGTAAACCATGACTGGGTCTGGTGGCGAAAAATGCTGCCGCATTATCTTGCGAAATTTCTGGGTTGAGGCATTTTAGGGAAATGTTCCTAAAATCAAAAGCTGATGAAATATTACGTGAGCCGCTCCATGCTTTGACAACCATTCGTATAAACGAATGATCCTGAGCTAATATTACCGCAACCTCATTAAGATCCTGTTTTTTTGACACACTAGTGACAGAATCAGCGACTTACGAGGTTTCCATTTCTAGCTTTTAATCTTATTCATCATTCACCACTGATCCTTAAATCACCCGTCACCTTTTTTGCCGATGCGCTTTTTGCCTTCGGGTTTATCAATGGGTACGTCCGGTTTTTTCACCGGGGTTTGAATTACTGGTGGCTTTAATATCGGTGGCGGACTATCGCCGGGATCTTTCGGGTTGTCGTTGCCGGTTGTGTCAGGCGTATTGCTGCCAGTGCCCGTGGTATTAGTATCCGTTCCGGCAGTTTTCGTTTCAGCCGAAACGATGGCACCTGATTTGATAGCCGCTTGGTCAGCTTTTTCCAGGTTTTCAAGCTCTTCGCGCTTGTTGCGTTCTATTAAATTTCTGATCTCTGAGGGAACAGACGGCGGGTTCGGAAAACTGTCCCGTGGCTTGTCCTTCATAAAAGGGATCATAAAAGCATTAAAGAAAGGCAATGCCCCGTGTCCACCGGTCATGCTTTCACCAAGGTTTTCTTTGCGGTCGGGATTTCCCATCCAAACACCGGTCACGTATGTCGGCGTATATCCGATAAACCAAACGTCTGTGTGGTCATTGACCGTTCCGGTTTTCCCGGCAAGCTGCTGTCCGCCGGCACTTGCCGCCGCAGCGGTTCCGCCGCCGGCTGTGACGCCGCGCATCATTTGCACCATCGTCAGAGCAACATATTCACTGGTCACTTTTGAACTGGAATGATCCGATTCCTCAAGCAGCGTGCCGTCACGGCTGTAAACCTTGCGCAGAAGATGCGGTGTCATTCGAATTCCTTTATTTGGAAAAGACGAATACGCCGCAGTCATTTCCAACAGTGAGGCCTCACTCGCCCCAAGCGCAGATGCCAAACTCGGGGCCATCGGATTAGTGATACCAAACCGTCGGACCATTTGGCCGCCCGCTTGAATGCCGACCTGTTCGAGAAGGTGTACAGCGGCAATATTGTAGGATTTGGCGAGCGCGATCTTCATCGGAACATTGGGGTGGCTCAGGCTGCCGTCATAATTGTGCGGTGTCCAATCGCCCCGTTTGATAGGTGCTCCGCTTACAAGCATGTCGGGGGTCATTCCGTCTTCGACCGCAGCCGTGTAAATAAAAGGCTTATAAGCCGAACCTGTTTGCCGCAAGCCCTGCGTCGCGTTGTTGAACCTGCTTGTGTGATAGTCGTATCCGCCGACCATTGTTACTATTTCGCCATTGTGGGCATTAATGCATACCAGTGACGCTTCGATCTGCGGCACCTGAGAAAGTTCGACCTGAAGTGTTTGATTTTGAGCATCCACTTTTTTAACAAGAAATTCGGCCAACAATCCGGGTTTCAACTCGTCCTTCGGACGCTTTCCGCTTCGGCCCATATCTTTGGCGGTCACAACGGCCTTATATTTACCAAACCGTACGCCAACCTCATCCGAGGCAGGATTGACCTTGACGACCAATCCCTTTATATATTCGCCCTCGTCATATTGGTCACCATACCAATCGGCATGCTTGTATGCATTTAATGTTTTTGCTATTTCTATTTCGTCTGTCACCGGCTGATTATCGGAATCGACAAGAATATTCTGATAATCGGAGCGCCATTTACGGCCTCTATCAAATGCGCGAAGGCGCTCGCGAATGGTTTTGGTCGCGATCTTTTGGCCTTCCACATTTATTGTTGTGTAAACTTTCAGACCGCCCTGGGCGATACGTGTTGTGTATTTTTCCTCGAGATATTTGCGTATTTCCTCGACCGGATAATCCCACGCCGTAGATTTTGGCAGCGATTGATAATAGGCTGTATCCGCAAGTTTTATCGGTTTTGCTTTAGCGGCATCGGCTTCCGCTTCGGTTATATGACCGTACTTCGCCATTTGGTCAAGTACTATATCACGGCGCATTTTAGCCTTTTCCATGCTGCGTGTAGGCGAATATTCGGGCGATTTAGGGATAGCGGCAAGAAGTGCCGCTTCTTCTAGATTGAGATCTTTTAGAGTTTTACCAAAATAAGTCCGTGCCCCGGCCTCAAAACCGTAAGCTCCGGCACCGAGGAAAACATAATTCATGTACATCTCAAGGATCTGGTCCTTTGTGTAAAATCGTTCGATCTGCAGGGCGACAGCCCATTCGTTGACTTTGCGGGTATAGGTCTGGTCCTTGTATAGAAACAGGTTCTTGGCAAGCTGTTGGGTTATCGTCGATGCCCCTTCCATTTTGCCGGTAGCTATATTTTTGAAAACAGCTCCGACAATACGGTATGGATCGACACCGATATGATGATAAAAACGATTATCTTCAATATCAAGGAGCGCATTTTTTACATTGTCCGGCACATCCTGGATCTTGATCGGAATACGTTTTTCGATCGCAAATTCTGCTAATACAGTTTCGCCATCGTCCGCATAGATAGTTGTTACCTGAGGCGGACGATATGTAGCAAGGGCAGAAACCTCGACAGAGTAACGTGAATTATTAAGGTAATAGGACGCGAGAACACCCGTTAGTCCGCCCGCCGAAAGAGCAAGCAAAAGTGCCATCGCCAACCATGTGAACGTTGAAAATCGTCCGTTATTTGACGGCATAGATTCGACTTCTTTTGTCCTGATTCTTTTTATTTCCCTTGCCATAGCCTTAAATCTCCTAGTTGACGAAACGACGCATTTTAACACTAACGACAAAACCGATCGCGATAAATGTCGATAAAATTGCCGACAGTCCGGCACTCATCAGAGGCAGCGGCACGCCGATAACCGGCAAAAATCCCAATGCCATCCCGACATTTATAAATATCTGGAATGACAACCCGGTCACGATCGACATTATAACAAGCATACCCGGCCGTTCGGAAGCATCGCGCGCTCCGGCAACCATTCGTGACAGCAACAGAGCGTATGCCAGCAGAAGTGATACACAGCCGATAAAGCCTGTATTCTCAGCAGTTACGGCAAAAATAAAATCGGCGTGCGGCGACGGCAAGAATCTCAAAACGCTCTGAGACGTTTCGCTGTCACCCTTGATACCGGACAACCCGCCCTTGCCGACCGTAATTATCGACTGGATCGTATGATAGCCAAAACCTTTAGGATCAACACTTTCCGGATCAATGATCGCCAAGATCCGTTCCTGCTGATAACGTTTTATCGCGCCTGATTTAACACCGACAATATAGGCTGCCGGAATAAAGATCGCGGCAGCGGCGAGCGCCAAAACAACGTATCTGATCTTTATTGCTGAAAGGAACAAGACGGCGGCGAGGATCGGGAAATAAGTCATTGCCTGTCCCGCATCTGGCTCCAGCATTATCAAACCGACCGGCCCGCCAAGAATCGCGCCGCCGATAAGAACTTCCTTCAGCGAAAGTGCACCAGATTTACGCCCGCCGAAATATTTAGCAAGCATCAGGACCGTCGGGATCTTGACGAACTCCGAAGGCTGAAACTGTCCGATGAGCGGCAGTTTCACCCATGCCTGCTGTCCATTCACCTGGACACCAAGTGGTGTTAAAACTAAAAACAGAAGTAATAATCCGAACCCATAAAACAACGGAGCCGCGTCGATAATACGTCTATAATCGCTAAATGCGATGACCAAAAATGCCGTCAGGCCAATAAACAGGCCAATGATCTGCTTCGACCAGTAACTTTCCGAAGGCAATGCATTATGTATCTGCCAAATACCGAAACACGCGATAGCAATGGCCAGCAACGCCGTCAGCCAGTCAAAATCGCGTAGATCCCTTTTTTCTATTATTGCTGCCATTATTTCAGTCTGACGAGTTCATAATGTTGATCGAGTCTGCTCGGCCATCTCAATATGCCCATCCGCTACTTCCCTGACACCAGATTCGTATCACCTGAACGGCCTGCTTTTTTGGCTAAAAACTCTTCATACATGGCTTTCGCGGCCGGCGCCGCATTGGCCGATCCAAAACCAGAATTCTCGATCAAGGCTATGACCGATATCTCCGGTTTATAGGCCGGGGCAAAGCTCACGAACCAAGCATGATCTTTAGCACCGCCGGAGCCGATGGCTGAATTCTGTGCCGTACCGGTTTTTCCGGCAATTTCCAGATTCGCCATTTTAATGCCGCCTGCAGTACCGCCGTTATTGACAACTCCCCACATACCTTTCAAAACAAAATTATTTTGTTCTGGGGTCATTTCTATGATCTTCGGTTCGGAATGAGCAAACCCGAATGCCGGGCGTTCCGGGAAAAAATCCTTCTCACCTTCCTTGCCGGCCGCCCCGACGGCCTTAAATTCCTTAAGCAAGTGCGGCACATACATTCTTCCCTGCACACCGACGCTGGAAACGGCCCGCAGCATTGATATCGGCGTTACATCGACCGTTACCTGGCCAATTGCCGCGAATACAGTTTCAATATCGGGCCACCTGCCATCTCTCTTTTTAATATAAGGCTCAAAATACTTAGGTGTGTGGCTTATTTTTTCGTTTGGAAGGTCAATGCCGGTACGTTTATCGTATTCGAATGTTTCCGCCATTTTGATGAGGCCTTCAAGTCCCATCTTGAGTGCCAGACGGTAATAATAACCGTCGCAGGAATGCGTGATGGCCGCCGGAAGGTCCGGCGTGCCGTGATTCCCGCTGGTATCTCGTGTAAAACGGTTACCGATCTGAATACCGCCGCCGCAAACGATGCTGGATGATTTGACCGTTATCACGCCTTGCTGCAAAGCCGCAACGGATTCCGGGATCTTCCAAGTCGAACCTGGGTGATATCTTCCTTGTATCGCCCGGTTTAAGAGCGGCCTTTCTTCCTCTTGCCAATATTGTGCTATTTGCTTTCTTCCGGCCTGGGTTTTACTGCCGCTTACAAAAATATTAGGGTCGAATGACGGTGCCGAGGCCATCGCCAAAATTTCTCCGTTGTTAGGGTCCATCGCAATGATCGTCCCGCGTTTCGTCGATGACCCGGCAAGCTGCTGCTCGGCCGTCATTTGCAGATCGAAGTCGAGAGTTGAAACAAGGTCCTGTCCGGCTTGCGGCTGGACAACTTCCAGCTCACTCTGCACACGGCCGCGGCTATCCACGATCACTTTGCGGTAGCCAGACCTTCCACGCAGGAATTCGTCATAATACTGCTCGAGCCCACCCTTACCGATTATATCGCCGGGGTGTAAACCTTTTCCTTTAAATTCGTCGGATTCAAGCTGTTTCGGGCTGATCTCACCGACATAGCCAAGCACGTGAGCCAAATTTAATCCGTGCGGATAAAAACGCTGGGGCTGCAATTCGATCCGCAGCTCCGGATATTCGAGCGAATGCGATTCGACCCAACTAATGTCCGGCATCGTCGCATTTTCCTTCAGGACCATCGTCTCAAAATCGTTTTGCTTTTTTATCAGATTAAGCCGTTCAATGACGAATTTGGTTTCAAGCTCGAGACCATGGGCATAGTCACCGACACGTTCAGTCACATCTATTTTCTTGATCGGTTCATTCGATAAAACGACATTGTAGGTCGGACGCGAATCAACCAAAATTTTCCCGTTGCGATCAAGAATAGCTCCGCGCGGAGCCGGTATCGGAATAAGACGCACGCGCTGGTTTTCAGCCCGTTCGCTGTAGTAATCACCCTGAACGACCTGAAGATAATAAAGACGTACGCCGAGAATCGTAAGCAATACAAATGCAACGATATGGATCGTTCCTATTCTCAAGCTCAAATTCTGCGCATGTTCATTTAACTTCATACAAACGGTGCCGGTTTAATTATTCAAAACAGATATATTTTTCTTGCTGCCAACTGACTGCCGACAACTGGGAACACTTATTTACTCAGTCGTATCGGGTTACGCCGCCGGGTCTGCCGCCGGTTGGGGAATATCTCCCGTTTTTTATTTCGTACACGATCAGTCAAAAAATAGTCCAGTATGATGTAGATAATGGTTCCGGCAATCGTCGTACCGATCAGCGTGTAGGAAATTAAAACAACAATGTTTCCGGACGGCTCCTGGCCAAGCAGCCGGTGCATTCCGTAATAGACCAGATCATCGAGCAAACACGCACCCGCTATGACGGGAATGCGGAGCAAAAGGTTGTCCATATAGACCCGCCGTGCAAGCTCAGAAACCATATAAGCTATAAGGGTTTTAGAGAATCCGTTGGCACCGAGAAGCCCTCCGCTCAAGGCATCGACAGCGATACCGGCAAATGTTCCGAAAAAGATCGCTTTTAACGCATCTCTCTGCAAGGCAGCATACACGACGATTATCAATGGAAAATCAACATATGCAAAAGGCTCAGCAACATTGCGAAGCGTCCATTGAAGCAGGACAGCTATTATTAATGCAATTGTGATCTTGATCTGATCCATCTTTTAATGCGGCCCCGAACACACCCAAACTTATTTCTTCTTCAATGCATTAGGCAGTGCATTCGGCAGTTTTTGTTCGAATTCGATCTTCGCTGGCGGCTCGTATAATAAAATTCCTACTTCCTGCATGGAGTTGATACCGGCGCTAGGGCGAATAAAGATCTGCTGGGCTGACGCAGTTCCAAGATTGTTGACTTCGGTAATCTCGCCAACTTTCAAACCGGCCGGATAAATACCGTCCTGCCCGGTCGTATAAACAATTTGACCTGCCTGAACATCCACACTTCCCGCAACGTAACGCATTTCCAAAAGGTCTTTTTTGCTTGTTCCGCTGACAACGCCAAGCGCGTTTGATGAACTGATCTCACCAACTACCGCTCCGAGGCCGGATTTATCGCGCGTGATCAGATCGACCTGAGAAGTAAGCGGGCTGACAGCCGTCACCCGCCCAACCAGCCCGCCATCGGTAACCACCGGCATGTTTAATTTCACTCCGTCCAGGCTGCCGCGATTTACTATCGACGAGTCAAACCAAATAGACGGGTCTCGTCCAATGACGCGGGCGGTCAAAACTTTGTATTTGCTTTTTTCCTTGAGGTCGAGAAGAGCCTTTAACCTCTCATTTTCTGAGGTAAGATCTTCCTTTCCCTTAAGTTCAACTTCGAGCTCCTGAATGTGCTGCTTGAGCAGGTCATTATCACTTTGAGCAGAACGTAAAGTGGAGATAGAACCAAAATATGCATAAACAGCCGAACTGAAAGTGGTGACGGGAGATTGGACAAAATCTGCGGCGGTTTGGGACCAAACTCTTATAATACGTTGGCCGGAAGTGATCTCTTTGGCATTAAATACCATCAAAAGAAAATTCCCCAATAGCAAAACGATCACCAGCCACGGTGTCAGACGCCATACTTCTGTTTGACTACGCTCAGCCATCCTTCAAGTGAATAGTGAACAATGAATAGTATGTAGTGAAGTCAGCTATTTTTCACTTTTCGTTATTCATTTCTCACTTTTCTAGTTTCCCGTCATTAACGAATTGTCCCATTTTACACGCTTGAGCAGTTCAATGTCCGAAAGCATTTTACCGGTGCCGAGCACTACGGACGAGAGCGGATCGTCAGCGATCACGACCGGCAATCCCGTTTCGATCGTCAGACGTTTATCGAGATTTTTGAGCAGGGCCCCACCGCCGGTGAGTACGATACCGCGTTCGACAATGTCGGCGGAAAGCTCTGGTGGTGTGCGTTCAAGTGCAACACGCACGGCGTTAATGATGGTTGAGACAGCATCTGACAGGGCTTCGCGGACCTCTTCGTCGGTCATCGTGATGGTCTTGGGGATACCTTCGATCAAATTTCGGCCGCGAACATCCATCGAAAGGGGTTCGTCGAGCGGAAAAGCGCTTCCGAGAGCGATCTTTATGGCTTCGGCAGTGCGTTCGCCGATAAGTAGATTATATTTACGTTTGATGTACTGCGTGATAGCATCGTCCATCTCATTTCCGGCGACACGCACAGCACGCGAATAAACGATGCCGGAAAGTGATATAACCGCTACGTCCGTCGTTCCGCCGCCAATATCTACGACCATATTTCCGTGCGGCTCCGTGATCGGCAGACCGGCACCTATTGCAGCAGCCATCGCTTCTTCAACCAAATAAACTTCCGATGCCTTCGCCCGGTAAGCTGAATCTTCGACCGCACGGCGTTCCACTTGTGTGATCTCCGAAGGAATCCCGATAACCACGCGCGGGCGGACCCACGATTTTCCGTTGTGGGCCTTGCGGATAAAATGCTGAAGCATTTTTTCGGTAACTTCGAAATTGGCGATAACACCATCCTTCATAGGGCGGATCGCAACAATATTTCCCGGCGTTCTGCCCAGCATTTCCTTTGCCTCGCGCCCGACCGCCTCGACCTGATTGGTAACTTTATTGATCGCCACGATCGAAGGCTCCGAAAGGACAATGCCGCGCCCTTTTGCAAAAACGAGAGTATTCGCCGTCCCAAGATCGATCGCAAGATCGCTCGAAAATAAACTAAATAAAGATTTAAATGCCATTCTAATAAACTGCCTATATAAAATTATAGATCATTCAAAACCAGCCCGCGACATCAAAGATGCACAAAAAAGCCTTATTGAATTGTAACTTAAGTGAAGGCGCAACCTCCAAATGCTTAACCTACAAGCATACACCGTATTAGACTGATTTTACTATCGGAAATCATGTTTCCGGAAAATTTTTATGGAAATGTTATAAAATTGGGAAAATCTCCGGATGATCGTGCAAAATGTTTTACAGTTGGCAAATTTAAGGTTCGGCGACAATATCAAAATCCTCTATATCTTCTGGAGTGGAAAATATGCCAGGTGAAAAAATGGCACGCTTCGACGCGAACCTTATTAAATATGCGTTTCTGGCAGATACGTTTCGGAAGCGATAATATCCAAAGGGATTTGTTACGCCGGAAAGCTGTTGTCCATTACCGTCTGTGATCGTGACAATTACATTATTTGATCCGCGGCCGTCAGCTCGAAACAGTCTTCCGTTGACCGAAACGAATGATGGCGACTGCGTCAATGAGGATACAACCACAAAAGGAGTTAGCAGCGAAATACGGGCATAGATCGACCGGGTTGCAAAATCACGCACAGGCGAGGACAAGGTTCGGTCCGCCCACGTACCATTTTCAAACTGCATGACCTGGGCCGCTGTAAAGTTGGCCAGATCGACGCTTGCGGGTAAAGTTAACTTTATCTGTACATCACCCGAAAAGGCGGCGGAAGTTAAAATTTCCCGCGGCCTGTTCAGCAAGCTCAAACCCGAGGGTAGAGCGGGGATACCAAGCGGTGAGATCACTGCGGAAGATGTAGTTCCGGCACGGAATGCGTTGTCAAAACGAACAGCGACACCCTTATCAGCGGCAAAAAATCCGTCATTTGCCGATGTATTCGTGCCATATCCGTAACGAACGACCCCAAATTCTGCGAATGAGCCAACGACAGTTCTTCCAACCGCAACTATCTTTCCATCTGGCTGCACTGCGATCGCATTTGGCGAATCGGTACTCGTTCCGATGGGCGTGGTTAATCTCCCATCACCGTCAAAGCTGGTATCAGGGGTGCCGTTTGAATTAAGCCGGGCTACCCCAAAATCGTTGTTCGATCCATTATTGGCAAATCCGGCGGCGACGATCTTTCCATCCGGCTGTATCGCAACACCCAATGCAATATCGGCAAGCGGGCTGAAGGGAACCGTCGTCCAGCCATTGATTCCAAAGCTATTGTCGGAACTACCGTCCTGATTAAAACGGGCAAATAAGAAATCGTTAGGCATCCCATTGCGAATGCATCCTGCGATGACGATTTTTCCATCCGGCTGCATAGTCATCGTTAGTGCTTCATCGGTATCTGAGCTGAATGCCCGTGTAACAATGCCGTCGTTATCGAAACTCGTGTCAAGAACTCCGCTCTGGTCATACCGGAGGATGGCGGTGTCATTGCTCAACCCGCTAAAATAATAACCCGAAACCACAATTTTGCCGTCCGGTTGGAGCGCGACCGTGTAGCCCAGGTCATTTCCGGGACCGATAGCGGTAGTTACGATACCGTTCCCTACCCCTGAATTCCCGTCAAACGCAGCGTCAAGTGACCCATTTGATTCATAACGCACAACCACTATGTCGCTATTTGAACCATTAAAACTATTTCCCGCCACGACGATCTTTCCGTCCGGCTGAACTATGACGCTTCTGGCTAGATCGGTACCGCTGCTGCCAATTTGTGTTACGACCCTCCCGTCCCCATCGAATGTATTATCGAGCGTGCCGTCAGGATTATAGCGAACGACGGCAATATTGGTTTTCGTGCCGTTGAAGGTTTCTCCGGCAAGTATGATCTTGCCATCCGGCTGAATTCTAACGCCAAATGCCTCTTCGTCGCTCGTGCCAATCGGCGTGGTGACGATCCCGTTGCCGTTATTCGCTCCGTCAAATGTATCGTCAAGCGTTCCATTTGGATTGTATCGTACGACAGCAAAATCATTGTTTGTGCCGTTACTGCTGAAACCGGCAGCCACGATCTTACCGTCGGCCTGCAATGCTACAGCCTGAGGCACATTACTTCCGGTGCCGAATTGTGTGACCACAATTCCATTATTGCCAAATGTCTGATCAAGTGTTCCGTTCGAAAGAGGAAACGGATTTGAGCCGTATATTGCTTTGATCTCCGGCGAAGAAAGAGCCCGGTTGTGTATCTGGACCTCATCGATCTGACCGCTGAAAAAATTCGCGGTTGCCGTGGCGTCTGTCCCTATTCTCAATGGAACTGAGTTAGCCACCAAACTTCCGGCCAATTCCGGGCTGACACTATTAAGCGATCCATTTAGATATATGCGGATCTTGACGCCATCATAGGTCGCGGCAACATGTGTCCATGAATTTGTGTTCAGGTTTGTGGTGCTTTGAAATGTGTTGCCGCCGATGCCTACTCTCAGCCTTCCATTTGAAATATCTAAAAAGTATCCGTCACTGCCGCCATTGGTTTGTTTATCGATAATTCTGCCGCTCTGGACACTTGCCGGTGATATCCAGGCCTGTAAGCTGATTCGGCCGGTGATATTGAGCGAGGTGGAATCGGGAATCTCTGCGTAATCATTTAAACCGTCAAGGTTAAATGCATGCCCGATCTGTCCGCTACCGAAGCTGGCACCATTTTGCAGTGTTCCATTATTCGCGTTAATAGAAGTGTCAAAAGCATTCGCCTCTCCACGGTACCAGCCTGCCAGATCGGCCGCACCCGGAGCGGCAAGCGGTTCTATCTGGCCGCGGATCTCTCCGCCAGGAAAGAAGGTTGTCACGATGTTGAAATACCACAACCCGGCTTTCAAATCTGCAGCCTGAGTGGATGTAACTGAAAATGTTTGGGTGAAATTAACGTTTGGCAAAGCAAAAACGGCGGCGGCCGTGCGCCCCCGTTGAGCCGGGCCGTGAATTTTAGTGCCGTTTTGTGCTCCGCTCAATCCGGCAGTATATAACGTAACCGTGACCTGCGTTTCAGCCGTATTCAAAATCACAGTACCAACACCGGCCGCATTTGACGAACCCGATGGAACTACCTGTGTCCGATCAAGTGCGGCGGTAAAAGTAGTGTCGGCCAATACCGAGATATGAGATAAAAGTAGAAATCCAAGCAAAGAAGCAACAACTCTAAGCACTGCAAATCTTTTGCTCTTGTCGGAATGTTTGATTGTGAAAAGTGAGAACAAACGGCAGGAAAATATTGACATACGGGGAACCTCACTTATCAGAATACCGATTTTGACGTTTATTATTCCTTGCCGTCTAAATTTTTCATACTTAGGTTTTCCGCATTTTGGGTCGAAGTTTCAAATTGAGGTAAAACTACAGGCGGCTGCGAAACCTCCGACTCAAGGGCCGCCTTTAAAACATCGCTGACGCGCATCGCCGGAATAATCTCAAGTTCCTTACGAACGTCATCTGGAATGTTCTCAATATCAACTTCATTTTGAGCCGGAAGAATTATCCGGCGGATTCCCGCCCGATGTGCCGCCAACACTTTTTCCTTAACGCCGCCGACCGGGAAAACCAAACCCGACAAAGTAATTTCGCCAGTCATTGATGTATCTGAACGCACCTTTCTGCCTGTATAAAGTGAAGCTAAAGCCGATGCCATCGTCACACCTGCACTTGGGCCGTCCTTTGGAATAGCTCCGGCCGGAACGTGAACGTGGACACCGTTTTGCTTGATCGCTTCGGGATCGATGCCAAGCTCTGCGGCGTGTGACCACAAATAGCTGCGGGCGGCTTGCGCCGATTCTTTCATCACGTCGCCAAGCTGTCCGGTTAGCGTCAACCCGCTTCCGCCGGGAAGTGCCGTGGCTTCTATAAACAATATTTCGCCGCCCATTTCGGTCCACGCCATTCCGGTCGCGACGCCGGGAGGCATTTCCTTTCTTGCTTCCTCGGGGAAAAATCGCGGCGAGCCGAGATATTCCTTTAAGTCATCTGCGTCGATAACTACCTTTTCCGTTGATCCCTGCGCGACTTTCAAGGCCACTTTTCGGGCGAGATTCCCGATCGTCCGTTCAAGCTGCCTGACGCCAGCTTCACGCGTATATCGCGTCGTCAAAAGGTTGATCGCCGCGTCGGTTATCTCCAGCTGTTCGGGTGTTAAACCATTTTCCTTGATCTGCCGCGCCACCTGATACTGCTTAGCAATATTAAGTTTTTCGCGGTCGCTATAACCTGCCAGCTGGATGATCTCCATGCGATCGCGCAGCGGCGTCGGGATCGGCCCGAGCTGATTTGCCGTCGCAATAAAGAAGACTTTTGACAAATCGAAAGGCAGATCAAGGTAATTGTCGCGAAACGTATTGTTCTGCTGCGGATCGAGGATCTCGAGCAGGGCTGCCGAAGGGTCGCCCCGGTAATCGTTGCCGAGTTTATCTATTTCATCGAGCATCATCACCGGATTATTGACGCCGACACGCCGCAAAGCCTGAATTATTCTGCCCGGCATAGCACCAATATAAGTGCGGCGATGTCCGCGAAGTTCTGCCTCATCACGCATTCCGCCCAAACTCATTCTTTCAAATTCGCGCCCCAGGGCACGGGCGATAGAACGTCCCAGCGAGGTTTTACCGACTCCGGGTGGGCCGACAAAAAGCAGGATCGGACTTTTCGAATCGGGACGCAGCTTGATCACGGCAAGCGATTCGAGAATACGCTCCTTTATGTCGTCGAGGCCGTAATGATCTTCGTCGAGTATCTTTCGGGCTTCGGTCAGATCGAGTTTTTCTTCGCTCGATTTTTTCCACGGCAGTTCCAGAACATATTCCAGATATGTGCGGATAACGTGATAATCCGGCGCCGATTGCGGCAATTGTTCCATCCGCTTTAGTTCGCGGGACGCTTCCTTTCGCACATCTTCGGGCAGATCGGCAGTTTCTAACCGTTCGCGGAGCTGTGCGGCCTCGGCCTTTTCTCCGCCGCCTTCGTCATCGCCAAGTTCCTTCTGGATCGCCTTCATCTGCTGCCGCAAGACGTAATCACGTTGTGATTTATCCATCTCGGTTTGCGCTTCGGTCGCTATCTTTGAACGAAGCTGCATGATCTCAAGTTCGCGCGCCAGTGCCGCATGCGTCAAAGTCAAAAGCTCGTCCGCTGAAGCAGATTCCAACATTTTCTGCTCTGTCTCAACTCCGAGGTCCATTACCGACGCCAGAAAATAGGAAAGCTGGACGGGATCGTTCTGAGTCATCACCGCCATCCGTATCTCCGGCGGAATATTAGGCAGCAATGCTAATGCTTCCTGAATCATGCCCTGAATATTTCGTTTCAGGGCTTCTATCTCCTCTTCATCCAGCCTTGTCAGATCAGGCAATATTTCAACCTTCGCCTTCAAATAAGGCTGTTCCTGGATCCATTCCGTCACTCGAAAACGGTCCATTCCCTGTACAATGAGCTGCATGACCCCTTCGTTCCGCATCATTCGCTTGACGTTCACTATGGTACCGATCTGGTAGAGATCGTGATATTTTGCTTCGTCACCGGTCACATTTTCGGTCTTCGTCGTGATGCAGGCGATGAGCTTTTCCTCTGTGGAAAGTGCGGCTTCGACCGCCTTCATCGAACGCTCGCGGCCGACCGCCAGCGGTACAACAGTTTCCGGAAAAAGCGTCGTATTCTGCAGCGGTAAAATGGGGAGATCAAAAGGCTGCGGCATCGGCGGCGGCAATTCGATTGCCGGTTTCTGTGTATTTTCTTCAGCCATAATTTTTTACGGTTCTGAGTTCAAACTTTAACTTTTCTTCTGCTGTCGAAAAAGCACGCTGAAGTGTCAACTCACAACTCAAGGCTCAAAGGCCTGTTCTACTTCGCTTTCTTAAGCCTTATTATCAATAATCCGTTTTCGAACATATGGTCTAATACAACCCCATCTATCGACGACGGAAAAGTCAGTGTTTTCTCGAAGCTGCTGTATGTGATCTCCATTTGCTGAAACGAAAAACCCGCTGCGCATGATTTGTCCTTACGGCAGCCGGCAATGTATAAAACATTTCCCTGCACATCGATCTCGATGTCTTCGACCGAAACACCTGCGAGTTCGACCTTTACGACCCAGCCGTCCACCGTTTGGTAAACATCCGCTGCCGGATACCACGGCCGAGCTAAAGGCTGAGGCTTCTTCGACGAACCGACGAATTGAAAATAACGATTGGTGATTTTTGCCATTTGATGTACTAGACGATTAGCGATGAGTGCCGTAAAGTTTTCTCTCATCACTCATCACTCATAACTATTTTTTGCCCCAAAAAGAACTTCCACTCGATATTTCTTCCAGTGTTTCGGCTATCTCGCGTTCGTCTTCCATCTCCAAAGCGATGTCGGCCATGGCGATAATTCCTGCAAGTTCGCCGGTTTCGCTGACGACTGGAATGCGGCGGACCTGTTTATCGCCCATCAAACGTATTGCTTCGAAAACAAAATCGTCAGGACGGACGGAAAATATCTCCGTCGTCATCGCTTCGCCAACGGGTGTTATTGAATCTTTACCATCAGCAATTGTCCTAACGACGATGTCGCGGTCTGTGACAATACCAACGAGTTTGGCATTTTCGACCACCGGAACGGCTCCCATATCGCCGTCGCGCATCATCATCGCAACATCCCGCAGCGTCATATTTCGTGTCGCTGTCTTGACGCTGCCAGACATAATATCGCGGCATCTCATACGCGCTTTTTTCGAGGTATCTACTTCACTCATTGAATAAACTCCTTTGTTATATTTTGTTAGACTAGCGTAAATAAAGCAAGCAGTAATATTTTCGATTTGAGATTTGAATATACAAACGCTTTATTGGACGCAGAAGCCGCACCCTATGGGAAAACATCACGAAAATAAGCATAAGCCGAAACGCAAAGGCGAAACGGTAACGGTTGGCAAGGCAGAATCCGTTCCGCCGGGCCTCGGTGCGCCCTTCAAACTAAAAGACGGAAACGAAGTCGCTTTATTCAATGTTAACGGCTTTTTTTACGCAATCGAAAACTTCTGCCCGCACAAAGCCTATCCGCTAGCTGATTCACGCCTCTACGGCCACATCGTCGAATGCGACCTCCACGCCCTGGCGGTTCGATGTCCGCACCGGTGAATGTTTTACATATAAAAGCTGCGGTATCGAAAGCTATCAGGTAACGATCGAAGACGGCTGGCTCAAACTAATCGTATAAAAACGAGTCTAACCACGAATAGGCAGAAAAGACTGTCACAAAAATCAAAATGGAGTAAGAGTAACCAGTGAATAAAAAGGTTATAAAAAGCAGTTTTCGTATCTTCTTTTGTTTATTTCCTAATTAAAAATTCTTCATAATTTACTTTTTCGAAAATCCTCTGGTTTTTGCCAATAAAAAATCTCATTGACTTAACCCTCTGAAAATAAGTAAACTACACGAACTTTCCATTCAAATGCCAAAGCTTTGTCGTCAAACTTAAAGTGTTTTGACTGTCTTTCAGGGAACCGACAGGTCAGGTATCACCGCCTGTAAAAAAATGCGTGAATTGGAATGCTTATTTTGGTAAAGATTCTGGAGGATAATATTTTGTTAAAAAAATCAGCTTTTGTCGGAATTATTCTGTTGCTGTCGGTGCATTTTGCGAGCGCTGCCCGTCAGATTGGACCGGTCAGTCTCTCGGGCGAGATCGACGGAGCACCCTTTCGCATCGCAGTTCCGCCAAATTGGAACGGAACCCTTTTGGTTTACGGCCACGGTTATCGAGATAAAGCTGACCATCCAGGTGAGGTTGACAACCGCACAGCAGAGTTGGCACCGAGCATGAACCTCGCTAATGTTCTGCTGTCGCAGGGTTTCGGCCTGTCGGGTTCAGCATATAAAGATAATGGCTGGGCGGTCGAGGAAGGCGTTCAGGATTTGAAAAATGTCGTGAGCTACTTTCGCGATAATGTCGGACAACCGGACCGGACGATAATCTGGGCGTTTTCTATGGGCTCAGTTATTGGTTTTAAGAGCATGGAGCAATTCGGCGGAATTTATGACGGCGCTTTGTGCGCCTGTGCAGTCGGGGCCGGAGCGACCCAATCATGGGATTCCGCCGGCGACCTGGCGCTGGCTTACGGAACGGTTTTTGGAATACCTCCCAGCTGGGGAAGTTTTGGAGACGTTCGTGATGATATTGATTTTGAAACAGAAGTATTTCCGAAACTCCTTGGCGAAGTGAGTTCCCCGGCGAATTTCCCCGCTTTCGAATTTATTCGATTAGTTGTCGGCACGCCCGGTCGCGGAATTCAGCCGCCGCCGCCGCCGGCATTTTATCCGGGATGGCTGTTTACCGATATGTTTTTTACTATGGAAGCCCGGGCCGAGCTGGAACGCCGGGCAGGTGGCCCGATCGTCCAAAATCGGGATCGCAATTACAATTTAACGTCTGGAGAAAGGGCTTATCTGATGGCGCTCGGTGTCCCGGGAGTGGTCATTGACGGTTGGCTTTTGGCGATGAACGGTCAAAGATTTGTCGAAGCCCCGCAATTCGCCCGCAACTATCTTGAACACAATTCAAATTATTCCGGCAAGATCAAGCATCCGGTTTTGACGATGCATACGATAATCGATCCGCTGGTAGCCGTTTCGCAGGAATTCCAATATGCCGAAACAGTCACCGCCGCAGGTCGCGGCAATCTGCTGTTTCAAACATACACGAATGGCAATGGCCACTGTAATTTTACGGGCCCGCAACTTATTACTGCCGTAAATGCAATTAATACTTGGGTTAAAGATGGGATAAAACCTACCGCCTCCACCTTCCCGATGGCGCTCGGCTTTGCTCCAAATTTTGTGCCGCCGCCGATGAATCAGCCGTAACAGCCGCCTTTTAGTAAAAAAAGAGAATGTTGGTATCGCTGATTCAACATTCTCTTTTTTAAACTTTCGCTTCAGTTTCCATCCTCACCGATCGCCTCGACCGGACAGGCGCTCATTGCTTCTTCGCACAGATCCAGTTCTTGCGGCGTTTGCGGCTGTTTTATAATGTAGGAATATCCGTTTTCGTCATTGCGGGTGAAATTTGCGGGCGATGTGTCGCGGCAAACATCGCAGTCGATACAGTTGCGGTCAACATAAAATCTGCCCTTTCTGTTATCGGGTAATCTGTCTCCAATCACTGCCATAAAACATTTCACTGCTCAGAAGCAGGGGCGAACAGAAAGAGAAAATTAAGAACTCTGTGTCTAGAAGGTTAATTCTTCTTATCCTGATTCTGCTCAGTAAAGTTAATCATCCGCTCTAAAGCAATGTACGCAAAATATTTGGTCTCTGATTCTACGACGATCTCGTTTACGACATTTCCTTCCAGCAGATTTTCCAACACCCATGCCAGATTTTGCGGAGCGATGCGGTACATCGTGGCGCACATGCACAGGTCAGGTGCAAGCAGCAGAATTTCCTTATCGGGAAAACGCTGCTGCAAGCGATTTACCAGATTAACTTCGGTGCCGACCGCCCATTTTGATCCTGCGGGCGCATTCTCTATCGTCTTGATAATAAACGAGGTCGAACCGTTAAGATCGGAGACCTCAACAACTTCGCGCATACATTCCGGATGAACAATAACTTGTACACCGGGAACATCTTTACGAATTTTATCGACGTGCCACGGCTTAAATCGGCCGTGGACCGAACAATGCCCACGCCATAAGATCAATTTCGCTTCGCGCAGCTCTTCTTCGGTGTTTCCGCCAAGTTCTTCATTCGGATTCCACAATGCCATTGTGTCGAGCGGAATGCCAAATTTCGCCCCGGTATTTCGCCCTAAATGCTGGTCCGGGAAAAAGAACATCTTGTCGAATTCCCTTAAATACCGGTCGAACAAAGGCACGGCATTGGATGAAGTGCAGACTACGCCTTCGTTACGGCCGCAAAAGGCTTTAATTGCCGCTGAGGAATTCATGTAAGTGATCGGCGCGACCTTCGATCTTAAAACACCTATGTCACGAAGCTGTTCCCACGCATCTTCAACTTGATCGATCGTCGCCATGTCCGCCATCGAGCATCCGGCACCGAGATCGGGCAGTATTACTCGTTGGTGTGGTTTGCCTAGAATATTGGCCGATTCAGCCATGAAATGGACGCCGCAGAATACAATATATTCAGCTTCCGTCTGCGATGCCATCACTGAAAGCTGATAGGAATCTCCGGTCAGATCGGCGTGGCGAATAACATCGTCCCGCTGGTAATGATGGCCGAGAACGACAACCCGCTTGCCGAGATCAAGACGAGCGGCTTCGATCCGTTCGTGAATTTCCTCATCGGGCATCACCAGGTAATCTTCAAAAACTTGGGCTTTTTCTAAAACTGTTGACATACCATTTTTATCCCCGGGAAGAGCCGATCACTAAAAAAATGATGTCACTTTGGAATAATTAAGGCAAGCGTTCGTGGAATATGTGTCGGGAGTTTTTTTAAAATTGCAAGGATAAGAATGGCGTCGCCGGATCTAGAAAATGCCGACGATCTTCTCGATCACCAAAATGATGCCGTAGGACAAAGCAGCGATCAAAGCTGCCATCGGGATAGTTAAAACCCACGCCCAGACGATGCGTCCGGCAACGCCCCATTTGACAGCTGAAAAGCGTTTTGCGGATCCGACGCCAACGATCGCACCGGTGATAGTGTGTGTCGTTGAAACGGGTATGCCGAAAAATGTATTCGCAAAAAGCGTTATCGCTCCAGCACTTTCAGCACAAAATCCGCCTACGGGCTGAAGCTTAACGATCTTAGTGCCCATCGTTTTGACGATACGCCAGCCACCTGAGAGGGTGCCCAACCCAATCGCCGCATGGGCCGCAAGCACGACCCAGAGTGGAATATTAGGCAGTTTTCCTTCCGCCGTCTTTTGCAAAAACCCACCGGTCACCAAAACAATGGTTATAATGCCCATAGTTTTCTGTGCGTCATTTCCGCCATGTCCAAGCGAAAAAGCCGCAGCCGAAAAAAGCTGGCCGACACGGAAAACCCGATCGACCTTGTTAACTGAAACTCGGCGAAAGATCCAGTAAACGGAAACCATCAAAATAAAACCGAGAACCATTCCTATAAGCGGCGAAAGAACGATAAAGGCAAGCGTTTTGATCCAGCCTTCCGCTATCAGAACGGTCTGTACACCCGTAAAGCCAAAATGCCAAACATACGATGTGATGGCCGATCCGGCATAAGCACCGACAAGCGCATGTGAGCTGGATGTCGGCAGGCCCAAATACCATGTAATCAGATTCCAGATCACTGCGCCCAAAACCCCGCCAAGCAGGACAAAGAGCTGATCGCCGGCCGGTACCACCGATATGTTTACCATATCGCCGCCGATCGTTTTGGCGACCGCCGTTCCAAATACCAAAAAAGCCGCAAAATTGAAAAAAGCTGCCCATGCCACGGCAATGCCGGGCGATAGGACGCGGGTCGCCACAACAGTCGCAATCGAATTAGCCGCATCATGAAACCCGTTCACATAATCAAAAGCGAGCGCGATGATGATTATAAAAACAACCAAAGCTATTGAAACTGAGTGTCCGTCCATATTATTTGAGACTTTGCGACCTTAGGAAATTGAAATTCCCTCTTTCGATCATAGACCGCAACTCGAAGACCTTCTAATTGTGTTTCAAAACTATACTTTCAATGATATTCGCAACGCTCTCGCACCGGTCGGTCGCGTTTTCCAAAATTTCATAAAGCTCCTTCCATTTGATCACGTGGATCGGATCGGAAGCATCCTTAAAGAGTTCTTTGAGTGCTCGGAAATATATCTCGTCGGCTTCGTTCTCGAGGCGGTGCACTTCCATAAAGCGCATTTTTATTCCGTCAGGTTTTTTAAGCATCGAGACTGCCAGATTGATCTCTGCCGCTAACGACTGGATTACCCTGGCCAAAGCTTTTGCGTGTTCGTTCGCTTCTCCGATATCGTACATCACAATTGCTCTGGCCCCGGCATCAATGTAATCGCAGATATCGTCGAGAGCTACGGATAAAGTATAGATATCTTCGCGGTCAAACGGGGTGATAAACGATTTATTTAGTTTATTTGTAACATTGTGGGTTATTTGATCGCATTCGTGTTCGACATCCTTGATGCGCTTTGTGTAGGTTTCATAATCGTCTTTACCTTTTTCAAGCATTTCGACGAGTATGTTCGAAGCCTCTTCGATCTTTGCTCCCATTTGAGTGAAAAACGCAAAATATTCGTCTTCCTTCGGCAAAAAACTAAATCCCATATTCATTATCTCCAGCTAAATTATCCGGCTAAGTTTCTAATATTCGCTGCTGTGCTTAATAAAGACCGCTTCGCGCAAATAAACGTTAAGTTCGCATATATCTTTTACATAATCACCGATTCGTTCGAGGTGTTTTGCAACAAACATCAAATGCGCCGCCCCGGTCGTTGCCGACGGATTATCGACCATCATCTCGATCAATTCGTCAAAAACATGGCGGTAGCATTCATCGATCTGCTTGTCGCGTTTGATCACGGCCCTTGACGTTTCGGCATCTTCCGACGTAAAAGCATCCAATGCCGTTCGCAGCATTTCGGACGCTATCTCGGCCATCAGCGACAGGTCGATGTAATTATTTATTTGCGGTTCATTATTAAGAATTATGGCGGCTTCGGCAATACTTGATGCGTGATCGGCGATGCGCTCCAGGATAGGTGTGATCTTGGCAACCGAAACTACTAGCCGCAGATCGTGTTCGGTTGGGCGATGCGAAGCAAGGATGTCTATGCTCAGACGGTCTATTGCAAGCTCCATTTGGTCGATCACTTCATCGTCTTCCGATACAGTGCGGGCAAGTTCGCTGTTGCGTTCTGTAAGCGACCGCACTGCATTTTGAACGGCAGCCTCGGTCTTGCCGCCAAGAAGTAAAATTTTGTCACGAAGCAAATTCAGTTGCTCTTCTATATTACGGTCTTCCATTTTCTCCGGCACGGGGTGCTAAAATATTCCGGTGTGATCTCGTGCGAAATGGTATTTGGCACTACATCCTCATTCATAAGGTATATAAGTTAAACAATTGATTATAGTTCAATGACATGTCACCGGAAATTAAATTATACTTAACTTTAACAAATCGAATGTGTTTAAAAAGTAAAGAATTAACATTCTGTTAACAATGCTCTAACATTGAACACTTACATTTTAAGAATTAAAAAAACTGTTAATAAGTAACTTGAAATTCGGCTAACGTCGATTTATTTCCCGGCTAACGTCGATTTATTTTCCCATTAAGGCTGATATGGATCTGAAGAACGAATTGGAAAACGATCTGGCATTGGCACTTTTGATCGAAAAGAGGCATGCCTGCAAGATCAGCATCCAAAACGGACGCGAACTGATCGGCAGGATCAAGGACGTACTTGAACCGGAAATGGAAATATCAAATGCCGAAAGCCTTGACGAATCGCTCCTTTCATCTGTATCCGTTGGCTCCTAAACATTTTCCCCGAACGTTCCGTCAAAATTTAAGGCAAACCGGCTTCCCCTATTTTCTCATCCAAAACCCGACGAACGGTCTTTATAGATATCTTATAAAGGATTAACATAAATTCGTTGAAAAGTTTCCGGAGGCAATTATGAAGAAAAATATCAGAAATAAAAGCATAACCGTAATGACAATGGTTTGGACGATGGCGATCCTGTCGCTTTCGATCGGAGCACAGACGCGGATCGGCTTGCCTAAAAACAAGTATAAGGTTCAGGATGACGTGAAGCTCGGCCGCGATGCCGCCAGACAGGTCGAACAGCAGATGCCGATCTTAAATGACAGCCAGGCACAGGCTTATGTCACGGCCGTCGGTCAAAGACTTGTTGCCTCAATCCCCTCGCAGTTCCAGCAACCGGCTTTTAATTATACATTTAAGATAGTCAATGCCAGTGATATTAACGCTTTTGCACTTCCCGGCGGCCCGATGTTCGTTAATCGCGGAATGATCGAGGCGGCGAAAAATGAAGGCGAAATGGCCGGTGTCATGGCGCACGAGATCAGCCATGTCGCACTTCGACACGCAACCGCCCAACAAACTAAAATAAACAGCCCGCTCAATCAGATATTCGGGATCGGAGCGATCCTCGGCGGTGCGGTCCTCGGCGGCGAGACCGGAGCGGCTCTCGGGCAGACAATTGTCGGCATTAAATTTACAAGCTACAGCCGTGAATACGAAACCCAGGCCGATATTCTTGGCGCCCAGATAATGGCGGCAGCCGGCTATGATCCGCGTGACCTTGCAAATATATTCCAGACCATCGCCCAGCAAAGCAGCGGCGGGCGGGCTCCCGAATGGCTCAGCACACATCCCGATCCGGGCAACCGCTTTCAAAAGATCAACCAGGAGGCGTCACGGCTTCGTGTTTCCTCAGATCCCATAAAGGTCACCCGCGAATTCGCCCGCGTTAAGGAAAGATTTAGTTCTTTACCGCGTGCGCAAACAACGGCTGAGATTGAACAAGCTTATAAAAACGGCCAGGGGCAAAGCTCAGGCCAACGAACGAATCCGACAGCAGGCGGCCGCTACACTAACAGCGTTGCCCTGCCGTCAACCCGTGTCCGTGCATACAATAGCGGCGGCATTAGCTTAAATGTACCGGTGAACTGGCGCGAATTTTCCGGTCAGGACTTAACCTTCGCTCCCGAAGGCGGTTATGGCGACCAAGGGATCACTCATGGCGCAATGATCGGGGTCTATCGTTCGAACGGCGGAAACTTTGGCCAAAGCTCCGAAGCTTATGTTAACGGAATTTTGCAAAACAATTCTTATTTGCGACAGCGTGGAAGTTATACCCAAACGACCGTCGCCGGACGTCAGGGTTACACCGTCCAATTGTTGGGACGTTCACCTGTGACTAACCAAAACGAGCTTGTCACCATTTATACCGCACAACTTCGCAGCGGTGATTTGATCTATATTGCTGCTGTCGTTCCCGAAAGCGAATCTTACAGATACAGCACAGCGTTTCGAAACATGATCAATTCGATCCGTTTGAATGAATAGAATGTGTCAGCAAACGCAAATGATCTGTTAACCAGCGGCGTAGAATATTAAATTTCTACGCCGTTTGCGGTTTAGGCTTCACGGACAGCAGGGCCGCTGACGCCGCGATGGATATTGCCGCACTTGTCAAAAATGCCGTCGGGGCACCGAATTCATTCCACAAAAAACCGAACAAAAGAGATGCCGGAAATACCGTGATCCCAAACGCCAGGCTGTAAAAGCCGAACGCCGTTCCGCGTTTCTCGTCCTCGACCATGTCCGCCACAAATGCCTTTTCTACACCTTCCGACAGCCCGAAATACGTTCCGTAAATTATAAACAGCGCCCACGCCTGCCATGCCGAATCGACAAACGCAAACCCGGCATACACAAATGCATAGACTGTCCAGCCAGCGACGATCATCTTTTTTCGGCCGATCTTATCCGACAAATTTCCGCCGATGATCGAACTAATGACCTTGCTCAAATGCAGCACCATCCACAGCAGCGGCAGCATTGCCGGGTGAATCCCCGTTTGTTGGGCACGCAGAAGCAAAAATGCATCGGTTGAATTTGAGAGTGTAAAAAGTGCGATCACGCCAAGAAACCGCTTGAAATTGCCATCAAATTCCTTAAGCGAAAATTTGATCGGTATCGTGTCGAATTCCTTGACCGGCTTCTTCTCTTCCTTTACAAAAAAGATGATCACGCCAAGCCCAAGCAGCACAGGTATAGATGCATAGAGAAAAACCTGCTGGTAATCAAGGGCCGTCGGGGCTTGCGGATCGGAGGCGATGTACGAAAGTAAAATAAAGGCAATTATCGGCCCGATCACCGCACCCAAATGATCAGCGGCGCGGTTAAAGCCAAATGCAAAACCGCGAACTTCCTTCGGCACGCTGGCGGCTATCAATGCGTCACGCGGAGCACCGCGGATACCTTTGCCAACGCGGTCCGTCATCCGCACGAATAAAACCTGCTGCCATGACGTAACAAAGGAAAGCAGCGGGCGAACGACCGCCGCAAGTGAATAACCGAAAAAAACCGGCAACTTTCGTGTATGAAATTTATCACTGAAATAACCGGAAAAGAGCTTAAGAATACTGGCGACCGATTCGGCAAAACCTTCGATCAGCCCGATGGAAAAGGGCGATGCTCCAAGTGTCAAAAAAAGAAAGACGGGCAATAACGGATAAATTATTTCGCTTGATGTGTCGTTAAGCAGGCTGACCAGGCTCAAAGCCAAAACATTTGACGGAAGTTTTAGATAGCGTTGCCAAAATCGTGGTTTTGGGCTATTTGGCGGCTGATCCATAAAAAGTATGTTCTGAGTTCATGCTTCGGCAGGACGCTCTGAAGCGTGAACTCGTAACCACGAACGATCTATCGTCTTCGCTCTACCGGAGGTTTCAATTTTGGTGTGCCGCCTGTACTAAAATACCAAAGTGAGAAACTGCCTGCGACGGCGATAACTAAAATAACAGCCACGATCGTCAACCGCAGGGCCATCTTCGCCGTTTTCTTCAGCGCTTTATAAGCTACGAAAGCAACCGCCAGAAACACGAGAAAGAACGCTGCAGCAACCACTGCTCCGACCGTTTTGCCGCTCGGCGCCGCTTGAAACAGTAATATCCAAAAACTCATGAATTTCCTTTTTCTGTAAGTGCCTTTTCGATCAGGTCGAGATCTTCGTCTGACATCGACGACGTTTCCGACGGCAAATTATATTCTTCGTCAGCCCACGCCCCAAAATCCAAAAGCTTACACCGCTCCGAACAAAAAGGGCGAAACTCGCTGCCCTTGTAATCTATCTCTTTGCCGCATTGCGGACATTTAACTAAAAGCATAAAAAATCAAATGAAATCTCAGATTACCATAAATGATTGATGTTAAAAAAAAGTAACCTTTCAATTTGCAATAAGAACTATTCCGTTTCCGATCTATTTTCAAGCTTAAATGATCTATTTTTGCGTTCTTCGCGTCTTTGCATGAGAAAATCTTTGAGTGAGAAAAACGATGTCACGCTAAGTCGCGATGAAAAAAAACTCAAACTACATAAAACTGAACATACCCCTCACCACTTTAATAGCGCTATGATCAAATAGTAGAATATGTTGGATAATTGGATGGTTCATTCCGAACAAATCTGCTTTCTGATTCGTATATTGGATGTAGAATTTTGAGCGAGGACAAAACTGATGGCTGATTACAAAGACCGTTTTGACAAATGGCAGCGTGATGCTAAGGAAAAATTTGAAGAGATCGACAAACAGCTTGGTCTTAAAGATAAGATCGGGGAAGGAGCCCGCGTCGTTGTTGAAACCGCCCAGAAAGGCGCGGAAAAGATAAAAGCCGAGGCCGAAAGGTCCGAAGTCGGGAAACAGGCTGTCAAGGTTGCGGAAGAAACGATCAAAACTGCCGAAGATACTGCAAAAAAAGCCTGGAACGCCAGCGAACCGCTCCGTGATGCGGCGGAAGACGCCGGCGAAAAAGCAGGTGATGTCGTCAAGGAAGCCGGAAAAACCGCCGGTGAGGTTTTAAATGTCGCCGGCCAAAAAGCGGGCGAGATATTCGACGACGCCTACGAAGCAGTCGGGAAAAATGCCCGCCGCGTTTCAAAGGCGTTTAATTTTGGGGCAAGTTGGACGCGGACGATAGATTCGGCGATGAAAACTTTTTCCACGACCTCCGATTGGATCCAGGAAAATCCGCTGCACGCCGCGACGACCGGCGTTTCAATGGCGATCGGGGCCGGTCTTGGCGTGGTTTTTACCGGGATCAGTTCGCACTGGCTTTTCAATTCGGCACTTCCCGCATGGTCGATCAAAAAGATCAGCGAGCAATTCAACGGCTATTTAAAAAAGCAGGAATTGCTTATTGAAAACGGCGATCTAAGCGAGGCCGAAGCCGAACGCGTCAAATTCGAACGCGACATTGCGAAACGCATCGGCGCCCCGCTTCTTGGCGCATTTTCATTTGCCTCCGGCGCTGTAATGATGACAAACATCGCCAACCCCAAAACTATCACCGGGGCACCGATCGATTGGATAATCGGCGGCAGCCCGCTGCTCGAAGGCGTCTGGTTCTTCGGCAATGGAATGGTTTGTTTTAAAACAAGCTACGACTTTTTCATGATCGCCCTCGATGGCCACGTCGAAGTGCAAAAAATGGTAAAAGAGATCAAAGGCATGCTCCCCGCCTAAGCTGCTCAACATTTTACCCATATCCAGCTTCT
>JAYUCO010000001.1:0-203233 GCA_043740295.1 Pyrinomonadaceae bacterium | reverse complement strand
TGTATCTTGTCAATACGATAAAGTTTCCGTGCCGGCCTCGTCGTCAGTAAGAGATCAGACGACTGAAATTTCCGAGCCAAACCCACCCCAAACAGAACTTAAGCCCACGGAAGTTTTGGAGAGTTATTCAAATCATTCAGTGATCGGCCGCCCTGGGCACAGCAAGATTGAAATGCAGATAGTGAAACGCGGCGAGTTTCGCACTTATCATTCCGATAACCTGGCGGTCATTAGATTTTACTCTAGGGACGCCTCTAAAAATTGGGAATTAAAACAAACGATTGAGATTGCCGACGACGCTATTCATGAAGCCAACCCAAAGTTTCGCGATTTCAACGGAGACGGGCTGAAAGACATTACGTTCATTTCTGGTATAGCAGCTCGAGGGGCAAACGAGATTCGTACATTGCTGATTTACGACAAGATCTCAGACAAGCTTATACATATTGAAAATTCTTCGGAGTACCCGAACATCGCCTATAACAAGAAGCTAAAATGCGTAGATGCATGGCGTGTTTACGGCGGCACGGCGACCGATTTCGCAAAGATAGAGGGCAACCGACTACATACATTCGCAGTGGTCGAGAATTTTGATGGATATCGAACGGTTACCGTTTACGACCGCAACGACCAAGGAAAAGTAATAAATCGCATCAAAATTTCCGATGATGATCTCTACACTCGATACAGCAATTTTCGCCCAGTGAAGTAGGGAACTTGCCCAATTACCATCCCAAAATATAAGCAAACATCAGCGGTGCGACAATCGACGCATCCGATTCGACAACAAATTTCGGCCGCCTTGAATTCCCCCAGTTTATTATTTCTTTGGCTACGGCTATCGATATGCACCGATTTCGATGATACTATATTAGGAAAGGAGTTCGTATGAGTGTAATAAAAGAAGAAGTTACTGTTACCTCATTGCTGGATCTGTTGCCGGACAACACTTCGATTGAGGACGTACAGTATCATCTTTATGTTGTCGAAAAGGTGCGTCACGGACATGAGGCCGCAAGAACCGAAGAAACCCTCACCCAGCAGCAAGCCGAAGAGAAGCTTGGAAAATGGCTCATGTCGTAGTTTGGTCACCTCGCGCAATCGACGATGTTGATTGCATTGCCGAAGATTCCGAAGCATATGCCGCTTCTGTCGTCCGTACCATTCTCGCTAATCAGGGGTCATTGTTCTAGCTTACCAAGCATGTCGTCTGTCCGTTTCGAATCCCTTCGATCGTCGAGAACTGCGTAAACTTCCACATTCAAGCCTTCCTTCCGATAATAGATCGAATAAGGAAACTTCGTACAGACCATTCTGTAGTACGAATCGTTGTATTTTTGATGTGCTCCGGCGTAGATTCTTAGAGATCGCAGATCCGACATGATGGAGTTAAGAAAGTAGGCACCTAGCCCGGCTTCTTGACGTTCGTAGAAGCTGATTCCGTCTGCAACCGTCCGCCTCGCAGAACGAAGTATTCTAATATTCATTTCAATTCGTTACGTAGGTCATCCTCAAACACATCGAGGGTGATGAACGAATCTTCGCCTTCAACGATGGCTTTTTCGCGATCTTCGAGATATCTAAAATGCCAATCGGGCGGCTCGCCATTAAGATTTTTTTCGCTCATATTCTTCCATAGAGCCTCCATCAACTCAATCTGTTGTGCTGCGGTCATTTCGTCAATTTCCGGTATCGTCTGCACGTTCATGAGCAAATTATAACACAGTGAGCCGGACACCGAGTTAGTGATTTACCACCCCAAAATATAAGCGAACATCAACGGCGCGACAATCGACGCATCAGATTCGACGATGAATTTTGGTGTCGTCGCTTCGAGTTTGCCCCAGGTTATTTTTTCGTTGGGAACAGCTCCGGAGTATGATCCGAAGCTGGTTGTCGAATCGGAGATCTGGCAGAAATAACCCCAGACCGGGATGTTGTCACGCTGAAGGTCTTGGTGGAGCATTGGGACGACGCAGATCGGGAAATCGCCGGCGATACCTCCGCCGATCTGGAAAAAACCTATGGTGCAGCCCTCGGATTCACGGGTGTACCAATCGGCCAGCATCGTCATGTATTCGATGCCGGTGCGGACAGTGTGAACGTTCTTGATGTCGCCCGTGATAATGTGCCCGGCATACATATTTCCCATCGTCGAATCTTCCCAGCCGGGCACGACCATCGGCAGATTCTTCTCCATCGCGGCATACATCCACGAATCTTTGAGGTCGATCTGGTAATACTCTTCGAGCGCTCCCGAACGCAGCACCTGATACATAAACTCGTGCGGAAAGTATTGATTGCCTTCCTGATCGGCTTTCGTCCAGACATCGACCATCGCCTTCTCGAGCCGCCGCATCGCTTCCATTTCGGGTATGCAGGTGTCGGTCACGCGGTTCATGTGCCGGTCAAGCAGTTCCTGTTCGTCCTGCGGCGTCAGGTCGCGGTAATGCGGCACACGTTCATAAAAATCGTGCGCGACAAGGTTGAAAAGGTCTTCCTCCAAATTCGCGCCTGTACAAGAAATGATCTGCACCTTGTCCTGCCGGATCATCTCCGCCAAACTGATCCCAAGCTCCGCCGTGCTCATCGCACCCGCGAGCGTGATCATCATCTTATTGCCCGCCGAGATATGCGTTTTATAACCTTCCGCCGCGTCAATTAGCGCCGCAGCGTTGAAATGCCGGAAGTGGTGTTTAATAAAATCAGTAATTTGTTTGTTCATTTGCTATTAGATTTACTTCGACTAAATCCTTTGACAGTATGACAAAGTGCGAGGTGCGCTGTCGATGGTTTTAACCCTACTTATTAAGTTCGGATCCAGCCAAATCAAAACGTCGATTATCGAATTATAAACGTCTATGGCTTCACTGAAGTCAATTGAATTGGCTCGTAACAAGATCGGCTCATTGTGATTGATTCGGTTTCTGAATCTCCTTATTTTTGTTAATTCAACTAATACTGTAGTTCGCTTATGTCCTTTGGGCAAATTTCGAAAGGCACGCATTGGGCTGCCTCCGATCAACTTGAAGTGATGTGGTTCAAATAGGTCCGTCCAGAATCCGAATGTTTGCTCGGCAATGATTCTGGGGCTGGTTACCGACGCTCCTCTTCGTATTATTTTTCGTTTGGTACTGTTCACTTGGCCGCGCAAATAATTTTGAGTTCCGGCAAGCGTAGGAGACGACATAAACCCGGTTCTTTGATTCAGAATCCAATCATCGTCTGAAAAGTGATTCGCAATCGCTCTATCGACTTGATTGCGCAGAATAACTTCCAAAACACCCAAAAGCGGATGGAAGGATTGTGCTAATCTAAGGTTACCTCGATACAGCTTTATCGCTCTTGTCTTTCTGGTGCAAATTTGGAGGTAACGGTTTATTCTAGGTATTGATAAATGATGCTCAATCTCAGAGAATTTCATAATCCAGTTGGGAACCAAGTCTTGACAAACTTAGTGACCTGTCTTAGCATCATAACTGCGTAGTGCTTAGTAAAGCCTCTTATTCTTTCGGGGATAACGTAACTAAGTGAATGATTTTGAAGCCCTAATCGAAAGATTGGGGCTTCATTATTTTAAATCAGAGTTCGAAATTATGCATAAGCACGGTGCGGGCTAAAACGCTTCGTTAAAACTCACATCGCCTGCGACCGCGACCTGATAGGCTGAGACGCGGCGTTCGAAGAAGTTGGCTAGTTCCTGCACGTCCTGAAGGTCCATGAACGAGAAAGGATTTTTCGCCCCGTAAACTTTTTGCAGGCCAAGCATTGCCAGACGCTGGTCGGCGACGAATTCGAGGTACTGCCTCATGTCTGCAACAGAAAGGCCCGCGACTCCGCCGCTTAGAATGTCCTCGGCGAACTGCATTTCGCACGTCACGGCTTCATCAAGCATTGCGACGATCTGCCGCGTTAGGGATTCGTCAAAAAGCCCCGGTTCTTCGGTCCTGACCTGATTAACGACCTCTAAAGCAAATGCCATATGAGCCGATTCGTCGCGGAAAACCCAGTTAGTCCCGGCTGCGAGGCCGTGCAGCAGGCCTTTCGAGCGGAGAAAATAGACATAGGCGAACGCCGCGAAAAAGAAAAGACCTTCGATGCAGGTGGCGAAGCAGATCAGATTGAGCAAAAACTGTTTACGGTCGTCGCGGGTCTGCAGCGACTGCAAATTGTCGATCGTATCGATCCATTTCATGCAGAAATCGCCTTTCGCACGAATCGACGGAATATTTTCGATCGCCGCAAAAGCCTGTTCGCGTTCGGCAAAATCGGGAATGTAGGTATCGAGCAAGGTCAGGTAAAACTGCACATGTACCGCTTCCTCGTAAAGCTGCCGCGACAGGTACATCCTGGCTTCGGGCGAATTTATGTGCTTGTACAGATTCAGCACCAGATTGTTGGAAACGATCGAATCGCCGGTCGCAAAAAACGCCACCAAACGATTGATCATATGACGCTCCGGCCCCGTCATTTTATTGCGGAGATCGGAAACATCCGTCGAAAAATCGACTTCCTCGACCGTCCACGTATTCTTGATCGAATTTTTATACATTTCATAAAAATCCGGGTACTTCATCGGACGAAGCGTTAAGTTAAATCCTGGGTCTAATAACATATTTGGTAAATGATGAATATCGAATAACGAATAACGAATATAGAATCGTTATTTCTTGGCACGTGCCGTTTTAACCGATGTGACAAAGATGGCGAGCAGTTCATCGGTTTCTTTTCTCAATTCCCCGAGTTTTACCTTTACCTTCCGCCGTCGACGAGCAACTCCAGCCAGTAGGCCGTCTCATCTAATTCCTGAGACTACTTTGCATTATTCTAATGAACTCTGAGTTTGAACGTAATCTGCACGCTTCTCTGTACTGAGCCCCAACGCTTGTTCCGCTCCGCAATATCTGTTTTCCAATCACCTGTGCCTCGGCTGTTTTTTTTCTGTAAAGTAAAAAGTTTGATAATTCGCAATGCGAAAATCTTTTTTCGCTGTTTTAGATCAAACTCTTTCATTCATCATTCGATATTCGCTATTCGAAATTTATTGACACGCCTCGCATTCCTCAGGGTTTTCCAATGAGCAAACCAATGCTTCCTCGTCGGAATAAGCCCGAACTTCGGTTACTGTGTTTTCAGCGGCGGCGACCTGCGCGATTCGGGTTGCAGGCCGCGAACGAAGGTAATAGGTGGTCTTCAGTCCCTTTTGCCATGCGTACATATACATCGACGAGAGCTTGCCGATATTCGGGCTTTCCATGAAGAGATTGAGCGACTGGCTCTGGTCGATGAATGCACCGCGGTCGGCGGCCATGTCGATCAGGGAACGCATCGGCACTTCCCACGCCGTGCGGTAAATTTCCTTTAATTCACCGGGAAATTCGTCGATCTCCTGGATCGAGCCTTCACTCAATTTGATCTTATTGCGGATTTCGTCGTTCCAGAGGCCCAACCCCTTTAATTCCTTGACCAGATATTTATTGATCTGCACAAAATCGCCCGAAAGCGTTTCGCGTTTGAACAGATTGGAAACCTGCGGTTCGATGCATTCATAACACCCGGCAATGGAAGCAATGGTCGCCGTCGGTGCGATCGCTATCATCAAACTGTTTCGCAAGCCGTTCTGCAAGACCTTTTCACGTAAAACGTTCCAGCGTTCCATGTCATCCGGCGTAATTCCCCAGAAATCGAACTGGAAATCGCCCTGTGCCGCACGTGTTTCGGGAAATGCTGGATGAACGCCGCGTTCCGTCGCCAGATCGCACGACGCATTCATCGCGGCAAAATAGATATCTTCCTGAATTTTCGCCGAAATTTTGCGTGCCTCGTCCGAATCGAACGACAGACGCAAATGGAAAAATACATCCTGCAGGCCCATCACACCAAGGCCGATGTTTCGCCAGCGGTTGTTAGAATCGGCGGTGCTCGGAATCGCATAGTAATTCAGGTCTATCACACGGTCAAGCTGCCGCACAGCAAGACCGACATTCTTGTTCAGTTTTTCGAAATCAAACTGCCCGTCCTTTATATACCGCGAAAGATTGATCGAGCCGAGATTGCAGACGGCGGTTTCGTTGTCCGACGTAACTTCGATGATCTCCGTGCAGAGATTCGATAAATGCACAACATTTTCCGGTTTCGCCGTTTGATTCGATTTACGGTTACTCGCGTCCTTAAAAGTCATCCAGCCGTTACCGGTCTGCGCCATCGTGCGCATCATTCGGGCATACAGATCGCGGGCTTTTATCTGCCTTTCAAAAAGGCCGTTGGTTTCGGCTTCCGCAAATGCAGTTTCAAACTCTTCGCCGTAAAGGTCAGGGAAATGCGGCACCTTGCTCGGATCGAACAGCGACCACATTTCATCGGCTTGTACTCGTTTCATGAACAGATCGGGGATCCAATTAGCGATGTTCAGGTTGTGAGTGCGTCGGGCCTCGTCACCGGTATTTTCGCGAAGGTCAAGAAAATCTTCGATGTCGGCATGCCACGTTTCGAGATATACGCAACAGGCACCTTTGCGCTTTCCGCCCTGATTTACGGCCGACACGGACGAATCTAGCGTTTTCAACCACGGCACGATACCGTTCGAATGCCCGTTTGTACCGCGAATAAGCGAACCCTGCGAACGAACGCGGTGATAGGCAATGCCGATGCCGCCGGAAAATTTTGAAAGCATTGCGACATCGGAATACTTTTTATAAATACTTTCAAGGCTGTCCTGCGGCGAATCAAGCAGGAAACATGATGATAGCTGCTCGTGTTTGGTGCCTGAATTAAAAAGCGTCGGCGTACTCGGCACATACTCGAGCGATGAAAAAAGTCTGTAAAGTTCAATCGCCTCGGCGGGCGTTTCGGAAAGTCCGCAAGCAACACGCATCCAGAAGAACTGTGGGGTCTCAATAACGTCTCGCGTTACTGGATTTTTTAGTAGATAGCGGTCGTATAAAGTGCGCAGGCCAAAAAATTCGAACAGATCGTTGCGGGTCTGGTCTATTGCGTCATTAAGCTTGCGGCTGTTTTCCGAAACGAAATTGACCACGCGGGGCGCGATCAATCCTTCTTTTAGGCCAAATGCAATGGATTGCGAGAACGAATGTATCTCCTGATTGCGGACCTCTTTTTCAATATATTGATTGAGAAGGCTTGCTCCTAAACGTGAATACTCCGGTTCTTCAAATATTAGGCTGGCGGCGGTCTGGATCGAAAGCTTGTCAAGCTCTCTGGTCGTTGCTCCGTCATACAAACCGCTGATCGTTTTGGTCGCGATGCGCAAGCTATCGACGCTTGGCAAATTAACACAGCAGCGCGAGATCGCGCGGACGATCTTGTTGATATCGACCGGTTCGAACGATCCGTTACGTTTGCGGACACGCATTGTCGTCTGGGTTGTTTCTTCCGTTTGGCGGGCGGCTGCGGTTGAGCTTTGTCCTACAAAATTATCCATTATTATTATCTAAAACTCCTCCAAATCGAACTTCCCAAAACCCTTGTGCGGCCTTTGAAGGCAAAAAATCAGAAAGAAAGTTCCACTACGGACATCTTTTCGAGAAGTCCGGCATTTGCTCAAAATCGAGCTATCGAATACCGTTGCGTCTGGTCTTTCAGGTAAAATTCCGAGCGCGTTTACCAGCAGTGGATATAGAATATATGGTAGTAAGTAGGCTTTGTCAACACTAAATATAGTGGTTTTAAAACAAATTGTTAAGCCTTGTTTTCACAACAATTAGCGCGCGCCGTGTAATGTAACGGATTAAATACTATGTAACAGTAAGGTAACACCTTGCGAGACAGTCATTTAAGCTTTAATTTCATACCAAGATGGGATAATCAACGACATAAAAAAATGTATTTAATTCACTTTTCTATTCGCGGTATTCGCGGTATTCGCGGGCAAAAACTGCTAATTTTCGTAATCTTGTCAATTATTCGACCGACAGCTCATCGTATGCGAACTGCACATTATCCGGTAGTAATTTTGAATCGCGTTCGTGCAAGATATCATGGTTCAAATGCGTCAGGAACGCTCGTTTCGGTTTAAGGTCTTCGATTATTGCCAGAGCTTCTTCCAAACACAGATGTGTCGAATGCGGTTTTATGCGAACGCAATCCAAAACCAGCACATCCAGGTCGCGAAGGCCGTCCATCGAGCTCGGTGGAATTATTTTTAGGTCGGTCGCGTAGGCAAAATCGTTAAAACGATATGCGATCACCGGCAGTTCGCCGTGAATCACTTCAAGCGGCGTGACCTCGATGTCTTCGCCGATACAGAATGGCGAATTGGGAACGACCGTGTGCGGGATCAACTGCGGCAGGCCGCCGCCGAAATGTGTCGGCTGAAATACATATTGGAAAATCCTTTTAAGGTCTTTCCAGGCAATTTCGTTGGCATAAACCCCCATCGCACCGTAACGAAAATTCAACGGGCGAATGTCATCGAGCCCAAAAACGTGATCGACGTGGCAATGCGTTATCAAAACCGTGTCAAGCCGTTGGATATTTGCTCTTAATGCCTGCTGCCGGAAATCTATCGAAGTATCGACAAGGATTTTTTTGTCTTTGTGTTCGATGAGGATCGAAACCCGCAACCGCTTGTCACGAGGATCGTTGGAAAGGCAAGTCTCACAATCGCAGCCGATCGATGGAACGCCTGTCGATGTACCTGTTCCTAAGAAAGTGAGTCGCATAACCAGTCCGGGAAGTCTTGAACGAAACTTGTATCTTTCTCAAGAGCCACAAATTTCATCAGAGAGTGCTTGACCGACATATTCTCGATCAAGCGTTTAAGTAAAAGTGCGATCTTGTTTCAGCCATCGAACCCAATCACATATTTAGAAATCCGGCTGTAAACGAATACTTACCGACCTTCCGCCACTTTCCAGATCTTTTCGACTATTTTTTTCCCAGAATGTCACCCGCCGAGAATTGCTGGGCCGCTTGAGCTTTCAGCTTTTCTTCAGTGGCACGCACCATCGTTACATACTGCATCCGCAAATCAGCCAAGATGCCTTCCAGAAGCCGTGTTTCCTGCGGGTGAAGATTGTCTTTTGTTTTCTCGCTGAGCATTGCCAGAACGTCCAGCCAATATTTGCCTGTTTCCAGATCGATGCTTCGCTGCCCGGTTGCCGGATGCGGGATTGCACCGAGAGATGCAGCGGCATTTGTCGCCAATGTAGAAAGAAAATTAACAAAACTCGCGGGGTCTTCGGCACCGGGAATCTCACCTATGCCCGGATCCGTATCTTCGGTTTCGTCAGCCACGATATTATCTTCCGGAGCTGGCTTTTCGGAAGCTTCCGGCGGCTGCGGGGTATCAACGGCCTCTGGTGGTTTCGGCTGTTCAAGGACGACACCTTCCTTTAGCGAACCGTCCGAATTAAATTTTCGACGGTCCGACACCTTAAACGTAACTTCTTCCTGATTCTCATCTGTTCCGATCATATATTTTTGTCCTGTTTTGATAGTAGCATTTTCCTTTTTAAGGCAGAAGCCCGACCATAAAGAAGGGCTTGAACGGTAGCCCCAAAAAAGCCTTTCTTATGGTCGGGCTTCTGCCTTGTGGACTTTGCCGGCTTCCTGGACTTTAATATGATCATGTCCAAAGCGTTTGACGATCTGATATCTGTAATGGCCCGGCTTCGTGCTCCGGGCGGCTGTCCGTGGGATGCCGAACAAACTTACGTTTCGCTGTCTCAATATTTGCTCGAAGAAGCCTATGAAGCATTCGATGCGATTCAGGAAGCCGAAGAAACCGGAAAAACGGAGCATTTAACCGAAGAACTCGGTGATGTTCTACTTCAGGTCGTGTTTCATTCGACGATCGCCGCCGAAAAGGGCGATTTCACGATCGATGATGTCGCAGCATGCGTGACAAAAAAATTAGTCCTTCGCCATCCGCACGTTTTCGGGGATGATAATTTCGAGAATGCACAAGCCGTGCTTGATAATTGGGACACACTAAAGGCCAACGAACGAAAAGCTAACGGCAAACCAGAAAAAACAGGAGTACCGCTGCTTTCGGAAATACCCGTACATTTCCCTGCCCTGCTGGAAGGTTTAAAGCTTACAAAAAAAGCTGCAAAAGTGGGTTTTGATTGGAAGGATAAAGATCAGATATTTGACAAATTGAACGAAGAAATAGCTGAACTGAAAGAAGCGATAGAGCAAAAAGAACAGGATGGTATTGCCGAAGAAATAGGCGATCTTCTTTTTGTGGTCGTTAATCTGGCGAGAAGATTGGATGTCGAACCGGAAGCCGCTCTCAAGAAAACAAACCGTAAATTTCGCAAAAGGTTCAGATTTATCGAAGACGAATTAAAAGCGGTTGGGAAAACTCTGGAAGATTCTAATTTAGATGAAATGGATCATCTATGGAATTTAGCCAAATCACATAACAAAGTTCTTTGAAAAACTAATTTCCCGGGATTCGGAATAGGTTTTTTTGTTCTTTCTTGTTCCTTTTTTTCTATGTTCTCGCTTTTTAATCACCGAAAAAGAGGAAAAAGCCGGTTAAGGCTCCATCGCAAAATGAGTTTTTCAAAGAACCCTAATAATTCGTTCTACGGGCTTACGATTACTATTCAGCAAACAGTTCTTTAAGTTTCTCCAAAATTTTTTTCTCGGCTTCGCCTGAAATTTCCCCGATCTTTTTTACCAATCGTGTAATATCGACAGTTCTTATCTGATCGAGAACGACAAATCTTTCATTGTTTAAAAAATCGACAGCAACGCGGGTCGGATATTTTACTTTGGTCGAAGAAAGCGGGGCAATTATCACAGTCTCCAGGTTTCGATTGATCTCATCGGGAGAAATCACAATGCACGGCCGTGTATTCTTGGCGTCTTTTGACGGCTGCGAATCAAGATTGACGAGATAAACTTCGAAACGCTTTACCATTGCCACTCCTTTTTCTCGAACGCCGTTTGTGTATTTGTATCCAATGGCAGGTCGTCATCATTATCCGCTATTGATTTGAAGATCGCGTCCCAATTTCCGCGTGGCTTTTGTATATTGCGGATCAAAATACCGCCTTCGCAAATTTCAAGTTCAACCTCACCCGACAGAAGTGTTTCTTCCAGCATCATTTTTGGTATCCTGATGCCCTGAGAATTACCTATTTGTATGATCTGAGCTTTCATAATTACATCGTAATTACAGGCGAGCAAATGGTCAACCGCAAGTTCTGAATTCATGCTGTAGCGCGGCTCGCGTCACATGAAAACTCGCTGAAGCATGAACTTTGAACATCAGCCTATTTTTTCCAAACCATTCATATACCGCTGTAAAATTTCCGGGATAATAACCGATCCGTCTTTCTGCTGATAATTTTCGAGAATGGCGATCCACGTCCGACCAACCGCAAGGCCCGATCCGTTCAGCGTGTGTGCAAATTCCGGTTTTTCACCACCGCTGCGGCGGAAACGAAGGTTCATGCGACGGGCCTGAAAGTCACCACAATTTGAACAGCTCGAGATCTCACGATACGTTTTCTGACTCGGCAGCCAGACCTCAATATCATAAGTTTTTACCGCACCAAAACCCATGTCGCCGGTGGATAAAATAACGGTCCGGTATGGCAAACCGAGGAGCTGCAGAATGCGTTCGGCATTAGCCGTCAATTTCTCGTGCTCTTCTTCGGAATTTTCGGGAACACTAAGTTTCACAAGTTCGACCTTTTCAAATTGATGCTGCCTGATCAGCCCGCGCGTGTCGCGCCCGTAGCTGCCTGCCTCCGAGCGAAAACATGGCGTGTAAGCGACGTAATATTTAGGCAGGTCCCTGGCGTCAAGAATTTCTTCGGAATGATAATTGGTGACCGGGACCTCGGCGGTCGGGATCAGCGCAAACCCGCGTTCGTCATTCAGAAAGAAAAGATCATCCTCGAATTTCGGGAGTTGGTTCGTCCCAAAAAGCGATCTTCGATTGACCAAAAATGGCGGCAGAGTTTCGGTATAGCCGTGTTCGGAGGTATGAACATCTAGCATAAAGTTGACCAATGCCCGTTCCAGTCTGGCCCCGGCCCCATTGAGAATTGCAAAACGTGAGCCAGTAATTTTTGTCGCTCTTTCGAGGTCGAGAATTCCAAGAGTTTCACCAAGATCGACATGATCTTTGGGTTCAAAATCAAAATTCTTTGGTTCGCCCCATTTTCGAATTTCCACATTCGAGCTTTCATCTTTCCCGACCGGAACATCGCCAGCAGGAATATTCGGCAAATGCGACAGAAGTTCGCGCATAGCCGTTTCAGCCTCGTCGCGAAGCTTCTCCAGTTCGGCCTGGCTTTCTTTCAAACCCGCGACCTCGGTTTTTTTAGTTTCGGCCTCATCTCTTTTGCCTGTCTGCATCAGACCGCCGATCTCTTTGCTGGCCAGATTACGTGTCTGATTTATTTTGTCGCCCTCGCCGATCACACGCCGGCGTTCGGTATCGAGTTCGAGAAATTTTTCGAGGCTGTCAGCTGGAAAATTACGGTTTCGCAGTGCAGTTTCAACCGTTTCCAGATTCTCTCTTACAAAATTAAGGTCTAACATAAACAGTTGTCATTAGCCGCTGGTCAATGACCAGATAAGTTCAGTTCCGCCTCGAAGGTTTGTTTATCAGCAATTTTTAACCTAAAATCCTAAGTTCGTCATAGGCGAAAGACTAGACGAATTTAACAAAATTGCAATGTCAAACAAAGTTCGCAAAGCTGTTTTTCCCGCCGCCGGCCTCGGCACCCGTTTCCTCCCCGCGACAAAGTCATCGCCGAAGGAAATGCTTCCGCTCGTCGATAAACCGTTGATCCAGTACTCGGTCGAAGAAGCCGTTGCGTCAGGGGTCGAATCGATACTTATTATTACAGGTCGTGATAAAAGCGCGATCGAAAACCATTTTGACATATCTTTTGAACTCGAACACCTGCTGAAAGAAAAAGGCAAGATCGAATATTTCGAAATCGTCAGGGCGATCTCGGATATCGCCAAGATCAGCTACACCCGGCAAAAACAGGCCCTTGGCCTCGGTCATGCAATATATCAGGCAAAAGACTTTGTGGGCGATGAACCTTTTGCCGTGCTGCTTGCCGATGACATAGTTGATGCCGAAGAACCCGCACTTGGGCAGATGAACAGGATATTCGAAAAATATCAGTCTCCTGTAATTGCGACAATGCAGGTCGGCGGCGAAGCGATCTCGCGTTTTGGCGTCATCGACGCCGATGAGATCGAGCCGAATGTCTACCTCATCAAGGATATGGTAGAAAAGCCATCGTATGCCGATGCTCCGTCGGACCTCGCCATCATAGGCCGATACATATTTACACCGGATATTTTCGAAGCAATTGAAAAGACCACACCCGGTTCAGGCGGCGAGATACAGATCACCGACGCAATGCGATTATTGCTCAAGAAACGCCCATGTTATGCCGTAAAACTCAAGGGCTCCCGTCATGATGCCGGTGACAAGCTCGGCTTTCTGAAAGCAACGGTCGAATTCGCTCTGAAACGTGACGATCTAGGCCGGGAATTTCGCGAATATTTGAGATCATTAAAATTGGATTGACCGCTTTCGGTCATAACTGATGGTCCAATTTTCAAGACAGAATAATTCAGTTATCTCAAAGATTAAATGTCAGCCGCGCTCTGCCGCAGGTGATATTGGACCATTTCGCAAGCTCAAAATTACCTGCAAAATTATCAGCAGCACTACGCAGAAAAGTAAAACAAACATTCCAGAACGCAGATCGCCGAATATATTCGATAAAGCTCCGATCAGCCATGTGACCGATGCCGCACCCAGCGTGCCGCAAATAAAAAGCGGTGTCGCCTGGCTTGTCGAACCTGGACCGAAGATATTATAAAACCGCGACACATTCGTCGGAAAGATCCACGAAGTCCCAAAACCAGCGACCGAGGCACCGGCGCCCAACATCAATAAGCTGTTAGCCGAAAGCGTTATTATCATGCCGACCACAATGGTCGAAAGCCCTAGCAAGAGCATTTTATTCTCGTTGAAAATCCGAAAAAACACAGGGGAAATACCACGGCCGATCACGAAAAATAAAAAGAATAAAAGCGTCGGCGAAAAGAAAACCGGAGCGGTCTCGGCTTCGATCCGCCCTGTATAAGTCGTCAGCCAGCCGCCCATTCCGCTTTCAAATCCGACGTGTATAAAGTTAAACAGAGCGATTCCCCAGGCTATCGGCCTTGTCCATATCGGTTTTAATATTTCGCCTTCCAATATCTGGTCTGTCTCTAATTTAGGCTCTTTGATACTCGGTACAGCCGCCATAAAAATAGTTGATGCAAACAGCAAGACCGCCAAGATCACGGTCGTTAAAAAGAGACTAGTTCCGCCGCTAAAATAATCAACAAATGGTTTACAGATAATGGCCCCGACACCCCAAAAGAAATTCAGCATTGTTAACGCGGCACCCGAACGCATTGGATTTAGGGCCAGTATCAGCATATTGATCGACGGCAGTGTTAGCCCCACCCCGAGTCCGTTTATAAAAAATCCCGCAAGGCAAACGATAAACGAATCGACATTCATCAAAACCACCCCGAAGGCCATAAAGAGACAGCCGATCATCGATGCCAATAAAAACTTGTTCCTTTTACCGAACTGGCTCGTCATAAATGTCCCCAAAAGCGAGCCTGAAAATTGTGTCGGGAAAAAATAGCTGACCTGAAGGTCATTTAGCGAAAACTGTTTTGCGAGAATAGGCAGGACCTGACCGATCAGGACCGTGGCAATGCCTGATAGCAGAAACACAAAATGAAGTAGTATTTTGATCGGCAGTTTGCCCTCATTTATATTTGTTCGCTCCATAGTAGAATTATCTCAATCAGGCACCGTCACGTAGATTTTCCAAAGGCTTAATGCCAACCGCCCTGATCGATGGGTAGATCGTGGCCATTAAACATAAAACGATGGTAAAGCCAGTAATTGTTAGGATATCGGAAACCGCCGGATGAAGCGGTATATAACTCAGAAGATAAATTTCCGCCGTCAGGTTTATCAGTTTAAAGTAATCCGCTATTAAGCACGCTGACAATCCTAAGAAAACACCCGATATTATACCGATAAGCCCGAGTATCAAACCTTCAACGACAAACATTGTGACCACCGTTCGTGCCATTGCACCGCATGTCCGCAGCACTGCGATGTCGCGGCGGCGTTCGTTAACAAGCAAAACCAACGTCGACGTAATATTGAGTACGGCAACAAAAATTATCAGCGAGATGATGACAAGTACCGCTTTTCTTTCCAGACTCAATGCTGCAAATAAAGGACGGTTCGCTTCCTGCCAATCCATCACGCGAAAACCTTCACCAAGCTCTTCGCGGATCTTCGCAGATATCGAATCAGTCTTATAAATGTCATCGACGGAAACCTCCAAAACCGATGGCGAAAACACCTTCAGCCCAAAAAGCCTGGTGAAATCGTCCTGAGAGGTCGTTATCCAGGTCGAATCGAATTCGAAAAGGCCGGTGTCCAATATTTTCTGGATCCGCACCGGCGTTGTTTTTGGGGTCGAACCGCTCTCGAGCGTAATTATCGCGGCCTTTGCTCCCAGGGCCAAGCCTGATCTGGCGGCAAGTTCTGCTCCGGCCGCGATCTGGACCTCATCGTTTTGTGGCTGTGTTTCACTATTTTTAACGTGAATAACGGCATAATTCGTCGCATCCGGCCCGGCAAGAAGCGCGAATTCCTGGTCAGTGGCCGACACCGAACGCACATTTTCCAACTGCCTGACCTTGTCCGCGATCTCCTGCCAGTTCGAGATCTTTGTGCCGTCTCGCGGAAAAATTGAAATATGCGGCGTATTCGCGAGGATCTTTTCCTGCATCTCGCTCTGAAAGCCGCGTGCAAGCGTCTGGGCGAATATAAGGGCCGCAACACCAGCTGTTATCCCAACAACGGCAACGATCGATGTAAACCGGACAAGGCTCCGGCGCCTTCCGCGCATGAAACGCAGTGCAAGTTTTAGTTCGAAAAACACTGCTCAATTGTAGATGTAAACCGGACAATTGTTAATTGTGATTTTTTGTTCGCATAAATACGCGGGTTTCGATAAAATTTAGAAATTAAAGGGCTTGAATGCTGTTCTTAAAATAATGTCTCTAACAACAATAGACGAAGCCGTCGAAGATATTCGAAACGGCAAAATGATAATAATAGTCGACGACGAAGACCGTGAGAACGAAGGCGATCTGGTTTGTGCCGCCGAATTGGTTACTCCGGAGATCATCAGCTTTATGGCTATCCATGGCCGCGGGCTTATCTGTATGCCGCTTACCGAGGAACGCTGCGATGAATTGCAGCTATTGCCGCAGACGGCCAATAACACGTCGAGCATGGGCACCGCGTTTACCATTTCGATCGAAGCACGTGAAGGTGTAACGACGGGAATATCAGCCGCCGACCGGGCAAAAACGATCCTGACGGCGGTCGACCCCGCCTCAAAACCTTGGGACCTGGCGCGTCCCGGCCACGTATTCCCGCTACGGGCAAAACGCGGCGGCGTACTTATCCGCGTTGGGCAAACTGAGGCGAGCGTTGATATTGCCCGGATCGCCGGTCTTTCCCCTGCGGCTGTGATCTGCGAAATAATGAATGATGACGGCACGATGTCGCGGATGCCCGACCTTGAAATTTTTGCCGAAAAGCATAATTTGAAGATTATCTCGGTCGCTGATCTTGTCCGTTACCGGATTCAAAAGGAAACCCTGGTAAAACGTATCGTGGAAACTGACCTTCCGACTGATTTCGGTATTTTTCATTCGATACTTTACGAAAACGAAATAAATGGCGAGACCCATCTGGCAATGTTGATGGGCGACGTTTCGCAGACAACCGAACCTGTTTTGGTTCGCGTCCAAACGGAGAACGTAACGTTCGCGGTGTTCGGTGCCAAACTTGGTGAGGCATCGGTCGCCATGCAGGCCTCTCTCCGAAAGATAGCCGAATCTGGCAGTGGTGTGGTCCTATATTTGCGTCAGCGTGAGAATAATCTCGATTTAGTGAATCAACTTCGTACATATGCGTTGATGCACGAGAAAGATATTGATTTTCGGTCGGCGAAACGCGAAACTGGTTATGGAAAGCAGCATGATTACGGTATCGGTGCCCAGATATTGAAGGATCTTGGGGTGAAACGTATTCGTCTTTTGTCCAACCATCCTCCGAAGATAAATGCGCTCGAAGCATTCGGGCTGGAGATCACTGAAACGGTTAATTTGTAGAATCGCAGACTACGTTAATTATGCCGGTAGAAGAAACTGAACAAAGCGAAGAGGCCAAACGGACCGAAAATAATTTGCCCGTTCGTCAGCGAAGAAAATATTTCTCCAGGCGAAACAATGCTATCGCGCTCGGTTTAATTGCAATATTATTAGTTCTGCTGGCCCTTGCTGTCGTCATTATTTATCGTTCCGGGACCAGCGATAATTTCATAAGGTCTCAATTCGTTGAAAAGATGGATTACATAGGCATTGTCTTTGACGCCGATGTTTTCCGGGTCACTATCTCACCGCTGGAACTGGAACTTAAGAACGCAACCTTCAACGACAAAATAAGCGGCGAAAAGCTGTTTTTCATTCGCGACGCCCATCTCGGCCTGACGGTCCAAAATCTCTACGCCTGGCAGATCACCCGGGATATAAGCGTTGATTCGACGGATATAAACGGTGCCGAGGTATGGGTAAAATTCGACGCCAACGGTAAATCGAATTTCTCGAACCTTATCGCGGATGAGAGAGGTTCCAATGTAAATTTCAAATACAATTCAGTCAAATTTTCACTTCACGAAGGCATTATCCATTTTGACAACATTTCAAGAAAGCTTTCGGCTGACGCGAATAATGTCGTATTCCTACTTGAACCGGAAAATATTTTAGTTCCGGATGAGCAAAAACGATATAAGTTCGACCTCACATCTACTGATTCGAGTTTTGTTTATAACGAAAATCCGCTGACGCAGGTTGATATCCGTGCTGTTGGCATCGCCGACAGTATGGGTGCGGATATCAGTCAATTCACTTTGAAAACGCCTGTCGGTGAAGCCGCAATGAAAGGCCGGCTTACTGATTGGGCCGTATTGAAATACAACCTTAACATCGAATCAACGGTCGATCTGACCCAGACATCAAATATTTTTCCATTGGGAACGGCACTTCGCGGGACCGGTAATTTTAAGGGCAATGTTACCGGAGAAGGCGAGAATTATAAGATCGACGGGAAGATCGATTCGCAGTCGCTTGCGGCCGACGGAATTTATCTAAAGGCGGTAAATGTCGCGGCCACGGTCGAAGGAACGAACTCGATGTACGAAGCGAATGGCACGGCGGTCGCCGAACTGCTTACCTTTGGAGATTTTCATATCGACTTTCCGAAGATCGCGGGAAATGTCCGCGGTACCGGCACCGATTTTCGCTGGGTCGGCGAACTGCAAGCGGCGGCGGCAAAATCAAAAGCAATATCGCTCGGCGGCCTTTTCCTGTCCGATGCCGTTGCCGAATACCGTGACAATGAGTTATCCGCGACCGCCGGAAACGGCCGTGCCCAGAAATTTTCGGTGAAGGATAACGATTTCGCAAACCTCGTTGCAAGAAACCTTAAATTCTCGACAAAAAACGGTGTGACGAACTTGTCCGCTCCGACGGCACAGGCAGATTCATTCACGACCAAAGACTATAAGCTCAACGGCATCACGAGCAGAAACGTCGTCGTTAAAGACACAAAAACGAGAACAGATATTACTGTCAACGGCCTGCAGGCCAAGGGTGCGGATGTAAAAAATACGAAACTCAAGAACCTGACGGTTGGTGAACTTCACTTTACAAATCATCCAAATTCTGTGGAACTCCAGGCAAAAAACTTACGTGTTGCCCAACTTAATGCCAACGGCACACGCATTGACGGCCTGGACACACCGGATATCTCGCTCGTAGATACCCCGGCCGATACAGTGATCTATTCGGACCGATTGCGTGTCGCAAAGATCGAGGCCGGCGGAGCAACTCTTGGCAGCCTTAATATTGCAGGTGTCCGTTTGACCATTAAACAAGGACGTATCGAAGGAACGTCGAAAGATATAGACGCCGGAACGATAACATTGAACAAAAGTTCGACACTGACGGAAGGCGGCACGCTGGAAAACGTCAAGATCGCGAAGCCGGTATTTATTGTCGAGCCTTCGGGCCGCTACCGCGCAACTGCGGACATGAGCCTCGGCGGCGGCATCATCGGCAGCATTCCGCTCGGCGCCGCTCAGGCAAACGTAAGTGTAAATAACGACCGGGCCGATCTTACCGATCTGACCGCGGATGTAATGAACGGCCGATTAAACGGCAACGCAACGATCGCTTTTAACAGTCGAAACAGCTCAAGCATCGTAGCGGATTTTACTGATCTCGATCTGGCAAAAATTGTCGCTCTGCAAGGCGGACGGATCATTCCCATCGAAGGCCAGGCAACCGGCAGCGTCGATCTGACCCTGAACGGCACGGACTATCGAACAACTAGCGGCACGATCAACGCCGATATTGTCGCCACAGCAGGTGATGCGGCCCGCGGAACTTTACCTGTAAACGGCAAAATTCAATTGTCGGCGACAGGCGGCCTGTTTAATGTTGATACTGCAAACTTCAATACCGAAAAAAGCCGTCTTTCAGCGACCGGCCGATTTGATCTGCGAAATGACGATTCAAATTTGAATATCGCACTTAATTCCAGCGACGCGAGCGAGATCGACCGATTGGTGAGAGTGCTGGGCGTTTCTCCGGAGATCGAACAGCAGTTCGATTCAATGCAGGTCCAGCTAGCGGGAAACCTGAAATTTGACGGAAGTCTCACAGGAAATATAACCGATCCGGTGATCGACGGAAAAGCATCGCTTGATTCCATATCGCTTCGCGGGCGCGAACTTGGCTCGATCATTTCCGATATTTTCGTATCTCCAATTAGTATCGAGATCAGAAACGGCAACCTACAGGAAAAAGACGGCGGAAATGTAGCATTTAATGTTAGCATCCCGAGCAGTGGAGCAAACAACATAAGCGTGCAGGCCACATTGACCAATGTGGATGCGGCAAATTTGATCGCCGCGCTGCCGCTGGACAATTTGATACCGGCGAGCGTTCGCGATTTTAATGCTCAAACCTCAGGAACGGTAAATATTAGCGGCTTGCCGAATCAGGCTTTGGGCGAGATAGATCTATCATCAACCAGCGGATCGGTGGCCGGACAGGCGTTTGACGGCCTTCAGGCAAAAGCTGTATTTCGAGGAACACAAATAGATCTCGAGAATTTCGAACTGCGATCAGGAGAAGGTTTCCTTAAAGCAAAAGGCACTTACGACCGGGCAAACACAGCGTTCGATCTTGATCTCGAAGGCAAAAGTGTTCAGTTAACATCTCTTAGGCCGCTCTTGGGCAATAGCGAAGCGATCCCGACGATCACGGGAATCGCCGATATTACCGCAAAAGCTTCCGGAAGATCTGATCTTGCATCATCCTATAATGTTACTTTTGCCGGAAATGCCCGTGAAGTGGTTGTAAATGAGAATCCGTTCGGCGAGGTCACGTTTAAGGGAAATACTGTAAATCAGGTTTTGACCGCCGATCTCAACGCTGTTCTGGACGGCCGCCCGCAATTGATAAATGCAACAGTAAACTTTGGAGACGAGAATTTACCTTTTCAGGTGCAGACGGAATTTAACCAAAGCCCGCTTGGTCCATTTGTCGCTCTGGTGCCTCAATTAAAAGGAATTCCGATCGGCGGCACGGGCACCGGCCGCGTCGAATTCGGCGGAAATCTCGCACAGAAGGACGGATCCGGTAAAAGCATCATCACAACGTCCAATTTAACCGGAACGGCCAATTTCAGCCAACTCGCCCTCCAAATACAGGACACTCCGCTCGTTGCCACCGAACCTGTCGTTGTGCGGTTCAATACCCGCGAGATCGTCTTCGAGAACACCCGATTCGCAGGCGGCGGCTCAAATATAACGATCACCGGAGCCAAAGCCATTACTGAAGACGGAATTAATAATTTAGCTATTGACGGCCGCATTAATCTTGCTCTTTTGAACGTGTTTCCGGGTATTTCGTCAACCGATACCTTCTTTGCGGGTTTCGCCGATGTTTCGATAAGGCTGGCCGGCGTTAATAAAACGGCACGTATATCCGGGACCGCTAATGCAGAAAATGCATCCGTAGCCACATTTATTGGTTCTGACCGCCTGACATTTGACCGGTTGAAGGGACGTATTTTATTTACCGCCAATCAGGTCCAGATAGATGAGGTCACCGGTTTTCTCGGCGGCGGAAAATTTATCGCAAGCGGCGGGGCACTTATCGGTGACAATTTGAAGATCGATTCGTTTCGTATCGGTTTGACCGGGACGAATATAACCGTCCCGCTCCCGCAGGATTTTATCACGACAGGCGATGCCAATCTCGAAGTTTCCGGCCGCAGGATCGGAACCGACCTCTCGATGCTGATAGCCGGTAATATCAGGGCACGGCGGAGCTTGTATTCAAAGGACATAGACCTGGCCAATATTGTCGGTGCTCGGCGCGAAGGTTCGCTTTCGTCCGGATCGTCATCGATATACGCTCCACGCTTTGATCTTACTATCGAGGGCCGGGATGCCCTCGTCGTAAAAAACAACATCGCCGATCTAACGGCATCAGCTTCGCTGCGTCTTACGGGAAATACGAACAATCCGCAAATATCGGGCCGCATCACCGCTAATAGCGGAACCGTCTTTTTCCGAAAAGACCGGTATATTGTGCAGCGCGGCGTATTGGAATTCCCTCCGAACACCGAGATCGAGCCCATCATTAATCTACAGGCCGAATCAGAGATCGGTGGTTACCAGATCTTTGTGAATCTTTCAGGTCCCTTGACCGACACTGAACTTCTTAATGCCAGCGTCCGCTCAAGTCCGGCTTTGCCGCAGGCTGACGTAATCTCATTGATCACCACCGGCAATCTTTCGAATACGGAATCCGGGATCCCGTCGATCGCTCAAACCGGGATCAACACGGCGGCCGAAATATTAACCGATTCGATCATCAATAATCCGGCCCGCAAAGCAACAGACAAACTTTTTGGCCTTAATGTTTTTGAGATCGATCCGATCATTTCAGGTGAACGGCTCAACCCTTCGGCCCGTTTAACGGTCGGTCGACAGATCAACAACAATTTGCGGGTAACATACGCCACTAATTTATCTCAGGACCAAAATCAGGTATTGGCCCTTGAATATCGGGTCTCTAACAAACTTTCATTCGTCGCTCAATATGAACAGCGTTCGCTAAGTAATGTTACCCAAAACCGGAATAGTTTTAGTTTCGAAGTTCGTTTCAGAAAGAGATTTTAGATTAATTGACCACCAGGCATGCAATTGTACAAGCGGGCAGAAAAAAAATTGAACCAGTTTGTTTCGTCCTTTGGGCTTGTGTCCGTCAAACGGTCATCCGGCTGCCGAGCTTTGATTTTCTGTACCTTGCTATCCAGTTTTTGTGTTTTTGCATCCGCCCAAAGCAAATATGAAGGCCGCGAAATATCCGAAGTAACCGTTGCATTCGAAGATTCGGATAAAAACATTTCGACAAATGAAGAATTCCGGCAAATTGCAACGAATGCAGTGGGAACTAAGTACTCTACGGTCAAGATCCGTGATGCGATCGAGCTGCTTTTTTCGACAAAACGAATTGCTTCTGTTTCGGTCAAAGCCACTGAGAATGGAAATGACCGCGTGAGTTTGCAGTTTCTGATCAAACGGAAAACACAAGCTCAAAAAGTATCAGTTATCATTGCAGATGAAAAAAACAGTAAATTTACCGAACAGGAATTGTTGTTAAAGCTGAACCTCCTCGAAGCAGGAACAGCTATCACCGAGCAAACGCTCCGCAATAACGCGGACGTGATCCTGGAATATTTGCGGGATCGCGGTTATTACCAGGCCGAGGTCGCTTATGAACAAACACAATTACAAAGTGAAACTGAGGTTGCGGTTGTTTTTCGGGTGACGACCAATACTCAGGCATCCGTTGAAACGTTCAAGATAGAGATCGACGGCTTCGATTCTGCCAAATTGGCAGATCAAATAAAATTGAAGCCGGGACAGCCTTTTTCGCGCGATTTGTTAGCAGCGGATGTCGAAAAAATACGCGAAGTATTACGAAGTGAAAATCTTCTTGCCCCGCAGCTTAGTGATCCGCGTGTGATTTATGAAAGTGAAAAAAATACGATAAATATTGAACTTACCGGGAAACAGGGGCCGCTTGTTGAAGTAGTGGTAGAAGCCGAAAAAGACAAGGTCGGCAAGAATACCCAAAACAAGCTTATTCCGGTCAAACGTGAAGGAACGCTCGATTACGCCGCGATCATTGAGGGTGAAAGACGTCTTGAGAACCATTATCAGGAGCAGGGATATTTTTTCGTTAAGGTAAAAGCAGTCTGTTCGGTTGATCCTCCCCTCAAAGAGGACGAATCTACCGTCATCAAAAATGACACCGAATTTCTCTGTTCGGCTCTCAATAATGCTGAATTGACCGATAAAAAGGTCGAGGTAAAATATCGTGTCGATCTAAACCGCCAGCTAAAACTCGTCGGTATAAGACTCGAAGGAACTGACCAATTCACCATTTCCGAGATCAAGACCGTCCTCGAATCACAGGAAGCCAATGTTCTTGGGATCATCCCTCTATTCGGTTACGGCCGCGGCTACACAAGCGAAAAGCTTCTTGAACAAGATTCTTCTACGATCCGGTCTTTGTTGCGCGAACTCGGTTATCGTGACGCGACCGTCCGGGTAAATCAGGGTGTTTCGCCCGACGGTAATGATCTGATCATTACATTTATCGTAGATCAAGGTCCGGCAACAATAGTTTCCAATGTTGAAATTAAAGGCAATAGTGCATTTTCCGATACGGAGCTAATGGCCCAACTGCCTATAATTGTCGGCAAAAACTTCTCCCGGGCAAAGGTCAGAAATGCACAGCGGAAATTATCTCAGTTCTACTCGCAGGCCGGTTATTACGATGCGGTCGTAGATTTCTCCACCGATGAACAGCCAAAAGATGCGACTACAGGCGAAAAGCTTTTCAAAGTTACGTTCGAGATACAGAATGAAGGCAAAAAAGCGTATGTAAACCGCATTCTCGTCAACGGCAATGAAAGAACAAAAACAGCAGCTATTTTGCGTGCCCTAACACTTGTTCCAAACGAATTGCTGCGGGCGGGCGATATATATACAAGCGAGCAGAATCTTTACGCTAGCGATGCATTTAACAGCGTCTCGATAAAACCACGGCCGGCCGGCGAGCGTCCGGACGGAAGCCTGCTCACCGACATTATAGTTAATGTTGATGAACAGGCCCCGCGCATATTATCCTATGGCGGCGGTTTTTCAACCGATCTTGGCGCCAGCGGGTTTGTCGATATACGTCATCTCGATCTTTTCGGAAAACTATGGCAGGGCGGTGCCCGGCTCAAAGTCAGTCAGCGTCAACAGCTTGCCCAGCTTGATTTTGTAAATCCTCGATTTTTGCGGGATGGAAAGAAACGTTTCGCTCCTTTAACGCTGTCGGCACTATATCAGCGTGATTCGACGGTTACACGTTTTTTCCGTTCGACATTTGATAGAGGGACCTTCGGGATAGTCCAGCGAGTGGATGAAAACGGTAAACCCATAGACGAATTCGGTGCGGACGCAGGCAGCCCGACCCTTAACCGGCTTACATTGTCGGCAGAGACCAATAGAACTATCAGCGTTAAAAACCGCAGCATTCTATTCTTCAAATACCGCTTCGAAGACGTCCGGCTCTTTAACATCCAAAGTCTTTTGATCCGTGATCTCCTGATCCCTGATTCCCGCATCCGGATCTCCGGTTTTGGAACTACTTTTGTTCGCGACACACGTAAACGTTGCGGCATCGAATATACGATACTTGAAATAATCGCCCGCGGGGAACCCGGTGAACCATGCCGTTATAATGCAAGTGATCCAACAAATGGCGACTATTTGACGGCTGAATACAATGTTTCCCTGCCGGTTCTTGGCGCAAATATCGGGTTTCATAAATTTCAGGCCTCATACAATTATTTTTACACGGTAAATGCTTTAAAAAAGACCACTTTTGCGGGGCGTGCGATCATTGGGTTGGCCAATGTTTTTTCATCAGGCAATAGATTCCCAGCCGACTTCCCCGATCTCGAAGGCATTCTGCCGATCAGTGAACGATTTTTTGCCGGTGGTTCAAATACTTTGCGTGGTTTTGATTTCGAGGAAGCCGGACCGCGTGTGGTCGTCGCGCCGCAGGGGACGTTTCGTAATAGCCGGGGCGAACCCGTATTCCTGGACCCATTCACTATCCCATTCGGCGGCAATGCCTTAGCTGTCGTGAATCTCGAAGCACGCATTCCGTTGACGAGATCTATACGTGCCGTGCCGTTTTATGATGGTGGAAATGTATTTCGACGTGTCAGCGACATATTCAATCCGCCAAATGTTCCGCCAAATGATGTTTTTCGTCAGAACCTTCGGGCATTATGGTCCAATACGGTGGGTTTGGGATTGAGATTGAAGACCCCGGTCGGGGGCGAATTCGGTATCGATTACGGTTATCTTCTGAATCCGCCGCGTTTCTTGATCCCGCAGAACATGGGGCCGAACGCAATTTTTAGATTACCGCAAAGTCAGATCCACTTCCGTTTTTCGCAGGCGTTTTAAGCTTCAGTTAAGAATTTACAAACTAATTGATGGCCGAGTAGGAAACGATATGGCTCTCGTCAAGTTCGAGCACAAGATCGTCCTCAATGCTGAATTGGACCAATTCACTTTCAACGACCGCCTCAGGCCCGGTCCGTCGGGCCGGGGGAATTATCATCTCGGCGGTGTCCGGTTCCTTCATCTTATCCTCTAATCGTGCTTTGCGCTGTTTACGAAAAGCCTTTGTCGAATACATTGCCTTATCAGCGGCTATGATCATCTGATCAAATGTTTCGCCGTGTTTTGGATAGCTTGCCGCACCAAGGCTTACACCGACCTTTGCAAAGGAATCAGCACTAATAGGCAATGAATAATCGGCTACGGCGGATTCGATCCGGCGGCACAATTCCAGTATGTCGGAATTTTCGGTTTCTGGTATTAGGGCGACAAATTCATCGCCGCCGTAACGTGCAAGGAAATCATATTCGCGCAGTTGTTCTTTAATTACGCGGCTGATCTCTTTCAGCATGTTATCTCCGGCTTTATGGCCGAACGAATCATTTACAGACTTAAATCCATCCAGATCAAGCACCAGCACCTGAAATGTGGTTGACGCCCTTTTAGCACGCGCCGCTTCCTTCTCGAAGTGTTTTTGCAGGCTTCTGGCATTCGGGAGCAGCGTCATCGGATCGGTCAATGCATAGCTTTCTGTTTCAGCTTGTTTTACCGATTTATGGATAGCATCGGCCGCGATCAATGAGATCGTTTCAAGAAGTCGAAGATGTTCCTCTTCATAGACAGCCGTTTTGCACGAATAAAGCGTCACAGCTCCGATCACGGTTTCGTCCGCAAGTAATGGGAGCGAGACCATGCCGATATATTCATCACTAAAGTCCTCATGGCAAAAAGCAAAATCAAGGGCTGGGTTAACATTTTCAACTCTTTCAAGATTTTTTAAGACATAACCCGTGGCACCGTCACCAGCTTTTACCCGCTTGCCAAACAATGCAGAATCATTTTTGCCCTCAACATGAACTGCGGTCCCATATTCATTTGTTTCGTCCAAAAGATACACGAGACAGGTATCAAAAGGAACAAATTGACCTATTTTCCTTGTAAAAAGCGACAATGTTTCCTGAAGATTAAATGAGGAACCAAATTCCCTTGCCATTTCATAAAGCGTATAAACCTCGCGGTTGGCGCTCTTGATCTGCTCGACATAACCGCCGCGTTCTGTATACTCCGTTCTGATCCCTGTCTCGATCAGAGCATCAGTATCCTGGCCGTATGCAAGTCCCTCGGCGGCAATTTCGTCCTCGAAATCTCTTAAATTATGCAGAAAAGCATTTACGAGTTTCGGGTCAAATTGTCCTCCCGCACGGGAACGGAGGAAATTGCAGGCATATTCACGAGTATTGGCGGAACGGTAAGGCCTGGCTGCACGAAGGGTGTCAAAAACATCCGCAACCGTTAGTATCCGTGCGGTAAGGGGAATATTGAAGCCTTTCAAGCGTTCGGGATAACCGGTCCCGTCCCAATATTCGTGATGATATTTAACGGTCGGCACGACCGGATATGGAAACCCGACTTTTTCAAGGATCGAAGCTCCGACCAAGGCATGGATCTTCGCTTTTTCCATTTCTGCAGGCGTCAGGCTGCCCGGCTTGTTCAAAATATGATCGGGTACCGCGAGCTTTCCGATATCGTGGAGAAGGGCACCGGTCCGCAATGCGTTTATCTCATCTTCAGACAGGCCCAGTACACGGCCCAATCCAAGTGCATATATCTGTGTGCGGCGGACATGGCCGACACCTATTTGATCACGTGCATCGATAGCTGTTGCCAGGGCTTCGACAGTTGCCAGATGCATCCGGCTTGCCTCACTGATCTGTTTAGTGTGCAGCTGCAAACTACGGGAATGAAACTCATAAGCAATGCTGCCGGCGATCGCCAAAAGAAGAACAACCAACCCAAATTCAATTCCGAAATGATTAAAAGTAAGAAACAATAATATTGTCGCCAACAGATTTACAGCATATGCGGGAGCTGGAAATACAAAAATACCCTTCAATCGCTGATCGTCCGGTTTTCCGATCTCAATGGTGGAAACTAAGACTAGAAGGACACTGCGGACAAGATAGTGGGCAATCGCCATAAATAGCGATGCGAAAAGGACCTCATTGGGGACCATGAGCCCGGAAACAGCCTGCTGCTCGGCATTTTTGAAGTAACCGAGCGATAAATAATAGATCAGGCCCGACAAGAAAACAGGCAGAACATCACAGGCAACGGCCGCGAAGCCCGCTTTACGGATCCTGCCCTTGGCGAAATAACCTACGATGGACGCGGATGTTCCGAGGATTATCCCGCCCGGCACTCCGATCCAAACAATCCCCCAAAAAGCAAAGATATCCTTGGGCTCGAAAATAATTTTTGTGTTCGGGATCCTTGCATGATATTGGCTGACCAAAGCCGATATGAAGATCGAGACCGCCAAGACCACAATTGTTGAAAAAGTAAATGAAAATGCTTTGATCACAGCAAAAGCCAGTATGCAAAGCGCGGACGTAACAATAAAACCGAACAGGCCCTGCGACTGCCATTTAAGTTCAGATGTATCGAAGTATTTCATCTAAGTTTCCTAATATGGAAATGTGAACCGGACGCTCCGATTCATTCAATTCGTCGACAACCCTCTTCCAGTGAGCTGTCATCATTAGATATGCTATACAATCCTTGTGCCATATTTTTTTATTTAGTTTTACAGTTGTTTGTTCACATAAATTAAGAAGTTTGTAATATGTCGCTATTAGCCTTTCAAACTGATAAATCAAAATGACCGCATACGTTCAAAATGACCTGGTTAGTTTTTTGCATTGGTCGCACTATGTGCTGAGACATTTTAGGCTGCTGATGTTTGCCATAGTTTTAAGTATTTTAACGGCCATAACAGCAACCGCGCAGAAGCCGGTAGACGTCATCCGCGTTGATACACAGCTAACTGCTTTTGAAGCTGCCGTTACTGACAAAACCGGCAAGCCTGTCCGAAATCTGTCGGCCGCGGATTTTCGCATTTATGTCGATGATGTCGAGCGGAAAATTGATTTTTTTGAGCCGATAAGGAAACAGAACGAGGGACGTCCGCTTTCGGTAGTTTTTGTGCTGGATGTTTCTGGCAGTATGACACCTGAAGAGCTCGAAAAACTTAAGTCGGCGATGCAGGGTTTTACGAGCCGTCTGGCGGATTATAATTCTTACTTTTCAATTGTGGCATTTGCCATGGAGGTCAAGTCGCTGCAGTCGTTTACTAACCGCCCTGAAAAGCTGGAAAAAGCAGTAAACAGGATAGTTCGCGATCAAAATGGCCTTTCCACCCACGCCTATGACGCGGTTGACGAAGCTGTCCGGCTGTTGGTGAGAAGATCGCCGAAAATATTGAAAGGCCACTTCGCTAAACGCGCGGTCGTTCTTATCACTGATGGTTTCCCGGTTGGCGACATTGTATCGCCGGAGACAGTTATCGAAAGGGCAAACGCAAGTGAAACAAGTATTTATTCGGTAATTCTTCCGTCGTATTCGCGATTGCCGGGAGGTAGAAAACCACTGCCGACCCCGCTTGAAGCAAGCGGCCTGATCGAAAAGACAGGCGGGAAAAGTTTTTATGCTGATGAAAAAAGTTTTGAACCGCTGTTCACGGCTTTAGCTGAAGAGATCACCGCATCGTATGCATTGGCGTTTTATCCAAGTGAGGAAAGCTTAGGCGATGGAATGTTTCACAAAGTACGAATTGAATCAAAATCCGGGTTTTCCGTCAAACAAAACCGTCCGGGTTATAAGATCAGTTTGTCGCAGCAATGAACCGGCAGAGTAAACAATGGCCTAACCTCAACAAACTAATACCGATCATCGTCGTAATCGGTCGCCTCAAAATCGTCCTTTTCTGAATAGTCATCTATATCGGCTTCTTCGACGAGGTCTATTTCGATCGGGTCAAGTCCAACGACGACAAGCCTGGAGCCGCATTCGTCACATGAAACTTTATCGCCCTGTTCGGATTCGGCGTCAACATAAACTTCTTCGGTGCATTCGGGACATTTCGCTGTTGGCATTTTTGCATTTCTCCGGAAATCTTTTAAATTAAACTGCGTATTGCTTTTAAGCCGAGCCGCTTTCTTATCTAATAAATCTAACTTTTATTAGAACCGGTGGCAAGAGCTTTTAGTCTATTTTTATTTTTTTTCATAATTATTTTTTGCACATTTGCTAATGCAATTCCCCTTTGATCTCAAACAAGATACAGATTTTGACGTCGCCGGATTTGGTACAAATGCGGTTGATTTCCTGGTCCAGGTTCCCGAATATCCGAAATTCAATTCAAAGATAGAGCTGAGCGATTATGTTCAGGCGGCAGGCGGCGAAGTAGCGACAACCATGGCCGGACTTCGGCGCCTCCGCCTAAAGACGATCTATGCCGGACGTTTTGGTACGGATGCCGCCGGGGATTTTGGTATTCAGAGCCTCACGGACGAAGGCGTGGATACCAGTTTTGCAGAACGCATCGAAGGTGCCCGGACGCAAATAGCGTTCATTATCATCGACCAAAGAAATGGTGAGCGAACCGTTATCTGGCAGCGTGACAAGAAATTGGCCTATGATGCGTCCGAAGCACCGCTCGGTGCCGCCGCCCTTGGTAAAGTCCTTCATTTTACTCCGCACGACGCCGGTGCATGTCTTCTAATGGCAAAACGAGCCAAAGAGGCCGGAGTAATTGTATCGATTGACATTGATAACCTTTTTGAAGGTGTCGAGGAGGTTTTGCCGTATGTCGATATCTTGATCGCGTCGGCTGAATTTCCAAAAAAACTGGTTGGGATCGATGATAAAAAAGCGGCGTTGACTAAGATCGCATCACGCTTCGGGTGTGGCATCACTGGTCTCACGCAAGGCGAATCAGGGTCGCTTTTGCTGTGTGAAAACACTTTTATTGAAACAAAAGGCTTCGCAGTGCCAAACGGCTGCCAGGACACGACCGGAGCCGGCGACGCCTTCCGTGTCGGGCTGCTTTATGGTTTGCTGACCGGCGAAAGTGTCGAATATTCAGCAAAGATCGCAAATGCCGTAGCAGCTCTCAAATGCCGCGCCGTCGGAGCCCGAACGGCCCTGCCCGACAGAACGGAGTTGTTTGATTTTTTAAGCGGCCATCAATCCTGATTTAAATACATTTACGAAACTTCTCAGATAACATTCTTGAGGTCAAAGCTTGTCATTGAAAAATCCAATGACCAGTGCCCATGCGTCCTTTGCTGCGGTTTCGTTATAAACTTCGGGCCGAGTGTTGTTGAAAAACGCATGATCGGCCTCATATTTTACAGAGGTTACGGGCAGCTCGAAACGCTCGGTGGCGTCTTCAAGTCCGGCAATTTTTGCAGGATTGATCCACGCATCTTTTGTACCGGAAATAAATATTGTCGGTGTTTTTAATTTCTGCAGAATATCTTCCGGAGGAATATCGCCGTAAAAAGGTGCCGCCGCGCTTAGACCTTCGAGTTCGCATGCAGAACGCAGTGCAAACGTGCCGCCCATGCAATATCCGGTAATGCCGAAATGTGAAAGCCCGTAATTTTCACGAGACACTTGCATTGCACTTTCAATGGTTGCCAAACCGTCCTCAATAGCCAATCCGTTCATTAGTTTGGAAGCCTCGTCGCTATTCGCGGCCAACGTTCCGCGATACAGGTCAGGTGCGATGCCGATAAATCCTTCGGCAGCGTAGCGGTCCGCAATATCTTTAACATGAGCGTTCAGGCCCCACCATTCGTGGACGACAACTACGGCTTTATTCCCGCCGCCGTCAGGAATTGCAACGTAGGCGTTCGATCGGCCATTTGCAGTATCTAAGGACAGGTTTTCAGTTTTCATAAATATCCTCCCAAGGTCAGCTATATTTCAATTATAACCATCTCTAAGGGAGGGACAATTTGCAAACCCGACAAAAGAATTTCAATTAGTAAAATCTGATCGTGTAACTAAATCTGACGCCGCGGCCGATCTCCGGCGAAATATCCTTAATAAATGAAATATGATTGTAAAACAATCTGTCGCCCAAATTGTAGGCATTCACCGAAATGATATTAGCGTAATGTTGACTGGGAATAATATATGACCCGGCGATGTTGAATACACCGTAACCGGCGGTTGGTGTTTCAAGGTCAAAAACGCGGTCCTGATCGCCGACTGCGACGAATTCGGGCCGTACGCTTAATTGTTTGTAATGAGCATCAAGACCGATACGTCCGCGAAGCGGAGCAATTCTCGGCAGCGGCCGACCATCCTTCAGTTTCGCATTAACATAATCGAATCCGGTCAAAACATTTAAGTATTTGTTCGCTGTCACGTTAAGACTTAACTCGGTTCCGGTAAAGCGGCTGTCACCCTGAAGATAATCAGCGACCGGCAAACCGCTCTCTTCGTCCGTATCGCCATTCGGAGCGAGAAAAACAAAATTTTTAATATCGTAATAATAAAAATTCGCTGACGCCTGAAGGCGACTATTTTCGTGTCGGAGCGAAAGGTCGATTCCGTTGCTGGTTTCCGGATTTAATGCCGAATTGCCGATCTCGAACGACAACGTTCCATCATGCGGACCAAAATTATAAAGTTCTTCGAGCGCCGGAGCCCGAAATGCGTGCGTATAATTTGCAACAAAGGCACCGTCTTTCCATAAACCAACGCGAGCCCCCACCGCACCGGAAAAACCGGTGAAATTCTTGTTGGGCAAAAATTCATTCAGCGGGTCATAGCGATTATTCTCGACCCGGCCGCCAAATTGAAATTTAACGCGTTCAAAGGTCAGCTCCTCAAGGCCGAATACGGAAAACGAATCCTGTTTGACCGGCCCATCGATCAACGTCTCATCGCCGACGGTCTCATAGTCGCGGCGAAATCCGTCAAAGCCAAAACGTCCCGTAAGTTTTCCGTACTTCTTTTGGTCGAACATTGCGCGATATGAATAAACGCGGTTGCGAAATGTCGTGCCGACCTCACCGTCAGCCAATTCCTGATGACGATAATTGCTGAGATCGACCGTGAACTTTATGCCGCTGATAAATAAATTCGCGTCATTATAACCAAAGGCAAATTTCAAATCGTTTCGCCAGATCCTTATATTGCGCACCTCAGGGTTGTCGTCACGGAAATCGATCGGAATGCCGTAACGGCTCTGATAATAATTAAAATTGGTCGTGAAATATGCCTTCTTTCCAAAATATCCGCCGCCGATACTGCCAGCCGCGTTTCGCGTAAATGAATTATTCACTTTGCCAAAATTTCCGCCCGCGCTGTAATCGCCGGTTCGCTGCCCCCCGGCGTTTCCCCAGAACTGCCAGTTCCCGACGCCGTATTCGATGCCGGCGGCAACGGCTCCCTGGCTATTGTTCGCACCGCCGATCGTTGAAAAATAACCGCGCACGCCCGGATGTGATCCTTCGTCATGGCCGCTGATGGCATTGACCACACCGCCAATTGCATTACTGCCGTAAAGCAGTGTCGCCGGCCCTTTGACGACCTCGATCCGTTCTGCCGCCAGCGTGTCCACCGGTTCGGAATGATCGCCGGATTGCGAGCCCAAAGAACCGGTGCGGACACCATCCGTCGAAACCAGAACGCGGTCACCGTCAAATCCGCGAATGACGGGCCTTGCATTTCCGGGGCCAAATGAGCGTTTTGATACACCCGGCTCACCGTCAACGACCTCGCCTATTCCGACGGCTGCCCGCTCACGTATTTTGTTCGAATCCACCGAACTAACGGACGCGATCGATTCAAATGCCGTTTCATCTATGCCGCTTGCCGTGACGGTCACCTGCTCTTTAATACCCGACAATTGCAGCTGAAAATCGGCAGTTGTAGTCGTTCCGGCTGAAACAACGACCGCTTTCGACACATCGCCAAACCCTTCCTGATGAGCGGTGACCGAGTAACGGCCCGCCGGAACATCCACAAATTCGAACGAACCTTCATCGTCCGTGACGGTCGAGCGTTTCAACTCGACGATCTGCACCGAGACCTGATGCAGCACGGTATTGTCGCCTCCGAAAATGACTTTGCCCGAGATCTTGCCGCTCTGTCCAAAGGCGGCCGCTGAAAAGATAAAAATAATTACGATAAGCTGAATTGTTTTCATTATTATTTGCAAAAGTTTCCCAATATAAACTAACCAAAGTTTACAATCATCGAATCCGGCGAGACTATGAGTTTTTAACAAGAGGTCGGTTAAAGCAAATGAACGGTTTGATTTGAGGGAATTTGACTTTACAGGCGCAGCAGCCGCGAACGGAGCAGCTTTGACTGCAAACGGCTCGATTGTATTTCCTGTCCGGTCTTCATGGTTATCAGAAATATTCCGCCAGGCAGCGGCGAGACGCGGGAGATCATATTCAAATTCACCAAAGCTCCGCGCGACAACCGCACAAAGGCTGTTTCGTCCAGCCGTATTTCGAGGTCCTTCAGCCGAAAATTTATCGAATACTTTTGCTTGTGAATAGTGGTTATGTGGAGCAATTCACCATCCGCGATTATTGACGATACCTCAGCGACCGGCACGAGAATTATATCGTCGCCTTTTTTGACCGGAATCCGCTCAAGCAGCGCCAGCCGGGAATTGTCCGCATAAGTTTCCGCGGCGCTTTTTAGTTTCGCTGTTTCATTGTCCCGCCATTCCGCGTGTTCGAGCCTTTCCACGGCCCGCGTAATGGTCGCTCTCAGCCTCGATCTTTCGACCGGTTTTAATAAATAATCGACCGCGTTAAGTTCGAATGCCTGCACGGCATATTCGTCAAAAGCCGTGACGAAGGCAACGAGCGGCATCTGCGATCTTCTGAGCAATTTAACTACTTCCAAACCGGAAATTTCCGGCATCTGAAGATCGAGCAACGCCAGGTCAGGCTTGAGGCTTTTGATTAGTTCGAGGGCGTCCGCGCCGTTTTCGGCCTCGCCGACGAGTTCAACTTCCTCAAATTCCCGCAGTATCACTTTCAAAAACTCACGTGCGGGACGCTCGTCGTCGGCAATTATCACTCGAAGTGTGTTCATACTTTATCCGCGGTGAAACATTCTATCCTTTCAATTGCTCAACACGTTTGTTCACTTCTTCCCAATTTACATTTTGCATAAATGCATCGACATATTTTGCCGCAGCCGCTCCGTAGTCTATTTGATAGGCGTGTTCGTACATATCCAGCACAAGCAGCGGCACACTAAATGGAGCGTTGCTTGTATGGTCAGCTGCCCAATAATTATGCAATTCCCTGGTGTGTTGATTAAATGCAAGGATCGTCCAGCCCGAACCGCCCGAAAGCGAATTTCCCGTCCGTTTGAATTCAGCCTCCCAGTTTTCGTAGCTGCCGAACCATTGTTCTATAAGCTTTTTGGCATTGCCGTCGGCTTTTCTGTTACCGCCAAGATTGGAGAAATATTTTTCGTGAAGGACAACGGAACCTGTGCGGACAAGTTCCTGACGTTTGAGATCGCCGTAGATATATGGCGGCAGGTCCTTTTCTTTGCCAAAAGCGGCTAGTCGCTGTTCAATGATGTTCAGTGCCTTCACAGCTCCGGTGTAATTATTTTCATGGTGTGAACGAATCAGTTTTTCCGATATTCCGTTCAATTTTGTTGGATCGAACGACAGCGGTTTTGGCTGATGTTTCCCCTGATAAGCCAAAGGCAGCGTATCCTCAGGAACAATTGCCAAATTATTGCCCGAAAATGCGAGAACGGCCGTACCGGCCCCGATAATTCCAGTTATTGCACTCCGACGTGAGATCTTATCCATATACACTCCTCCTTTCGATACATCAGAACTTTATTTGACCCACATCTGATGACAGCTGGCAACGAAGCGAAATAAAGATCGTAGTGCTGGCATCAGTGTTGCTCCTTCAATGAAAAAGTGATCTCGGCCAGGGTGCCGTTCGCTGGACCGGTTTCAATTTTCACAGTTGAGTCACTGTAATATGATTCGAGCCGCTCACGGATATTTCGAAGGCCGACACCGTCGCGGGTCTGTGTCTTTTTTACATTGCTGCAAGCGCCCGAATCCCATACAGTAAGCTTAATTAGTTTATTACGGTTTTGAGCAATGATCTGCGCGGAAATTTTCATTTCTCCGCCATTCTTATTTTCCGAGATACCGTGCTTGATAGCATTTTCCACAAGCGGTTGGAGTATCAATGAAGGTATCTGAACACCTTCGAGTTCTTTTGGAATATTGATCGTTACCTTTAACCTCTCTTCAAATCGGGCCCGTTCAATATCGAGATAGCTTTCGATCAGTTTTATCTCTTCGGCCAATGTGCAAAATTCTGCGGTCGATGTAAGGACCCCGCGCAGCAATTTAGTAAGCTGCAGCAATGTTTGCAAAGCTTTTTCGGGAGACGTCTGTATCAAATACCCGATGGTCGTTAATGCATTAAAAAGAAAATGCGGGTTTATTTGTGACCGGAGCGCCGTCAACTGGGCTTCAGTGGCAAGCTTTGAAAACTCCTGCTCGCGAAATTCCTGTTCGCACCTTTCGTGAGAGACGCGCAATGCATCTATCCTACGGGCCGTATCCAACGCAACCGCTTCGAGCATTGCCGTTTCGTCCGAAAGCAATCGTCTGCCTCCGTGAAATTCGCTCAGGTCTATCCGGAAAAAAGGCGGTTCTGCCGTCGGGATAAAAACTCTGGCATTGTCAGGTGAAAAATCGACTAATTCAAATTTTGTTTCGGCCTCTCTTTCAAAACTCTCTATCCAGCCAAATTTATCTGCCGTCAGAACTGTTCCCAATCTTTCGGTCATCATCGTCAAAACCGCATCCGGCGAATCGATCGTTTCCATTTTTTTAACTATTTCCAGCTCAAATTTCTCATAATCCGCCCGCTGCAGGATCACTTTATCGACCATCCAGACGGCGAGGCGGTGAATTCCCGGATAGATCAACGCGGTCGCGATCCAGAGCGTGATTATAAGGCTTACGGCTTGAACATCATTTCGATCATGAGTTTCGTGATAATGCAAAAGCGGGGCGGCGACGACAATGTATAAAGCAAAGGCTACGGATGTTAACAGGATCAGAGACAAAGCACGCTTGAGGAAAAGGTCAGCGAAAGCAAATCGATAGTTCTGATAAAGGATGACCAAAGCCAGGGGCAGTGAGGACTGGTGCGCGACAAGTTCGACAAGCCATGAATTTTCAGCGCTTTCCCCGCTCAAATGCAGGGCCGAAACAGCAAATACCAAAAGCGACGTCGCCCAAATAGCTTTTTTCTCGAGTGTTTGTCTGAAATTGAAAAACAACAGGCCGGCGGCCAATGTCACCGAACCAAAAGTAAGCGTTTGCAGGGCCAAACCCGAAGGACTTGTCTGTGCCGTAAGTGCAGAATAAAAATGAAGAGCAGCCGCAAAAATGCTCAGGCCATAAGCCCCAAATGTGAGCCAATGCGTCTTTTCATCATCACTTTGTGCCGAATGTACGACCACCGATGGCAGGAAACCCAATGCGGAGTATGCCGCCGCGATCAACAAAGGCGCGATCCGGGCGGCGCTAAAGTCTTTCTCAACAAATATGACCAGCTCGCCGATATTCCAAATCAGGCCCAAAAAGGCGGTGGCCAGCAGCAGCAAATTAACCCCGGAAGATACTCCGGCCTTACGGTGACGAATGACCATCACCGCGATCAAGGCATATAAAGCAATTCCGACCGTAAAGCCAAGAAGATTAACCAACAATGCTGCATTCAGGGAATTCATTTTAATGGTGTCCATTCTTACGGTCGTATAAAATCATATTATTTGCAATTTTATCTCAACGTGTAGTTGTTTTGACAAAATAAGCTGTCGAATTGCACAATAAATTAAGAGTTCCCACAATGAAGCGAATGCTTCAGGTGCTCCTCTAATGAAAAAACTTTATATCCTTCGACACGCGAAATCGAGTTGGGACCAGCCTGACCTTGCCGATTTTGACCGTCCACTGAATCAACGCGGCATAATTACAGCCCCATTTATGGGTGAACTGATCGCACGTAAAAGATATTTGGCTGATGTAATGATCAGCTCCCCCGCCAAACGCTCACGGCAGACCGCTCATCTCGTAAAAGAATCGTCCGGTTATCAAGCGAACCTGCTTTTTGATGAGCGGATATATGAAGCCAGCCCGCAAGTGCTCCGGCAAATATTATCCGAGATCGACGACAAAATAATTTCCGCTATGATCGTCGGCCATAATCCCGGTATCGAAGGCTTTATCAGATATATAACCGGTGACATTGTACAAATGCCCACAGCTGCTCTCGCCTCGCTCTCGATCGAAATTGATAAATGGAGCGAACTTTCGGCTGGCAGCGGAACGCTTCAGGAAGTGATCCGGCCAAAAGAAGAAATGAAGAAAGAAGCCCGCACCTTTCCCTTCGATCAACGATGAGAAAAAATCAACGCAATGTAACATTTAACCCTCCGGTAACAATTTGTTAATACCTAATTAAGCTTGGCACCATAAACTGTCGCAATTCGGAACTAAATTACTTACAATTCAGTACGTAGGCCATTTATGCTGCAAAACATTCTTATCATTGAAGATGATGCCGATATCGCAGAAAGTCTGCATTACAATTTCAAACGCGAAGGTTTTCGATCTACGATCGCTGAATCGGGCGAGAAAGGCCTGCGGATTGCACTTGATGAAAAAAACACGCCGTCACTGATAATCCTTGACCTCATGCTTCCGGGCATGAGCGGCATGGAACTCTGCCGTCGCCTTAGGCGCGAGCCTTTGACGGAAAATACGCCAATTATCATGCTGACCGCAAAAGCCGCCGAGATAGACAAGATCGCCGGCCTTGATACAGGTGCGGATGATTATATCGTCAAACCTTTTTCGGTCAAGGAGGTTATCGCCCGCGTCCGGGCCGTTCTCCGGCGGGCCGAGAAAGAAACCGCCCCAAAATATGAGGATGAGAATTTGTCAGTCGATTTCGAGGACATGAGGGTTGTCTGCCGCGAATCCGAAGTAAAATTAACCCGAAAAGAATTTTCTCTGCTTGAGCATTTGATAAAAAATATCGGAAGGGTTGCCACCCGCCAACAGCTTCTTGATAATGTTTGGGGATATAGCTATTTTGGCGACACCCGGACCTTGGACGTACATATTCGCCGCCTGCGCCAAAAAATGGGTGATTGCGGCGGCTGTATAGAAACCGTGGTCGGTGTCGGGTATCGTTTTATTGGATGCAAATGACAATTTCGGACCTTTCAATCTTGGATATTCAGGCCGACGGGCCGGCCGCTTCGCACAACATTTTGCAGGGAATTTTGGACGCGGTGCGTGAAAGCATTCTGATCGTCGATTCCTCGACCCGTATTACCGCATCTAACCGAGCAGCCTATGATGCATTCGCCCGGCAAAACGGCCCGCTCGTGGACCGGCGGCTTAGCGAAGTTATTCGTGATCTGAGTTTGCACGAGGCATATCAAAAAGCCGTCGAAAAAGGTGAGTCCTCGGATGTCAGAATGGAATTCATCGGAAATGACAAACGCACCTATGACATTCATGTCGCCCCGATACAGCTTGAAAATGCGCGAAGTGCGATCGGTGTTTTCTATGACGTTACTCAGATCGAACTTTTGGAAAAGGTCCGGCAGGAATTCCTGTCCAACATCTCACACGAACTCCGGACGCCCCTGACGTCCATCATGGCCTTTGTCGAAACGCTCGAAGACGGGGCGATCGACGACAAAGATAATAATCGGCGGTTTCTAGGCGTTATCCACCGAAATGCCGAGCGAATGCACGGCTTGATCGCCGATATTCTTGAGTTATCGATGATCGAATCAGGTATCGTTTCAATCGATAAAAAACAGGTTAAATTATCCAATCTTGTCGATGACGTTTTCGCCAGTCTTGCATCAAAAGCGGCGATCCGTGAGGTCAGGCTGATCAACATGGTCGGGGTGGAAACTACGGTCCTGGCTGATCCGATACGCCTTGAGCAAATGCTCACGAATCTGATCGATAATGGGATCAAATTTAACCGGCTGGCGGGAAGCGTGTCCGTAACCTGCGATCAAGTAAATGGAAACAACGCAATTTCCGTCGCCGACACCGGCGAAGGCGTATTGACCGAACACCTTCAGCGGATCTTCGAAAGGTTTTACCGGGCCGACCGCGGGAGAACACGTGAAGTAGGCGGAACGGGCCTCGGTTTGGCCATCGTAAAACATCTTGCACGCCTACATGGCGGCGAGGTTTCCATTACCTCAGCATTAGGCCGCGGCACTACTTTTATTATTGAATTACCTGTGAAATAAAGGCTTACACCTTCCCCGATTTTTCTTTCCGAACATCTGAAAACGTGATATAATACACTTAAATTGATAAGCAAACCTGATTCGGCGAACATGTATCATGCGTTCGTCACAGCGGCATGTTTTGAACGGGAGAAAAAGTCTATGGAACTTAGTATCGGACAAAAGGTGGCATATCCAAGTCAGGGCGTTTGTATGGTCGAACAGATCGAAAATAAAACGATCGGTGACAATTCGATCAGTTTTTATTCACTTCGTGTGCTGAGCGACAACTCGATCATTTTTGTGCCGACGGCAAATGCCGAAAGTGTCGGTATCCGGCCAGTAATTTCGTCAATACAATGTCAGGTTTTAATAGATAAGCTGTCAACGGATTTTGAAGCTGTTTCCTGTGATTGGAAGACGCGCTCGCGTGAATTTACCGAAAAACTTCAATCCGGCGATGTTTTCGAAGCGGTCGATGTCCTGAAAAAGCTGAGCTTTCTCGGCCATGAGAAAAAGCTTTCGTTCCGCGAGCAGACCTTACTGGAAAAATCAAAATTTCTTATTATCTCCGAGATAACAAATGCCAACGTAGCTGACGAGGACGGTTTGCGCGGCGAGATCGAACGCCTTGTCGAATGTGCCTGCGAAAAGCATCTGTTGACCCATCCGAACGTCATGACCGCCGAGGCACATTAACCGGCTGACTTGGCATAGGCCGCTCTGACAACAGTTTTAATATTTCCGCGAACGTGAAAATCTCCCTCGATCTCTACTTTCAGCGGATCGCAGGCCTTAACAAAATCATCCATAAGAATATTGATGACATGTTCGTGAAATACCTTTACGTCCCGGAAAGAATTGATATACAGCTTCAGGCTCTTTAGCTCGATACACCTTTCGTTCGGTACGTATTTAAGCCTGATTACCGCAAAATCGGGAAAATCCGAAAACGGACAGATCGCTGTGAACTCCGGTATCTCGAATTCGACCCAAATTTCACGCCCGACGAATTCGTACCGAAAAGTATCGAGAGCGAAAAGGTCCATTTCCTCACGCGGGGTTGAACGGATATCCAAATTTTGAAGATTCTCCGCAGGTAATTGATAATCGTCTAACATAATTTCTTCTTAAAACGCTTTGCCGCCCCCAGATCGTGAATGCCCCGGGTCTGCAGGTCCTTCAGTAAATTAACAAAAATATGTGCCGTCGCCCGGGCGTCGTCCGTTGCCCGGTGATGATTCAGCAATTCGATCGAAAAATAATTCGCTACCGTTTTCAGCTTATGGTTTTCAATGTCAGGCAGCAATTTTCGTGAAAGATGCACAGTGCACAACGACGGGTTTCCGATCCGATAATCTTCATAGACCATGCCGATCTCGTGATTAAGAAAACCCATATCAAATTGTGCATTATGCGCGACCAAGACCGAATCGCCGATAAAATCCATAAGATCCGATGCGATTTCGGCAAATTTTGGTGCATTCTTCACCATATCGTTGCTGATCCCGGTCAGTGATATTATGAATGGCGGTATCGACATCTCGGGATTAACAAGCCTGTGAAATTCTTCTTCCACCTTACCGTTTCTGACGCGATATGCTCCGATCTCCGTGATGCGGCACGGCGGCGCCTTTGCTCCTGTCGTTTCGAGATCGAATACGACGAAACCAGCCGTGGCCAGATCGATCGTTTCGTGGTTCAAGCCGACAAATTCAACAATGTCTTCGTTTAACATCAATCGCGGATCGCGTTCGGTAAGATCTGCAACAAGCAAACGCGCCAAATTTGGCTCCGGCTTTCGGATCTTCATCACAAAATCGACGACACGGACGGCTGACGCACTTCCCCCTATGGATTTCAAAAAAGCAATCGTTTCATTGATCAGCAAAGATTCAGAGAATAGGTTAGGGTAAGGCGGCATCTCCTTTATTTTAGCCGGAAAAGATTAAACCGCAAGCATAAACAAATCGAACCCGAAGATTTAGAATCCTGATAAAATGAAATTAAAGCATCAGTTCGTCGAATACTTGGTATCGAATTGGGAAGTTGCCCCGGTTTTTGGCATAATTTGTGCTTTGGCATGTTTCGCATAAATGCCCTTGATCAAATAATTCAGTTTACGCATCTACCTGGAGGCTTATTCAATGAATTCAATACTCGACCATTTCAAACATACGGACGCTCTGCTTGAAGGACATTTTATTTTGTCGAGCGGGCTCCACAGCCAAAACTATCTTCAGTGCGCGCTGGCATTACAGTATCCTGCCGATGCCGCTTTGTACGGACGTTCAATTGCAGAACAATTCGTAAATTCGAATATCGACACCGTAGCTTCGCCGGCGATCGGCGGTTTGGTCATCGGTTACGCAGTTGCCCAAGCTTTGAACGTACGTTTTATATGGACGGAGAGACAAAATGGCGAAATGATGCTGCGACGCGGGTTTTCAATTAGACCAAAAGAGCGGGTACTTGTCGTCGAAGACGTAGTAACTACCGGCGGTTCGACCCGCGAATGCATCGCCGCTCTTGTAAAGGGTGGCGCCGATATTATTGCTGCAGCTTCGATAATAGACCGCTCGAACGGTGTGGCCGATGTCGGGGTTACGCTCTTCTCGCTGGCAAAAATGGATGTCCCAACTTATCGGCCTGAAGATTGTCCGCAATGTGCGTCCGGCATTGCCGTGGAAAAGCCGGGAAGCAGAAAATAAAATCGGGACCCGAATTAAATGAACTACAAACTATTGATCCAATATGACGGTACCGATTTTCACGGTTGGCAGGTACAGGAAAACGACCGGTCGATACAGGGCGAACTGGAGCGTGTGATCGGGTCTCTCGAAGACGCAGATGTAAAGGTCGCCGGCTCAGGGCGGACCGATGCCGGTGTTCATGCCGAAGGACAGGTGGCAAGCGTCCGCATAAATAGGCCGTTCACCCCGGGCAAACTACGTAACGCGATCAACGGAAATCTCTGGCGCGACATCCGCATAATTAAAGTTGAACGGGCCCCGGATGAATTTCATGCCCGGTTTTCCGCTAAAAATAAAACCTATGTGTACCGGATCATAAACGCCCCGGTGATGTCGCCATTTTGGCGGAGGTTTGCTCATCACGAAGCCCGGCCGCTCGATATCGCAAGGATGGAAGAAGCGTCGAGATTTCTGTTGGGCGAGCATGACTGGACCGCGTTTTGTTCGATAAATGCGGACGGCGAAACACGGGTCCGGACTGTTACGGATTGTTCAATAGAATCGAGCTGGGACAGCCGTGCGAATGCGGCAATTATAGAATTTCGCATCAGCGCAAATGGATTTTTGCGCTACATGGTCAGATCGATCATGGGGACGCTGCTTGAGGTAGGGCGGGGCGAGAAGGATTCTGATACAATTCAGTCTGCAATTATTACTGGCGACCGCAGCCAAGCCGGCAAGACAGCACCGGCAAACGGTCTAACGCTTTTGAAAGTAGATTACGATTGATTTCCTCGCCTTGTACACAAAAAATGTTAATTTATCACGTTGTTTTGCCGCCAGACTGGGAGATGTTCAAAGATGGAAAGCCTTATGCGGCGGAGAGCTTACGGACCGAAGGTTTTATCCATTGCAGCTATGCCGCACAGCTGGATGGCGTTCTGGAACGATATTATAAAAATGCAGGAAAAGTATTGGTCCTGAATATTGAAACTGAAAAATTAACTTCAAAGTTGGTGGATGAACCTTCGACAAATAACGAGATCTATCCGCATATCTACGGCACGATAAATAGTGCCGCGATCGTCGATGTCGAGGAACGGAACTGAAAAAGGCGGAAAACGGACCGTAGTGAGTGTGTTTTGTGCTCTTACTCGCGTGGTTTTCTGTCTCAATTGCAATGCACGAGAATTTTACTGGCATTATCAAGCCGGATTCGAAGGAAGCCGGGCTGCTCGCCGCGATCGATCCGGCCCATTTGCCGCGTCACATCGCGGTGATCATGGACGGCAACGGGCGGTGGGCAAAACAGCGCGGAAAACCTCGTATCTTCGGCCATCGTGCAGGGGCTGAATCAGTAAAATCCATCGTCGATACCTGCGCCAGACTGAAAATTCAAGCGGTGACGCTTTATGCGTTTTCCACCGAAAACTGGAAACGGCCAAAAGCAGAAGTTTTGGGTTTGATGTCGATGCTCAAACGATTCTTGCGTAGCGAATTAAAGGAAGTTCACCGTAATAATATCAAGTTTCAGGCAATTGGAAATATTGCCGGCCTGGCCGATGACGTACAAAAAGAGATCGCCGCCGGCACCAGCGTTACCGCGCAAAATACAGGCACCATTTTAAATGTTGCCTTAAATTATGGCGGGCGGGCAGAGATCCTCGAGGCCTGCAAGAAAGCTGCTAAATTTTGTTTAGAAGCCGGGCAACCGCTTGATGATCTTCGCGAAGAGCATATCGAACAGCACCTTTACACCTACGGGTTGCCGGACGTCGATCTTTTGATCCGCACAAGCGGCGAAATGCGTATATCGAATTTTTTATTATGGCAGCTCGCGTATAGTGAGATCTATGTGACGCCCACGTTATTTCCCGATTTTCGGCGGAGCGAGATATTCGAAGCAATATTGGATTTTCAGAAACGCGACCGGCGTTTCGGTGGAGTTAAGTCAGAAGCCTGACCGTTAGAAAGGGCTTTCTCCTAACAGAAAAAGCGGCCCCGTCTCCCGCCAAAATAATATGAAGACACGCATTTTAACCGCGGCCATTGCTCTGCCGATAATTATTGCTTCTATAATTCTGCCTTCTTATTTTCCACAAACCGTCTGGTTGTTCGTCGCGCTCGCAATATTCGCGATCACTGCTGGACTTTTCGAATTTTATTCGCTGACAAAAAAGCTGGAATTAAAGGCCGATGCAGCCATCAGTTATCTGGGTGCTGCTGCCATGGTAATCGCCTTTATTTTTGACGCTCCTTCAAACGCCCCAGACCTGCTGATTTTAACGATCGTTTTTTTCGTCATTGCGACTCTCATTTCTCAAACGTTCCGCTTTCAAAAAGACTTCTCAAAAATGCTCGCCGGCATTGGTGTAACTATTCTTGGCGTTTTATATGTTGTCTTTCTTGGTGGATTTTTGATCTCGACGCGGGTCGGATTTGAGCATGTTCCGGGACTTTCAACACATTTGCTAGCCTATTTTTTTCTGGTTATTTTCGGCTCGGATTCGGGTGCGTATTTCGTCGGCCGGGCCTTCGGTAAGCACAAACTCGCTCCGGCAATTTCTCCTGGAAAAACGGTCGAAGGACTTATCGGAGGCATTTTGGCCGCCGCCGCATTTGCTGCTGTTGCGACGTTTTGGTTCTTCCCGCAGTTGCCATATAAATTTTCAATTCCGCTCGCCGTCGTGATCGCGATTTTTGGTGTGCTCGGTGACCTCGCGGAAAGCGCGATGAAACGCGGCTCAAAAACAAAAGATGCCGCCAGCATTCTGCCCGGCCACGGCGGATTGCTCGACCGGCTCGACAGTTTGCTTTTGGGCGCTCCTATCCTGTATTATTTTGCCCGGTATTACTTTTAGGACTTTATGAACGCAGTTCGGTTTAACGACGATAATAATTGATTGGCGAGGGTGTTAATTTTGACGCTCCGCCTTTCGTTTATCGTAACCGAAAGGCGTTTTTCTTTTGCCCGCTAATAGGCAAAAAGTTTCATCAAAAACGATTCTTGATGAAACTGGAAGTTGGGTACAAGATACAAAACAGATCATTCATTCGCGCTTATTCGCGTAATTCGCGGGCAAAAAATAAATCTTATGTTAGATGTTTTAGGAAATCTCGAACGAACACATACATGCGGCGAACTGCGTGGATCGGATGTTGGCAGGCAAGTGGTTTTGATGGGCTGGGTCGCAAAGAAGCGTGATTTTGGCGTTTTTACCTTTATTGACCTGCGTGATCGCGAAGGCATGACGCAGATCGTCGTCAGCGAAGAAACCTCGCCCGAAGCTCATGCAAAGGCCAAGAACCTCCGCGGCGAATTCGTCATCGCCGTCAAGGGCGAGGTAGTTTCCCGGTCCGAAGGAACACATAATGCGAAACTTGCGACCGGTGATATCGAGATAAAAGCTTCGGAAATATTGACCCTAAATGAAGCGAAAGTGCCGCCCTTTCAACTCGAAGTTACCGGTTCGGAAAATCTTGCTGACGAATCGACGCGGCTCAAATACCGATACCTCGACCTTCGCCGTCCGCAGCTTCAGCACAATTTGCGGATGCGTGCCAAAGCGGTCGCGAAAATACGTGAATATTTCGACGATCGCGGATTTATCGAGATCGAAACTCCGATCCTGCTTAAATCAACGCCCGAAGGCGCCCGCGATTTTGTCGTGCCGTCGCGCATTCACACCGGGAAATTTTTCGCTCTGCCGCAGTCGCCGCAGATATTAAAACAATTGACGATGATCGCCGGGTTCGATAAATATTATCAGATCGCCCGCTGCTTTCGCGACGAAGACCTCCGCGCCGACCGACAGCCTGAATTTACGCAGCTCGATATGGAAATGTCGTTCGCAAATCAGGAAATGGCCTATCGTGAGATGGAAGGCATGTTCAGCAATGTCTTCAAATTAATTGGGGTCGATCTGCCCGCACAGTGGCCGCGAATGACATACGCCGAAGCCATGCGGCGATATGGCAGCGATAAACCGGACCAGCGTTTCGAAATGGAATTGCAGGACCTTTCCGGTGAATTAAGAGAAACCGATTTTGCACCGTTCGCCGATGTTTTGAACAAGGGTGGTGAGATCAAATGTCTGGTAGCAAAAGGTAAAGCCGAATATTCGCGCAAACAGCTTGATGAATTGCAGGATTTCGTCAAACGATACGGTGCCGGAGCTTTGGCATGGATAAAAATCCCTATCGGCCTGGACTTGGCTGATGCTACTGCTCCCGGTTCTGACATGAGCATCACTTCGTCACTTCTGAAGGTGCTCGGCGAAGAAAAGATCAAACAACTCGCGAAAGCCGCAAACGCCGAAAGCGGTGACATCGTCTTGATCGTCGCGGGACGAAAATCGGTTGTCGCAGCTTCGCTCGGAGCATTGCGCGTCGAGATCGCAAAACGTGAAAACCTGATCGACCGCTCGGCATACAAACCGCTGATCGTAACGGAATTCCCAATGTTCGAACATGACGAGGAAACCGATCGTTATACGGCCGCTCATCACCCGTTCACCTCGCCGATGGACGAAGACCTTGCGCTTTTCAAACAGGCCGTCGAAAATGACGCCGAACATCACCTGTTGGGACAGGTCCGTGCAAAGGCTTATGACGCCGTCATAAACGGCTACGAATGCGCCGGCGGCTCGATCCGTATTCATCAAAAAGAAACTCAGGCGCTGAATTTCAAAGCCCTCGGGATGTCGTTAGAAAGTGCCCGAGCGCAATTCGGTTTTTTCCTCGACGCCCTCGAATACGGCACACCGCCGCACGGAGGTTTCGCCGCCGGTATCGAACGCACCTGCATGATCCTCTGCGGCACCGAAAACATCCGCGACGTGATGGCGTTTCCAAAAACCGCCTCGGCACAGGATTTAATGATGGATTCACCAGGTGAGGTGGATGTTTCGCAATTGAAGGAGTTAGGAATAAAAGTGTCAGAACGACCTGCGTGAGAGGATGGGTCTTTTATCAACTGAGGGAACAAATCTGTTTAGGCGGACTCTAAATAGTATGCGGCGCACAAGTCTAAGAACGTTTGTGATTTCGATTTGAGCCGGCCTTGGAAAGATTGGGATTATATTGCTGTCGGTTCTTTTGTTGCCTTCGTCGCTTTGCTTGCTGTTTCAATAATGTTTTTGGAAAAGGACGACTGATGTCTCGCTGCCTTGAGGTGTGGGGTACGATGCGTTAATAATTGGCGTGAAAACTTCGACGAAGATCTTTATTCTTTCTGGCTTTATTTATGCGGCGGCTTTCGGCGTTTACCTACTCGCCCGTAAAATATACAACAACGATCTTGAAAGGCTCAAAGCGTCTATTTTTTGGGGTTCTACTTTAGATATCGGCCCGTACACCAACTGGGCCCACTATTTGAGCTTCTCTGTATTTGTTATTGCGTTCGCGATTACCGTTGCGGGTGTGCTCTTATGGAAATCCGAAAAAATGACAAGTCCGCTAGTTGCTAACGGAGATAAACATTAAAGCCTGGGGTGAAAAGAGCGAAGCTAATGAAGCCCTAGGACAATTTTCCAGGACTTCCCTGTCATCATCATCCTCGGCTTGTCCCGCTGAACATTCAGCGACGAGAACGCTAAGCCATGTTCTATCAATTGTTTAGTCTTTTTTGGAAAAATGTTTTCAAAATTTGCGAGAAACGGGAAAGACAAATGGTGTAAAGCCAATGTTTTCAATATGTTCACTGTTCCAGGACACAACGGTACAAGCCTGGAACAAGACGGAACGCCAGCCGGTTCACAAATTTCGAACTAAATGGTATATGATGTCGTAAAATAAAATCAACGATGGCTAAAAAGTTCGATACAAATCCGCTTGATCCCGATTTTCCTGAAAAGGCAAAGGCGCATGCTGCTTCGGCTTACGGCGTGCCGAAAACTGCTTTCAGCACATCCGAGTTTCCAACTTCCACTGCCAGCGTGACCGAAGAAGAGACCCGGCGCTTCGGGCAATCGGATTTTAACCGGTACGCTTTTCATGGCGGCCAGGCACCAGCAGTTTATCAAACAATGAATCTGGGTGAGTTGAATCGTGCCTCGGACCGCAAGGTGGCCAAGATCGGCCTGCCGGAAAAATTCCTGATAGGCTTGCCGTATCTTCCTTTTTATATCGGATTGGTCGCGGGTGCGATACAGCTTCTGGTGGTCCCGAAAGAAGAAGCAAAGGTGCGTTTTCATGCCGCTCAGGGCCTTGCTGCACATCTTGCTATATTAATTGTAACGTCGATCTTAGGTGTTGTCGGCGGCCTTGCTGAAGTCGGGAGCATTATTTTTTCCGTCTTTGCCACGATCATGCTCATCATTTGTGCCGTAAAAGCATGGCGCGGCAAGCCCGTTCATATCGAAGGGATTGACGACCTTACGAACTTTCTCGAAGAAAAGATCGGGCCGCTGAAATAACTTTTCAATTCATCAATCAATCAGTACGCGGTGTTTTGTTTCGATAACAAAAGGCAGCATGAATATGCCGGTCACCGGCACCAATCCGACCCAAAAAAGCACACTCATCGCGCTGTCAACGGCATTCGTTCCCTGAGCGGCAATGCTGCCGACAAGAAACGGCCCGATCGCCGCTACCAGGCGTCCGATATTATAGGTAAATCCGGCGCCGCTCGCCCGCAGCCGCGTCGGGAAGAGTTCGGGTAAATAATATGTAAAACTGCCGAATACTCCGAATACCGTCAAGCCTATAGGGAAATACATATACAACCGCGTGTGCGGTGCCATGTCCAGCCCGAACGCCGCCATTATCGAAGCCGCCGCCAGTAGATAATAGATAAAAAACATCTTTTTGCGGCCAAGCAATTTCGCTGCGGGAATCGTCAAAAGCGTCCCGATCAAACCGCCGAGATTGAAGCTGTTGGTCGCGGTCTTGATCCACTGCTGCCCCAGCGTTTCAGCCGCCGCCGCGTCAAGCCCTAATATTTGGGTCGCTTCCCGCATCGCCAAACCTTTCGCAACGACCGGGATAAATGCATTGCAGCTCCACCACATTATCAGCGCGGTCACGGCCATGAGAAAACCGCTGATGGTGATTCGCAGATATTGCGGGCTGAACAGCTCAGCCAATTTCGCAGTTTCATTTTTTGCGAGTTTTTTCCAACGTTCCGGCTCTTTGACAAACAGCCTGACAACGAATGCCGCTGCCGCTGGTACCAATCCGCATAAAAATACATATCTCCAGGAAACGGCCGGATCGTTAAAATAAACGCCGGTAATCTGAAATGTGACAAATGTAGCGAGAAATAAACCAAACGGGGCTGACGTATAAAGCAAGGCACCGGCCTCGACCCGCCGATGTTCCGGCACGACCTCGGCGACCATCGATGCTCCGGCCGCCCATTCGCCGCCGATCCCAAGGCTCGAAATGATGCGAAATAGCATCAAGACCCAGATGTTCGGAGCAAACGCACATGCCGCGGTTCCAAGAGAATAAAGGACCATCGTCAATAATAGCGTTTTCGTCCGCCCGATCCGGTCGGCGACCTTTCCAAAAAGAACACCGCCCACAGCCCACCCGATCAGCAACACTGATGTCAAAATGCCTGTCCATTGAAGTGTCGCCGCCTTGGCTTCCACAGAACCTAACGTCAAGCCAAGCAAGGTCGGTACCGCGCTAGGAGCGACGTAATTAAAGAGCAGCCCGTCAAAAACGTCGAAGCCCCAGCCCAGCCAGGCCGCCAGAATGACCGTCCATTGATAGCCATTCATATCGAGGAAAGTGCGTTTCATCTTGATCAATTTGATCTTTTCCTAATTTACTTCGGAGTATTAAAAATATTTACATACCTCTGAAAAATATATAAACGATTTCTCTTATAGCCGGTCATTTCCAGTAATATACCGTTTGATTCGAATGCACGTGCCATCGAGTTTGCAGATTGCGGCGTAATACCTAGGATCTGAGCTATACTTTTGGTTTTTATGATTGGCTGCGAATACAACAGTCGAAGCAATTCGAGGGCTTTTTTTGCCCGCTTTCCCATTAGCAAAATCTTTTGTTCGCATTCTTCCCGTAGTTCGATTATCGATTCGAAAGTCTGTTTGCTACTTTCGGCCGTCCGCGCGACCCCTACCAGAAAGAACCTGAGCCAATGCCCGATATCGTTTTGGGTTCGAGCTATTGTCAGAGCGTCATAATATGAAGCCCTGTTGCGTTCGAAAAAATCCGATAAATAAAGAACAGGCTTTTTCAGCAGACCTTTGTCTACAAGATATAGGCTGATCAGCAATCTTCCTATCCTACCATTACCATCCAGATACGGGTGAATCGTTTCAAATTGGTAATGACTTAACGCGATCTTTATCAAATGCGGTATATCCCGATTATCGTCGTGCCAGAATTTTTCGAGATCGGAAAGCAGTTCCGGCACTCGCTCAGCCGAAGGCGGCACAAAAAATGCATCTTTTATCGACGATCCGCCGATCCAATTCTGGCTGCGGCGAATCTCGCCTGGACCACGATTCCAGCCGCGAGCTCCAGACATGAGGATATAGTGAGTTTCATTCAATAATCTTATCGAAAGTGGCAATCCCTCGAGTTTTGCAATCGCATGGTTCATCGCCTTGTTATAGTTCTGAACTTCGACCCAGTCGTCCCGTCGTTCGGGCTCGATCTCATCTTCCTGTAAAAGTGCTTCGTCAAAGTGAGTTTGGGTTCCTTCAATAGCGCTCGATGCGGTTGCTTCCTTAAAAGTGTGCATTCTGATAAAAAAATCGACATCCGGAATTAACGTGGAATAGGCATTGAGTTCACCTATTAGACGGGTCGATTCTTCCAGCAATAAATCGAGGCCTTGAGCGTGCCATGAACTACCGACGGTGCTAATATTATTTGGTAGAAAACTCTTGTACTGATATTCCTGTACGTAGATACCTGCAATAAATGAATGTTTTTCCATAGAAGGTAACTTTTCAATCAATTTTTTATATGTTAAGTAAACGGGTTATCTTTACATATAATTTACCATATGTAAAGAAACTGCTTTAAGTTTTCATATAAAAAGCTAGCAATATAAAATGGCATCAGAAAAATCTCTCCAGCAAAAATTTTCTCCAAACGGAATATGCTTTGGCTGCGGGCCGGCTAATGAAAAAGGGCTGCATGTCAACAGTTTTCCAGATGGCGATGAGGTCGTAGCTGAATGGCATGCGGAACCACATCACCAGGCGTTTCCCGGCATACTCAACGGCGGGATAATCGGAGCTTTGCTCGATTGCCATTCTAATTGGGCAGCGGCCTACTTTTTAATGAAAAGAGATGGAAAATCAGAGCCGGACTGCACCGTAACTGCCGATTTCCACGTCAAGCTTCTTCGCCCGACACCGAGCGATGCTTTGATAACTTTGAAAGCAAGAGTTGTCGAATCCACTCAAGACAGAGCCGTGGTCGAGGCGGAATTGATAGCCAACGGCAAGATCTGCGATACCTGCCGCGGAACATTTGTGGCAGTCAAAGAAGGGCATCCGGCTTATCACCGATGGTAAGAAATTGAGATGTTAACTTCACGATATGCTCCTCATAAATTTCCCGCAATCCTAATTTCTCGATCCACTGATCTTGTTCGCTCATCAGTTTAGGCAAGTGTATGACGTCGGAAAGAGCATAATCCACAAGCTCTTGCGTCCAAATGCCGTCCCATGACCTGTTAAATTTGGCACGCTGCGATTTGTCCAGATCAACCGCGAAATAGCGATAAAGAGTTTCCGCCAGCGATGCAGATTGGTTCGCACCGCGCGTCAAGACCTTTTCCGCGATCATTGTGTCGAACACGTTCTTAACTCCGTAACCATTTTGCCGAAGAAAATCGAGGTCGAACTTAGCGTTGTGAAATATCTTGACAATTGACGCATTCTCGAGGGTTTTGGCTAACCTGCCGAGCGAAACGCCTTCGCTAATTGGAACAAGCACATTAAATTCACCGTCGGAAAATTGAACGGAAAAAAGACGTCCATACTTTGCGCTCAAGCCAGAAGTTTCCGTATCACAACCGATTATTTTGGCCTCCGACAGTTTTTTATGGGCAAATTCAATTTCTTCGGATGTTCGCGCGATCAAAATATTCACACATTGATTGTAAGCCACTAAACATCAACGCGGAAATGTATTAAGCTATTCAGAATTCATATGACGCAAGTGTTAACTGAAACTGAAGTCCGTGTTCTTGGCAGCCTGGTCGAAAAACAACTGACGACGCCGGAATATTATCCGCTCACAATGAACGCCTTGACAGCCGCTTGCAATCAAAAAAGCAACCGCGAGCCGGTCATGTCATTAGATGACGCCGCAATATTGGGAGCGATCGATAGCCTCAGGGATAAAAATCTCGTCTATCTCTATTACGGAAGCACCAGCCGGACAGTCAAATACAAGCATATGCTCCCCAGTGTTTTTGAGCTGGAATCGCCGGGTGTTGCCGTCCTGGCGGTTCTTTTCTTGCGTGGAGCCCAAACATTGGGAGAGCTCCGCGAACGCACTGGCAGATTATTCGAGTTCTCAGGGCTTGGCGAAGTGCAGGAAACTCTTGACGCCTTGATGAGACGTGACGAACCCCTTGTTATTAAGCTGGAACGCCAACCGGGCCAAAAAGAAGCCCGCTACGCACATCTTTTATCAGGCGAACTTGATGTCGTAACTCTGAGTATGTCACGTGATAAACCGGTTCCGGGCAATAACGGATATCATGAACGGATCGAAAAACTTGAACAGCAAGTTGAACGCCTTAGCGAAGAATTGAATAGCTTTCGTGGGACATTTGATGAGTTCAGAAAACAATTTGATTAGCAGAGCTTTTGCGTTCGGTAATGAATAGATCGGGTATTCCACAAAACCCGGCAGTCATCAATTCAGATCTAATGCGGATTTATTCAACCTGCCAAATTATAAAATGCCTCGCCGGCAAACTTAAAATGGCTTTCGTCAGCATTGCACTCGGCCCCGAGCTTTTTGTAGAAATTAACAGCCGGCAAGTTCCAATCCAACACTTGAAAATCTATCCGTGTATACCCGCGCGATTTTCCAATTTCAGCTATTTTTTTCAACATAGCTTCTCCAACGGTTTTTCCCCGGTAATCCGCCGTGATGAAAATGTCTTCGAGATAAAAACCGCTCTCTCCGCGAAAACTAGCAAAGCATGGATAAAACAATGCATAAGCTATCAAACGATCACCGTCGGCCGCGACCAGACTTTCGACAAATGCTCCGTCGCCGAACAAAGCGTCCGAAAGTTTTGCCTCGGTAATTTCGCAATGATCGCTCAGCTTTTCGTAGTCGGCAAATTCGCGCATCAAAGATACAATGTCAGGACAATCCTGCTTTTCCGTTTTTCTAAACTCTATATTCATAATTGAAAAAACCGCACTTGATAATTAATTTTATCAAGTGCGGTCGTGTATTCAAATGTTGAATTAAATCTTAAGTTTTTTTCCTGCCGCCTGTCGTTCTCGGCGGGCTTTGTGGTTTTAGTTTTTGTTCTGTCTTCAGATATTCGACAGTATCCTTGACGCTTTGTTTAAATTCCTGTAGTTGTTTCGGATCGGTGGGCAGGATCGTCACTGTATCAGCATACTTCTGCATGTAGTTCAATCCTTCCTGAAGCTGTTCCTTATTCGCCGGCTCGACCGATGTGCCAAGAGCAACGAGCGATAGGCCCAACGAGGCCATTACTTCATTGTTATCGGGTGATGCTTCCAAAACCGCTTTGTATGTAGCGATCGCTTTATCGAATTCACCGGACGCACGTTGTATGTCGCCGAGCGTGACTTTTGCGGCAGTTTTCTTTACAGGGTCCGGCTCTGCCGCGATATACTCTTCGATGATAATGGCCGCTTGCTCTATTTTAGAAGAATCTATACCGCTGACCGCCTTGAGGCGGTGTATTTCCATCGCGTTGGAAAGAAGCTCTAACGTGAGGTTTGTGCGAGTTTTTTGATCGGCTGGAGAATCTGCAGCAGGTGCCGCCTTAACAACGGCCATGGCTTGGTCAAATGCACCAAGCCCGCTGTCAAAATCCTTGTTCGCTGCCTCATATTTAGATTTTCTCAATGCAAGGTCGGTTGATCCTGCTCCTTCCTTGTAACTGTCATAGCCACGGGCTTTTAGCGCCACCATTTTGCCGTTTAGCAATACAGGCGTACTGCCGACATAATCCGGAACAGCTGCCACACCTTCGTCAAATTTTGCAATCGCCAGATCGTAATTCTTAGCTTTCAATGCAGCAACGCCATCCGTATTTGCTTTATTTGCGGCATCATCACCTTGCTTTAGTTTTTCGTTTTTTGCAGTTATCTCCGCATTTTTCTTGATGAGCTCTTCCTGTTCTTTCTTTTGGGCCGCGGTTAGGCCGCCTGCGGGAATTGATGCCGATGCACTTGCCACTTCCCTCACCTCAGCCTCGGTCAATCTGCGACCGTCACCTTCCTCAACTATAATAAGGACATTTTCCTGCCCGCCTTTTACTCCAGGCTGGACCCGCGGTCCGATTCCGGGGCCGCTTGCCGTTAGCGCAAATGTTTGACCCGCGGGAAAACCGACAAAGCTGAATTCCCCTTTCTTATTTGTTTTAGCCGGTGGGGCCGAGCCTTTTGAAAGGTCCGTGCGGTAGGCATCCACTACCGCGTCCGCAACTGGTACCATAGTACCGTCAGCTTTTTTGAGCTTTACTTCGCCGCGAACGGGTGATGTCTGCGCAATTGCGGCTAAGCTGCTCAGCAATAATATTGCAGCCAAAAAAAGAAAGGTAAAATAATTTTTTCGATACATTAGAGATCCTCCGATAACTGTCTGACAAACGCGAAATGCTAACTTAAGATGCAATTCTGAAAAAAAGGGTTCATTGAATTTAATTATTTTAACTCAATTTCCGTTAAAATTTGAAGCAGTACATGGCAATTGCCTGAAAAATAAATATTTTTGTAAATTTAACCGTGTTTCGAGCTATGTTATCGTGAGACCTTAAAGGAATGCCGATGACTGAAAGAATCTATAATTTTAGTGCCGGGCCAGCTGTTCTGCCGCTTCCTGTGCTTGAAAAAGCCCGCAATGAATTGCTTTCCCTTAATGGGACCGGGATGAGTGTGATAGAGATAAGTCATCGCTCGGATCATTTTGAGAAGATCCTTCAATCAGCCAAAAATGGTATACGCGAACTGCTTCTAGTGCCTGATAATTATCGCATTCTCTTTCTGCAGGGCGGAGGAACCCAGCAATTTTCGATGGTTCCGATGAATTTTCTTCAGCCTGGGGAATCAGCCGATTACGTGATCACCGGGGTCTGGGGAGAAAAAGCTCTGAGTGAAGCTAAGCGTTACGGCATTGCGAATACAATATTTTCGACAGCCGAAAATGGGTTCAGATCTGTTCCGGCCCAGGATGAATTGCGGTTTTCAACTGATGCCAAATACATACATTACACCTCAAACGAAACGATCGATGGCGTGGAATTTAAATACGATCTGGACGCCGCAGGAATTCCTGTTGTTTGCGATGCTTGCTCCAACATCCTTTCCAAGCCGATCGATATAGAAAAGTATGCAATTATTTACGCAGGTGCCCAAAAAAATATCGGCCCCAGCGGTGTAACGCTTGTTATTATCCGCGAGGATATGATCGACAAAGTTCCGGAAGATCTTCCGCCCCTCTTCAATTACAGACAGCTTGCGGCAAACGATTCGATGGTGAATACGCCAAATACCTGGGGAATTTATCTCATTAGCTTGGTGTGCGATTGGCTAAAGGAACAGGGTGGCGTCGAGACATTGCAGACTAGAAATACGGCAAAAGCCTCGGTACTTTATGATGTGATCGATTCCAGCGACGGCTATTACTCGGGACATGCGGACCGTCCGGCACGTTCGTTGATGAACGTCACCTTTCGCCTTCCATCCGAAGATCTCGAACAAAAATTTTGTGGAGAAGCTGGATCAATTGGCCTCGACGGACTAAAAGGCCATCGGTCGGTCGGTGGCATCCGAGCCTCGATCTATAATGCATTTCCAATAGAAGGTGTAGAAAAGCTGGTTGAATTTATGAATGATTTTCGGCAGCGAAATTAAGTTTTCCCGCATTCGTCAAGATCGTTAAAAGTTCTGATTCGTCACTTTCAAAGATCGTGCGCAGGTCAATTAAAACTTTGTCTTCGACGATCCGGGCGATCACCGGAGTATTTGCCGAACGCAAATGATTTTCTATTTCTACCGCGGAAAGTTTACTGTGATCCAAAGCTAGCAGAGAAGTTTCCCTTTCCACATTTGGCGCCGCACCGCCGCCAACGACCGAACTTCCGGAAACCACTTCGACCCGCAGAGCTGAATCCGCATGCAAACTCTCAAGCAGTTTTTGAGCAAAGGCATTCGTTCGGGCCGCCAACTGCTCCGAACTAATGGAAAGCATCCGTAAAACAGGAATATCTTCGATGGCGGTCCCTCTTTGGTAGGAATTAAGCGTCGCCTCAAGGGCGGCATAGTTGAGTTTACTGATGCGTAACGCCCGATAGAGCGGATGTCTGCGGATCTGCTCAATTAGATCATATCGTCCGACTATTAATCCTGACTGCGGCCCGCCGAGGAGTTTGTCGCCGCTAAAACTTACGATATCCGTTCCCGCCGATATAGACCGGCTAATTACCGGCTCATCGTCCAGACCATATTTATCGAGACTGAAGATAGCACCCGAACCAGCATCTTCGTAAAGCAAAATATTATTTCGATGCGCGAGAACAGCCAGGTCTGCAAGCTTAGGTTTTTCGGTAAACCCAATGATCTTATAATTTGATGGGTGAACTTTCAGGATCATCGACGTGCTGTCACCGATCGCTTTTTCGTAATCAGATAGCTTGGTCCTGTTCGTCGTACCGACTTCCCGCAATACCGCACCCGATTGCACCAGCACATCCGGCACACGAAAATCGCCGCCTATCTCGACCAATTCTCCGCGTGAGACGATGACCTCGCCATGATCGGCAAAAACCTTCAACACCAGAAACGCTGCGGCGGCACAATTGTTTACTATCACCGCATTTTCGGCTCCGGTAATTTCCGCGAGCAGTTTCTCGGCATAAGCACCGCGCTTTCCGCGCTTTCCTGTTTCCACATCGTATTCAAGTGTGCAGTAGCCGGACGCATCATTTAAAAGTGCCGCTTTTGCATTATCAGAAAGAGGCGCCCGGCCTAGATTGGTGTGAATAATTACTCCGGTAGCATTGATCACTCGACGCATGCGCGCATTCTGTTTAACCAACCAGGCATTTTCAATTGTTTCGATCGCTTTCGCTAACAATTTCGGACGTGAAAGGTGTTCGTGGCCGTTTTTTTCAGACGATACAAATTCCCGGATCTCAATTCTTAGTAAATTTACCGCATTTCGTGCCATGTCCAACAAAAGTGAGTTTCCGGTTTCAGATCGAATTTTCTTCAAAGCTTCCGAACCTGCGATCTCATCTATTGATGGCAATCTTTGCAAAACCTCTGAAGTTTTTGTTGTGTCAGGATGCTCCATAAATATATTTTAACGAAAACAGAAAGAAAATGTGGAAACAAATGGTCAATAGATATTTTAATTTAATGGAGAACTCTCTTTCACCTCACGCCAAAGGAAAAAACCATGCAACCAATTGGAAACAAATTATACCGATCTATTCCTACCCGTCTTGAAGAAGCCGCAGGGCTCGACAAACAGATATCAAAGCTGGAAGACGATGTCCGAAAGTTAAAAATAGATTTTGACATCTATTTCAATGGAGCAACAAAGCGTCCGCCGCTTGAGGCCAGGGCCAGGCTTGAATCGCAAATCAAGCGTGTTTCAGACAACAGAGGCCTTACATATGCCCAGCGTTATCAGCTCAACGCAATTATTTCCCGCTTTACATCCTATCGCGAGCTTTGGAGACGAACCTTGAAAACAAGGGGCGAAGAGCTAATTTAGAATAAAAAAGCGAACCGTGATGTCCGGTTCGCTTTTTTATTATACGATCTTCCGCTGACTCAGTGGGCGAATCGAAAACGGTAAAATGTCTTACATACCTTCCGCGACTTTCATTACATTCTCAGCCTGAGGGCCTTTCGGTCCATTTGTTACTTCGAATTCAACTTCCTGTCCCTGGATCAAGGTCTTATAACCCTCACCAGTGATAGCGCTGTAATGCACGAAAATATCCTGTTCTCCGGGTTGTTCAATAAAACCATAACCCTTTGCATTGTTAAACCATTTGACCATACCAATAGCTTTAGACATTTTTACTAATTCCTCCCACAAACTTCAAAAATTAACAATTTTCCACCTCAAGTCATTCGCCTTTTTTCAGGCAGACAAAACAAAACTATGCACTAGGAGTGCCGTTTATCGACATTCTCCGGCATAGTTTAAAATCTATGTTGGACTCGGACATTTCCAAACAAACACTAAATCTTAAACTTCAAGATTATTATGAGCCTATTACGAGTGATTTTTTGATGAACGAATGAGAATTTAACGCCATTTCCGTTCTGTGTCAAGAACTTTTTTAATGTTTCGGGGAATTTGGGCTAAAATTGACATAAAATTGTCGATAAACGATTATTGAGCATGGTTTTATGTGCATTTTGAATCATTTTGTAATTGTAACCGGGGGTCAATTAATGAAGTACTTATTGTTTGTCATTTTTATATTCCCACTTTTCGCCCCATCCATTTTTGCCCAGAAAAATGTGTCAATCAAAGAAAATAAAACTGTTCTCGAATTGATGCAATTGGAGCGCGACATTGGCCAGGCAAATATAAAACGTGACAAGCAATTTTTCGAACGCATCGAAGCTGAAGAATTTATCTTTACAGATTCCGGCGGAGGCATCACGACCAAGGCTCAAGATATTGCGGGCCTCGATGAACCGGCCGTTGAATTCAAATTGATCTCATATGTGGCCGATGAAATGAAGATCATGCTCTACGGATCAACGGCGGTAGTTACCGGACGTACCGTGACCGTTTCCCGTGGAAAGGACCGTGAGATCACAAATAAAAGCCGCTTTACAGACGTGTTTGTAAAACGATCGGGGCGATGGCAATTGGCCGCCGGGCATTCCTCACGAATTCGCGAACCCCAGAAATAATATAATGGCAGAAGAATACGGCAAAAACGCTTTGCTTTCCTATAATGAATATCTCAAAGTTCGGGCATTGCTCGGCTTACAACAAACACTGTCCGACCCGCCGAGCCATGACGAATTACTTTTCATCATCATTCATCAAACCTACGAGCTTTGGTTCAAGCAGATCCTTCACGAGATCGACGCGAGTATCAAATGGCTGAACGAAGGCAGGCCTTTCCGAGTAAATCATTCGCTGCGGGCAGTCGTCGGCATTGAAAAAGTACTTGTCACACAGATCCATATACTCGAAACAATGGCGCAAGTCGGTTTTCTTGAATTTCGCGACAAACTCAATCCGGCAAGCGGTTTTCAATCAATGCAGTTTCGTGAGCTCGAATTCGTTTCCGGTGCAAAAGACGAGAAAATCTTAAAGGTCTTCGAGCACGATGATTTCGCTCACAAAAGATTAAGCGAGAGATTTAACGCTCCTACCTTGGGCGATTCGTTTTGGGCAATGCTTGGCAGAAATGGTTTTACCGTCGAATCACACGAAGAAAAGGTGCAGTCAATAGTCGAAATACTAACCCATCCCGAAAAACATTCCGATTATTTCATCATGCAGGATTTGCTGATCGAACACGACGAAAACATCGTCATGTGGCGTTACCACCATATTCTAATGGTCGAACGGATGCTCGGAATGAAAAAAGGCACAGGCGGCTCCGAAGGCGTCGGATACCTGATGACAACCCTGTCGAAAAAGTTTTTTCCTGAACTATGGGAAGCACGCACGCATCTCAAGGTTTCGCCGATCGAATAACTTAGACAAAAATAGAAAAGACCGTGTTTGAAAACAACATCCCTTTTCTGGTTAATCTGAGCCGGTCATTCGACAGTTCGATCAGACCTGTGTCGATAAGATCTTCAATCTCCACTTTGTAAATTTCGACAATATCATTCCCGAAACGCACCCGGTACTCGTTTATACTTATCCCTTCATTCAACCGAAGTCCAAGAAAAATAAACTCTGAGGCAGCTTCGATGCGTTCGCGTGTGATTTCAGCACCGAAAAACTCCTCGATCCGCTGCACGTATCTGGCCGTATCACGTTCGTTAGAATATCTCTGATATCCATCAAAGGAATGGGCCGAAACGCCAAAGCCATAAACGGGATCGAGCCGCCAATACTTTGTATTGTGCCGAGCTTCGAATCCGGGTTTGCTGAAGTTTGATATCTCGTACTGCATGTAACCCGCCGCAGCAAGCCGGTCGATCATCAGCTCATACATCTCAGCTGCAAGGTCTTCGTCGGGCATTGGGCGCCGCTCCGACCGCAACTGTTCGGCCATTGGCGTGCCTTCATGAATTTCGAGCAGGTAAAGCGAAAGATGTTCGGGCTGCATATTGACAGCTTCATCGAGGTTTCGTTTCCAATCGTCAAACGTCTGTCCCGGCAGTCCGGCGATCAGGTCGAAGCTAATGTTATCAAAACCACACTCACGCAAAAGCTTGAAAGTATTTCTTGCATCATCTGCATTGTGGCCACGGGCAAGGAGCTTGAGATCGCGGTCGTTGAAGGTTTGAACGCCGAAGCTGGCACGGTTAACCCCAAGCGACCGGTAAGCTGATAGAGTATCAGCCGAAACCGTCGCCGGGTTCATTTCCATTGTAATTTCGGCATGAGTGGCGATGTCGAAACACACGTAAACTGTTTCAAGAATTTTCTCGACCTGCGCCGAACTGAGTAACGAAGGCGTACCGCCGCCGAAATAGATAGTGTCAGCAGCGAATGTTTCGCCGGTTGTGCGGGTTATCTCCGCACAGAGTGCGTTGACATACCGTTCGACCGCATCGCTTGATTTATAAACATCCGTCGCGAAATCGCAATACGAGCAGCGTGATTTGCAAAAAGGTATGTGGATGTAAACGCCGGCAGTCATTATCTTTCAAGCGATGTTGCAAGCGCGGATTCCCAGACAGTTTCCAGTTCGCTGACGGCTGCGGAAATAAGTTCGGTTTCACCGACCGTGATCTTCAAAACGTCATCTGAAACTTTACCGATAACGGCAAACGGACAATCGCCGGCAATCTGTTTCACTCTTTCAAGGTTTACTTCCGCAAAACTTATCACTATCCGTGACGGCGATTCGCCAAATAATAAGGCTTCATTTGAAAGTTCGGATGTCTCCAAATTGATCCATGCACCGACGGCTTCACGATCGAGTGAAGAAAAACAGCTTTCGGCAATTGTCACTGCAAGCCCTCCGTCGGAGCAATCGTGCGCGGAATTCAGCAAAAACTCGTCGGCAAGTTTTAGCAGAGTGTCCTGCACGTTCTTTTCCAATGCGAGGTCGAGTTTCGGCACTTCGCCAAATTGGATCAGTTCGGTGGTTGACGCTCCGAGAATGGTTTGTGCGTATTCGCTAACGGAAAGATCGTTGTTAGTGTTGCCCAGAATCGCGATTATGTCTCCGTCATTCTTAAAACCGTGTGTAATGATCTTTCGCGTGTCTTCTATCAAGCCGACCATACCGATCACAGGCGTCGGCAATATACCGCGACCGTCTGTTTCGTTGTAAAAAGAAACATTTCCCGATACGACCGGAGTTTCAAACATTTCGCACGCTTCGGTCAAACCATCAATTACATCCGAAAACGACTGCATTACCTCAGGCCGTTCCGGTGACGCAAAGTTCAGGCAATTTGTGACAGCGATCGGTTTTGCCCCGACACAGACGACGTTTCTGGCGGCTTCGGCAACAGCAAGTTTCGCACCTTCTTTTGCATGCACGGCCACAAATCTTGCATTTCCGTCCAGGCACATCGCGATCGCACGTCGTGTCTCCTTTACCCGGATGACAGCCGCGTCAGCCCCGGGAAGTACGGCCGTATTGGTCCGCACCATGTTGTCATATTGTTCGTACACCCAATGTTTAGAGCAGATATTCGGCGATGCAATCAAAAGTTTCAAAGCCGTGTCTATGTCTTCGGTGAGCGGTTTTCGGTTTTCGTAGTTTCCCTGCTTCCCGGCGTCGCGGTGTCTCGGCGGTGAAAGCGGCCTCTCGTATTTTGGCGCCTCATCCGTCAAAGCCAACACCGGCAGGTCTGCTTCAAGAATTCCGTTATGCACTATCTTGAGCCGGTCGCCCTCCACTACTTTTCCTATGACCACGGCGTCGAGTTCCCATTTATTGAATATCTCAACAACCTGTTTTTCCTGACCTTTGCGGGCGACAATAAGCATTCGCTCCTGCGATTCGGAAAGCAGCATTTCATAGGCCGTCATGCCGGTCTCACGCTGCGGAACGAGCGTCAGGTCGATCTCCAGACCGGTTCCAGCACGCGCCGCCATCTCGACAGAAGATGATGTAAGACCGGCCGCACCCATGTCCTGAATGCCTTCGATCGCGCCGCTCCGCATTGCTTCGAGACAAGCTTCCAACAAAAGTTTTTCCAAAAAAGGATCGCCGACCTGGACCGTCGGACGCTTTTCCAAAGCAGCTTCGTCAAACTCGGCCGATGCCATTGTCGCACCATGAATACCATCACGTCCGGTTTTCGCACCGGCGTAAAGCACGGGATTTCCAATTCCGGATGCCTTGCCAAAGAAGATCTGATCCTTGCGGACAATTCCGAGGGCAAATGCATTTACCAACGGATTCAAACTGTAGGAATCGTCAAACACGACCTCACCGCCAACGGTCGGAACGCCAAAACAGTTGCCGTAATGCCCGATCCCTTCAACACAGCCCTTTAAAATTGATCTGTTACGATTGCTGTATTTAGGATCGTCAAGCGGCCCGAAACGCAGACTGTTCATAGCAGCGATCGGGCGTGCGCCCATTGTGAAAACGTCACGTAAAATGCCGCCAACGCCAGTTGCCGCTCCCTGAAAAGGTTCGATAAAGCTTGGATGATTGTGCGATTCGACCTTGAAAGCAACGCACCAATCATCACCGATATCAACCACGCCGGCATTTTCGCCGGGCGGCACAATTACACGCGGCCCTGTGACCGGAAGCCTTTTAAGGTGGACACGCGACGATTTGTACGAACAATGTTCGGACCACATAACGCTGAAAACGCCAAGCTCCGTGATATTTGGTTCACGGGTCATTATCTTTACGATCTTTGCGTATTCTTCCTGTGTAAGATTATGCTGGGCTATGATCTCGGGCGTGATTGCAGTCATTAAATAATCCTTATGGCAAAAGCAAGAGCTTGTATTGCAAAGCGTAGCAGCCCTCCATGATGGTCAGGCTTCCGCCCATGTTGTCCAAAACAAAAGAGTTTATGCGGTTAGAGTCGTTTTTACAAATCCTCTCCGATAAACTCTTCGTGAAATCGCTAGCTGCGTTCTGCACTTACTTAAATACAGGCTCCGCAATCTACGGCATTGCTTGTACCCCGAAAGCCGCCCATTCTTCTTTCGCCGGTCCATAAACCCCGGGAACCGTCAATAACCGTCAATAACCGTCAATAATTAAAAACTATTTCGCGGCTTCCATCACCGAAAGTGTTTTAACTATTTCAGCATTCAAAACATCGGTCTTAACCTTGCCCTGTCTAAAATAAGCTACCTTGCCGGACGCATCAAATAATATGGAAAAAGGAAGGCCACCCGTCCAGTCATTTGTAACTAAAGCAATTGCGGCGCCTTCATCAGCAGTTTTTAATAGATACGCCGGCATTTCCGCCTTCATACCAGCCAGAAATTTCGGAACGTCGCGATTGATCTCGATTAGATCGTCGAGCGAAATAGTTACGAAATTTATCTTTCCTTTAAACTCGGCGTCAAGCTTTATAAGGTCAGGAAATTCTTCGCGGCACGGGTCGCACCACGTCGCCCAAAAATTTATGAGCAAAGGTTTACCATTAGGTTCGAGAAGTTTTTTGAGACCTGTCTCGTCGAGCTGTGTAACTTTTGGCAATGAAACCGGTTCAGCCTTTTCCGGTTTTGACGAAGCACCATTATTCTGCGCAATTGCACCAGCAGACAAAATCATTGTAAAAAGCCAACTGTAAAAGATGGCTTTCACTAATTTCGAATAAACTATATTCATAAACAACTATTATTCCCCGGCACGCTTGATCGAACAGCCAAAAGCATTTATTCGCGATTGTTGGATTGTTTTTCCAGCCAGCGAGTTATCAAAAGCGGCCTGCAAATATTTGCTGGTAATATTATCACCGGATCGGCTGTTATCGATCGCACCGTGATAAACGAGCTTATTTTTTGCATCAATGTAAAATACCTCGGGCGTAACCGAAGCTCCAAGTTTGTCGGCGATCACATTACCTTTATCGATCAGGACCGGAAATTTGTAATGTTCCGCAGCGTGCGATCTCACCCATTCTAATGATTCGGTAGCATTTGAATTTATCCCGACAAAATTTATCCCTTTCGCTGCATAGTCAGCTGCAATTTGGCTTATCCGTTCATTATAACCTTTTACAACCGGACATTGGGCCGAAAGAAAAATGATCGCAGTTCCGTTTTTACCTTTCAGGTTGTTCAAAGATCTGACTTGGTCGACGGTATCAGGCAGGCTGAAATTCTCCAGCGTCGCACCAATTTCAAAATTAGCAGCCTTGCCGGTATTCGATATCAAACCGAACGCCGTGATAACCATGATCGTGAAAAAACCAACTATTATTCGTCTCATTACTGCAAGCTCCTTTGGGTTTTAAAAATAATATTCAGCTTACCAATACAATACATATACCAACAAGCTGGATAAATATTCTACGCAATTGAAAATTAGAAGGTTTCAGATCGAAAAGTCATTTGTAACTTTATGTGTATTATCATTTATCCCGAACAAATTCATTTAGAAACTAATGCTATAATTGCTCAATTTTTAGGATGCCAGCAATAGGTGAAAACTTTGGGCAGTACGAGATAATCTCCGCCATCGGCGTGGGCGGCATGGGAGAGGTGTTTCTTGCCAAGGATATGCGTCTCGGCCGCAAAGCCGCGCTAAAATTTTTGGCCGCCGGACTTTCGTCGCAACCCGATCAGCTGGTTCGTTTTATGCGTGAGGCCCGCGCGGCATCAGCATTAAATCATCCTAATATCTGCACTATCTACGATATAAACGAGAGCGGCGAAACCCCGTTTATCGCGATGGAGTATATCGAAGGCGAAACCCTGGCAGAAATGATCAGCCGGCGGCGGCGCAATGCCCGGCAAACATTGAATATAGCTGTTCAGGTCATCGAAGCGCTGGCGGAAGCACATGCAGGCGGCATAGTCCACCGCGATATCAAGCCCGCAAATATTATCGTTAGCCCTCGCGGTCAGGCAAAGATCCTCGATTTTGGCCTGGCGAAAAAGATCATTCCCGACATCGACGAAAATTCCGGACGCCTTTTGTCGCAGGCCGGAATGATTCTCGGGACCATTTCTTATATGTCACCCGAGCAGGCCCGCGGCCTGGAAATCGATGCAAGGTCAGATATTTGGAGTTTCGGCGTATCGCTTTACGAAACTTTAACGGGTAAACAGCCGTTCACCGCCGAGACATCAGCCGACACTATCGCGGCTATCCTGACGCATGATCCAGCTCCGCCATCAAGCTTTTTTGCAGATATTCCAACCGAGTTTGAAATCGTTGTCATGAAGTCGTTAAGTCGTTTTCGTGACGAGCGTTACCAATCCGCCAATGAAATGCTGCTCGATCTGCAAAATGTGCAAAAGCTGCTCGATGCCAAAAGCGAATCTTATAGTTCTGTATTTTCAATTTCCGATCCTGGCGAATCGACAGATGAATTCGAATCGGCCACGACCGAGATCGCACCACCGATGGTCACGGGCAAAGACCTGAAACGGAAAAATCTGAGGCCGAACAATCTTTCAATTTTTTATTCACCGATCATCGGCCGTGAAAATGAGATCATCTCAATTATCAAACTATTGAGAGACGACGAAGTAAGGCTGGTGACCCTGACCGGCATTGGCGGAACCGGCAAAACCAAGCTTGCACAGGCAGTTGCCGAAGCTGCTCTTCTGGATTTTAACGACGGTGTTTTTTTTATCGAAATGGCCGCCGTTACCGAACCGGAATTGTTTGCGCCGACTCTGGCTCAGCCGCTTGGGATAAAAGACGAAGGGAGCAGACAGGTTTTGGATGTCCTGAAAGATAACCTTCTGGATAAAGAATTGCTGCTCGTCATCGATAATTTCGAACAGGTTATCGACGCGGCACAACAGGTCTCCGAACTGCTCGCCGCGACATCACGCCTCAAAATCCTGGTTACCAGCCGCTCCATTTTACATGTTTCGGCCGAAACCGAATTCGCCGTCCCGCCGCTTGCGACACCCGGTGGCCTGGCTAAAAGATCGTTCGAAGAATTATGCAGCACCGAAGCCGTGCGGCTTTTTGTCGAACGTGCAAAAACAGCCAAACCTGCCTTTCGACTAAACAAGGAAAACGCCGCAACGATCGGTGAAATATGCGACCGGCTTGATGGATTGCCGCTTGCGATCGAGCTTGCCGCTGCCCGTATCCGTATTCTTTCACCCATCGCACTACTGGCAAAGCTGGAGAATTCGCTCGGCCTCCTTACGGGTGGCGGGCGCGACCTTCCATTGCGGCAGCAAACAATGCGTGGTGCGGTCGATTGGAGTTACGATCTCTTGAACGATGAAGAAAAATCACTGTTTCGACGTCTTTCCGTGTTTGCCGGCGGTCTACGTCTGGACGCTGCTGAGGCCATTAACAGTAAACAACTTACGGGTCAGAATATAGCTTCGTCATCGATCGTCACTTTGGACGGGATCACTTCGCTGATTGATAAAAGTTTGCTTATTCAAAAAGAGCAGCCCGACGGCGAGGCACGGTTCCGATTGCTTGAGGTCGTCAGGGATTATGCCATCGAATCACTCGAAACGGCGGGCGAGGCCCAAAGCATTCGTCGCATACACGCCGAACATTTTGTTGCTTTTGCCGAACAGGCCGAACCATTTGTCCAGGCGGCCCATTCCGCACATTGGCTCGACCGCCTGGAAGAAGAACATGACAATCTGCGGGCCGCCATGCGTTGGTCGCTGGAAAATGATCCTGAAATGGCTGTACGGCTGGCTGTCGCCCTGCGTAACTTCTGGTTGCTGCACTGCCATTTATCAGAAGGCTATGCGTGGCTCAAGGCTGCTCAGCAGCGCAGCTCCTCGGCCCCGGCTAACTTAAGATTCAAGCTTATGAACGGCCTCGGGCTGGCTGCCCGTTTTCAGGGCGATTATGAAACAGCGAAGAAAGCTTACGCTGACGGTTTAGCCGCCGGAAAGGAGGCGGGTGACGATCAGGGCATTGCGCTTTCAAGCCGCGGGCTTGGCCTCGTGGCAATGCAGCAGGGCGACGTCAAAGCTTCGCGGGAATATTTCGAATCAGGTTTGAAGATCAGCCGCGAACTGGAAGATAAATTCGGCATCGCTATATCACTGAGCTTCCTTGGTGATCTGGCCCGCACGGAGGGAAATAGTTCGGCTGCACGCCCTCTTTTTGAAGAATCACTAAAGCTTTTTCGGGAACTTGACAATAAAAGCGCAGCAAGCGATGCGCTTAATAATCTGGGAGCTGCCGCATTCGGCGAGGGCGACCTTCAGGCTGCGGCTACACATTTTTCAGAATCACTGCACATCGCGAACGAACTTGGCAACAAGATAACGATCTCATATTCGCTCGATGGCTTTGGTGCGATCTCGGCAGAACGCGGCGACCTCGAACGTGCTTCCCGATTGTCGGGTGCCGCCGAAAACATGCGGGAATCGATAGGCTACACAATTGAGCCTGCCGAACGCCGTTTTCGTGATGCTTACCTGACCGAAGTCCATGCCGCAATGGTCCTTGATACTTTCGCTCTGGAATATGAAAAAGGCCGAAAAATGGACTTGGGTAATGCAATAAAAGAAGCTCTTGAAGTCAATTTTACGCATGAAAAGACGCAGATACTCCCTGGGAATTAGAGTAAAAAGAAAAGGACAAAACCCTGTAGATATTGCGCGATGTCACGAGTGCAGACGTGATAAATGCCGCTGAGTATTGATTCGATAATAATAGAGGAAGTTTTAATGAAAAATTACCTTGTGTTTCGGCCGATACTGGCCATTGCGGCCGTATGCATCCTTGGCATGCTTGTCTATGCGCAGCAAAAACCGTGTGCCACAGCGTCGAAGTTCGGGCCTGCCGATCAGATCGGCAACGCTAACTACATCACTCCGGAAAAAACGCTGGCGGCTTCCAAACTGGTAACTAAAGGAAAGGCTTATCGTCTCGGGATCGAGACCAACAAAGACATCCCGGCATTTCCGCCGCGTACGTTTTCCGTTACGGTTCTGCAGCCAAATCAGGCCGCCGGAGCCACGCTCGGTCCGACGAAATCGACCTATAATGACGACATAATCATGGGCTGGGTCGGTGTCGGATCAGGCATTGACGGGCTGGGCCATGTCGGCATAGATAATGTTTATTTCAACTGTAACAAGGCCGCCGATTTCGTTGCTCCCGACGGACTAAAGAAACTTGGGGTTGAGAATATACCGGCAATCGCGACCCGCGGCGTATTGTTGGACATGGCCGGATATTTCAACACTGAAATCGTCAAGGAAGGTACAGCTTTTAACCGTACAGAGATCGAAGGTGCCATGAAGCGTCAAGGAATAAAGTCAATAGAAAAAGGCGATGTCGTGCTTTTCTACACCGGCTGGCTGAAGCTTATCGGAAAAGATGACAAAAGGTACGAGAACGCTAATCCCGGCCTTGGACGCGACGGTGCCAGATACTTGGCGTCTATCGGCGTTGTCATGGTCGGATCGGACAATGAAAACCTTGAGGTGGTTCCGTTCGAGAGCGGGGCGGGCGTTTTCGAAGTGCATCAGATCCTTTTAGCTCAAAACGGTATCTATATTCTTGAAAATCTGAACCTTGAGGACATGGCCAGGGACAAAGCATGGGAAAGCCTGTTTACGCTTGGACCGCCCCGAATCACGGGCGGCGTTCAGTCCATCATTAATCCGATAGCGATCCAATAGCGCCAAGAAAATCTATATGAAACGATGCCCTGAATGCCGACGGGATTATTACGACGACACGCTCTTGTATTGTCTCGATGATGGAAATGCGTTGCTAGAAGGCCCGGCGTCCGCTGATGAACCCGCGACGGTGATACTTCACGCCACCGAACCGCCGAGCGAAGCTGCGACCCGCGCTCAAATACACATGACCGACCAAACGGCCATTATGCCGCTGGGCGTTGCCGATATTTCAAAGACAAAGAATGTTAACAAACGGATGCTTTTGGCTCTATTGGCACTTGTGGTGATCGTTCTCGGAGGGTTTTTCGCTTACAGATATTTCTCAGTTGCTGCCCCGAAACAGATCGAGTCGATCGCCGTTATGCCGTTTGTCAATGAGAGCGGCAATGCGGATGTCGAATATTTAAGCGATGGAATGACGGAGACGTTGATAAAGAGTCTTTCGCAGGTGCCGAATTTGGCGGTTAAATCGAGGAGCACGGTCTTTTATTACAAGGGCAAGGAAACTTCGCCAAAGAAGATCGGCGAGGAATTAAATGTGCAGGCCGTATTGCTTGGCAGAGTCGGCGGTCGCGGTGACGATCTGAAGTTGAGTCTCGAACTCGTAAACACGCAAACGCAGGACGTGATTTGGGCCGAGCAATACGACCGCAAGCAATCCGATCTTGTCAGCTTACAAAGCGAGATCGCCAAAGATGTTTCGGTCAAACTAAAACTAAAACTTTCGGGTGCGGACGAAGCGCCGGATTGGGTGAGAAAGACAAGGCATTTGAATGGTTGGAAAAAGACTTCCAATCCCGAAGCGGGGAGTTAGCACTCATCAGATGGTATATGCAATATGAATCTCTCCGCGACGACCCGCGATACAAGGATCTGCTGAAACGGATGGGTTTGCCGGAATAGGTTATCCGAAAAGCCTGGGCAAACTCCTTTGCAAATTTTTGGGAAGCAGGATCTCCATCGCATCGTCAACTGTTACAATCCCGGCAATATCTCCCTCGTCATCGATGACCGGAAGAGCCAAAAGATTATATTCCGCAATGGTTTGGGCGACATCCCCCGCGGAATCGGACGGATGGGCAAACTGGTATTTACCTCGCATAACTTCCTCAAGCGTCCGTTTTGGATCAGCCAATATCAAACTCCGCAAGCTGATAAGCCCGACCAGTTTCCATGAATTTTCTTCTTCGACGACATAAAGGTAATAGATCATGTTCGGCGTTTCTGCCATTTCCCGCAGCCTGGCGATCGTTTGTCCCGCAGTCAATTTTTTTGCGAACACAATAAATTCCGTCGTCATCAAACCGCCGGCCGTGTCGTGTTCGAAATGCATGAGTTCGGCAATGTCGGCTTTTTCTTCATCCTCCATTAAATTGAATAGCTCTTCGGCCTTTTCCTCCGAAAGCTCTCCGAGTACATCTACGGCATCGTCAGGCGACATTTCTTCTAAAATGTCGGCTGCCCGCTCCCCGTCCATATCCTCGAGAATGCGGGCCTGTGCCTCAGTGGACATTTCTTCGAGCGTATCGGCAGCGATCTCATTATCCAGGCTTTCGACGACCTCGGTCCGGTGGATCGGGGATAAAGTTTCAGCAAGCTGGGCGATCTCTACCGGATGGAGCCGGGAAAGCTTGTCCTTGGATGATTTAAGCTGCACTGTTACTGTGACCGTATCAGTGGCAAGATAGCCCACATCAGCCCAATCAATAACCTCCACTGGCCGGTCGCTGCCATAAAATCCCTTTGGCATTAACCGTCTCAAAAATCCACGCAAGCTTACGTCCGCACCTGTAACCCGCCAAAAATCCCCGACATCGATCAACTGCACATCGTTCACACGGACAACCCGTTTGCCGTCAACATCTATCAATTGATTATCGAGCACGTCTTTTCCCAGCAATACCTCGCCTTCGCGCCGTTCAAACGGCGTGAGGTCGAGTTTTGCCGAGCTCATTTTTGCACCGTGTTCATCGAGTGCAAAAATATTTCGGCGAGGAATAAAGAAACTTCGCCTGCCAAACTTCGCCACCAGGCCGATCACCGGCGGGTATTCATCAACACCGTACTTTACAAGCACGTCATTGATCGCCGCGATCTTTTCGTTTCCGGCATCAAAGATCGGGCGGCTTAGAATTTGCGATAAATAGAGCATTACCTTAAAGATAACTTATGTATCAAAAAGCGTGAAGCGAAAAACAAGATTTTGCTTCCACTTTCAGGCAGTTTATGCTAATCTCTAATTCCTTTGCCAAACATTGTTTGTCATTGGTAAAGAATTTTGGAATCCACCTGGTTTTGAACTTTTTTTTATTATAAGGGTCTTGGTATTGCCCACACATCTTGCAAAATCCCATACACGACGGACTTTCGCATTCACTGCATGAACAAAGCTTTTATTACAACCTTATGCCTATGCTTATTGGCGGTTACGGTGTCTGCGCAAAACGGCCCGCGGACATTCGATAATTTTGACCGTTCGCAGGGTGTGCAGGTTTTGACTGCTCCACCGCCAGCAGCATCGACCGGCAAAAAATTGGTCAAGAAAACCGGAAAGAGCAGAATGGCCGTGGTCGTAACGGACCCGCTTGCCCCAAAAAAGACCGGCTGGGTGGTATCGGTCAAGGATGGTTTGGCTAACCGCGAATCTGTAACGCCGGTAAGCAGCGGCAAGTTATTAATGGGCACAAGTGTTCAGCTAAAAGGCTTTACGACCGGAAATCCCTTCCATGATTCGTATATTGTTGATTCGTGCCGAAGGTATGGTATCGATCCGCTGCTGATCTATTCGCAAATGCACCAGGAATCTTCGTTTAAATTGACTGCTACATCTAATAAAGGTGCCAGCGGCCTGATGCAGCTGATGCCGGCAACGGCACGGCGTTTCGGCGTAACGAAGATATATGATCCGCAGCAAAACATCGAAGCTGGCGTAAAGTATATGCGTTGGCTGCTCGATACCTTCAACGGCGATGTGATGCTTGCACTTGCCGGATACAACGCTGGGGAAGGCGCGGTGATGAAGTACGGCTACACCATACCACCGTACCGTGAAACCCAGGAATATGTCCGTCGAATTTCTACTGCGTACAACTCGATCTCCGATCCAAGATACGTTCACTCAGCAAAGCGCGTGAGCAGCGAAACAGCAGCAAAACTGGGACAAAAAGAGTCGAGGCCGCTGACCGTTTATGAGCCAAATGCTTTAGCGATCAAACTGCCCGGCGGGCAAATGATGCTCGTCAATCAATAGTTTAAAGTTATTAAATTCAGAACAGAGACAAGCCGAATGCAGGATTTTCGTTTTGCATTAGTCCGTCGCTTCTATTTCTTCTTCCAGCAATTGTCTTTGATAGAGTTCAGCGTATTCGCCGTTGAATTTTAGCAGTTCGTCGTGCGTGCCGCGTTCGATGATGCGGCCTTGGTGCAGCACACATATCAGGTCGGCATCACGGATGGTCGAGACGCGGTGAGAGACGATGAGCGTCGTCCTGTCCTGCCGCACGTCACGGAGATTATGTAATATCTTTTCTTCGGTATATGTATCGACCGCCGAGAGCGAATCGTCGAGGATCAATATCCGCGGGTCGCGCATAATGGCACGGGCGATAGCGGTGCGTTGTTTCTGACCGCCTGAAAGCGTGATGCCGCGTTCACCGACGAGCTGTTCGTATCGGCCGGGAAAATCTTTGATATCATCGGCAAGCCCGGCAATATCGGCAGCTTTTTCGACGGAGATCGAACCGGCTAGACGCTGAGTCGTAAAAGAAAAAGTTTCAGCCGCTGATGAATCCTGATCAAGACGGATATTACCTTTAGATTTATCCTGTCCATTCTTGTTAATTTTAGTCTCGGCATCTACGCGTCCCGGCGGTTCAATTTCTCTCACCCCAAATGCAATATTTGCCGCCAGCGAATCGCTGAACAAAAAAGTTTCCTGCGGCACAAAACCGATCGATCGGCGCAACTGTTCGATCGGAAAATGGCGGATCGGAACGCCGTCCACCAAAACGCTGCCCTCCGGCGCGTCGAGTAGGCGCGGAATTATGCTCATCAGCGTTGATTTGCCGCTGCCGGTTTTCCCGACAAACGCCACGGTCTTTCCCTGTTCGATCTTCAGGTCAATATTTTCCAGCACAGGCGTGCCGTTGTAGGCAAAGGTCAGATCGCGAAATTCGATGCCGCCTTTAATGTCAGGTTGTTCCCGCACATCCGGGGCATCAATGATCGAAGGCTCGGATTCAAGAATTGCGTTGAACCGTTTTAGTGAAGCGGTGCCGCGTTGGTAAAGATTGACGACGTATCCGAGAGCGATAAGATACCAGATCATTCGCTGTAAATAGAGAATGAACGCCGTAAAATTACCGGCCGTGATCTCACCGCGAACGGCCATTGGCACACCGACCGCGACGATTATTACAAAGCCAAGTCCGATAAAAAATAAAAGCAAAGGCCGCATCGCTGCCCCGAATTTTACGAGCCTGATGTTTTGCGCCGCGTATTCGCGGTTGAGTTTTTGGAACTCCTCGATCTCGGAATCTTCCTGTGCATATGCACGCACGACGCGGACGCCGCTCAGATTCTCTTGAGTTCGGGCCGTGATATCCGAGAAAAAACCTTGTATCTTCTCAAATCGTTTGTGTATCTGTTCGCCAAGAATTTTTACTGTCAATGAAACAAACGGCATCGGGATAAGCAGCAGCAGAGTGAGCTTGACCGAAATGTTCATGAGTATAGGCAGCACGATAGCAAGGGCGAATATCGCCTGAAAACTATACAGGATCATCGGTCCGACGATTTGACGAATAGCGGCAAGATCGTTGGTCGCTCGGGCCATTAGATCGCCAACGCGGTTGTTTTGGAAGTATTCAAGCGGCTGATCGACCAAACTGGCGTAGAAATCTGAGCGCATGTCGAATTCGATATGCCGCGACGCATTTATCAACAGGCGGCGTTGAAAAAACAGAAATATGCCGCTCATCAAATTGACGCCGAGGATCACTAGCGGGTAATAGATCACCTTCTGCCACGTCACCGCAATGCCGAGATCGTCCACCGCCTGGCCGACCAAATAAGGAACAAGCAGCCCAAAACCCATCGACACCAGAATAAAAAATATTCCGGACAGGATGTTCCATTTATAAGGTTTAAAATAGCGGGCAAATTTTTTTAACTGCTCCATCTTTTAAATCGTAAATCGTGGATAGTAAATCGGAAGATCGAAACTTCACAGTTCGATTCACGATTGACTATTTACGATTTTTGGCTTTCTAAACTTTCGTATACGTCGAAACTGACGTGGCTATCAATTTTCCCTGTTCGTTCGCGACATCGGCCGCAACGGTAAATATCCTTTTTCCTGCCCGGACGATCTTAGCGGTACAGATAAACGTGCCTTCCGTGTGCGGCCGCAAATAATGCACGGTCAGGTCGATCGTCGAAGCTTTTTCACCCTCGGCAAGACGGGTGATGACAGCAAATGCCATTGCCGTGTCGATGAGTGTGGCGGTAACACCGCCGTGCAGCAATCCGTGCGGCTGCCGGAGCTCGTCACGCATTTCGATCTTGATGACGGCTTCGTCCGGTTTCATGCTGACGAGCTGCATACCTATCATTTTCGCAAAAAGGTTGTTATTCAGCGAATTGAAAGCCCGCTGTTCTTGATCTTCGGTTATTCCTTCCGCTGTTATCATTTCTGTTCTCTGCCTCCTAAAGCTCCAAAGGTATATGTCTTATAGAATTCACCCGCCGAAACCTTTCTCAGATCTTTTGGCACTTCGAACAAACTATCTTCAACATCCAGCTTCAAATTCATAAATTCCACCGCATATTGCAAAGTCTTCTGAGCGTCACTAATACTAAAAAATTCTTGTTTTACCGGAATGCTAATCGCCGGATCAATATATATAAGCATCTCACTCAAATTACTTTCACCGTTAGTTGCCCGGTAAATATGTAGATTACCTTCCGGCGCTATTTCTTCGATCTTGGAATTATTATATTCATTCAGCATCCGTGAATTAAGCTCGTCCCACGGGCCTTCCATCGTAGATTGTCCTTGTGTACCCTCGACCTCCGCATAGATTTTTTTGCGGTAAGAAATAACGTAATTTTTATCGATCTGCAGATACGAATGCTGATCTTCCGTGCCAAAATTGTAATCGGTACGGCGTTTATCTCCTTTTTTTGCAAGAAAAGACTTTTGCACCTGTCCGCCGGCGGTGACGACGATCTCGCACTGAAATGTTTCCGGCTCTATTGCCGAAAAAGGAAACGCGCTTTTTGTTTCCGAAAACAATGGAGCGATAGTGTTTTGATTATTCCGCCAAAAGCCGCAGCCCGCCGAAAAGGTCAAAACTATAATAACGGTGAGAAAAGATTTAAAAGGATTTGACAAAAACATTCGAGTGTTCAAATTTTAACATACCGGTTCGCATGAGCCAGAGCGGGAATGAATTTATTAATTTGGCAAACCATCTATCTTCTCAGCGCGGCGTTCGTGCTGCCGTTTGCTCCGTTTTTGTATGTGCAGGGACAGTTAACACGGCGAAAGGTCGGCGTCCTGCCTGGCGCCGAAGGTGAGACGCACGGCACAACGGGAACCGGGACCGAGCGTGCCAAACTGCTTGTTATAGGTGAATCGACGGTCGCCGGACTCGGTGCAGGAACGCACGAACTTGCCCTTGCCGGACAATTCGCCAAACGGTTAAGCGGACAAACACAAAAAACCATAAATTGGTCCGTGATCGGCAAAAACGGAGTTACGGCAAGACGTACGATCGATGAACTTGTACCCTTAATTCAGCATGAGAATAACGAATATATTTTGATCGGCCTTGGCGGAAACGACGTGATGCGGCTCAGCAGCCCGCGAAAATGGCGCCGCGATATGACCGAACTTTTGCGGATCTTGCGTAAAAGAAACCCGAACGCAGTTATCTTTCTATCTAATTGTCCAATGATCAAACTTTCTCCGGCGATCCCGCAGCCGATAAAATTCCTGCTGTGGGAACTTTCCAAACTTCACGATGCCAACATCAAAGACCTGACACGCAATATGGAGAACGTTTTTTATTATCATCAACCACGCAATCTCGTGCTCGACGGATTTTTCGCCGACGGTATTCATCCTTCTGAAAAAGGCTATTCGGACTGGAGCGAATCGATGATGAAATTTTTTGCAGAAAACTATAAATGGTAGGCCGCGAAAACATTTCAGACGAATTGCCAAAGCTTATCGGCGGGCATATAGAATGGCTGCTGATACGAGAAAATGGTACGACTTTCCCATTACAAAATACCGAGATCGAAATAAGCATCGACAAGCAAAAAATGCTGTTCGGATTTCTCGGTGATAAAGGATTTCAGACGTGGCGAATAGAAGAATTCTCTTTTGACGGCACAGAACTGCTTTTGGACCTTACCTCAAATTTCGGCCTCGTGAAGGAAAAGTTTCGCCTGATCTCGCGGACACCGGCGAATGAATTGAGCCATAATATCGAACTTGCCCGCATTGCCCGGGCAAATGAGATCGGGCGGATATTTACCGGTACTTTCCTTGATCTAAAACTTGTTCGCGTCGCCTTAAATGTCGAGAATGGACGCTTTGCGCAGATCATCGTCGAATCTAAAAGCGGTGGTAAAACAGCTGTACTGTATGATGTTTCGGAAATCTCAACACCCGAAATGCTCTTGACATCGGCGATTCTGTGGCTTCGTAAACTTCAGATGCGAACGAAAACGCCAATTAGTGAAATATGGGTCGCATGTGAAAAAAGGCAGTCGCGGAACCTGCAAAAACTTCATGCACTTCTCAACGAGCAGGTAAAAAACCAAATAAAGATCTTCGAAGTTTCTCTGCAAAAACAGGAGATCAGTGAGCTTAAAAAATTAAGGATTTCCGATCTGTGGCGTGAAAAGCCGAAAAAACTCGTCCTGCCAGAAAGCGTGAAAACAAGCGAAACCGCCCACCGGATCATGGAGACCGCCCCCAATGAGATCGACGTTATTTTCTCCAAACAAGGCGAAACGCTGCGGTTCCTCGGCTTGCCTTTTGTACGCATCCGCCGGGTTTTGGGCGTGGAAAAAGCCTGGTTCGGGATAGAGAAGAACCGCAGGCCGCTGAACGAAGATTCATTTGGCGAACTCGTTGAATTGATAGGGAACCTAAAAAATTACCGGCAGGCGAATCCTTTGCAAAAACGGCATGAGCTTTACCGCATCTCACCGGAATCGTGGCTCGAATCGATCCTTCGCCGTAATATAAAACTGCTCGATGCAAATCTCATCCTGTCGCCGATCTACAACCAATTCCGCACGTCAGCCGACAAGATCGACCTGCTCGCTCTTCGCAAAGACGGCCGACTAGTCATTATCGAACTAAAAACATCGCCCGATCGCGAAATGCTTTTCCAGGCCGCCGATTACTGGCGAAAGATAGAATTGCAAAGACGACGCGGCGAACTAAAAAATGCAAAAGTGTTCGGCGATCTCGAAATTTTAGACAAACCCGCGCTCGTTTACACCGTCGCACCTGCCCTCAGCTTTCACCGTGATCACGAACTGTTCGCAAAAATGCTCTCAAAGGAAATTGAAATATGGCGTTTCGAACTACACGAAAACTGGCGTGAAAATTTAAAAGTGATCTCGAGGAAAAGTTATTCGGAATAGAGATTGTTAAAGAAACTTTACGAAGCAACTGGAATGGTCATTAGCCGTCCTTCACGGTCAGAGGCATAAGCGATGCAAGCTTCCAAATCTTCTTTCGTCAAATCCGTAAAATCGTCGAGGATTTCTTCTTTTGTCATTTCAGAACCCAGATATTTAAGCACATCCTGAACAGCTATTCGCAAACCGTGAATGCACGGCTGACCGCTTCGTTTGCCAGGCTCAATAGTAATAATGTCACAATAATCCATCGTTATTTTCAAAACGTCTTCTCTAAAAACTCCCGCGGAGTGATTATTGTTACACCGCGAAAGGAATTCAAAACCAACAAATCCTTATCGCCAGTTACTAAAAAATCAGCCTTGCCGCTGACTGCCAACTCCAACAATTTGTCATCTTTCGGATCGCGGCAAACAATTATTGTTTCGCTGATTTCAATTATCTCGGCGACTTTCAAAAAGCTCACCATAAAACGCATTCGCTCGTCGTGCGTCACATACTTGTCAAATTTCTCGCGGTTAAGAATATCGGCTAACTCTAACAATACCGGAACAGAAACCAAAACAGTGCCGTTATCGAGGAATCTATCGAAGCTTTTTCGCGGAACACCGGCTAAAAGAACGACACTAATAAGCACGTTATTATCAAATACACCGCGCAATTGTTCGTTATTCATCGGCTAACAACGATTCTAAAATTTCCGGTGTTAAACCTCTGCTGTTCGCGTTACGGTTAATTTCGTCCATTGTCCGTTTGAAGGAATCAACATCGGCCTCAGAGTATTGTTTCAGCCAGCTCCCGAACAAGGCTTGTAACTTTTTCTTGTCTGTTTGCGGCGCGTCGTTATAAAAACGAGCAACGTCGGATTCGACCTGTAATGTAATAGTTTCCGTCAACATAATGAAACTCCTCCAGCAATCAACGCAATTTTATCACACCATCTCTGGGAACCGAGAGAGAAAAAACGGCTGAGATGACGTGGGCAAAAACCGGTTACGCGCAAGTTGCGGGTTCAGAAGAACCATTTTAAAGAGTCGCTGTTTTTGCCTCACGTCCATTGATTTGTTCGATGCCGCCGTTCATTAGAAATCGTTTTTCTCCCGCAGATGTTTCTCAAAAAACAAAAGAACTCTTTGCTCATATTCTTCTTTGATTAGCGGATAAAAGTCAACGTGCTTTGCGTCTGGAACTACCCAAAGTTCTTTCGGCTCGCCTGCCGCCGTAAAAAGCGCGTTGGATTCTTCAAGCGTCGTATGTTCGTCGTTCGCGCCTGCGATAAAAAATTTCGGCAAGTTGTTTGCGCCGACATAATCAATCGGGCGCATTTCTGCGGCACTAATTCCCAATCTCGGTTTAAGTTGCCACGTCAAAAGCGGCGTAAGAATTGTTGCCCAATTTCCAAGCCTCGTTGTTATGCGGTTTGAAACGGCTTGCTCGATTGTCGGATAAACCATTTCAAGCACAACAGCGTTAACGTCTAATTGCGGTTTCGCAAGCAAAATGGCTGCGCCGCCCATTGAAACGCCGATAATACCGATTTTCTCTTTCGGCAGGCGCGAACGAACAAAACTAACCGCCGCTTGCGCGTCTTTGCTTTCAAGATAGCCGAATGTAATGTTTTTGCCGTTGCTTTCGCCGTGCGCTTGAAAATCAAACAACAAAACCGAATATCCGGAGCGAGCAAGAAAACGCGCTCGTTCCAACATACTCAAGCGGTTTGCGCGAACGCCGTGCATTAAAATAATTGCGCCAAGATTTTCTTTACCCTGAATAAACCAGCCGTGAATGCTTGCACCAGACAAACTAGAAAATTGCACAGCTTCAGCGGCGATGTCTGGCGGCGGTTCTCCAATCGGTTGATTAACGGAAGAACTAAGCAAACTGCCCGTTATCCAGATCGTCGCTAAAAACACGACGCTAAATAAAATTGTAATGAACATCAATTTTCGCATCGTGATTTTTTACCAAGAGACATCGAACGGCTGAGATGACGTGGGGCGAAACCGCCGCCACACAAGCTAAGGGAAACAAAGCAACGTGATAAGAAAGTCGCTGTTTCGCCCTCACGTCCATTGAATTGTTAGCCGCCGCCGTTATCTTTAAATCGTCTTTATTCCTTTGCTTCTCGTTCGTCAACAATTTTTCCGTAACCCTCAATTATCCAAAAACAAGTATCAATAATTTGGTCGTGAAAACGCAAGTTAATTTGGTTTAAGTCCTCATCATAACGACGCAACGCCTCACGACTGCAATACAATCGTTCTTTTCCCGTAGGTATCGCTGTTACAGCACGGTTGTATTTCTCGAAAACAGGAAAATGTAATTTTACGTCGCTGTATTCTAGCCAGATAATTAAACGGTTCATTCGCCAGCAACCAACAGGAAGACCGACTTCGTTAGAAATAATGTTTCGTGCAGTTGCAACCAACTTCCTCAAAAGATTATGCCTAATTTGTTGTTGCTGTTTGTCAGCAAGCCTTTGTTCTTTGTTCATTCAGAAATCAAATCTCGATTTCACCACGAGGCGGTCTAACTTATGATTGAGCGGAAAAGTTTCCGCTCAATAAGCTTATATACGGAATGAGGATAAATGATTTTCCACTATCTGCGCAATACGAATTTAGAAAAGTCTATCCTGAGTAGGACTTAGACGCAAAATGATAAATAAACCTGGAGGCAATCAACGCCACACCTTAATTTATATTCGACGCCGATTCATTCCCGCTGACGAATTTATAGCCGATGCCGCGGACGGTTCGGACTATTTGCGGGTTGTTTGGCTCGTCTTCGAGGTATTTTCTGAGGCGGACGATAAAATTATCTATTGCCCGCGTGTCAGTGTCTTCCTGGAGGTCCCAGACATCTTCGAGGATCGTTTTGCGGGAAACGGTAGTGCCTTCGTGGTCGATAAGGTAACGCAGCAGCTTGATCTCCATCACCGTCAGGTGGACGGTTTCGCCGCTGCTGCGGAGTTCGAGATTGGCGAAATCGATCGTCTTTCCGTTAACAATGAAAATATCGTCAATGCGCGAGCCTTTCTTTTCCTGACGCATCCATTCACGGCGTCGGAGCAGGCCATTCAGCCGGGCCATAAAAATTTCCAGATCGAACGGTTTTGGCAGATAATCGTCCGTTCCTGCTTCAAAGCCTTTCAAAACGTCTTCCGGCCGCCCGCGAGCCGTGAGCATCAGGATCGGGGTGTAATTCTGCCTAGCCCGAATTTTCGCGGCAACTTCGAAACCGTCGATCCCGGGAAGCATTATGTCCAAAACGATGGCGTCGAATTCGGAATTTGCGATGTGATCAAGCGCGGTCTCGCCATCAGGCGCGATCTCAGCTTCGTAACCTTCGGCTTCGAGGTTAAACCGCAAACCGTCCGCAAGGTGCTGTTCGTCTTCGACAATGAGGATTCTCATAGTAAATAGTGCTTAGTGAATCGTAATTCCGAACAATTCACTATTCTCGAATTACAGTTCATGCCCTTGGCAATTGAATCAGAAAAGTGCTTCCAAATCCTTGGCCGCGGCTGTCTGCCCGTATCCTGCCGCCGTGTTTTTCGATGATCGATTTCACAATAAAAAGCCCGAGTCCGGTGCCTTTCCTTTCGTTTGCTTCACCATCGGCTACACGATAAAACCTTTTGAATATTCGTTTTAGATCGCTTTTGGGCAGTCCGATACCGCTGTCCTTAATGAAAATTTCCACCTTTTTGCTAAGGCTCGAATTTTTTGTGCGGATCGATATTTTCGGGACGTCGCCGGAGTATTTGACCGCATTGTCCAGGATATTTATGAACACGGTTAGCAATTCGGCCTTATCTCCCAGGACGCGTATCTCGCCCGATGGCCCGGCAAATCTTATTGCACCGTCCGGCAGGTTGTGTCTTGTTTTGACTCTTTCGATAGCTTCGTTAATAAGTAGCCCGATCTCGACATCCGAAATGTTGAACTGACGTTTTTTCTCGCGGGTCCGGCTCGCCTGCAAAACCTGCTCGACCGTATTTAATAATCTGTCGGTATCGGCAAGCATAACGTCATAAAATTCCATCTGCTTTTCCACCGTTACCTTCCGCGTTTTCAGCGTTTCGAGATACAGCTTGATCGACGCGATGGGCGTTTTCAGCTCGTGCGTGACCGAATTCATAAATGCATCGTGCTGCTCACTGCGGCGTATCTCACGGACGAGAAATATTGTGTTCAGTATTAGTCCGGTGATTATTAAAGCAAAAAAAATAATGCCGAGTACAAGGGCAGCGACCTCACGCAAATTCAGCAATATCCATCCGACGTTCAGGACGACGGCCAGAATTATCAGGCAGATGCCGAGGACGAGAAAAAAAATGGCGGTTTTGCGGCGACGCATACGAACAATGGTAAATGGAAAATGGTGAATGGTAAATGACCGATTGTCATTCATCATTCACCACGCATCATTTATCATTGAAATTTATGCTGTTTCGTGAATAGGTCGCAATTCCGCCTGTTCCGTTCTTTCGGTCTCGAAACTATATGCATAAACGTTTTTAGCTAAACCAAGTTTTTCCATCAGCTTGATCTCTACCCAGTTAATGTCAAATTCATACCATGCAAGGCCGTGCTTTGCCGACCGTGGATGGGCATGATGGTTGTTGTGCCAGCCTTCACCCCAGGTTAACGCCGCGATCAAACCGTTGTTCCGCGAATCATCACGGGTTTCGAAACGCCGTGTACCCCAAAGATGCGTTGCGGAATTGACCAGCCACGTAAAATGCCAGCCGACAACCGTTCGCAGAAAGACTGCCCACAGAACCATCGGCAAACCACCGATCGCAAATAAACCTATTGCTACAAAAAGCGTCGGCACCCAGTAATATTTGTTCAAAGTGATCTGAAACGGATCTTTCACTAGGTCCGGACAATATCGCTGCATCGTCGCCATCGAATTATTTTGCGCTGTGCCGCGGAATATCCAGCCCATGTGCGACCAGTATGTGCCGTGACGTGGGCTGTGCGGATCGCCGTCCGTTTCGGTAAATGCATGGTGCAGCCGGTGCGTCGTAACCCACGTCAGTGGCCCTGATTGGATCGCCAGAGACCCGATAACGCTCAGTGTCCGCTCAAACCACTTCGGTGCCTTAAAGCCGCGATGCGTCAGCAACCGGTGATACCCGATACCGACGCCCAAACTTCCCGCAAACCACCATAAAATAAGTGCCGCGATCAAATTTTGCCAGCTAAATACAAACAGAGCCACAAGGGCCAAAGAATGGAAGACAGTCACGCCAATCACAGTTGACCAATTGATCTTGTCCGAATTTACCTGAATTTCCGCCACGTTTTGCATGTAAATACCTCTCCTAAACCATCCCAAAGATCGATAAGGGTTTTCCCTAAGCAAAAGCCTAACAGGTTTATCGGCCTGCAATTGTAAGAGTTTTGTAATTTGCTTCCAATAACGCTTTTGACTATTAAAACCAACTAATATAGATTTTTTCTATGTTCGATATAATTTGCACAGAGGAAGAAATTTGAATGGCAGATGGATCGGTATCCGAAAGAGTTATTCGCGTTTTTGCGGCCTTTAAGAAGGTCGGGCTTGAAGAAATAAAACCTGAAACCACATTTGAGGAATTGGGCTTCGATTCGCTCGACGGCCTTAATCTTATTTTTGAACTTGAAGAGGAATTCGATATTGTTGTGCCCGATGAGCAGGTTCAGGCAATGAAATCGGTTGCCGAGGTCATCGAAGGCATCGGGCAATTGGTTGCTGACAAGGAAAAAACCGCTGGCGAGACCGCCCAATAGCCTTCCGTTAGGCCATACATGAAAAGAGTTGTCATTACAGGGATCGGTGTCGTTTCTGCTTTGGGCAATAACGCCGCCGATTTTTGGCGCGATCTGAGCAGAGGTGTCTCTGGTATCGGCCCCCTCACAAGGATCGATACGACCGATCTCCGTTTCAAGAATGCCGCGGAGGTCCGCGATTTTGACGCCGGACAGCACTTCGACGAAAAATCCCTGATGTGGCTCGATCCGTTCGCTCATTTTGGAATCGTTGCCGCCCGCGAAGCAATAACAGATTCCGGTATCGAATTTACCGAAACACTACGCGGACGCACAGGCGTCATTACCGGTTCATGCCTTGGCGGCAAGGAAACCGAAGACAAACTATTTTCCAACCTATATGCCGAGAAAAAAAGCCGCTTTCCGCCGACCACGATCCCGCGTGTAATGAGCAACGCCGTCGCCAGCCACGTGGCAATGGAAAACGGCCTGACCGGCGCTTCATTCACTCTTTCGACAGCGTGTTCGTCGGCCAACCACGCCATAGGCCAAGCTTTCTGGCTGGTGCGTCAGGGAACGCTCGATGCGGCAATTACCGGCGGAAGCGAAGCTCCGTTCAGCCTTGGACATCTAAAGGCCTGGGAGGCGATGCGCGTGGTGTCGCCGGACACTTGCCGCCCTTTTTCAAAGGACCGCAGCGGTATGATCCTCGGCGAAGGCGGTGCGATGTTCGTCATTGAAAACCTCGAACACGCACAGGCCCGCGGTGCAAAAATATATGCTGAAATTGCTGGTTTCGGAATGTCCGCCGACGCTCATCATTTGACAATGCCGCTTGCGTCCGGTGCCGCAAAAGCGATCAGCGAAGCTCTGTCGGATGGTAAAACAGAGCCGGAACAGGTTGGCTATATCAACGCCCACGGCACGGCAACACAGGCAAATGATACGATGGAATCATCGGCAATTCGGCTTGTTTTCGGGAATCGTACTGATAAAATTCCTGTCAGTTCGACCAAATCGATGCACGGCCACGCGCTCGGCGCCGCCGGAGCGATCGAGGCCGCCGCAACTGTTTTGGGGATGCACAAAGGCCTATTGCCGCCCACAATTAATTTTAACGAATACGACCCGGAATGCGATATTAATGTCATCAGGAACAACGCCGTGGCAGCTGAGCCGGAAGCCGCACTCTCCAATTCCTTTGCATTCGGCGGGTTGAACGCCGTACTCGCGTTCAAAAGGTTTTGAGTTCACGCTTCAGCGGGCTTTTTCGTTAACCAAAAGACACGCCGAAGCGTGAGTTCATAACAATGGCAAAAAAAAATAAGCCACAGATATGGTTGGAGTATGCGGTGGTCAGCATTCCTTTCGGCTTTCTCGCGATGCTTCCACGAAATACTGCGGTAAGGCTCGGCACTTTTTTGGGCGGCCTGGGCTATCGTTTTCTTTCTCGTTTCCGGCGAACAGGGATGCGTAATCTTGAACTCGCTTTTCCCGAAAAAACTGTTGCCGAACGCGAAGAACTCCTTCGCGGAACATTTAAAAGCTTAGGGCGAATGTTGGGCGATATGAGCCAATTTCCTAAAGCGACCGCGGAAAGCCTTGAGCAACTGATCGAATTTCAGATCGATCCCGAAACCCTAAACGAATACGAAAAGCTCAAAGCCCAAGGCCGCGGCGTTATTATCGTCAGCCCTCATCTGGGGAATTGGGAACTGCTTGTTTATGCCTGGTCGGCACTACGCGGCCCGATCAGCTATTTGGCCCGCCCGCTAGATAATCCGCTGATCGAAGACCTCACAGTAAACCTCCGCACTAAATTCGGCAATCGACCGATAAACAAAACTAACGCCGTCAGTTTGGCGATCCGTATCCTTCGCGAAGGCGGAATCCTCGGCATTTTGGCGGATGTCAACGCTCATCCGAAGGAAGGCGTTTTCGTGCCGTTTTTTGGCGTGCCGGCCTGCACTTCAATCGGCCCTGCGATGCTGGCAATGCGGACGAATGCAGTTATAATACCGATGTGCGGCGTCTGGGATCGTGAAAAAGGTCATTACATCGCAACGCATGGCAAAATGATCGAATGCGTAAGGACCGGAGACCGTGAGGCAGATATCACCGAAACGACCGCCAAATTTACCACCGAAGTCGAAAAGCTCATCCGCTCCTGGCCCGATCAATGGCTCTGGATACACAAACGCTGGAAATCTAGGCCGCCGGGAGAAAAGAGTTTGTATGATTGAAAAAGCATTTGACCCATCCATCTGCGAATCTTGCGGCGCGGAGTTCGGCTGCGGAGCCAAGCTCGACGGCTGCTGGTGCAATGACGTTAAGCTCGCCGAAAACGCCGCCGAATCGATCAAAGCAAAATTCGACGCCTGTCTGTGCCCCAAATGTCTCGAAGATTACATAGAAAAATCTTTCAACAAAAATCACATACCCTGACGGTTCGATCGAGATGCTGGCGGGAGCTGTCCGGATCGATACGCAGAATTTTCATATGTCCGATATGCGATGATGACAGGCAATACGTACCGGAAAGTGGCCAAACGTGGACGACGCACTCGGCACTTGCGAAAAACTACGTGGTCGATACTCGTCAAATAAGTGAGTGTCTTTTTGAACTAAAGATGTCGCCCGAATTTGCGATCGGTCAGCGCTCTTTGATGGTTATTGCTCCCGGCGGAAATATTCTCTGGGATTGCTTTCCGTTGTTGGATGAAAAAACGTTGAGTTCATCAATGCAAAAGGCGGCCTAACAGCGATCGCGTTTTCGCACCCTCATTTTTACAGCACAATGAATGACTGGGGCAAAACATTCGATTGCCCGATATATCCATGAAAGCGACGAGAAATGGATCTTCGATAAAGGTGGCCATGTCACTTTGTGGAATGGAACGGAAAAAGATCTAGGCGATGGAATACGGATAATAAACATCGGCGGACACTTTGCCGGAAGCTGTATTTTGCACATCCCTTTTCTTTCACAAAAAGGCGTTGTACTTTGCGGCGACACTTTTGTAATTTCGCCGAGCAAAAAGCATCTTGCGGCTATGCACAGCTATCCCAACAAAATTCCGTTGGCGTTGGGCGAGGTGCAACGCATAAAGGAACAAATGCAGCCATTGGAATTCGACACCATCTATGCCTGGATCGACTCGCAAAGTATAGAATCTAATGCGAAAGAAATTCTGGAAACTTCGTTGGCTAGGTATTTTTAACAAATAAATTCAAGTTCTCCAACTTAGACTTGTTTCCTCGCCTGCGACTGGACAGCGGTGATGGCGACGGCATCTACTATATCTTCGGCTTTGCAGCCGCGGGAGAGGTCGTTGCAGGGGCGGTCGAGGCCCTGGAGAATTGGACCAATGGCGGCGCCGCCGGTCAATCTTTCTGTCAGTTTGTACGCGATGTTTCCGGCATTGAGATCTGGGAAAATGAGGACGTTCGCCCTGCCAGCAACGCTTGAGCCCGGAGCTTTTGATTCGGCGACCGAAGGCACTAATGCGGCGTCAGCTTGTAATTCGCCGTCGATAATAAGATCGGGCATCCGCGCTCGGGCCGTCTTTACAGCTTCTATCACCTTATCGATCAACTGGTGTTTCGCGCTTCCTTTGGTTGAGAAAGAGAGCATGGCAACACGCGGTTCGACGCCCAATAAAGTGCGGCACGAATCAGCCGATGCGATGGCGATCTCAGCGAGTTCGTTCGCATCCGGGTCGATCACCACGCCGCAATCGGCGTAGATCATCGCTCCATTTGCACCAAATTTTTTATCCGGCACGACCATCAGAAAAAAGCTGGAAACAGTTTTGAGGCCTTCGCGGGCCCCGATGCACCGCAAAGTGGCGGCCACAGTATGCGCGGTCGTATTTGTTGCACCTGCGACCGAACCGTCCGCTTTGCCAGACCTGACGAGCAAATTCCCAAAATAAAGCGGGTCTTTCACAGTTTGTTCAGCTTCTTCGAGTGTGATGCCTTTTGCGCGGCGGATTTCGTGATAAAACGTCGCGATTTTACCAAAATCTTTCGATTTGCGATGGTCTAGGATGTCAACGCCATTGAGATTGGCCCCAGCTTCGCGGGCGAGCATGCGTACTTTTTCTTCTTCGCCGATGATTGTGATCTTTGCTATGCGGTCGCGGGCACACATCCCTGCGGCTTGTACTGTGCGGATGTCATCGCCTTCGGGCAGGATTATATGCTGAATGTCGGCGGCGGCACGTTGGCGGATGTTTTCGAGAATCATAGGGCGCTTGGAAATGGTCAGCTTCAACTCAATTCAAAATACAAATAAAAAAATAGATCAAAAGAAGCCGCCAGGCAATATTTCAGACTTGCAGACAACTGTTCCTCAAACTTACCATACAACTTTCTTTGTTAAAACTTGCTCAAATAACCTCTATTACATAGACTTGTTAAAACGATGTCAGAGGTACAATAAAAATGAGCCGATCGATCGAACAGTCCATTAAAATCAGCCGCAAGGAAAAGTCTCAGCTAAAGGGCCGCATGGGCAATTTTCTAATGTTTTTGCCGAACTTGGTTGTGCTGCTCGGCCGCATGCTGAAGGACGCCCGCGTGCCGGCGGCAGAAAAGGCCCTGTTTCTCGCGGCTATAGTTTATGTTATTTCTCCTCTCGATTTTATCCCGGATTTTTTTCCCTTTATCGGCCAGGTCGATGATCTTTATGTGGTCGCTCTCGTATTGCTCCGGCTTGTAAACCGGACGGACGCAACGGTCGTTCGTGAACATTGGAGCGGCGGCGGCGATATCGTTTCACTGGCAGATTCAATTGCGAATATCGCCCCGATGATATTGCCGAAACGGATTTCGCGAGTACTTTCTTCAAAAGTAGAATTAGCTCCGGCGGCTAAAATACTGGGCAATCTACAGAAAGATCGTCAGGCGTTAGTGATCGAGACACCTGAACCTGAAAAGATCAACGTCGATTCGCGCTCGACAATGACAAATTGACCCCTGCTCCCCTTTATATCGGCTGCTCGGTCCAGAGTTCACGCTAATATGTGTCTTTCAAGATCAGGCTGAGGCCCGAACTCAAAACGGCTGCAATATTTCTTCTGGATATTTCGCTTGTTTGGAACTATATATGCCCAAGCTCGTAAAATAATAGATTGAATAGTTTGAAACATTCCCCCGAACTTTCGTTATAATAATTGTATAATAGCGAAAGGAAGCCTCTAATATTTATGTTCGAACGCTACACCGAAAGATCACGCAGAGTCATCTTCTTCGCTCGTTATGAAGCACTGCAATATGGCTCACCCGTTATCGCACCGGAGCATATACTGCTCGGTTTGATGCGCGAAGACAAAACGATCGGCGCACGCTTCTTTTCATTTCGTAATAGCTTAACGGTCGATATGGTCCGCCGTGAGGTCGAAGAACGCATCGTCGTCCGCGACCGCATCCCGCAATCAGCCGAACTGCATCTTTCACCCGAAACGAAGCGCATCCTCTTTTACGCTAATGAAGAGAGCCGTGGCCTGAAAAATCGCCATATCGGCCCTGAACACCTGATGCTCGGGCTTTTGCGCGAAGAAAATTCCATTGCGGCAGAGATCCTTTTCGAGTTAGGTTTGCGGCTCCAGCAGGCACGCGACGAGATCAGCAAACAGGCTGGTTTTCCGGCTCCCGTACCGGTAAACAAGGAAAATCCCAAAACGCCGAATTTACAGGAATTTACACGTGATCTGACCGAAGACGCCGCCCAGGGAAAGCTTGATCCGCTTATCGGCCGCCAGCCGGAGATCGAACGCCTCGTCGAAATTCTATGCCGCCGGACAAAGAATAACCCAGTTCTGATAGGCGAATCCGGCGTCGGTAAAACCGCTATTGTCGAAGGCCTAGCCCAGCGAATCGTCGATCGGCAGGTACCGACCTTTCTTGAAAATAAACGTGTGCTTTCACTTGATCTTTCATTGGTCGTCGCCGGCACCAAATACCGCGGTCAATTCGAGGAGCGGTTGAAGAAGATCATGGGCGAATTGAAGGAAGACGAGAACAGCATCGTTTTTATCGATGAGCTGCACACACTTGTCGGGGCCGGTTCCGCCGAAGGAACGCTCGATGCGGCAAATATACTGAAACCTGCGCTTTCACGCGGCGAAATTCAGTGCATCGGTGCGACGACACCAGCCGAATTCCGCAAATCCATCGAAAAGGACCGGGCACTCGAACGCCGTTTCCAATCTGTTAAAGTGGCGCCGCCGAGCGAAGCCGAAGCCCTGCAAATTATCGAAGGCATTGTCGAACGCTACGAAGCCTTTCACCAGATCAGATATTCGAAAGCAGCTTTGCAGGCTGCCGTGTTCCAATCGAACCGCTATATTCCAGACCGTTTTCTGCCGGACAAGGCCATTGACGTACTCGACGAAGCCGGTGCCCGGGCCAAGCTGCGGTACCAAAGCGAAAATCCGGCCGAACCGTCATGGCGCGAAACGGTCGATAATTGGAAGCGGGCCGCGGCCAGTGACGATCAAATAATTACTTACGAATTAAAAGCTCTCGAAGATTCCTTCTTCGCCGTTGAGGTTACAAAGGACGATGTAGATGAGGTCATCGCCCGTTGGACAGGCGTTCCCGTGTCTTCGATCAAACTTGAAGAGGCCAAAAAACTCCTCGGCATTGAGGTAGAGCTGCATAAACGGATCATTTCGCAGCGTCCGGCGATATCGGCCCTTGCACGGGCGATCAGGCGTTCGCGTGCCGGTCTCAAAAATCCGAGCAAACCAGTCGGCTCATTTCTATTTCTCGGGCCGACCGGCGTCGGCAAAACAGAGGTAGCCCGGACACTTGCTGAATATTTGTTCGGTTCCGAACGCACCCTGATCCGTTTCGACATGAGCGAATTCATGGAAAAACACGCGGTCGCCAAATTCATCGGCTCACCTCCGGGATATGTCGGTTATGAAGAGGGCGGACAGCTTACCGAAAAGATCCGCCGCAACCCATATTCTGTCGTGCTTTTTGATGAGGTTGAAAAGGCGCACCCGGATCTGTTCAATGTTCTGCTGCAGGTTTTCGAAGACGGTGTACTGACGGATGCCCAAGGAAATACGGTCGATTGCAAGCACGCCATCTTTATCATGACCTCGAATATCGGGGCGAAATTTATCCAAAAGCGGACGACGCTTGGTTTTCAGGCAAGCGGCGAAGCTTCGCGTGAAAAGATGGAAGAGCAGGTCATGTCGCAGGTCAAACAGACATTTGCCCCCGAATTTCTCAATCGACTAGACGAAGTCATTATCTTTGACGAATTGGTGGACGAAGATATGCTCCAGATCGTCGATCTGCAGCTCGCAAAATTAAACGAGATCGTCGAAAAACGTTCCTTGAAAATAATGATGACGGACGAAGCCCGCATTTGGCTGGTCGCGAAAACGACCGCCGACCGGAGTTATGGCGCCCGCCCGCTAAAACGTGCACTGCAAAAATACGTCGAGGACGAATTATCCGAAGCATTGATACAAGGCGAGGTCCACGAAGAAAGCAGCGTTGAAATATTCTGCGAAGGCGACCGGCTCGCCTTCCGGACCATCGTCGTCGATGAACTAGAAAATGCCCTGACGCGAAAATAGCCCATGGCTGGAGCGCTCGGTATGCAATATGACCACGCTTTCCTGCGAAACCGAGAAATATGTCCGTCGAGTTTCGGCCGATTTAACTCGATCTCCCGTCCCCTATTGATTAAGGATAAAGTTGGGTGAACGAACCATCGCTCGCTATAAAAGCGACTTGGGCCAGTGCCTGCATCGCGGAACTTACTGCCTCTGGATTTCCGGCAAGAGTGGTTGCGTTCGGAATTGAGCCTCCCGAAAACCTCATCGAATCCATCAGGATACGAAGGTTCCTGCTCAAGTATGCCAAAACATCCGCCTGGGTAGGATCGAATATCAAACCCGAAGAGCCAACTGCCTCATTCGTCATTCTGGCTACTGCTGTTGCTACTGCGCCATCAAACGCCCCTTGACTATTAGCATATATTTTGCCACGAGTTATGTGTGCCTGCATACGAAATCCGGTGATGGCAATGAATTTGACGTTCGTTGTTGTAAAAACTTCCCAAGACATAGTTGTTTTCCCCTTTTTTATTTTGAATGGTTCTATTAAGGACGATATATGTCGGGCAAAATTGCCTAAGATATTAAATTATTTTCTCGACGATGGGCCATCTCAATAAATACGCACCCGCCGCTTTTTATCAAGATTTTTTTTTGGCCAGTGTGGAAAGTGAATGAACGAGTATGTCGCTCAGGCAAACCTGATATCATTCGCGGTTATGACCCGGAGTAAGTTATTATTGCTGGAGTATGTATTGCATTAAATGCGGTAAAAAGAATGACGACGATGCCGCGTTCTGCCAGAAATGCGGCAGCGCTTTTGAGGCGGAAGAGGAAACGCGGGTTGCCAGGCGGGATTATGTGCCGCCTAATCTTGCAGGAGGTGATCTGGTGACGAATATATTCTCGATAACACCGACATTAAAATTTGTATATGCGGGTTATATAGCGGCGGTGATAGGTGCTTTTTTGATCGTCTCGATCCTTGGCATATTTACTTCTCAGCCTTTTTGGGTTTCGGGTTTGGCTGGTTTATTGCTGCTTTTGATCCCGGCTTTTTATCACGTTAAACAGAGATCTGTCCGCTATACGCTGACGGATACGACGATCGAGATCGATAGTGGGCTGATCTCGCGGACGACCCAGAATGTGCCATTGCGGCGCGTACAGGACGTGACGGTTAGTTCTACATTGATGCAGCGTGTGCTTGGGTTCGGTGATGTTGTGATCGATAACGCAAGCGAAGTCGGCGGCAAGGCCGTTTTGAATAATATCGATTCACCAAAAAAATATGCCGATGCATTGCTGAAGCAAATGCGGCAGCTCGAAAAATAATGTGATGCGGAGATAATTTACGGTTTAACTTTAAAATCCCCGCGTCAATAGCATTTTTATGAAAACTATTTTTATAACCGGCGGTGCCGGGTTTATCGGCTCGGCTTTTATTCGTCTCGTACTAGACGAACATTCTGATATAAATATTGTCAATTTTGATGCTTTGACCTACGCCGGAAATCTCGAGAATTTGAACGGTATAGATTCATTGCGTCACGCTTTTATTAAAGGCGACATTTGTAGCCGTCCTGATGTATTGGCGGCGATCCCTGACGGCTGCGATGCGATTTTTAATTTCGCTGCTGAATCACATGTTGACCGGAGCATCCACTCGGCTGACGAATTTCTGCGGACCAATATCATGGGCACCCAGGTTTTATTGGACGCGGCCCGCGAAAAACAGATCAGGCGTTTCGTGCAGATTTCAACGGATGAGGTGATGGGCAGCCTGCCTGACGAAAGCGAAGATTTCTTTACCGAATCATCGCCACTACAGCCGAATTCTCCGTATGCGGCATCAAAGGCCTCGGCCGAATTTGTCGTTCGTGCCGCACGCGAAACCCACGGCGTCGATACGGTCGTGACCCGCTGTGGTAATAATTACGGCCCGCGTCAATTTCCCGAAAAGCTAATCCCGCTGATGATCGCCAACGCGATGAATGACGAACCTTTACCAGTTTACGGCGACGGAAAGAATGTTCGTGATTGGATCTACGTTGACGATCATTGCAGGGCTATCTGGCTGGCGTTTGAAAAAGGCAGATCGGGCGAGGCATATAATATCGGAGCGCGAAACGAGCAGTATAATTTAGATGTTGTCACATCGCTCCTCGATGCTCTTGACAAGCCGCACAGCCTGATAAATTTTGTGACCGACCGTCTGGGACACGACCGCCGTTACGCTATCGATCCGGCGAAGGCCGAAAGCGAACTAGGCTGGAAACCTTTGATGACGTGGAAACAAGGCCTGGCACAAACTATCGATTGGTACCGTAATAATCAGGAATGGGTAAACCACATCAGAAACGGAGAATACCGCGAATATTATAAAACGATGTATGGTGCTGGTTTGAAGCAAAGCCAATGAAAATTTTGATCACAGGTGCCAAAGGCATGGTTGCCCGCGCAGCAATTTCTTATTGTAGTTCTATCGGCGATGAGGTCATTGCATTTGAAAGGGGCGATCTGGATATTTCCGTGCGTGAAACCGTTCATGCCGCAATTGACGCTATTAAACCCGCGGCCGTTATAAACTGCGCTGCCTATACAGATGTCGATGGTGCCGAAACGAATAAGGAAGCTTGTTACAAAGCAAATGCCGACGGCGTTGAGAACCTTGCCCTCGCCTGCAAAACGGTCGATGCAGCATTTGTAACTATCTCGACCGATTACGTATTTGACGGTTTGAACCCTAATTTTTATACGCAGCAAGATACACCAAATCCGCAGGGAATCTATGCAAAATCAAAGCTCGAAGGCGAGATTCGTGCGAAATATGCCAATGCCCGATCGATCATCGTGCGTTCAGGATGGATCTACGGCCACGGCGGTACAAATTTTCTAAGTGTCATGCATCGGCTTCTGGCGGATGGTAAGTCAATAAAAGCGATCTCCGATTCGTTTGGAACGCCAACATTTGCCGGCGATCTGGCAAAGCGTCTGCGAGAACTGGCGGAACTCGACTTGCCGTGTACCTTTCACGCAACAAATTCAGGTCCCGGGACAAGCTATCTGGGTTTTGCCGAAAAGGTCTGCGAACTTGGCGGATTTGACCCGCATCTTCTCGAACCGGTTTCAAAAGATTCCCTAAAGCGGCCCGCTCCTCGGCCGGCAAGTTCGAAAATGGCCTGTCTTTTTAGTGAGCGATTTGGCCTTGAGAAAATGCCGAATTGGGAAGATGCTCTCAAAGTTTTTTTAGGTTGATTAAGGAAAGGTTGGTGAAAAATTTAAATCTTCTACATTTTGTTCTTTCTTGTTCCTCTTATTCTGCGGATAAAAATCTTCTCTTGACCACAAGAATAAGCGGAACAATAAGCCACTTCTAAGCCACAGGCATTGTGCCGTTTTTAGCCTTTCGTACTGTGGGCCGACTCGGTTTCTTCGACATATTGCGTCGCATCGTCTGCGCTACTTTTTCCGTAATAGTCGTAATAACCCGAACCGTAGTAATCATATTCTATCGAGTTTGACTTGATACCATTAAGGACGACCCCGTAAATCCGTGCACCAATATTACCGAGGCGCTGTTTGAAACGCCGCATGAGATGCATCGAGCTTTTACCGGCCATTGCAACAAGCACCACACCATCAACCAATGTGGACAATATAGCTGCGTCGGTAAATGATATCGCCGGCGGCGAATCTATGATCACATGCTTGTACCGGCCGCGCAGAAACTGCAAGAGATTTTTCATCTCGTCCGAACTAAGCAGTTCGGCGGGATTCGGCGGGATTGGGCCGCTCGTAATTACTTTCAGCCGCGGAAGGCTCTTGCAATTTTTGATCAGGTTTTCCGTATTTCGCTCGCCGGAAAGGTAATTGGTCAGACCCTGTGTGTTCTCCATCTCAAAATATGTATGCAAACGGGGACGCCTAAGGTCGCAATCGATTATCACAACATCAACGTCGGACTGGGCCAGCGTTATCGCCGTATTTATGGCGGTCGTCGTCTTGCCTTCGGACGGCTGCGATGAAGTTATGAGAATTGTCTGCGGCGGTTTTCCGGCCGATGAGAACAAAAGGGACGTGCGCAAATGCCGGTAGGCCTCAGCCATCGGCGAATTTCTTTCCTCGAGTGTTATCATCGCGGTCGCGCTTGCGTTACCGTTTCCGTTTTTCGGTACGAGGCTCAGCTTTCGCTTGTCGCCAACGGTGTAGTGTGGTATCAGCGCCAGTGTCGGTAAACCAAGCAGCCGGCCAATGTCGTCCGAACTCTTGACCGAATCGTCAAGATAATCCATCAGAAATGCCAGGCCGATACCTGCTCCGAGCGAAAGGAAAAAAGCGACCAATATATTACGTGTTCTTTGCGGGCCGATGGGCGTGGACGATTCGACCGCGTTAGTCGCGATCTTGATATTATCCGGCCGGCCGCTGGCAATGGCCAATTCCTGTTCCTTTAGCTGCTGAGTATAACTATCCAGCAATTTACGGCTGGTATCGATCTCTTGTTTTAACGTGGTCAAGCGGATCTGAGCCTGGCCCTGGATATTCGCCGTGGCCGCTTCCCGCTCATAGGATGCGAGGGATTGGCCTTCTTGATTTCGCGCCGAATCGAGCTGGGATTTCAGGGCGACAAGCGCCCCACTGACCGCATCCTTCTCGATCTTCTTTTGATCATTTTCGATTATCTGCGAAACTTCCCGCTCGGTCTTTTCTTTATTGATCTTGAGCGTTGCGATCTTCTGATCTATTTCTTGAACTTTTGAATATTCAGCGGTGTACTTTACAAGCAGCTGGGCCTTGTCAGTCTCGGCCTCCTGAATTTGCTCATCGAATTTGCGGATCGAATCCTGCAGTTTAGCTTTGCGTTCGGTATTTTGACGTACCGTTTCCTGATAGATCTTGTTTTCGTAAATTTCGGGTATGTTCGTCCCCTTTCCTTCGCTGTTGGCCTTGACCGCAGCATTGTAGCGGGCCTCAAGCTGGCGTCTCCCTTCCAATGCTTTTTGCCAGGTTTCGCTCATGGATTGCAGCCGGCTTGCCAGAAGATCCTCTCCCTTGACCTGCAACGGCAGATTAGTGGCTCTCATCGCCAGGATCAGTTGCGATTCCTTTTCTCCGATGGTGTCGCGGAGTTTTTCAATGGAAACTTCAAGGTCCTCTTTGACCCGTTTGGAACCCTTTAACTCTCTGTCTTCATCTTGTTTGATAAAAACCTTTGCAACTCCATCAGCCACCTTTGCGGCCATGGACGGATTTCTATTCGTTACCGTTACTTTTACTATGTTTGTCCTTTCCTGCTGTTCTACTTTTAATGTGCCGCCAAGTAAGGCCGCATAATTTGCCGCCCGCTGTTCCTCATCATTCGTGAGGGCAACCGTTACGGAATTATCGTCAGAATTGGCTGTTTCTGAAATTACTGGAAGGGCATTTTGCGCAGATGTTTCCGTTTTTTCACTGGAAAAAACAGAACGTAACGCGGAGCCGATGCCTTTTTCTTCGTCCTTGAAAAGGTTTGGATCGTGGTAAAGCCCCATGGTAATTACCACTTCCTTCATCAGATCGGGACTCTGCAGGAGCTGCAGCTGAGTATTATAATAATTTGCGTCGTTACCAAAATTGATATTGATCGAATCCCTTGATGCAGCTTTCTGCTTACGCGGTTCGATAACCATTTGGGTTGTCGCAGAATACTGGTTCGGCAGGCGGTACATATAAAATGCCGCCATCGCCGTCGTGAGGATCGCTAAGGCGAGGATCATCGGCAAGCGTTTATATACTATTTCAAAATACTGGCGAAGTGACCTTCGCCCTTCGGTCGCTTCGTCATCATAAAAAGCCGGGTAACCCATCGGATACTCGCCGTTAACTTCTTTTATTTCAGTACCTTTCGGTAACGGTGTTAATCTCTGATCGTCTTGCATACTAACTTGTAAAAGCCTTGGACTTTATAATTTCTTCTTATGAGCGCAAACCTGTATTAAACCATATTTACAGCCGATTTTCACTAAATATTTCCGAAATGCGCCTTTGGGGTAAGACTTTAGTAATGATTCAGCTTTTGATTTATTCGTGTTTCTCTGTGCGAGTTCGTGGTTTCAGCCTTTCAGGTTTTAAGAATGAACCACAAATCTACACCAATAGGACACGAAATAAAACAAAACGGAAAAGACATCGAAAACATCTAATTTCACACTAAACTATTCCCCGAAAGAACGCTCATTTTGTTTCACCGCGGTCACAAGTGATATTATGCTCTATTACACTTTTTATAGAATACACGCATTTATACGCTTATATGACCGGAATTTCCGAAAAAGAACACACCATATCAGACCGCGATTTCGACCTGGGAATAGTTGGATTTCGTTACTCAGACTTATTTGATGCCGTAAAGCTGAAAGAACTTGCGGAAAAATTTTACGCCGATGTCGCCGAAAAAGAACCGGTACTTCACGATGCCCTGGCCAAATATATTTCGGCTCACGGGCTTGGCTACGAAAAACGCGTCGAATCCAAGATCCTTACCGATGCCGCGCCGTATCTCTCGGATTTTATCGGCCGTATGTTCGGGATCAGCCGCGAACGCTCGGAACTCGAACGTGAGGTCCTCGAGCAGAATCCGATCTGGAAATATAAGTTTTTTGTTCAGCGAAGAGCAGCAAAAGTGTATAAAGCAGAAGATACTGCATCGCTGAACCAGATCGAACTTTCGCTTGCATTGACTGAATTACGAAACACTGCATTCGACGAAACTTTGATCTATGACGAAGAACTGGCGATCTCCGAAATTACGTCAAGGCTGCTCGATGCTGAAGAATTGCTTGTCAAACAATTTGAAATAACATCTCAGGTAAAGGAGACGGTCAATAAATTAAATTCTGCCTATGGTAAATTAAAGGACAAAAATTTTGGCAAGGTCTTTTCGCAATTCGTCCTCACAATCGAAGAAACCGGTGATCTCCTGCAGGTCAAAGCCGCGCTTGGGCTTATTGAAGCATGGTCCGCCGCTGAATTCTACAAAAAAGAGAAACGATGGGCCGCCTTCAAAACTCCGCACGCGCTCGATTATCAGAATCTTGTCCACCTGATCCGGCCAGAAAATGATCTGCCGAACTTGATGCGCGGTAAAGCCGAAGAAATGCGCCGCCGTGATGGATTTAAGCTGACAGACGACCGCGGCACGATGCGCGAGGCCCTGCATGAGATCGATTATTGCCTGATCTGCCACGAACGCTCAAAAGATTCATGCTCAACAGGCCTTCGCGAAGCCGATGGCACACCTAAGCGAAATCCGCTCGGCATCAAAACCGAGGGTTGCCCGCTCGACGAAAAAATATCGGAGATGCATTTGTTAAAGAAGCAGGGCGATTCGATCGGCTCGTTGGCGCTGGTGATCATCGACAATCCTATGTGTGCCGGCACCGGCCACCGGATCTGCAACGACTGCATGAAAGGATGTATTTTCCAGAAGCAGGAACCGGTGAACATTCCGCTTGCCGAAACCGCGACGCTGACCGATGTGCTCAATCTGCCTTACGGTTTTGAGATCTACAGCCTGCTGACGCGATGGAATCCGCTCAACGCTTTGCGGCCATATGCTCTTCCCTACAACGGCAAAAACGTGATGGTCGTCGGACTCGGGCCTGCGGGTTACACGCTTGCTCACTATCTTTTGAACGAAGGTTTCGGCGTCATCGGCGTGGACGGTCTTAAGATCGAACCGCTCCCGGAAGATTGGACGGGCAATCACGGAAAGTCCTGCCCGAAACCGATCAAGGACATAGGTGAAATTACCGAGGAACTCGACGAACGCATTCTTTCGGGCTTCGGCGGTGTTTCGGAATACGGCATTACAGTGCGTTGGGATAAAAATTTCCTGACGATGGTCCAGCTTATGCTGACACGCCGAAAGAGATTTCGCCCCTATGGCGGCGTTCGTTTCGGCGGCACATTGACCATCGAGGACGCCTGGGATTTCGGCTTCGACCACATAGCCATTGCGACCGGTGCGGGACGCCCGACGATCGTTCCGATGAAAAACAATTTGATCCGCGGCATCCGCCAGGCGTCGGATTTCCTGATGGCGTTGCAGCTTACCGGGGCATTTAAAAAAGATACCCTTTCGAATTTGCAGGTTCGCCTTCCGGCAGTGGTGATCGGCGGCGGCCTGACGGGAATCGACACGGCGACCGAGATCTTCGCCTATTATCCGGTGCAGGTCGAAAAAATGCTTCACAAATACGAGCAGATCATCGACGAATTCGGCGAGGAAGAATCATTGGCAAAATTCGATGAAGAAGAGCTTCGCGTGCTTCAGGAATTTCTCGAACACGGCAAGGAGATCAGAGAGGAAAGGCGGCGTGCCGCACATGTCGGCGAAGCACCTAATTTTGTTCCGCTTATTCAAAGCTGGGGCGGAGTCTCGCTAATCTACCGCAAGCGTTTGCAGGATTCTCCGGCCTACCGTCTAAACCACGAAGAGGTCCAAAAAGCCCTCGAAGAAGGTATAAATTTCGTCGAGTGCATGAATCCCGCCGAGGCCGTTCCGGACGAATTCAACGCCGTCAAAGCATTGATCTTTGAGCGGCTGAATTATGCGGCCGACACCGGTAAATTTGAAAACACCGGCGAAATGGTTGAGTTTCCAGCACGTACGGTATGTGTCGCGGCCGGAACGTCGCCAAATGTTATCTACGAAAAGGAAAAGCCCGGCACATTCGAACTCGACGAATGGCGGCAGTTTTTCCTGCCGCACAAACTCGAAAAGAATGGCGACGGCAAGCTTCATGCGGTCGAGGCCGTAAAAGGCGAGACCGGATTTTTTACTTCCTACGAAAATAACGGGAAATTTATCAGCTATTACGGTGACAACCACCCGCAATATGCTGGAAATGTTGTTAAGGCGATGGCCTCAGCAAAGCACGGTTATCTAAAAGTCGTCGAGCTTTTCGCTGAGGAACTCGCGACACGCGGGGAGCTGCCGCAATCAACTCGCGACCAGATATTCGAAAAACTCGAAGCCGTGCTTGACGAAGAAATCCGGGCATACGTCGTCAAGGTCGACCGCCTGACGCCGACGATTGTGGATGTGATCATCAAAGCGCCGCTGCAAGCCAGGAAGTTTGAGCCCGGTCAATTTTACCGGCTGCAAAACTTTGAAACGTCTGCACCTGTCGTTGATGGAACGCGGCTCGTGATGGAAGGTCTTGCACTCACAGGTGCGTGGGTTGACGAAGAGAAAGGGTTGCTGTCGATGATCGTTCTGGAGATGGGAACGTCGTCGCGGCTTTGCTCGTTATTAAAGGAAGGCGAGGAAGTTCTGGTTATGGGGCCGACCGGAACGCCGACCGAAATTCCGGAGAACGAAACCGTTTTGCTTGCCGGCGGCGGACTCGGAAACGCTGTGCTGTTCTCGATCGCCCGCGCGCTTCGCGACAATAATAATCATGTCGTTTATTTTGCCGGATATAAGAACGGCAACGATCTGTTCAAACGCGAAGAAATTGAAAACGCGACCGATCAGATCATTTGGGCTACCGATTTTGGCGACGAGATCCAACCGCATCGTTTGCATGACCATCATTTTCGCGGAAATATCGTTCAGGCCATGATCGCATATGCCGAAGGAAGGCTTGGCGAGAAAAAGGTGGAACTTAGCGATGTCGATCGGATAATCGCCATCGGCTCCGACCGCATGATGAATGGCGTCCGCGAATCGCGTCATACCACGCTCAAACCTTATCTAAAAGAACAGCACACGGCCATCGGATCGATCAACAGCCCGATGCAGTGCATGATGAAGGAAGTCTGCGCCCAATGCCTCCAACGCCACGTAAACCCGCACACTGGCGAAGAATTTTTCGTTTTTTCTTGCTTCAATCAGGACCAGCATCTAGATTTCGTCGATTTTAAAAACCTAAACGAACGCCTGCGCGCGAACAGCATTCAGGAAAAACTGACAAATATGTGGCTCGATAGAATGTTTGAAAAAGAAGAATTCAAGACAATAGATCAGTTGATCTAGGACATCAAGGCATCATATATTTGATGTCTTGATGTTGCATATTCTTCCTGGTTGAGTTACTATGATTTTTGTATGAGAACAACGCTGACAATTGATGACGACGTGGCGTTTGGCCTGAAAAAAATCCAGGAAGGCGACCAGGAAAGATCTTTTAAGGAGATCGTAAATGAAGTGCTAAGGCGGGGTTTGAATCCCTCGAAACTGGGGACACCGAAGAAGAGATTTAAGGTTAAAACCTATCCGCTTGGGCTTCGAGAAGGGTTAAGCCTGGACAATATCGAGGAGCTTCTAGATGAGGTCGAGGGGCCAAACCGTAAATGATACTTCCCGACGTTAACCTGCTTGTTTATGCTCACGACGAGACCAGCGAGTTTCACGAATCAGCCGCCGCTTGGCTGGAAGAAGCCCTTTCGAAAGAACAGGTTTTTTTTTCGTGGCACACGATATGCGGTTTCATCCGTATCGTCACGAATAAGAGAATCTATCTCAATCCGATCGGTCTCAAGCAAGCTGTCGAGATAGTAGAAACGTGGCTTGACCTCGACACCGCACACTTGGTATGCCTTGAGAAAAAGAACTGGCCGCTGTTTTCCGCAATGCTTATCAACGGACAGGCGAGCGGAAATCTGGTAATGGACGCTCATCTTGCAGCAATGGCAGCCGCCAGCGGGGCAAAACTCGCCAGCACCGACCGCGATTTTACGCGCTTCCCGGGTATTCAGCTCGTAAACCCGATCAAATCCTAATTACCGCCTTAACAATAGGTAAAAACAACATTACGCTTGATATTGTCGGGCCTTCGATGATTTCCTATTGGGTGAGGTAGTTTGCAACAGTCCAGGTTCCGTCCTTATCCAAGACCAGACTAACAAATTCAATTATTGGCCCATTATCTTTGAAGTTGCTTTGATAACGAAAAGTCGCACCCGAATAGTCAGGTTTAGTCGGCAAAGATTTTATCAGAGAGCTGGCGATCAGCTTTCGAGAGGTTACGGTTCCTAATGCTTTGTTACCCGCTTCGCAATAGTCAATCCATTGTTTTTCACTGATTGCCTGTCGGGAAAGAGTTGATAGCGAACCATAACTTTCCTTACACTTAGCAGCACCCCACAAGGCCAGCCAGTTTTCTGCCGCTTTTTGGGCCAATTCGAACGACCCATCGGATAAGTTTGGCTGTTCCACTGCTTTGGGAACAAACTTTATCGACTTAACTAGTTTTTCAAACAATAATTTATCTTCTTTCTTGTAAAGGACTTTTGAAATGTGAAGATCGATCCAATAGCCGTTTCCGACATATTCGGCATACATATCCTGGATTTTTAGCGGCTGAGATTTTACTTCCGGCCGAAAAAACTCGAAGTAGCTGAAATCGCCGATCCTGGCCTTAACGAGGCCTTGAAATTTTCCCCAGGCAGGATTTCCTGTATTCAGAATGAAATCACGGCATTCGTCGTTCGTTTTGCATTTATCGACAGGCTCAATGAACAGCGATATATTTAGTCCGTCTTTGTTAGGCGACATCAGAAAGTAAGCTCCCCCTGGCTTTACTTGAACAGTCTTTATGTCAAGATTATTGCCATCAATGACGAGTGTCCAGGGAGCCTCAGGAGTTGTCAGCCTAATTTGGTCTTTAGCAGTAACCTGTGCGCTCGCAAGTGTCTGAAATATGACTATAATGGTGACAGATATGGATATTAAAAGTTTCATTGTTATTTGGTTAAAATAGCGAATTCAGCAAATTCCAGATAAACGTTAGATCAAGTTCAAGAGATTATTGCTCGTCTCAACTCTTCCTACCGCATCTCCGCGTCGGTTTTTGATCGGCATTGGTGAAAGTTCTGACAGATCGTCATCACCTAAAATTCCAAGCTGTTTTAATAGTTTGACCGCTATAACGGGCCGGGCGCGTTTGTCGTCGCCGTCTTCGACCTTTAAGGCGATGAAATACCGCAACTCTTCTGCGGTCATCCAGCTGCTTTGCCCTATGTCTTCGCCGTATGTTTCGGCGCGCACAGATGCCTGCACATCGGCTGCGAACTTGTCGTAGTAGGTGTTATAGAGATCAACTTTCACAGTCATAAGCGGTCTATTTTGTAATTATGTTGATCGATTCGAGTGCACGAAGATATTCAATCACAAGGTCGAGCGGCACCGGGCCGTATTCCGCAGAAACAGCATCTCGGACCTGTTGAACATTCCGCACACCGTCGACGAAATTCACGGCCTCATAGGTGTATTCGCCGCCGGAACCGCGAAGGCCCTTAAAACTCGAGAGACCGATCTTGGCCGCATTTTCCACACCGTATTTATCTGTGAAATAGTCATAGCCAAAAACCGACAAGTTTCCTTTGATCGCGGAGTTTCGCCGATAGACCGTCGCGGCATCGCCCCGCACGGCACCGGCCTGCGAGATGTCGCCGATCAACCTTTCCTGATCGCCGATAAACTTTACCGCTTCGGACCTCTGCTGCGGCGATAAAGAAACGAACCGTCCGAAAGAGTCGATCACCGAGCGTTCATATTGAAAATGAAATCGCACAAGATTTGCGGCCTCATCCTGCGAAAGGCCAGGTCTGCGTTCGAGCAGCCGTGCGGTGCGCCTCAAGCTTTGGGCTTTAATGACGCCCATCGCGGCATCCACATCTTCCGCGGAGAAGTTCGCAAGGAAATATCCGCTTGCTGCTCCGATAAAGCCCGCTCGTTTTAGTTTGGTCGGGTCGATGTTAGCCGCCGTGTCGAAATTCGTATGGATATATCGGTCGGGCCAATCGTTCAGATAAATTGGCGGAATACCAAAACTGCTGTCGGCATAAACATCATGATCGCTGCCCAATGTAAAATCGGCGAAATCCGCAAGCAGCGGCTCCTTTCCACCCTCTGGAGCAGTGAGCGGATACGGGACAGTTTCGCCGCCGGCAAAACGGCCCGTTTGATCATTGACAAACGCACCGAATGACTGTGCAACATCGTAAACAAAAGAAGGCAGGCTTGCCGGGCCGCGGGTCACATGAAACACGGCCTTCGTTTCCGGGCCGCCGCCGACCATGTCCATGTGGATCACAGCTTTGATCCGACGTGCGAGATCGGGACGTGAGTTTAGCAGTACAAGCGATCCTTCGACCTCAGGCGGCCAAATGAAGCGAATCGTTCGGCGAGGCCGTTTGATCTTGCCCTCGTCAATAAGTTTTGAAAGTGTGCGTGCCACTTCCAGAATTCCGACACAGCCGCTCGCGTTGTCGTTCGCACCCGGCCGCGGATGATCGAGATGACAGCTAAAAGCGATCTCTTCGTCGCGGAGATTCGGGTCGGCGCCAGGGATCACGCCGGTGACAATATCGTACATACCGTCGTGGCGGCCGGCTTTAACCTCTGCTTTGAACGATATTTTTTCACCGCGAGCAAGCCGCGATTGGAAACCGCGTGCCTGCTTTAGTGAGAGCATAAATGCAAAGGTTTTAGTCGGCGCAAAGCTGTCGAGATGGCCCCAACGGATCAGATTGTCATTGTCGCCCCACCAGGCCGTCCGCTGATTTTGCGCATAGCTGAGAATGCCGACCGCCCCGAATTTATCAACGGCGAGGCTTGCCGCCGCTTCTGGTTGTGACGAAACGAGGACCAACTTTCCCTTTACGTCTTTGCCCGCATAGTCACTTTCATTCGTACCTCCACCGACGTCGATCAGATCGGCGGTGATGTTTGCGCTCTCGCTGTCCTGCGCCAACACGAGCGGCATCGCATCCCAACTCGCGATGCGAGTAAGCGGTTTAGTATCGGGGCCAAGCTCCCAAAGCTCGGCGAAATCAGCGTCCCACGCCGGACGTGCCTTTTGCGTGCCATAGAACGTCTTTCCGTCTGCCGGAAACTGCAGAATGCTCACATCTTGCAGGCCGTAGGTTCGCGCTTGGCCGGCGACAAATTCGGCAGCCGCTCGATAGCCCTGCGAAGCCCGCATTCGATGTTGGCGCGAGATGAATTCGAGATTTCGCTTTGCCGTCTCGCCGGACAGTTCATTGCTTAGTGCAGCGACCACCGGCTCAGGCAACAACGGCGGCCGCGATTGACCAACAACGGCAAAGAAAGCCACTAACGAAATAAAGCCATGTGTGATCAACCGTACTATTTTATTCATTTATAACCCCCGCAGCGTTTTATAATCATTTTTGGTTCTCGGGCTAAATCATTATCTACAAACCGGCATTCGTCGGCACTGTATGAATATCTACTCCCAACGCCCGGAGCAATTTCAGGACTGTATCATATCTCGGTTTCGCTCCGGGTGAGAGTGCTTTGTAGAGGCTTTCGCGTCCAAGCCCGGAATCCTTTGCGAGACGGCTCATACCGCGGGCTTTTGCAACATCTGAGATCGCAGCCAGAAAAACATCGGGATTTTTGTCTTCGAGAGCTGCGTTCAGATATTCTGCTATCACCTCATCATTATCGAGATAATCGGCCGCATCAAATGATCTTAGTTTATTCATGATTCAACTCTCCAACGCGAGCAAAATACGCTTTGCTTCACGGATATCTTTATTCTGGGATGATTTGTCACCACCACACAGAAGCAAATATACAATTTGTTCTCTGCGGCAGAAATAGGCCCGGTATCCCGGACCGATGTGAACTCGCATTTCCGAAATACCATCGCCAACTGATTCGCAATCTCCAAAATTTCCCGCTTCGGCAGATCGAATCCTGGCCAATATGCGGGCCTTGCCAACCTGGTCACGCAGCTTTTTTAACCAATCATCGAATTCTTCAGTTCTCAGAAAGGTGTTCATAATTGATTGTATCTACTTGGATACATCTATGCAAGTTGTATTTTTGAATGGTTTTTTAACGCGGTAAGATTGCTTCAACTTTTCCGACAGCATCACCCCGCCGGTTTTTGATCGACATTGGTGAGAGTTCTGGCAGATCGTCATCCGACAAAATTCTAAGCTGTTTTAATATTTTGACTGCAACCACAGGCCGGGCTCGTTTGTCGTCGCCGTCTTCGACCTTTAAGGCGATGCCCAATCCGGTCGGCCATTTATCGTTTGGCAATACGCCGCACAGCCACACGCCATCTGCACCGACCTTTGAGATCACCTTGCCTTCAGCGGCTTTCATTATCATGGTGTCGAGGCGTTCTGTTCCGCCGATCACTTCCGGACAATTGATCGACGCATTAACAATTCGTGCAGAAGCATCCCTCATTTCGCTGTCAAATCCGGCGGAAGGTGAAACTAAATTCAGGAAGCTTTTTGCCATTGCAAGGATCGTGACAGCAAAATTTGGAGCGGCGCATCCGTCGATGCCGATCTTTATCTGATCAATTGGGGTTTCTGTAAAAACAGAGACCGCCTGAATTATTGCCTGCTGCACGGGGTGGTCTATCTCTTCATAGGATGCCAGATCGGCTCCGATGTGTTTTGCCACCGCGAGCATCGCAATATGTTTACCAGAACAATTGTTGTGAAGCTGCGTTGGATATTCTCCCGCCCGCTGCATCCGTTCGGCCTCTTTTTCGTTGAACGGCAAATGTGCTCCGCACCGCAGATGAGATTCGGTCAACCCGATGCGTTCAAGCATTAAATTCGCTAGCCGGACATGGATCGTCTCGCCGGAATGCGAAGCACATGCCAAGGCAATTTCTTCCTCAGAAAAGCCAAAATTGTCAGCCGCCCCGGTCGTGATTAGCGGTACTGCCTGCAACGCCTTAGAAGCGGAACGTAGAAATGTAACGTTTTCACGATCGCCGGCACTTGCGACGACATTGCGGCTGCCATCGATCACTACAAAATGTCCACGATGAATGGATTCGACCGTATCGCCGCGAATGACCTTGGCTAAAATTTCAGATTTCATAAAATTGGAAAGAGATCGGCTGCAAAAAGTGCAATAAATACCATGATCCGGCAGATCAATAATAGTTCAATATTAAATTTTTTTCGTGTTTCTTGGTGAGTTCTAGTTGTTTCTTCTTAAAACCTAACAGGCTTAAATCAACTTACTCCTTGCAGTAATGATATCTGCGCGCAGGACAAAAAAGGCAATTTCGTGGAGAAGTTCGTCTCAGGGACAGTAACAACAACGATCTTAAACCTCGAAAGGTATTTCGGCGTTTTGGAGGATGCCTAGTTCGTTGCGGGACACTTTTTCCAGGAGCTTCGGGTCGTCGAACATTTTAAGCAGGCCGTTGACGGTGGCGTAGCGGGGTTCGTCAGAAACAGTTACCGCCAGATTGATGAACGAACGCATGTATTGATCAAGGCCTTCGAGCAGCGAACCGCCGCCGGTCAGGATCACACCGCGATCATAGATATCGGCCGCGACCTCTGGCCGCATTTCGCTCAATGTATCTTTTACGGTTTGGGCGATGCGGCGGACAATGCCTTCGACGATCGGATATATTTCGCCGATAGTGATCTCGACCGCCGCCGGACTGCCGGTTTGGACATCGCGTCCCCTGACCTCAATAGATTTTGAGATGTCTTCGGGCAAAAAGGTAGTGGCAAAATTGGTCTTCAGAAACTCGGTGGTTTCTTCGCCGACCTGCAAACCGCGATGGCGGCGGAGATGTGTCGCCAAAATTGTATTTATCTCGTTGCTGCCGTAGCGTTCGGATGTCGAATGGACGATCGAACCTTTGGCAACGATGGCGATATTGGTCGTTCCGGCACCGATATCGACTATTGCAGAAGCACGTTTATCGGTCGGCAAAACACCTGCCCCGAATGCCGCCGCGAGGCCTTCTTCCATCATAAAGACCTTGCCGATGTGGGCTTCTTCTGCGGCATTAAAAAGTGCTCGTTGTTCGACGTGCGTCACGTCCGAGACCATGCTCATAACCGCTTGAAGCGAAACCTGCGAACCGCCTGTTTTTGCCTTTTTGACAAAGTGGGCGAGCATCTTTTTGGTTCGCTCAAAATCACCGACCACACCGCCGATCAATGGTGCACGCACCACAACATCACGGCCCTCTCTGCCCGTCATATCCGCAGCTTCCTGTCCGTACGCGACGATCTCTTCGGACGTTTCGTTGATCGCTACCAGTGAAGGCTCATCGAGCACAACACCCCGGCCTTTGACCGCAATTATCGTGCTTGCGGTCCCAAGGTCGATCGCCATCGAATCGGTTACCAGTTTTTTGAGGGACGAAATCTTTAACATATAAAAATCCGTTGGGCAATTATATTCTTATTCCGTCAGATATGACAACAAAATCTTTGACCGTGCGGGCCTTGATCTTAGCCCCATCTGACCTCAAGGACATTTACCGGCTGGACCCGGTTTTTTACCGTCAAAGGCTCGAGCTGATTAACCGGAATAAGGTTCCCGCTGGCCGCTGCCGTCGCATCGCTCATTAATATCTGTCCGCCAGTGGCGTTCGATTCGAGCCTCGAAGCCAAATTTACTGTGTCGCCGATGGCCGTATATTCAGAACGGCGGTCGGAGCCGATATAGCCGATCGTCGCTTCGCCGGTGTGTAGGCCGATGCCGACCGAAACCTGGCTGTAACCTTCGGCCCGCAGTTCCGAATTCAAAGTGCTGAGCCTTTTTTGCATCGTAACGGCTGCTTTTACGGCATTGAGGGCATCTTCTTCAGAAGCGGTCGGAGCACCAAAAATTGCCATCAATCCGTCACCGATATATTTGTCCAGCGTCCCGCCGTGCTCAAAAATGATCTCTGTCATCGCCGAAAAATATCGGTTTAGCAACCCGACGACCTTTTCCGGATTTTCTTTTTCGGAAAGACTGGTAAAACCCCGGATGTCTGCGAATAAAACCGTTACCGTTTGATTCACACCGCCGAGACGAAACGAATCCGGATTATCAAGCAGCTGTTTTACAACATATTCTGGCATGAAACGGCTGTAATTCGCTCGAGCGACTTCTTCGCGGGCCAGGCGTTTATGGGCCTTGACCGTCTCGACCGTTACCGCCGTCTGGGCGGCAACCGCACTAATTAATTCCAGATGGTCCGGAGTAAAGCTCGAAAACGGGTCGAGCCTATCCGCATACAACACACCGTGGACATTCGATTCCGTGATCAAAGGAGCACATATCGTTGACCTGACACCTTGTGAAACGATGGATGCCGCACCCGAAAACTGAGCATCCGTCTTGGCGTCCTGTGACAGCAGTGCAATCTTGTCACGCATCACTTTTTGGGTTATTGTCCGGCTGATGGTCAGTTTTTCCGTCAATTTTTCGATCTTCTCGTCTCGCGTACGGACGGCTATTGGATAAAGGCTGTAATCGAGTATTTTTCCGTCAAGCGTTTCATCCGCGATCAATGCGACCACACGGTCGGCAGGCGTTCCGCGAAATATCAGGTCGGTCGCCTTCTCAAATATCTCTTTCAAGTCAAATACCGTGCCAAGCGATTTGCTCATTTCGTAAAGCAGTTCGAGGATCTTGGCCTTACGCCGCAGATCGGTGATCTCTTCGGCCGTAGCGATACCGGAATCTATCGAAAGATGTGATTGCCGCCCAATAATTTCGTTGGCCGATATCTGAAGCTGCGTATGACCGAGCGGATTGTCATCATAATTTACATTTTTCGGAGTATCACTAACTGCCGGAACGTTTTGTTTACTGATCGAGGTCGAAGCGACATGAATTTTATGAGCGGGCTGTGGAATTACTTCGGCCGTTTTTATTTCGGCAAATTCCAACCTGCTTTCACCGATGACAACCTCGTCGCCCTGCACCAGCGGTTTTTCAAGCATTGGCGAGCCGTTTACAAAAACGTGATTGACGCTGCGGGTCAGGCTGCCATTTTCGATATAGCCGTCTATTATCTTGAACTGCCCGCCTTCACTGCCGATATAGGCATGTTTTCGCGATACGCGGCGGTCGTTGAGGACAATATCGTTTTCCTTTGCCCGGCCGATGGTATAAACGCTGCCGGGAACCAGGTCGATCTCCCAAATCCGGCCATTGGGGTCAGTAATTTTAATTTTTGCACTCACTATAATTCAATTGTAAATGGTAAACGGGAAATGGTAAATTCAAGACGCTTTCTAAATGAACCGTCCTATGATTTATATAGATAATAACGCAACCACCGCGGTTGCACCCGAAGTATTCGATGCAATGAAGCCTTATTTAGTGGGCGGTTACGGAAATCCATCATCGGCACACACATTCGGGCGCGAAAACCGGGCGGCCATTGAAAAAGCACGTGAATCGGTCGCCGGCCTTATCGGAGCAGCTTCCGCGGGTGAAATAGCCTTCACATCCGGCGGAACAGAAAGCGATAATTGGGCAATTCTCGGCGCACTTGAAGCACATCCAGACAAGGACCATATCATTACGACCCGTGTCGAACACGAAGCGGTCCGCAAGCTGTGCGAAAAACTTGAAAAGCAGAATTATACGGTGACTTGGCTCGATGTTGATGAAAGCGGCTTTCTTGACCTCGATCAGTTACGGTCGGCTTTGACTGCTAAAACGGCAATTGTCTCCGTGATGCTCGCCAATAACGAGACCGGCATTTTGTTTCCCGTTACTGAAATTGCAGAAATTATTAAAGAGCATTCCGATGCTGTTTTCCACGTCGATGGCGTGAATGCGGTTGGGAAAATTCCGGTTGACCTTAAGAATAGTGGAATCGACCTTTTTTCGCTTTCCGGTCATAAATTCCATGCTCCAAAAGGCATCGGAGCTTTGTATGTGCGGGATTCCGTCAAATTGCCGCCGATGTTCACTGGCGGCAATCAGGAAAACGGGATGCGGCCGGGCACCGAGGCAGTTCATCAGATAGTAGGAATCGGTACGGCGGCGGAAATGGTCAGGGATTTTTCGGTGATCGAAACGATCAGGACATTACGTGACGAACTGGAAAACGAAATATTGCAGAAAATTCCAAAATCTCGTCTAAACGGCACAAGCGATCCGGCAAAACGTCTTCCGAACACATCGAATATTTCCTTTGAAAACACCAATGGCGAAGCGATACTAGCCCGGCTCAACGATCTCGGCATCTGCGTCTCGACCGGTTCCGCCTGCAATTCGGACGACCAAACAGCGTCTCCTGTCTTGCAGGCAATGAATATTCCTTATTCACATGCAATGGGAGCTATCCGGTTCTCGCTTGGAAGATATAATACGGCAGCAGAAATTGACGTAGTCCTGGAGAAATTGCCCGCAATTGTGGCCGACCTTAGATCAATGCTTGATGATTGATCCAAATTGCATGGGATCATGCATTTGCATTATATGACAGCCCCGAAAAGCACTCCCGCACCATAAGTGATAGCCATCGCGAGGGCACCCCAAAAGGTTACACGCAACGAACCCGTTATTGCCGAAGCTCCGCCGGTGCGTGCAGCGAACCAACCTAGAATTGCCAAAAAAGAGATCGACGTTCCAGTTACAACAATCGTGAAAATACCTTCAGGAACAAGAAACGCAGTCAAAAGCGGCAATATGGCACCGACCGAAAATGCGACAGCAGACGCTGCGGCTGCCTGAAGCGGATTTGCACGCTGAATTTCCGAAATTCCAAGCTCGTCGCGGGCGTGGGCTCCGAGTGCATCATGGGCCATAAGCTGGTCCGCAACATCTTTTGCAAGTTCCGGTGTTAAACCGCGGCCTATGTAGATATTTGCTAATTCTGTTCGTTCACTTGCATCGTGGTGTTCCAGTTCCCACCGCTCACGTGCCAGATCTGCCTCTTCGGTATCCGATTGTGAACTGACAGAGACATATTCCCCGGCGGCCATGGACATCGCACCTGCAAAAAGCCCGGCGACACCTGCTATCAGTAAGCTGTTTTTGCCCGCTCCGGCGGCGGCTACGCCCAAAACCAAGCTGGTTGTGGACACGATCCCATCATTTGCCCCAAGCACAGTGGCCCGGAGCCAACCAATACGCTGAGCACGGTGAATTTCTAAATGTCTCATAGATATATTGATTCAAGCCGCTTTCTCAATTCCATAACGCGACAGTTTCAGATAAAGGCCGCGTCTGGTAAGGCCGAGTTCGTTGGCGACGCGTGAGATGTTCCAGTTGTGACGGCCAAGTGAGGCTTTGATCATCTGAATTTCCAGTTCCCCCACGGCGGCTTCCAAAGTACCGCTGGCCGTTCCGGCATTAAAGGAAAAAGCGCTGTCATACGACGCGATAGGTTTTACATTAGTGCTGTCACCGAATGTGGTGAGCGGGCGGGCGCTTCGCTTGAGTTCGGGTGAAAGATGTTCGGGTGTCACGACCTCATTATCGACGGCCCGGGCAATTACTCGCTGGACCTCGTTGCAAAGTTGGCGGACGTTGCCTTCCCAATTGCAAACCATTAAAAGATCGACCGTTTGCGGTGTAAATGTAATATCGTGTTTTCCGAACCGTGCGGAATAATGGTTGATATAATAATTGATGATCGGCGGAATTTCAGAACGGCGCTCCCGCAGTGGCGGCACACGGAGCCGGATAACATTAAGCCGGTAATACAGGTCCTCGCGAAAGCTGCCATTGGCAACCTTATCTTCGAGCGGCATATTGGTCGCGGCAATGACGCGTACATCAACTTTCAGGGGCCTTTTCTCGCCGATCGGCTGGATCTCGCCTTCCTGCAAAAACCTGAGCAGTTTTGGCTGTACATCTATCGGCAGATCACCTATTTCGTCAAGGAACAAAGTTCCGCCGTCGGCCGCACGGATCATACCGGGCGAATCGGTCACGGCCCCGGTAAATGCGCCTCTCCGGTAACCAAACAGATGGCCTTCCGCCAATTCCTTCGGCACGGCGGTGCAGTTAAATGGAACAAAGATCCTGTCCTTGCGGTTTGAGATAGTATGGATCGCACGCGAAACAAGTTCCTTACCAGTTCCGGATTCACCGGTGACAAGTACCGTCACATCCGATGAACGAATCTTATAAACTTCCTCGACAAGCGATGTCATCGCCGGTGATGAATGAATAAAACCCGGCATCAGGCTGTTTGACGTATATGGGCTGGTTTCTTGTTCGACCGGTGCCGTTTTGTCACGCTGCCGCAGGGAAACTACGTCCATTCCGAGCTCAACCACACGGAGCAGCGGCTGTAGCGAGCTATCGTCATTCAAGACCGCACCGGATTGCGGCTGGATCAGTAAAAAAGCCGGTAAACCACTCGATGGCCGCAGAGGGAAAACCGCCAGGTTTTTCGTTCCTGCAAACGCCTTTTCATCACCTTTTTGAATAGCGGCCTCGAATTTCCCTACAAGATTTTTGCTCTCTTCCGGCGTATGGCCGTGAGTAATAAAAGCGTATAGTTTTTTATTCTCGTCCGGTTCGGCAATGATGATCTTTTTCGCCCTGCTTTCCTGCTGAAGCACGGCGACAAGCTCGCGGAAAAGAAGTTCGCGCGATGCGGTCGCCTCTGCAAGCCGCACCATCAAAAGCTGGGAAACCACAGAATTTGATCGTTTTACATCAGGCGGTGCAAGGTTAGCGGTATCCGCGGTGTTCAAACTTTCTATCTTTTCGCTGACCGAATCGACAAAAGATTTGATACCCAATTTTTGAAATATCGCTCCTGCGGCCGTAAGGTGTTTCAGCGCCCGGGCTTCTTGATTTTCCGGCAGGTTTTGTCCGATCAGATAATGGGCAAGAGCCGTGTGGTAAACGTCAGCAGCCGTTTCAAAGATGGTCAGGCTCCGGCTAAAATGATGAACTGCCAACTGCCTGTCGCCATTTTCGACAGCGGCGAGCCCACGGATACGCTGGATATTGCCAAGTACGAAAAAATCCGCGTTCGGATCGTTTTCCTCGATGATCTTTAAATAGTTCTCACATTTCTCCGGCCCGCCCTCATAAAGATAGCTTTCAGCCAAGACGAGGCCGGCCATATTTATATAATGTTTGTCACCTATCTGGCGGCATAGTTCGATGGTTTCACGCGCCTTTTCGGCCGCTTGATCGAATTTACCCATTGCCAGATAGCAGCGTGCCAGATTTCGCATCGCCTGTGCTTCATACCATTCGCGCTTTCGCGTCCGGGCAATTTCGACCGCTTGCAGCAGAAAATCCTCGGCTGTGTCCAGCTCGCCGCGAAGTATTTTTAGCTCGCCAAGTGATTCGAGTATTCCGGCAACGTGGACATGATTCGCCTTTTCAGCAAGGTCGAGCGCACGATGGATCATTTCCTCGGCCTTTGCCCAATCGCCGATCAGCATCAGGTTGATACCGAGATTGTTGTAGGCAATTACCGAATTAAGAACGTGCTCGGTCTTGTCAAAAAAGGCGATAGATTTTTCGAGACAGGCTATACCTTTCTGGGGCTGTGTGAGAAACCAATAGGCGCCCGACATGTCGGTGTAAAGCTTGCCGAGCATGAACGGGGCCGAACGCTCGCCGATGATCTTAATTCCAAGTTCGAAATATTCGATCGATTTTTGGCTGTTGCCTTCCTGATGGTAGCTGAGTGCGATCTCGCGGTACGCTTCGGCCATTCCGAGCCAATCACCGTTTTCACGAAAATAATTCAATGATTTTTCCGCATAATCACGGCAGATCGGGCATTCGTTCAGCTTGCGGTAAACACGGGCAAGGCCGCTGTCAATAATCCCCGAAAGATGGATGAGTTCATTTTCCCTGGCTTTTTCCAGTGTTTCCTTGAGCAGTGTTACGGCTTTCGGGTGATCGCCCAGATTGTTATACGATATCGCAAGCTGCGTTGTTACCCGCACCTGGGTCTCTATATTGAGTCGTTTAAGGATGTCTTCGTCCTCGAATGGCTTTACAGCGGCTAGCGATTCCTTGTAACGGCCGACAGTTTCTAGGGTAAATGCCAAAAGGCGCTTGAGATTAGCAAAATTGTCGGATGTATGTCGGTAACTTTCGATCGTTTTGATCAGTATGCTTTCGGCCTCGCTCGAAAGCCCGTTACGCAGCTTTTGACCGATACCGGCAAAGATCTCATCAAGATTTTCAGCGGAAATATTTCTGGAACCGTTTGAGAATAAACCTCCATCCGCACCATAATCGGGAGCGTTCCTTGGCCTGGACAGGCCCCTGGAAAGAAGAGGGCGTTTGATCATTATCGGTTAAGCTCCTATACAACCAATCAGCAACTTTTTTCAGAAATAAAAATTTGCGTGTTTCTTCTATATGAATACTTAGTAAACAGAGCAATCGAAATTTAGCAAAAAAAACCGTCTATGTCTATCTTTTCTTAACAGTGGTTCATTTTACTGAATCATTACCATTTTCTTTGATGGTGGGCGAATGCGAATAGATCGGTCGACAACCTGAATCAGGGCTTTTGTCTCTTTGCTTTTTTTACAAATTTGGCGGTGTCGTTAACTAATTGCGGCACTATTTGCAGAGACGGATCGCTGTAAGATCTAATTTGCTGATCTCTTTCGCTAGGCACTTGTTTGAGAACATGGTTCATTCCTTCAACTATCAGCAACTGGGCCGAAGGTTTTGCCTTTGCGAGTAATTTTGCCTCCTCAACGCTGACCTGGATATCAGTCGTTCCCTGGGCAATAAGAACTGGAATGGACAATTTGGCCATCTCACGTGCAGGATCGTATTGAAACCATGACTTTATATACGGCTGAACGCTCGGGCGAAAAAGAGCATTCAAAGATGGCGGCACTGATGCGGCATCTTTTCCGGCTTCGAGCGCGGCCACGATCTCTTCGGCTGATCTCATCAGGTCCGGCGGCAATTGCGGCCTTACCTGGTCGAGAATTATCTGACCTGCGGGCCGTCCTGCACCGGCAAGCGAAACAAAACCGTCGGCGTTTTTACCCTGAGATGCAACCATTCCGATCAGTGATCCTTCGCTGTGGCCGACGATCGTTAAAGTAGTAAATCTTTTATCTTGGCGGAGCTTTTTGCTCCATGACACGGCGTCGTTAATATATGAGTCGAAACGCAGGTCAGCTTCTTTTCCCATTGCCGTCGCGCTTTCTCCAATTCCCCGTTTGTCGTATCTCAGCGAAGCAATGCCGTTTGCCGCCAGGCCTTCCGCCAGCATTTTAAGGCTGTCGTTGGGGCCGCTGAACACAGGTGAATTCCCGTTGCGGTCCGTCGGGCCCGAACCGGCAATAATAAGGACTATCGGATAATGCAGCCTTGATTTGGGAAGAAGTAAAGTGCCGTACAAAACTCCGCTTGGGGTTTCCAGGCTCATTGGCTGTTCTGTAAGAGCCGATTGTTTTGCGCCTGGATCGAAAGACTTTGTGTTTGCTGTTGATTGGCCATATATTCCTGACGGAATAAACAGAGCAAAAATCAAAAAAAAGAAACTAAATTTACTCATATATGCTTCCAATTAATGTCAAATTTAGGGAAGATGGTCTATACCAGTGAGATGTCCGGATCGATTCGCCATAACAATTTGATCTTGAAGGTTTTTCAGAATCGTTTCACATAATAATACAATAAACAACGAAATTAATAGATGCGTATCCGGCACGAATTGGGACAATGCATGATTTGCTTTACTAAATTCCGGCAGATATGCCATCCTCATAAAAATTTATGGCGCAAAAAGTTCTAAATGCGGAAGAAAAGCGGCTTGACGAAGCCCGGTTAAAAACGGCGGACTGGAAACTTTGGGGGAGCTACGTCAGCGAACGGGCGTGGGGAACGGTGCGAGAAGATTACTCGGCGGACGGTTCTGCGTGGGACTATTTTCCGTTCGAGCACTCGCATATCAGGGCATATCGCTGGAACGAGGACGGCATCGCCGGTATCTGCGACCGCAAACAGAACATATGTTTTGCGGTCTCGCTTTGGAACGGACAGGACGCCGTCCTGAAGGAAAGGCTTTTCGGGCTTGCCGGGCCAAAAGGCAACCACGGCGAGGATGTAAAGGAATATTATTATTACCTCGACAATACGCCGACACATTCATACATGAAATTTCTCTATAAGTATCCGCATGCGGCATTTCCGTATCGGGACCTTTATGAGGAAAATGCCCGCCGCGACAAATCGCAGCCCGAATATGAATTGATCGATACCGGTATCTTTCATGAAGACAAATATTTCGACGTCTATATCGAATATGCAAAAGCCGGCGTTGATGATATGTGCGTGCGTATAACGGCCATAAATCGTGGAAATGAGGCCGCCCCGCTGCACATTCTTCCGACGGCATGGTTCCGCAACTCTTGGTCATGGTCGAATGACGTGGAAAAACCGCATATGCAGCAGGCCGATATTGATGCTGCTGGCATTTCGGCGGTCCAAATGAAGCAGCCCGGAGCGGACGTTTTCTGGCTTTTGAGCGAAGGCGATTCGGAAATGCTGTTCACCGAGAACGAAACGAACTGCGAAAAGCTTTGCAACAGCCAAAGTGCATCAGTATATACAAAAGACGGCATTAACGATTTTGTCGTACACAATGACGCAGAAGCGGTAAATCCGGAATTGAACGGCACAAAAGCTGCGGTGCATTATGCCATGACGATCCAGCCTAACAGCCAGAAAGAAATTTTCCTCCGTTTAAGCGGGCAAGCTGCCGCTCTCGAACAAAATTTCCCGGCCCGGCAAGATTTTATTGAGGATTGCAGATCAATATTTACAAAACGTATTGCCGAGGCCAACGAGTTTTATGCCGGCGTGATACCGGCAAACCTGTCCGGCGATGCGAAGAACGTCATGCGGCAATCGCTTGCCGGAATGCTGTGGGCAAAACAGTATTTTCACTATGTGGTCAAAAACTGGCTCGAAGGCGATCCCGCAAGTCCGCCGCCGCCAAAGCAGCGCCTGTCAAACCGTAATTCTGAATGGAAGCATCTTTATAACGACGATATTATCTCGATGCCGGACAAGTGGGAATATCCGTGGTACGCAGCGTGGGACCTGGCATTTCACTGTATTCCCCTTTCATTGGTCGATTCCGAATTTGCCAAACAGCAGCTTATCCTGCTGCTTCGCGAATGGTACATGCACCCGAACGGGCAAATTCCCGCTTATGAATGGGCGTTCGGCGATGTCAATCCGCCGGTGCACGCCTGGGCGGCACTCAGGGTCTACAAGATCGAAGCCAAGCAAAAAGGCGTCGCCGACCGCGATTTTCTCGAACGCGTTTTTCACAAACTGCTGCTCAATTTTACCTGGTGGGTAAATCGTAAGGATGACGAAGGCAATAATGTTTTCGAGGGCGGCTTTTTGGGACTGGACAATATTGGAGTTTTCGACCGCAGCAAACCGCTGCCGAACGGCGCCTCTCTCGAACAATCCGACGGCACAAGCTGGATGGCAATGTATTGCCTTAACATGCTGGCCATCGCACTTGAGCTGGCCCGTAATGACAAGACCTACGAAGACGTTGCAAGCAAGTTTTTCGAGCATTTTGTTTATATTTCGGACGCGATGAACAATGTCGGCAATGAACAAACCGAGCTGTGGGACGAACATGACGGGTTTTACTATGACACTCTGCATTTGGAAGGTCACCAGTTTCCTATCAAGCTGCGTTCGATGGTCGGGCTGATACCGCTTTTTGCTGTTGAAACACTCGAAGCCGATTGGCTGCGGGACCTGCCTGATTTTCGCCGCCGGACCGAATGGTTCCTCAAGAACCGGGCCGAGGTGACCGACAAGATCGCGTGCATGCAGGAATCCGGCCAAAACGATCGTCGCTTGCTGGCTTTGGTCAATAAGGGACGGATGCGCCGGGTGCTTGAGACAATGCTTGCCGAAGATGAATTTTTGTCCGATTTTGGGATACGGTCGCTATCAAAATTTCACGAAGATTGCCCGTATTTTCTTATGATGGATGGCATGGAGCATCGTGTCGAATATGAGCCGGGCGAATCGTGCAGCGGTATGTTTGGGGGGAATTCCAATTGGCGCGGGCCCATTTGGTTTCCGCTCAATTACCTTTTGATCGAATCGCTGCAAAAATTTGATTATTTTTACGGTGCCGATTTCAAGATCGAATTCCCGACCGGTTCCGGTCAGGAATTGACGCTGTGGGAAGTTTCACAGCAGCTTGAGAAACGCTTGTCCAGTATTTTTCTTAAGGATGAAAATGGTGATAGGCCAGCCTATACTGGAACCGAAAAATTCCAGACAGACATCCATTTCAGAGAAAATCTGTTGTTCCACGAATATTTTCACGGCGACAACGGCAAAGGATTGGGTGCAAGCCACCAGACCGGTTGGACGGGCCTGGCAGGAAAATTACTGAAACAGATCGGACAGTACGAAGATGAAGCGGTGGGCGTTGACCTAAACCTTACGGTAAATTTGCGGACACACGACCTGATAACGCCATCGGGAAACAAGGTCGGGGGTGAATGAGCTCAAGCGGCAAAAAATATTTGTTAGATGTAAAACGCTCTCGCGATTGGTGTCATCAAAGCAATTTGATCTCGGAACCATAATGAAGAACGACGAACTGATAATTGAAAAACAACCCGTCTTTTTTGACGAACATGGCAGAAGATGGCGGATATTTAATTACCTCGGTATTTTGGTTGCGGTGGTTGCCACGATCCTGCTCGCTATTTTCATAATCAGTGTCCTCATCAATCCATTTCTTCCGCAGCTTCGCCTGAAACCCGTAACAGGTTTGCCGCAACAGGCCGATACGGGGCTCCACATACCGGAAACGCCATTTCTTACAAGGAGTGATTCGATTCTCAAACAGGCGAGCGAAAAGGTAAAACTTGCAAAGGCCGAACGCGAGGAAGCCAAACTGCAAAAGGTCAAACGCAAGGAATCTGTCCTGGCGCAAAAACCTGCTCAGTTTCAAATGTCCGGTAATCCCGGAAAGCCATTAGCTGTAGGTTTTTACGTCAACTGGGACGATCTGAGCCTGGCCTCACTTAAAAAGCATATCAACGGATTGGACTGGGTCGTGCCCGAATGGATACGCCTTTCCGGCGATCAGGATACTCCATTGGTTTTGGACATAGACCACGAGGCCCTCGCATTTATGCAGCAGGAAAAGCCTGACATGCCGGTTCTGCCTTTATTACAAAACTACAAGAATGAAGAATGGAATTCGTCGATTCTGGCAAAAGCGGTCGCTACCAACGAAACTCGGAAAAAGCTGATAAATTCGCTGCTTGCTGTAATTGCAGAAAATAAATTCGGCGGCCTTACCATTGATATCGAGGAAGTTCCGGCCAGCTCTCAAATGAATCTTTTCGCTTTCATGCAGGAACTTCATCAGGAATTTCAAGCCCGTCATTTATTGCTTGCCCAGGCTGTACCGTTCGACAATTCCGATTGGAACTACCGCGCATACGCTGGTGTCACCGACTACTTGATGCTGATGGCATATGATCAGCATTGGTCGACCGGTAGTGCGGGGCCGGTTGCCGGACAGGACTGGTTCGAATCGATATTGAAGAATCGCATGGCCGAACTTTCGCCTGCAAAAACAATAGTATGCTTCGGCAATTACGGCTATGACTGGACGGCGGGACAAAAAGAAGCTGAAACCACGTCGTTTCAGGAATCGCTGCTCGTCGCAAAAGAATCGTTGAATACACCTGCCGAAATTAAATTTGATGCGGCATCGAAGAATCCTTTTTTTTCATATGTCGAGGATGACGGCATCGAGCATAAGGTTTGGTTTCTCGATGCCGTGACCGCATACAATGAATTGAAAAGTGCAAAGCCATATAATCCTGCGGGTTTTGCTCTTTGGCGCTTAGGCAGTGAAGATCCGTCGCTGTGGGATATCTTTGGCTCGGACAAAAGCACTTTCGATGCGGCCGATCTGAAAACGATAAAATACGGCTATGATGTGAATTTCGAGGGCACCGGCGAAATATTACAGGTAAAAGCCGAGCCGCAGGATGGCAATCGTGACCTCAAGATCGATCCGGCCGGTTCGATCACCGATGAGATTTACCGCCAGGTCCCGTCGTCTTATGTAATTCAACGAACAGGCGATAAGGTAGGTAAAATAGCACTTACTTTCGATGACGGCCCTGATCCGGTCTGGACATCAAAGATCCTCGATATACTCAAAGAAAAAGATGTTAAGGCCGCATTTTTTGTGATCGGCGAAAACGGCCAGGAAAACCCCGCCTTAATTAAACGGATCGTCAATGAAGGCCATGAGATCGGTAACCATACATTCACGCATCCGAACCTTGGCGAAGTGCCGCGGCAGGTGACGGATCTCGAACTAAATACTACACAGCGGCTCATCGAATCTCTCACCGGACATTCGACACGGCTTTTCCGGGCGCCATATTTCGGAGACGCCGAACCGCGTACTCCGGACGAAGTGATCCCGACCGTACTGGCACAGAATCTTGGATATATTTCGGTCGGCCTTCACCTCGATCCTGATGACTGGAAGCTGGAAAATAAAGACGGCACACCTCACACAGCCGATCAGATCGTTAATGAAGTGCTGTCCGCAGCAGCGATAACTACTCCCGAAGAGCGTGGCGAGATAATTTTGCTTCACGATGGCGGCGGCGACCGCTCGGCAACTGTCGAGGCTTTGCCCAGAATAATCGACGAACTGCGGGCGCGCGGTTTTCAGTTCAGCAGCGTTTCCGACTTAGCCGATATTACGACCGAACAGGCAATGCCGGCCGTGACGAAAGATCAGTCCTATTATGCCAGGGCTGATTCCTATGTCTTTTATGGCGTGTCGGTCGGTAGTTGGCTGATGCGATGGATATTTTTGATCGGCATCATTCTTGGGGTTGGCCGTATGGCGGTTATCGGAGTACTTGCATTTGCCCAATTCCTCCGCTCACGAAAACGCGAACATGATCATTTTGGCCAGGATCAACATGCGTTGGTCTCAGTTATTGTGCCCGCCTTTAATGAAGAAAAGGTGATCTGCCGGACATTGGAAAGTCTGCTCGCGTCGGATTATCCGAATTTCGAGATCATTGTCGTTGATGACGGCTCGACCGACGGCACTTTTGACATTGTCCAGGAAAAATTCGCTGCGTTTTCGCGTGTGTCCACTTACCGCAAGACAAATGGCGGCAAGGCGGAGGCCCTGAATTTAGGATGGCGAAAGGCGAACGGCGGGATAATTATCGCGCTTGACGCCGATACGCTGTTCACCTCAAAAACGATCTCGGCCCTTGCCCGCCGCTTTGCCGACCCAAAGCTCGGTGCCGTTGCCGGAAATGCAAAAGTCGGCAATCGCATAAATATTGTTACAAAATGGCAGGCGCTCGAATATGTAACTTCGCAGAATTTTGACCGTCGCGCGTTTGCATCGCTCAATTGTATAACCGTTGTTCCGGGTTCGGTCGGGGCCTGGCGGCGTTCAGTCCTGGAAGAGATCGGTGGATTTTCATCCGACACACTTGCCGAAGATCAGGACCTGACAATTAAGGTCCGCAAGCTTGGATATCATATAGGCTACGAGGAAGACGCAGTCGGGCTGACAGAAGCACCGGACAGCCTCCGCAACCTTGCAAAACAGCGTTACCGCTGGTCATTCGGAACGCTTCAATGCATGTGGAAACACAAGGATGCATTGTTTAATCCGCGTTATGGCACCCTTGGCTTTATTGCGATGCCGAATGTTTGGATCTTTCAGGTCTTGTTCCCGCTCATCTCGCCGTTCATGGACCTGATGTTTATATGGACGCTGTTGGCGGCATTTATCGGCCATTACGAACATCAGGAGGGATATGCCCATACACCTACCAATCTCAATCAAGTGATCTTCTATTATGCAATGTTTTTGGCGCTCGATTGGGCCGGGGCGTTCGCTGCCTTTCTGATGGAAAAAACTGAACAGAAAAAACTTCTCTGGTGGCTTTTGCTTCAGCGGTTCGGCTATCGTCAGGTGATGTATTGGGTAATGGTAAGATCGGTGTTTACCGCAATTCGCGGAGCCGTTGTCGGGTGGGGTAAACTAGAGCGCAAGGCGACGGTCGAGGCACAGGCATAGATCAATTCAAAAATATGAAAGCAATTGCGGTAAAGCCCAAAAAACATAACAGCGTCCACCTCGTTCGAATGGAAAAGCCAAAGGTGGGCGATATTAAGAACGGCAACGGCGTTTTGGTCGAGGTGCTCCGTGTCGGAGCGTGCGGGACCGATCGTGAGATCAACAATGGCGAATACGGCGTCGCCCCGAAAGGGTTTGATTTTCTGGTCCTGGGCCACGAAAATTTTGGCCGAGTGGCGGAAATAGGTGAAAATGTTAAGGATCTGGCTGTCGGTAATTACGTTGTAGCTACAGTGCGGCGTCCGCGCGGTTCCAGCATTTATGACAAGATCGGCGAACAGGATTTTACTACCGACGATAAGTATTTTGAACGCGGCATTTCCCGCCTCCACGGTTATATGGCCGAATTTTATGTTGAGGAAGCTGAGTTTTTGATAAAGATCCCGCCCGCGATCGCCGAGATCGCCGTCCTGCTCGAACCGCTTTCGATCATTGAAAAAGGTCTGAAACAGGCAAGCGATATCCAAGAACGTCTAAAGATCTGGCACCCGAAAACCGCGGCTGTGCTCGGAACCGGCAATGTCGGGCTCCTGACTATAATGGCCCTCAGGATGCGCGGCTACGAAGTGCACGGTTTTGGTAAACAGGAGCGCAGCGGCTATTTGAACGCCGATCTAATCGAGGCCATTGATGCCACCTATGATTCGACGGACGATCTGCCGCTCGTCGATTCCGTAAAAAAATACGGCCAATACGATCTGATCTTTGAATGCACCGGTTATTCGCCGATCATTTTCGACGCCATGCAATCGCTGAACGAAAATGGGATCCTTATCCTTGCTTCGGTCACCGGCGGGACGCGAAGTACAGATGCTGTCCCGTCCGACAAGATCAATCAGATGTTCGTGCTAGGCAACAGGGCAATGGTCGGCACAGTGAACGCGAACCGCGAACATTTTGAAATGGGCGTAAAAGATCTGGCCCTGTGCGAAGCGATGCATGCCGGATGGCTCGGGCGAATGATGACGCATAAAGTTTCAGGCCTCGAAAATTACGAAAAGGTTTTTGACATTTTAAATAATTCGTCGAAATTTAATGCCATTAAAACCTACTTCGAAGTAAAAAAATTGTAGCCGCAATTGCAGAAGCCTGACCGTTAGGAAGGGCTTTTTATTGAACCGCCACGCCTTTCAGACGCCCGTGAATTATCGTGGGTTTGGCTCTTTTAGCCCTTCCTAACGGTCAGGCTTCTGTCTTCGGGTTTGGCTCTTTTAGCCCTTCCAACGGTCAGGCTTCTGTCTTCGGCTTCGGCTTCGGCTCAAAAAATTCTAATGCTGGATCCGAGCTAAAATCACTTTCTGCTGAACAAAAAGCTTCTTTTTTTCTCTTTATGTGCCCTTTTGCGGCCATTCAAAAATCCTTGTGGTAAATTTCTTATATGGCTGAATTTCCCGAACATGGCGGCGATGTCCTGACCGAAAGCAAAACCAAGCTTGAAAAGCCGAAACTTTTCAAGGTACTGCTCCATAACGACGATTTTACGACCATGGAATTCGTTGTTTTCGTTCTCGAATACGTTTTCAACCGAAGTGAGCCCGAAGCATTTGCGGTCATGCTCAAAGTCCATAACGAAGGCGTCGGCGTTGCCGGCACGTACCCCTTCGAGATCGCAAATATGAAGGCTGAAAAGGCGATGAACCTGGCCAAAGCCAGAGAATATCCGTTGCTGTGTACGGTTGAGGAGGAATAGGCATGCCTGTAGGAGACTTGCAAAAAATCGTAACCAATGTCGTTTCGACTGTTTTAGGGGAAACGGCTGAGACATCAAAAACCTTTGACTGGTTGATCAATAAACATTTACCGGAAAATTTCCGTGAACACTTTCCGACTATTGAAGATATATTCAATCTTTTGAATGGGGACATAAATGCGAATCAAAATAAGAGGATAGTGCGGCTCCCGTGCGACGCATATTTTGATAAACACAAATTCATCTTTGAGTTTGACGAATACCAACATTTTACGGCAGCAAGGCTCGCGACGTTTGAGCTTTACCCAAAAAACCTACGGACGAATTACCCGGTGGCTAAATGGCAAGAGTTATGTGAAGTAAACCACTTTAGAGGCGACGCTTATCGTCAAAATAAAGTAACCCCCGATTTTAACTTTGAAGGTGGCAGAACAGCGCAAAGAGCGTACTTCGACTGTTTCAGGGATTTATTGCCAACACAAAACGGATTAAACCCAACCCTAAGAATTTCTAGTTTTGACATTGAAAAAGTATTAATCAAAGGTGCAGACATCTGTAAAGAGATAGAAAAAATATTGGATACGAGACTTCAATGAATTAGGCAAATTCCCCTTTTATCCAAATGCGGGGCCCAAGCCGAATACGAAAAGCTTGGGCTATTTTTTTGACGGCGGATTTGGAATCGCCGAATGCGTATTTTGGTCGATAAATGTTAAACTTTTTATTTTTAGAATGGTCGAGTGTTGTCAGCAAACTGGCCACCGACGACTACCACTGATATATGACCGAACCTTTTGATCTAAAGAAAACAGTTAATTTACCAAAAACCGATTTTGCCCAAAAGGCGAATCTTGGCCAAAGCGAACCTGCGCGTTTGAAAAAATGGACTGACGCCCGGCTTTATTCCCAGATCGGCGAAGCACGCAAGGGCCGCGAAAAATTTATCCTGCACGACGGCCCGCCGTATGCTAATGCCGACATTCATATCGGCACGGCGCTCAACAAAATTCTCAAGGATTTTGTCGTCAAAACTCGCTCGATGATGGGTTTTGATTCTCCGTATGTTCCCGGCTACGATTGCCACGGGTTGCCGATCGAAACATACGTCGAGAAAAAACTGGCCGAAAAAGGCAAAAATAAAGTTGATATTCCGGTCTCCAGCTTTCGCCGTATTTGCCGCGAACATGCAGCAAAAGCGATGGACGGACAGACGCGTGATTTTTCAAGGCTTGGTATTTTAGGCGAATGGGAAACGCCATACCTGACGATGTCACCGGAATACGAAGCCTCGACCGCTCGGCTTTTCGGCACATTTCTGGAACGCGGCTATGTTTACAAAGGCTTGCGTCCCGTTTATTGGTGCATCCACGATCAGACGGCGCTTGCCGAGGCCGAGGTCGAATATAAAGAGCACACATCGCCATCGGTTTATGTAAAATTTCCTTTGAAAAGCGATCCGAAACTGATCGACGAAAGCCTCGCGGACAAAAATGTTTTTGTCGTTATCTGGACAACGACACCTTGGACCTTACCCGCAAATCTCGGTATTGCGGTCCATCCCGATTTCGATTATTCGGCAATAGAAGCGCCAAACGGCGAAGTTTACCTCGTCGCATCCGAGCTAAGCAAAGCCTTTGCGGAGACATGCGGATTTGCCGAATTTGATGAGATCGCGCGATTCAAAGGTTCAAAGCTCGACCGGCTCGAAGCAAAACACGCTTGGCTTGACCGCACGTCATTGATCATGAACGGCGACCACGTAACGCTCGGCGAAGCTGATGCTGAAGTGGAACTCGACGTCCGGTTCGAAAACAAATCGGCAGGAAAATCAGGCACCGGCTGTGTCCACACCGCGCCCGGCCACGGCGCAGACGATTTTCACATCGGCAAATTGTATGGCCTTGATGTGTATTGCCCGGTTGATAATGCCGGACGATTTACCACCGAAGTCGAGCATTGGGCGGGTGAGGATATTTTTAAAGCAAATCCGAAGATTGTGGAATTCCTGCGAGAAAACGGAGCTTTGCTGCACGCGGAAAATTATAATCACCGTTATCCGCATTGCTGGCGATGCAAAAATCCGGTGATCTTTCGCGCGACCCCGCAATGGTTTATCTCGATGGATCAAGTAGCTAAGCAAGGCGAGGAAATTTCGCTTCGTGAAAACGCCTTTAAGCAGATCGAACAGGTCAAATGGCATCCGGCGTGGGGCGTCGACCGCATGAGGAACATGTTCAAGGGGCGGCCCGATTGGTGCGTTTCGCGGCAGCGTTCGTGGGGCGTGCCGATACCGGTTTTTTATTGCCAGGCGTGCGATGAACCGGTCGCGGATAAAAAGATCGTCGATCACGTCGCGGATATTTTCGCTGTTGAAACGGCAGATGCCTGGTACAACCGGCCCGAAAGTGAGCTGTTGCCCGAAGGTTTCGTTTGCCAAAAATGCGGGGGCAGCGATTTTCGCAAGGAAACCGACATTCTGGATGTCTGGTTCGATTCTGGATCGAGCTGCGTTGCTGTTCTGGAAACGCGTGAAAACCTGCATTTTCCGGCTGATCTATATCTCGAAGGCGGCGACCAATTTCGCGGCTGGTTCAATTCTTCGCTGATGTGCGGATTGGCGGCACACGACCGGGCGCCCTATAAAGAGGTTGTGACCTACGGTTGGGTCGTCGATGGCGAAGGCAAGCCGATGCACAAATCAGGCGGAAACGCCGTTTCCCCGCGCGATTTTATGAACGAGAGCGGGGCCGATGTGATGCGGCTCTGGGCGGCGGCGGCGGACACGACAAAAGATGTCCGCTGGTCCAAAGAGATCCTGGACCGTGTCATCGATGCTTATCGAAAATTCCGAAACACGCTGCGTTATGCACTCGGCAACCTTGACGGTTTTAACACTGAAAACGATTCTGTTCCGGAAAACCAAATGCTGGAAATAGACCGCTGGGCTTTGGCGAGCCTTGATGATCTGACAGCCAAGGTCTTGAAAGGTTACGAGGCCTATGATTTTCAGGCTGCATACCATGCACTTTATCATTTCTGCACGGTGACGCTTTCTGCCCGTTATTTTGACATCATAAAAGACAGGCTTTATATCTTCGCTCCAAGATCAGTGGAGCGGCGTTCGGCCCAAACTGCGTTGTATCAAATAACCGATACGCTCTGCCGTTTGATGTCGCCGCTGCTTGTATTTACATCTGATGAAGCTTGGGAAAATCTTCCAGATCAAAAAGTTGCGTCTGTACATTTAGCCGAATTTCCGACACAAAAAGATGTTGTTGATTTGAAAATGCTTAGTGATTGGGAGCGGGTTTTCTCGATCCGCGACGAAGTTCTAAAAGCACTCGAAGAAGCACGTATCGCCAAACAGATCGGCTCATCGCTCGAAGCAAAAATCATTCTGACGGCGGATAAAGATACGACGATGTTTCTGCTGAATTATTTCGAGCACCTGCGTTATATCTTCATCGTTTCGCAGGTCGAGGTCCACGAAGGCGATAAATTGAGTGTCGAAATACAAAAAGCAGACGGCGAAAAATGCGAACGCTGCTGGAACTATTCCACACACATCGGCGAATTCAATAAATATCCGACAGTTTGCGAAAGGTGTTATGAAGCTTTGAACGAGATCGAAAAAGTCGCATCGGCATAGTAAAATTGCATAATGTGGCAGAAGCCTGACCGTGAGGGTGGACTTTCTTCGGTAAACTACGGTCAGTCTTCTGTCAAAGGAAAATGAATAGAAAAGATTTTTTTTGGAAACTCGGCTATCTTGCAATTACCGGCGGGATCTTTATGATCGATCAGACGACGAAGGCGTGGGCCGTTCGCCGGCTTCATTTGGGCGAACAGATCTCCGTTATAACTAATATTCTTAATTTCGCATACGCGCAAAACACCGGTGTTGCCTTCAGTATGCTTGACGATCATGGCGACGCCGGGCGTTGGGGGCTTTCGGTGGTAGCATTTGTTGCGGCCGCTTTGGTCCTGTATTTTTTTTGGCGGACACCGCGAAGTGACGACCGCATTCTCGGTTCGCTTGCACTGCTGCTTGCCGGTATTGCCGGTAACGTTACCGATAGGATACGGCTCGGGTTTGTTATCGATTTTATCGACGTGCAGTTCGGAAGTTGGCATTACCCGACGTTCAATGTTGCCGACGCGGCGATCTGTATCGGAGCATTACTGCTGGTGATCGATGTTTTCGTTAGCAAAAGAAGACTGGCCGAAAAGAAAATGACCGACAACGACGCATCGGCAACCAACAACTAATACATCATGTACCCTGAGATTTTCCGCATCGGCAATTTTCCTATCACGACTTACGGCATTTTTCTCGCTGTCGGTATGCTGCTCGCTCTTTTCGTGGCATCGCGGCTTGCGGCACGTGACGGTTTGCCGCGTGAGCGTATTTACGATCTCTGCCTGTGGACATTGATCGGCGGTTTGCTCGGTTCAAAGTTGCTGATGTTTTTCGTGGAGCCGAATGTCGATGTTTTTACGCTCGATTTTCTTCGTTCCGGCGGCGTTTATTACGGCGGTTTTCTCGGCGGCTTTTTGACTGTCGTTTTCCTTATCAGATTTTATAAACTTCCTTTTTGGAAGGTGACGGATGCTCTTGCTCCGGGCCTTGCTCTTGGACAGGCGTTCGGGCGACAAGGTTGTTTTGCCGCCGGCTGTTGCTGGGGAAAGCACACTGATCTGCCGTGGGGCGTTCATTTCACTGAGCTCGGACACGAATACACGGGCGTTCCGGTCTTCGGCCCGAGCGGAGAATCGCTATACCTGCACCCGACGCAGCTTTACGAATCGTTCACGATGTTGCTCGTCTTTGGCTTTCTCTTTTATCTGCACCGCCATAAAAAATTCGACGGGCAGGTGCTGATCGCATACGGAATTATTTACTCGATCTTCCGCTTTTTTATCGAATTCATCCGCGATGATCCACGCGGGGACCTGTTTGGATTAACGACGATGACCGGATTATCGACATCGCAGATGGTCAGCGTACTCGTCGCCGTCGGTGCGATCATATTTATGGCCGTGCGTTTACGAAGCTCGTCACTAAAGGCGGAAACACAACCCGTAGGGAGTTTGTCTTGACCGCATGCGAAAAAGCATCCTCGCTATCGCTCAGTTTTCCGTCAATATCAAATGTCTGAAGAAACCCCAATTTTAAGTTTCACCGTTTCCGAACCCGATGCTGGAAAGCGCCTCGATGCGTTTCTGGCCGAGCACATAAATGGTTGGTCGCGTTCCCGTTTGCAGCGTCTGGTCGCCGACGGTGATGCATTGGTAAACGAAAAACCGGTCAAATCATCGCACAGAATTCGCATGGGCGACGAGATCGAGGTCGAATTGATCGAGGTCGCCGCCGCTAAATTCGAACCGGAAAACATTCCCCTCACCATAGTTTACGAAGACGATTTTCTTACTGTCGTCAATAAACCTGCCGGAATGGTCGTTCACCCCGGAGCGGGCGTCCACAGCGGCACGCTGGCAAACGCTTTGGCATTTCACTTCGGATTAAAAAAAGCCGAACTGGAATTTGAAAATACGACCGACGAGCAGTCAAAGATACAAAATCTAAGGTCTAAGATCGGTCTGGTCCACCGGCTTGATAAAGACACTTCCGGGCTGATGGTGGTAGCAAAAAACGAAGCGATGCATGAGGCATTGGCCGATCAATTCAGAAACCGCGAAGTTTTCAAAAGCTACGTCGCACTTGTCCACGGTGCAACGCACGACAACACCGGCAAGATCGATTCGCCGATCGCCCGCGACAAACACAATCGGACACGGATGAAGATCGCCCAAAGCGGCCGTCACGCATTGTCGCTGTGGAAGGTTAACAAGCGGTTTGAAAAATTCACGCTGCTCGATGTCGAGATAAAAACCGGCCGGACGCACCAGATACGCGTACATCTGGCGTCGATAAATCATCCGGTCGTCGGTGACGCAAATTATAACGAAGGCCGCGACAACACCGTCGCAGATTCAAAGATCCGCCACGCACTTATCCCACTCAGTAGATTTTTCCTCCACGCCGAACGCCTCTCGTTCACCCATCCCGTTTCTAAAGAGCTTCTCGAATTCAAACAGGAACTGCCCGCCGAATTGAAAGATTTTTTGGATTTGTTATGATTGGAGCGCGATCAAAAACTCTTTATAGCGCCCAATTAACAAATGAAATTTCCAATACTCGCTTTCGCGTTCTGCCTATTTCTCCCGGCGTTTGTTCTCTGCCAATCCGGCGAAATCAATATCATTCCCAAACCTGCATCTGTCGAGAATGTTAGCGACGCGTTCGGCACATTCGAACTCAATCATAAGACACCGCTCTATCTTAATAAAGACACCGACGATCCAGCATTTGCCGACATATTTAATACTTTCCTTAGATCGCACTACAACTTCGCATTGAAACCTAGAAGCGCGAAAGCCGGCAAACAAGTAGGAGTATTTCTGTCTGGCAAGGTCAGGAATTACACCTTTCCAATTGGCGGATATGAACTTTTGATTGAAAGGGACCAGATACTTATTCTCGCATCCGACAACTCCGGCCGCTTTAACGCTCTCCAATCGCTTTTTCAAATACTGCCGACAAATGGTAACACGTTCAAAATCCCCGCGGTTCACATAAAAGATGCTCCCCGCTTCCCCTACCGCGGAATGCATCTCGATGTCGGGCGGCATTTTATGCCGGTTTCGTTCGTGAAGAAATACATCGATCTGATGTCGCAGTATAAGTTTAATTACTTTCACTGGCATTTGACCGAGGACCAAGGCTGGCGAATAGAGATAAAGAAATATCCAAAGCTGACGGAGATCGGCTCGAAGCGAAAGGAAACCGTAAAGGAGAAAAATCTTCAGCCTTATATCGGCGACGGCATTCCAGTCGAAGGATTTTACACACAAGAAGAGATCAAGGACGTCGTCGCTTACGCCAAGGCAAGATACATCACCGTTATTCCCGAGATCGAGCTGCCGGGACATTCATCCGCTGCATTGGCCGCTTATCCAGAACTTGGGTGCAAGCAAGATTATCAATACAAAGTGCAGACGACGTGGGGCATTTTTAAGGAAGTTTACTGCCCGACCGAAAAGACTTTTCAATTTCTCGAAGACGTTTTGACCGAAGTGATCGGCCTGTTCCCCGACTCGCCGTATATCCATATCGGCGGCGACGAAGTGCTCAAAGACCAATGGAAAGAATCGCCGGAAGTGAAAGAATTGATGGAGAAAGAAGGTTTAAAAGACGAGCATGAGGTGCAGAGTTATTTTATCCGCCGGATGGAAAAATTCATCAATTCCAAGGGCAAAAAGATCATCGGCTGGGACGAGATACTCGAAGGCGGCTTGGCACCCAATGCGACCGTAATGTCGTGGCGGGGAGTGAAGGGCGGCATCGCGGCGGCCAAAGAGCATCATGACGTGATAATGACGCCGACCGATTTTTGTTATTTTGATTATGGGCAGGGCGACCCGGCAACTGAGCCAATAAATATCGGCGGATATTTGCCGCTTGAAAAGGTGTACAGCTTCGATCCCGTGCCAAAGGAACTAACAGCCGACGAGGCCGAATACATCATCGGCGGACAAGGAAATGTTTGGACGGAGTATCTGAAAACCCCGCAGGCCGTCGAATATATGGCTTTCCCTCGAATGATGGCATTGTCCGAAGTGCTATGGTCACGGCCTGAGTACAAGAATTTTGCGGATTTTACGCGGCGATTGTCGTCGCAATATGCGCGGCTCGATAGGCAAGGCGTGAATTACCGTATTCCCGAGCCGCTAGGATTGACCGATACAGTTATACCAAAAGGTGAGGCAATCGGGACAACGATGCGTTCACCAATCCCTGGGGCCAGAGTTCTCGGTACTGTCGATGGTAGCGACCCGACCGAGAACTCTTCAGCGTTTCCGGAGAAGTTTATTGCGAATCCGCAGGAAAAAAAGTTGATAGTGAAGACGATTACGATCTTGCCAACGGGAAGAAAGAGCTCGATTTATACAACAACATATTTGAGCGGAGAGTCTCTTAAGCCAACCGAACTCGCCGAAAAACGTCCCGGCGTGACCTACGGATTTGCGTCGCCGACGGTCATAAGCGGCGAGACAAAATCCGTTGGTTTGCAGCAGTTTGCAAAATCGGCTGATCTCAAAAAGCCCTTCGCTGTTGCGTTTGACGGCTACTTTAACGCGCCGTTTGATGGCATTTATGAATTCCAAGCGGAATCGGCTTGGAATACAAAGGTCTTCGTCAGCGGTGAACAGTTGATAAATACTACCGGCGATGCAACCCGAAACGTCAGCTCGGAACTCATAGCTTTGCGCGCTGGTCTTCATAAAATATCTTTGCATTACGATCATCGCGGAGGTGAGCCGTTTTGGCGTGTTCGCTGGGCGATAAAAGGACAGAATTGGCGGAATATTGGCGGCGGGGAACTTGTACATTAGTAGATCAGACAGGATGGTAACAATATGAAATGTTTTTGCATGGTTCTTTCCGCGTCTCTACGTCTCTGCGGTTTGTTACTGTTCACTGTTCACTTTTCACTATTAACTGCGAACGCACAAACGCGCGACTACACGCGCTGGGTCAACCCCTTCATCGGCACAGGCGGGCATGGGCACACATTTCCCGGCGCGACAATGCCGTTCGGTATGGTCCAGCTCTCGCCCGACACACGCACCGACAATTGGGACGGCTCGTCCGGCTATCACTACTCCGACGACATCATCTACGGCTTTTCGCACACGCATCTGAGTGGAACGGGCATCCCGGATGGGTGCGATATTTTGTTTATGCCTGTGACAGGAGCGGCACAATTCCATACGTCTCAGGGCGAAAAAGAACTGAATGGTTATAATGCGAGATTTTCTCACACAAATGAAAAGGCAGAGCCGGGTTATTACAGCGTCAAACTGGATGACGGCATTCTTGCTGAAATGACTGCGACTACCCGAGTAGGCCTGCATCGCTACACTTTTCCGAAAGGGGCCGATGCAATCATACTTCTGGATCTAATTTGGCGAGACAAAGTATTAGATTCACAACTCGGCCTTGTTGGAAAAAATCGGATCGAAGGATTTCGAAGGTCATCATCATGGGCGAAAGACCAGATCATTTATTTCGTTGCGGAATTTTCCAAGCCATTTGCGGAATCAGAGGTCGGGTCTTATGACAATGACACGAAAGGTAATGGGCATAAAGCAAAATTTCGTTTCAAGACTACGCCAGGCGAGCAAATAATGCTCAAAGTTGCACTCTCTCCCGTCTCGATCGAAGGAGCGAGAAAGAATCTCGCTGCCGAGCTTCCCGGATGGGATTTTGACAAGGTGCGGGCGGACACGAAAGCGGCGTGGAACAAGGAGTTATCGAAGATCGAGGTCTCAGGCGGAACGGACGATCAAACGACGACGTTTTACACCGCTCTTTATCACACGATGATCCAGCCAAATATCTTTAATGATGTAGATGGACAATACAAAGGCCACGACGGGAAGGTGCATTCTGTCGGAACGCAGGCTGGCAGCCTGCGTTCCGGCGACCAGTACACTGTCTTTTCCCTCTGGGACACATTCCGGGCGGCTCATCCGCTTTATACGATCATCGATCAGAAGCGGACGGTAGATTTTATCAACACGTTTATTCGCCAATACGAGCAGGGCGGGCGGCTGCCGGTATGGGAGCTTTGGGGCGAAGAGACAGATACGATGATCGGCTATCACGCCGTATCGGTCATCGCCGACGCGATGGCGAAGGGGATCAAAGGCTTTGATTACGAAAAAGCCTACGCCGCCGCCAAACACTCCGCCGAACTCGACCACTTCGGCCTCGCCGCCTACAAAAAACGCGGCTATATCTCGTCCGAGGACGAGCAGGAATCGGTCTCAAAAACGCTGGAATATGCTTATGATGATTGGTGCATCGGGCAAATAGCAATGAATCTGATTTCTGAAAGATACCGTGAAGTTGTGAGATATCCCACATTGAGAACGCAAAGCAGGACTGCTGATGACAGAAGGATTTCGGAGGAGATGACCAAATACTGGCGGCGCTCCATGAACTATCAAAATCTTTTCGATCAGCGGATCGGATTCATGCGGCCAAAAAAAAACGGGGGCTTTTCAGAACCATTTGCTCCGAACGAGGTCACATTTAATTTTACCGAAGGAAATTCATGGCAATACACCTTTTTTGTTACACATGACATAGATAGACTGATACGTCTTTATGGCGGAGATGTCAGGTTCACTAGAAAGCTTGACGAGCTTTTCACTACAAGCTCTCCACTTACAGGAAGGGAACAGCCTGACATCACCGGTCTGATCGGCCAATACGCCCATGGCAATGAACCGTCACACCATCTCGCATATCTCTTTAACTATGTCCGCCAACCATGGAAAACACAAAAATACGTCCGTAAAATCATGGATGATTTTTATAAACCTACACCTGATGGCCTGATCGGAAATGAAGATTGCGGCCAGATGTCCGCTTGGTATGTTCTGAGCGCATCGGGATTTTATCCGGTTTCGCCTGGTTCACCGTTTTACGACATTGGAACGCCACTTTTCAAAGAAATAAAATACAATCTCGAAAATGGCAATACTTTCATCATCAAGGCCCCTAATGTCTCCGACCAGAATATTTACGTCAAAGCGGTAAAGTTGGACGGAAAACCGGCCTTTGGGCTTTGGCACGGCTCTATCATGAAGGGTGGGACGTTGGAGTTTGAGATGTCACCCGCGCCTGAGGAGTCAAAGCTTGTCGGGTTTTGTAAACCTACCACGCCAGATGTCGCTGCGGTTCCGATAATCGAAGCGCAGGAAGCAGTTCCTACAGATCGAAACACACTTATCTTGAATAAGGTTGAAAAAGTTTTCAATAAACAGATCACGGTGTATTTGAAATCAATCCCCCCCAATTCAAAGATTCTTTATACGCTCGATGGTACGGAGCCGCACAATGATTCACCAGCTTACGTTAAACCAATTAGGATTTTGGAGACCACAATAGTCAAAGCCATTTCAGTCTTACCAAATGGCGAGAAGTCTCTAGTGGCAGAAGCTGTGTTTCAGAAACGTCCAAATGAATGGACCGTCTCGATCGCCTCAAAATACAATCGCCAATACACCGGCGGCGGTGACGAAGGGTTAATCGACGGCATTCGAGGAACGGTGAATTTTGCGAGTGGTGAGTGGCAGGGATATCAGGGGCAGGATTTTGTGGCGACCATTGACCTGCAAAAGGAGACCGAAATCAAAAAGGTCGGCGGCGGATTTTTACAGGTTGAGCGTTCGTGGATATGGATGCCGACGCACATCGAATTTGAGATATCGAACGACAATGTCAATTTTGTTAAAATCGCCGACATCAAAACCGATGTTGCGCCCGAAGACCTGACGCCTGTGATCCGCGATTATTCGCAGGACATTTCACCTGTAAAGGCCCGATACGTGCGGATCAAGGCATACAATCTAGGCAAAATTCCCGCGTGGCACCCCGGGGCCGGTTTTGACGCTTTTATTTTTGTTGACGAGATTCTTATTGACTGATACCAGAGCGAGGACTAATCTGATTTGCCTTCATAAATTTCCTTTTTCACAAAGCCGCTTTTCTTGATCTTTCTCACTGCTGTTCGTATATCGCTGTCGATCTTTGTCACGATCCGCTGGATTTTTTGTTCGGGCCGGGCCATGAAATATGTCACATGCGAGGTTTCGTAACCATTTGGTGAATTGGGCGAGAAATAATAATTCGAAATGCAACAGCGTGTGCCGTGTGCTCTCACTTCATTAACCGAATGCCACGATCTGTCGTTTGTTGACATTATCACCAGGCGGTTAAAAAGGTTCGGGATCTCAACGGCATGTTTCACCTGCTCGTCCCAAAGCTCAAGATTGCCCCCGTTTTCCGGTTTCCAGCCCGGTGTAATGTAATAAAGAAGATTGAGTACGCGATAATTTTTTTGTTCGATATCGTGCGAATTATCGATATGCGGATTAAGAAAATGCCCCTTGACCATTGCACTGATCCCGCCCGCATATAGCAGTGGATCGCCGACCGCTTCGTCAATTCCGGTCAGCTCGGAAACTTTTCTGATTACCTGTTCGTCCTGCAATGCAAAGGTAATATCGGTGATCAGCGGATCGAATTTCTCAAGCGATTTGGACGTGTATTTTCTTTCACGAAAGCTGTCTATCAGCCGCATTTCTTCGACCGGCGGAAATGCTCCGATAAATTTTCCGGCTATGTCCGCGGGCAGCAGATCGTCGATCGCCGTATAACACGTTTTGATGTCATTGCCATTCTTGAAATCGGCCGCTATCTGTTCCGCACCGTTTTCAAGCCTGGTTAGAATTAAATTTACAAGTTCTTTGCGCATATCAGGAATTCCTAATTTATAATGAACAAGCATTAAACGCAAAAAAGAAAAAACTGACCAAAGCCGCGCCGCCCGCGTCTAACAAATTGTTGACAACATATCGCCGATGAGACATCGAGCAGCAATGGAACGTAATATTTAAAAGAGGCAGGCAATTATGGACAGAAGATTTTTTCTAAAAACAAGCGGTATCGGTTTGGCGAGCTTTGGCATGATGGCGGCGGCCCCGAATTTTTTGCAGCAGTTTGCACAGGCACAGGCCGTTCGAAACAGTTACGGCAGAAAAAAGGTACTGGTGGCGATATTCCAACGCGGTGCGGTCGACGGGCTGAACATGGTCGTCCCGTTCGGCGACAGCGAATATTATAATTTGCGGCCGACCATCGCCATTCCGAAACCCGAAAAGACCGAAGGAGCGATAGATCTCGATGGCTATTTCGGCCTCAACCCGGCAATGAGGCCGCTCGAACAATTTTGGCGTTCCAAGCAGTTAGCGGTGGTCCATTCGGTCGGCTCGCCGGACAATACACGTTCCCATTTCGACGCTCAGGATTATATGGAATCTGGCACGCCCGGGCTCAAGGCCACACGCGACGGCTGGCTGAACCGGACGATGCAGGAGACGGTCGGCAAGGACGATTCGCCTTTCCGAGCCGTGGCGATGACCCAGCAACTGCCGCGTTCGCTATACGGCCGGGCGTCATCGGTGGCGATGACGAACCTGGCTGATTTTACAATTAAAGCCGGCATCTACACACAGAATATGAAAGGCGGATTTGAAGGCCTTTACGAGCAAAATGTAAAGGATAATTTAGGTGAGACCAGCAAGGAGACCTTTGAGGCGGTGAACTACCTCAAACAGTCAAATCCGGCCCAATATAAACCGGAAAACGGAGCTGTTTATCCAAATTCAGAGCTCGGCCGGTCATTAATGCAGATCGCTCAGCTTATCAAAGCCGGTGTCGGCCTTGAGGTCGCATTTGCCGAGGTTAAGGGTTGGGATACTCACGTTAACGAAGGTGGCTCACGCGGGCAACTTTCTAATCTTCTGCGGGATTTCGCGGGTTCAATCGCGGCATTCAGCACCGATCTCGGCAAACGCATGGACGACATAGTATTGATCACGATGTCCGAATTTGGCCGCACCGCTCGTGAAAACGGATCGCGCGGAACCGATCACGGCCACGGAAACGCAATGTTTATCCTTGGGAATTCCGTCAAGGGCGGAAAGGTCTATGGCGACTGGAAAGGTTTGAGGCCCGATCAGCTAAACGAGGGCCGCGACCTAGCCGTCACCACAGACTTTCGCGATGTCTTTGCGGAAGCCGCATATAAACATCTGGGCAGCAGGGATCTGCCCGCTATTTTCCCGAAATATTCGACCAGCCTGAAAAATTTCCGTGGTTTTCTTGGTTAGGAAAATATGGCCGAAAAGGCTAATGAGGCGCAAAAAAGAACTCGGGACATAAATCCTCTTCTTTTTTGCGCATTTCTATGTCATTTCAAGGCCGAATCGCTCTTCTTCCTGTTATTCTCATCAATGTGTTTGCAAAGCGGAGCAAAAAACTTGAACGGATCGATACCGGTGACTATACAGCGGCAGAATATGACCTTTTTTTGCATGAGATCAAATTCATAAACAGCGTTACTGGCGATTTAAAAGCGCTGCAGAATACTCTTTTACCTGATATTCGAGGAAATAAACTAACGCAATTCAGCGTGCTTGACGTCGGTGCCGGTTCAGGAGAAATGCTCCGTGCCGTCGCAAACTTCGCCAAAGATGCGGGGTTAAAATGTACCTTGACCGGGTTGGAACTTCACAAACGTTCAGCCGAAGCGATTCTCCAGGATTCAGCTGGATTCCCTGAAATAAACGCTGTCCGCAGCAATGCCCTTATGCTGCCATTTGCCGATAATACATTCGATTACTCGATCTGTTCACTGTTCACGCATCATTTAAGGAACGAAGATGTTGTAAACGTGATAAGCGAAATGAATCGCGTGTCGAGACGGGGAATTTTTGTCACCGACCTTCACCGGCATCCGCTGGCTTACGTTTTTTATACAGTCTTCTGCCTTGTATTTAGAATCTCGCCGCTGGTGCGTGAAGATGGTTTGCTGTCGATCCTAAGGAGTTTTAAGCCAGAAGAACTGCGTGAACTCGGGGAACAAGCCGGGATAAAAAACGCATCTATCAAAAGATCGTTTCCCTTTCGCCTGGTTTTGACTGCACCGCAAATCTAAAATGACATTGATCTTGCTTCAGTCTAGTAAAGTAAATAGTTTTGCCGTGATCGTCTGAATTCCGCCAATCCATCCGCCCAGGAATTCTCGATCTCAGCAACCGAAATGCCCTGCTCAATTTGTTTTCTGATCCGGTCTGTCCCGCAAACAACATCAAAAGGATTTTTATCGAAAACGTATTCATACGCCGTTTGTTTCCACTGAAAATGTTCGGTGTAGATGTCGTATGCCGTTTTTACCATTGCGATGCCGACGATCACGGGAGTAAAACTCATTCGGTCAGTGATATGCATCTGGACGCCACCACAGGTCTGGCCGGCGAATTCACAAAACGTCGGACGGAAATAGGCTTCACGAAAAGCGACGCCTGCAAAGTTGAATTGTCGCAGCTCGGCGGCCCAAACATATGGATCGATGAATGGCGCACCGTTCAGTAAAAATGGTAATGTCGTGCCGCGGCCTTCGCTCAGCTCCGTTCCCTCGACATGGACGGTCGCCGGAAAAATGACGCATGTATCGACATCCGGGATGTTCGGCGATGGCAGCACCCATGGTAGGCATGTATCATCACCCCACATATCGCGCCGCCAGCCCTCCATTTCGACAACTTCCAGGTCGCAGCCGATGCCGAAATGTTCGTTGAACATCATTGCTAGTTCGCCTATCGTCATCCCATGGCGTGTCGGCAGTTCAAACTGACCGACAAAGGATTTGAATGCATGTTCGGTTATATTACCTTCTACCGACACTCCGTTTATCGGATTTGGACGATCGCAGACAATGACGCGTTTGCTGAATTTCTTAGCGGCACGCATGCAGTTCGCCATTGTGTAGATGAACGTATAAATGCGGCAGCCTACGTCCTGAAGATCGACGACGATCGTGTCCACATCGGCAAGCATCTCTTCCGTCGGCTCACGGGTCTCACTATACAGAGAATAGACCATGATCCCCGTTCGCGAATCGCGGACATGCGGCGTCTCGATCATGTTGTATTGGACATCACCGCGAATGCCATGCTGAGGGCCAAACAATGTTGTGAGTTCGAATTCATTCCGCAGAGCAAAATTATCCGCTACATGTGCAAAATCAGGTGTTATCGAAGCTTGATTGCAAACTAATCCGATGCGGTGCCCTCTGATCAGATCGGTCTTTTCACTTAACAATATCTCGATTCCGAGCCGGGTGCGGTTTTTTGTGGTTTGATCGGACATTAAAATATTTAGGGAGATTCAAAATCAAAAGAGGTGCTTTTAAAAAAGTATTTAAAGTGAGAAAGAGCGGGGACAAGCCGCTCTTTCATACAGCCTCAATTTATAGGCCAATACACAAACCAACGGAAAAGTTTCCTGGCGACCAGGCTTCTGAATAAGATCAAATCAAGCTTCGACAACAGCTGCATCCGGAGCGTTTTTTGTTACCGAAGCAATGCCGTTTTCCATTCCGGCGGCTGACGTATACATTTCACTTTTGCCGATAGGTTCACCGTTGCCGGCCTTTAAATTAAAAAAATGCTCGCCTTTTTTTGATTCTTTTCGGTCGTAGCGCTTAGCATCCGCCGCATTCTTTTTTACCGAGACAATCCCACTTTCAGCCGCTTTTTTGGTTTCGTACATCTCGCTGGACAAAATGATCTGGCCGTTCGATGCCTTCAGATTGAAATGGAATTTACCATTTTTAGCGGTCTTTAGCTCAAATTTCCCTGCCATATATTCACTCCTTTTCTGATATTAAGTTTAGAAAAATGAAAATATCGGTTAATAGATCCAAACGGGAAAATCATACCATATGCTGAAAAAAACCAAAAATTTTGCGGCCGTCATTCCAGAAAATCATTTGCCGATACTTCATGCGGCTCGAGATTGTTACGGATGATTATTCGTGCGCAGCCGTTCCAACGCAGGATGGCATCGTCGTTGCCGTCAGGTCGGACAGCTTCTGCTTTTTCAAACCACTGCATTGCCTGGCGAAAAAGCTCGTACGCATTCAACCCGTTTTTGACAAGCACTGCCTTTGCTCGCCTTTCATATACTATTCCGGTGTAATAAGCACATTCATAATCGTCGCTGATACTGGAAAGATAATCCTGGATCTTCGAATCACCGACGGCATAATCCTTACCAAAACGATCGCTCATGGCGAGGACAATGTTGACCAATGCTTCCTGATTGTTACCTTCAACTGCGAGAATATCCAGACAAATACTCTCTGCCGCTCCAGGCTCATTTAACAAACGATAATGTTTTGCCTTTTCAAGGGCCGATGAAATTGCCTGCGGGGATAATGATTTTAGTTCGAACATCTATTTATAAATTGATCAACTAACGGCACGCTGCCGCAACTTCGAAGCCGCAGGAAAAACCAGGCGGAATGTCGTTCCATTGCCATTTTCGCTATGTACTTCAATGGTCCCTGAATGTTCCTGTACGATCCCGTATGTGACCGCGAGACCGAGGCCAGTGCCATTTCCCACGCCTTTAGTGGTAAAGAACGGGTCAAAGATCTTATTTAGGTTTTCGGGAGAAATACCTTCGCCTGTATCCACAACTTTGATAATTACCTCACCGTTTTCGTTAACGCCGGTTTCGAGTGTGATCTCACCGCCATCAAATATCGCATCACGTGCGTTCAGTATCAAATTCGTAAATACCTGCTGCAGTTTACCGCCATTAGCAAAGATCTTCGGCGGCTTTTTAGTGTAGTTTTTAATTATCGCAATATTGGATTGCCTGAGCTGCGGTTCGAGAAGCTGCAGTGTATCGTCGAGGAGTTTATTAATGTCTAGCTCGGCCGATTCTATGACACTTCCCGTGCGCGAAAAGTTCAGCAGATTTCCGACGATATTCGTCGCCCGGTCGGTCTGCCGCTGCATTTTCTGTAAAAGTGCGTGTTTAGGATCAGTTTCCGGGATCATTCCGAGAAGCATCTGCGTGTAGCTCGAAACTCCGGTCAACGGTGTGTTTACCTCATGAGCGACACCTGCGGCGAGTAAACCAATACTCGAAAGCTTTTCGCTCTGCTGCAAAGTTTCCTCGAGTTTCACACGCGACGAAACATTTTCAAAAACAATGATCGCTCCCGTCTGCGAATTGGAAACTGAGCGGAGCGGTGCGACAGCAACGTTCAGGATAAGCGATCTGCCTGACTGATCATAAGTATGCAATTTGTATGCGTTGCGTATCTCAGTGAGGTGCCACCGTGACTTACCCAATATATTCGCTAAGTTTAACGCAAAACTTTCATCAAAAATATCCTCGACCAGCTTTCCAACCGCCTGCTCACGCGGCAGGCTCATCATCTCCTCAAACGGAGTGTTGCAGCGTATGATCTTGCCATTTTCATCGACGGCGAGTAGCCCAACATTGACCGATTCGACAATGGATTCGTTAAATTCCTTGAGCAGTGCAAGTTCTTCGGTATGTTCCTGCTGTTCCTGGTAAAGTCGGCTGTTCTCGATAGCGACCGCGATATAGCCGGAAACAGTACGCAGTATTTCAAGGTCCTCAGACGAAAGCAGCGAACCGTCGCTTCCCCGGCCAAGGCCGATGACGGCCACCATTTTGCTCCGAACAACGCATGGCACAAAATAGTGAAGTTCCTGACGAGCCGGAAATTTGCCGTGGCCGTTGGATTCAATATTCTCAATGTCCAGAAGATCCATTTCGTCTGCCCTGACAATCCCTTTTTCAGCCGATTTTTGTCTGATCATCTGCCGGAAATCTGCGGGGATGCGGTAAGATTCACCCAGCCCTGCCGATTTTGCGAGCATGTATTGTCCGGTCGATCTATCGTCCTCTATAAACACGGCTACCTTTTGAACATCCAGGACCTGCTTCAATCTATCGATCAGGCCTTCCAGCAGCGGTTCCATTGCTGTCGTTGCCGAAAGAGTGCGGCCAAAATCAAGCAGACCGTTTCGTAGGTCATAGCGTTTACCGTAAAAGAATCGGTCAGCCCGTTCCTGCAGGAAATTTTTAAGCGGTTCGCTGAGCATGACTATTGCGGCCATGGCGACAACGGCGATCAATGCTCTGAGGGTGATCTCGGTCGTAGAAAGGTTGCTACCGACGGCCAGAAAGACCAGCCCCAGGGCGACGGCTCCGATCATCATTGCAATTGCGACCGTGGTCATCGCGTAAACAAGAGCCCGTCGAACGACCACATCGACGTCCATCAAACGATAACGGACGACGGAATGCCCAAAGCTTAGCGGAATCAGGGCTAGCGGCAAAGTCGTTAGAGCAACAGAAAAAGTATCCTCGGGCAGAAAAATGAACCGTCTGGCGATCTGGAACAGTAAGATCGGAATGATCGAGAATATCGTTCCCCACATTGCCCATTTCAGCCGCTGGCGGACGAGCGGCTGTCTGCTTGTCAGAAAACGCCATAGCAAAACACTTGCACCGATGGTAACACCGCCGACAAAATGAATAAGAAGAGCAAGATTGATATTCGGGAATATCTTGAATGATGAGTTAAAACTACGAATTGCCGATGCTGCGCTTTCGACGGGAATCAATTGGCCGAGTGTAAAGAAAAAAACCAGAGAGAATAGAATTGCCGCCGGTGAATATAGAACATATGTCTTCCACGGCTGCACATCGAAAACCTCACTCCTGACCGGATAACGCAAACAAAAATGCAGGAAAAGCGGAACAAAAAAGGCGAAGGCAAGATCGTCTAGAAGACTGACGGCCAGATCAAAATCCTGTCCAAGATTAATGCTGCGATAAACGTGAAAGACAAATGCGGCGAGGCAAATAGTCGCAAAATGCAGTACGAAAGGCGATCTGCTGCCCTGCTTGAAAAGGACAAAAACCCCAACCCCGAGCCAGATAATACCAACCAAAGTAAGAAATATGATCGACGGTGTCCAGCGAGGAAGGGTATCGATATTCTTCAGATCAGCGTAATAATAATTATCGGCGAATGAATACGAGACCTTTTGATAGTAATATGTGAGCGAACCACCAACGCCGGCGGCATCAAGATACATCGGAATATCAGCTGCGGAAACCGCTTCGTCGTACGTTACACCATCAAGACTAATGGTCAAAAGCTTGTCACCAGCCGAAATCCCGGCGCGCGACGCTGCCATTCCCGGAATTACTTTTTCAGCGTAAATGCCGTCAACTCTTTGAACCCAAAGAACGCCATCCGTTGGAGGAAGTTCGTGAAGGGAACGCTGCGAAAGGTTTAGTGCTCCGCCGGCAACGAATAAAACCGTCACCACAAGCCAAATCAAACTCCAACTTGTAAGTACCTTTCCTTTCATCAAAATCAGGCAAACCGCTCCAAGGTTTTTTGGATGCAAGATGTGTTCCAAATAGACCAGTAGCTCAAAAGTATTAATTGACTCGATTTATAAGGGAAGCGCGCGGGTTGTCTTGCATCAGGCATAACAACGCAAGAAAAAAATCCAGTTTTTCGCTTTATAATCCGAGAATTTGGAGAATTTGGGACACTGACAACCTGTCTGTTTGTGGGCGTTTTTGCCAGATAATGTTTGGCTTAATAAGCCTGGAAACCAACCCGGCTGTTCGCGTTCTGTTAAAAGCGAACTAAAATTCCGCCGCGTAATGCACGATGCTGCGAGTTCAACTTTAAACTACCTTCCTCGCCCGTAACACCGGTTTGAAATCCTAAAAGGTTCCTGGCATCGACGATAGCTTCGGCGTGGAATGGCAAGCCAAGCGTCGGCAGACTTTGTGTAACAAGTACACTCAAACCCGGATCATATATCGCGAGCCGCCCCTGGAAAGGGTCGATAGCGAAAACTGTGGCCTGTGGCGATAGGCGGTAAATGGTCTTAACATTGGTTCCGGTCTTTATATCCGCCTCGAATTGACCGAAGAAAGACTGGAAAAAGGCCTGTTGAAATAATTCCGCCGGATTGGAAATTGCTACTTCTGACAATCGCTGCCCGCTGCCGAAGCTATATCCGGCCGATGTGCTGAATTTACCATTCAAACGTCTTGAATAAACTATCCGAACACCCTCGGCCTTACCCTTCTGGCTGCCGGTGAACTCACTAAAAGCGGCCGCATCAAGCGAATCGAAGGGCAGATTCGTCAGCCCGACCCCGCGGCCTAAAGAAGCGTCAAAAAACGTGTTTGCTTCAATGCTGGATTTATTGTCAAGAACGCGCTCAATACCAAATTCAAGCCGGCGGTTTTTGTTCAATTGCGGCTTACCGCCTTCGACAATAAAATCCTGAATAACGGCCGGGTCACGGAAAATTACCTGTGTATCTTCCAGCTCAATGGCTTTGCCCCATGTCCTTTCTTCAGCCTGAGTGGTATATGCCGCACGGAAACGTGTTTTGGCATCAACATCGAATTGGATGCCAAGACGCGGACTGATAGAAAAATCTTCACTCGATCCGACAAATTGTGAATAATCAAGGCCGAAAACAACAATCACTCCTTCGCGCACTTTCCATTCATCCAAGGCCTGGGCCGAAAATTGGCTGAGCGATCTTTCGTTATTATTTATTGTAAAGCTGCCTAAATTACTAAAAGAAGTATTGAGGCGGACCTGATGTTTATTAGATGGGCGGAATTTAGCAAGGGCCTCGAATCTTTGCGGTGCGTTTTTTCCGGCGCCCGCCTGTCCTACAAAAACGATCTCGGAATTTTCGTTGATAGGGACAAGTGTTGCGACATTCACACCGGCATACTGGCCCGTTTCGGAACCAGCGAAATAGGTTTCAACTATCGTTTGCCCGCTTTGCTTGCCGGATTCATCATCTTTGTTTTCTATAATTGCTGTCTCATCGACCGGGTTGGCACCGTCACTGTTTTGATAGATCGACCTGCTTGTTTGAGCGGCACGAATGATCCATTTCGGGTTATTGCGGTCGAGTTTCTTTTCGGGAAGCGTGTTTCCCCGGCCAGCACGTTCGAGCTTAAATCCGTAATTAAGCTGAGACGCACGGCCCACTTCAACAACGGACAGCGTCACCGGATTAAATCCTTCCGCAACCGCCAACAATGTGTATGTGCCCGGCAGAATTTTCGCCAGAAAGCTGCCATCCGGAGCGGATTGGACTTGTTTGAGCAGTTTGGAAGTACCGACACGGAAGATCGCAACTGTAGCGTCGGCAATCGGGCTTCCGCCGTTGTCGCGTACCATTCCCTTGATAATACCGAGGCCGTTGGTCTTTTCCGATGTCACGTTTGCATGTGCCGGGGACGTTGCTGCGGACACGCTAACAACCACCGCAAACAAGGCGATCAAATGTTTCAGAAAAATTTTAGGGTTAGTAATAAGACTCATTCGATAACGGCGTATTCTGTAAACAACGCCACAAAAAAAGTCCGCAAAGCTTTATCCGAAAATGGTAAAAAGAAGCTGCTTCGAGCGACTCTGATATTTTCCAGTTAAAATCCAAATGTGTCAAGCATCACTGCTTATCTGTGATTGAAAACTATGATGCACCGAACTTGACAAAGTTTGCCCTTCGGCTAAAATAATTAGGTGCTTACCCAGCATATACGGAGACGTGGCTGAGCGGCTGAAAGCGGCGGTTTGCTAAATCGTTGTAGTCTTAAAAACTACCACAGGTTCGAATCCTGTCGTCTCCGCCATTTTTTATTTTAGTTTTCATGGCTGCCAAGCCGTTAGGTTTGGCAGCCTTTCGTGTCCTAAGTTCACTTCGGCTTAAACTCAAAACTTTGTCTCTTTGCGTTCTTTGCGGCTTTGCGTGAAAATCTTTCTTTATGTATACACGCGTTCGATTTGCACCAAGCCCGACCGGCTACCTTCATATCGGTTCCGCCCGAACCGCACTTTTTAATTATCTTTTTGCTCGAAACAGCGGTGGAAAATTCCTGCTTCGCATCGAAGATACAGATCTCGCGCGTTCGACCGAGGAATCGACCCGCTCGATTTTGGACGGCCTGAAGTGGCTGGAACTCGAACATGACGAAGAGATAGTTTTTCAGTCCGACAACGCGGACAAACATAGAGCGACCGCATTAAAATTGCTTGAAGAAGGCAAAGCCTACCGTGATTTTACGCCCAAGGTCGAAACGACCGGTGATGTAAAGGAAGGAATCGCCGACCGTGCACGTGCTGCCCAAGGCGTGAAAAACATGCGGGACAATCCGTACCGCGATCTATCGGACCTCGAATCGACTTCGCGTGCTGCAAGCGGCGAGCCTTTTGCGGTTCGTTTGAAGGTCGCAACAACCGGAAAAACTGTTTTCGAAGATGCCGTTTATGGCCATCAGGAACGCGATTACAACGACACCGAAGACCTCGTACTGCTGCGTTCCGATTCGCATCCGTTATACAATATGGCCGTCGTCTGCGACGATCTCGAAATGCGGATAACGCATGTCATCCGCGGACAGGACCATTTGACCAATGCCCACAAACAGGTCCTGATTTACGAAGCTCTCGGCGCGAAGCCGCCGATATTTGCACACCTTCCGCTGATACTGGCGCCAAATAAAGGAAAGCTTTCGAAGCGTAAACATGGCGAGATCGTTTCGATGACAACCTACCGCGATGCCGGATTTATCTCCGCCGCGTTCCGCAATTTTTTAGCACTGCTCGGCTGGTCGGCCGGAGAAGAACGCGAGATCTATTCATTGGCTGAGTTGATAGAAAAATTCTCGCTCGGCGGCATCCACCGCTCGAACGCGGTCTTCAATTTCAAAGAAAACGACCCGCGTCACTGGACTGACGATAAAGCACTTTGGATGAACGCCGAATATATCCGCACAATGTCTTTGCCGGATTTGCTGCCGCTCGTCAAGGCTGAACTGAAATCGGCAAAACTCTGGCGCGAGGAATATGAAGAAGATGACAAGGTTTGGTTCGAACGCACCATCGACCTTATCCGTCAACGCTTTTTCACCATAAAAGATTTCTCATTCCAAGGCCGCGCGTACTTTAGCGAAGACTACGATTTCGACCAGGCAGCTATCGATAAGAATCTGTCGAAATTCCCTGATCTTAAAGCCTGGCTGCCGGAACTAGCCGACCGCTTTGAATCGGCGTTCAGCGAAAAGGCGGAAACACGACCGGTAGGGAGTGTGCCATCCAAGAGTGTAGCGTCACCTCCATTCACCGAATCCAACATCGAAAGTGTAGTCAAAGCTTTCACAGAAGAAAAAGGCACCAAGCTCGGTGTAATTATGAACGGAGCAAGAACGCTCCTAACCGGAGTAGCAGTAGGGCCGTCCATGCTTTCGGTTTTTGAAACGTTGGGAAAAGAAAGATCGATTTTACGCTTGCGGAGCCAGATCGTTTGGAATATTTCGTACTAGAAATAAAACAAAGAATTTACATAGATACTTCCGTGGTCGGCGGTTATTTTGACGAAGAATTTAACGAGGCAACTATTGCACTCTTTCAGCGACTGGAAAACGGAGGAATTGTTTTTGTAGTTTCAGACCTACTTGACCTTGAACTAATTAATGCACCAAAAAGAGTTAGTGAATTACTTCACAACTATTCTGCCGACAAGTTTGAACGTATAGAATTGACGGAAGAAGCGATTGAACTAGCTGAAAGCTATATTGCAGAAAATGTGGTTGGAAAAACAAGTTTAGAAGATTGCAGGCACATTGCATTAGCAACCGTAAACAAAGTGGACGTTTTAGCGAGTTGGAATTTTAAACATATTGTAAACTTGGAACGAATAAAAGGATATAATTCGGTAAACCTTCGATCGGGCTACCAAATGCTGGAAATTAGAAGTCCTAAGGACCTTATCAATTATGGAAACGATTAAAAAAGAAAAAACCTTTGATGCGGTAAAAATGATGCGCGACATACGGGACAAAATAAGTTCTGAAACACAGAATATGACCTTTGTTGAACTCAAAGAGTATATCCGAACTAAACTTAAAAAAGACAGGGCTAAACCGATAGAACATCCGTCGAAGAAAAACGCGGTTAAAAGTAAGACTGGCTGGAATTCGTAACAGTAGGTTTGTGTTTATGAAACACTTTTGGTTAATTGTCTTAACATTTCTGGTAACGTCTAATGTCCTGCGAGGGCAAAATCAATCAGCAAATTCGTGTCCCCAGATTGAAATTGTTACGCCAGCTGGTTCCTATCTAGGTCTGGGTGATACTTACAACATAAGTGCCAATATCGGGCTGCCTCACAATTCGGAGATTAAATATATCTGGACGTTTCATCCAAATATACCTTTCAATAAACAGGGAAAGGCTGTCGTTTCATTCTTAGCAAGCGAAGATTTAAATGGAATGAAAATTAAAGTTTCCTTAAAGGTGGATGGATTGCCGCAAAAGTGTTTGAACAGTGCGAATGCGTCGTTTCAGATTTGGTTTAATCCCGGAACACCTCTGACGTTTGACACATATGGCAAACTTCCATTGAATGAAGAACGCGAAAGATTAGCCAATCTCGCCGAACAACTCGCAAAACTCAGCGATGCTAATGCTTACTTTGTGCTCTCTTTTAAACCTTCGATGACTCGCACGATCCTCAAAACTCGAGTTCGCAGAATAATTACTACTCTAAAAATATACGGAATTGAAGAAAGCAGACTGCTATTTACATTTAGCGAATCCGATCGGCAATCCACAACTATTTACGCTTCGCCGCAAAGTCATAAACGCGAAATTTATACCTGGGAGAACACAATCGATATGCTTAGGATTCCTCGCAGGCTAAAATGACAAGTTAAGCTAATCCGATAATCTCAATCACGCTGTCCTTTACGGGTAATGAAAGCACGACCATTGTTGTCGTAATTTCATAAGGCACTTAGCCTGTCAATTTTCCAACTGCCATTATTTGAGGCAATTTAATGTGAGTCGAAAGTAAAATACGCGATGGCGGGGTCGTGGTCGGAATATCTTTCGGGGCGCGAATCATCGTTGCGGTAAACTTCTGGAAAATCAGCATTTACGCGGGCGAATCCAAAACCAACAATATGTTTTCGCAGTGCTTCGTTGATGATAATGTGATCAATGGCCTGGGCATTTCCGTCGAACGTATATGAATACCGCTGTTTTACATCTATCGCATCGACAAGGTCTGTCAGATCGGGGTCAACAAGGTCGGCGGAAAAATTCAGGACCGCATCTTTTGCGGCTGGTTTACCTTTTATCGTTCCGATCAGATCCAACACACCGTCACTGAATTGAAACGCATTAAAATCGCCGATGAGCATAATACGTTCGCTCGGGTTTGCTTTTTGACGCTCCTGTACAAATTTCGCCAGAAATTCAGCCTGAAGTCGTTTCTTCAGACGCACATTTTCCATTTGCTTTGGATCGCTGTAGCCGAGGAAAGACTTCAGGTGATTGGTAATTATGGTAATTTCAAACGGCTGATCGGTTTTCGGGTCGGCAATTGAGACACGTAGCATTAGCGGCGGCCGGTCGTGAACAAAGCTTTCCTCATTCGTATTTGGGTTTTTATATTTGTCCCCCTTACCGAGCTGTCTTGTTTCAAGTACCTTCACGCGCGAGGTTTTTACCAAAAATCCAACGTCGATGCCACGGCCGTCATTTCCTTCGATCAGAAATGCTTCATATTTGGGATCATTTTTGCCGCTTGCAACCGTATCGGCATTTATTTTTTCGGTGAGTTTTTTTAATGCGTTAAGATTTTCCACCTCAACCGCGCCTATCACATCAGGGCTTTTCATCACATTCCGGATCGCAAGCGAAATTTTCTTTAATCGCCTTTGAAAGCCTTCTGGCGTAACTAAGTCTTCCTTGATGGATGGGTCGTCCTGATCGTCAAAAAAATTCTCAAGATTCATTCCTGCGACGGATATCTGACGCTCTGTCGTGGTGGGCAAAGGATTAGGTTTGATCGATGCAGACAGGGCCGGTTTATTATTTGGATCCGTAAAGATCGTGTATTTGCCCGAAGCATAATGCATTACGCCGGCGAGATTGCCAATGTCAGTTAAAGACGTGACCTCCAGCTTTGTAGATTTAGCGGCATCGGGGCCGATCTGCTCATTAGTGTCGATACGGAGCGTTTCGGGATTCCCGTCAAATATTGGAAGTTTCGGAAAAAGGCTTTTCAATTTGTCCGTTTCAGCCAAAGAATTATATTCGCTGATGTCCATACCCGGTTCACGAAAAGGGCGCGGCAATCCCTTTACAACAGCAAAAAAAACACCGTCCGATGTCGAGCTTGCTTTCCTGATATCAACCCGTCCGCCGGTCGGCGCGACGACCGTAAGTTCCGCGGCCTGAACACGCATCCCTTCGTATTTTTCCAATTGACCTAAAGAATTCGGTTTGAAATCGGCCACGGTCAATACTACCGGTTTAGGGAGTGTATTCGATGCCGAGATCACTTTTAATTCGTCGCGGCCTTTGCGCATCGAGATCTCGGTTACAGTTAGGCTAAGCGGTTCATTATTTCGACGAAATTCCTCGACATCGCCGGTGACCGAGACCAAACTTCCCACCGCCGTTTCAATTTGCGGATCGGTCCTGGTGTAAACAAAAATACCTTCGGAAGTGTTTGGATTTCCGTCCGATTTGTCGTCGGGTGTTTGAATAAAGAACCCCGTGCGGACGCGGGCAGTGACGATGCCGGAAACGCGGACATTTTGACCTATGACAGGCGAAGTATTAGTGTCGCCCTGAACCTGAGCTATCGAATATTCTTTTTGAGCGGCGGCATTACAGGCCAAAAACAAAATACTAAAAACGAAAGCCAGATAGATTCTTCTCATTTTGTTATTGCCGGTCGTGCCTTCTTTCAATTATTTCCTGCGTATTTTTTCCGATCTGAGTAAAAAAATCATAGCCGGTGAGGTTTTCGACGGCGTCCACCGTCACTCTAAAATTGCGCCACGGCGCATTTATATCGAGCGGCGGCTGGTTAGGAACGATAATACCGAATGCCCTTGTCGCTTTTCCTGCTCTTTGAACATCATCGGAGCCGTTTGGCAATATAAGTACGACTTTCCATGTTACCGCCGGGACGACGATGCGGCCTTGATTTATTGTCCCGATGTTTCCGGCCGGGCCATCGATAATGTAGATCTCATTTCCCTGGCCTACAATAGTGCGGCAATAACTCTCAAATTCTTCCCAAGGCCCCTGATTATTGGCGGCAAGCTGCGGAATGAAATTGGTCATTAGAAACGTTGCCGAATTATCTGGAACGGAACGGGTCCTGTCTCCCGACGGACACATGTGTCCGCGGTCATATCCCGACCCCGAATAATCGGTATCAAGGACCTGATACCATCCAGCCGGCAGCGAAGTATCTGGTCGGTAATCGTCCTGTCTAGGCGTTGAACCGACCCAGGTACTGTCAAGCCGCCATGCGACCCAATTTGGCGTTGCCCGGCTGCGGTTGTAGGAAAGCGAATACTGCGGCCGCTGCAGCAGGTAATTATTCTCATTGACAATATCGGCGGTTGCATTGCTCGGATTGCCGAAGATGAGCGGGTCGTCATTCGGCAGGGGGGCGTTGATTATAATGCCCTGATTGAGATTGACGGTGCGGGCCTCGGCATCGGAAGCAACGACGGTAACGTTTCTGTTCCCACCCACCGATCCGGATGGAATGGTGGCCAAAAACGAAAATACATTGTCACCGGCCGTCACATCGCCATTGGTCGCATTATCGAAAAATACCTGATTGGCAACTCCGCCAATATCGGAGAGATTACCCGCAACTGAAATACCTGTGCTCGGCGGTGTGGTCGCCGGTATAACGGTGACGGTCAAAAGCGTATTTCCACCCGGAACAACCGAGGTCGGGTTTGCATTGATAGCAGCAAAAAGTGTCGTTCCGCCGCCGCCGCAGACGATCGGCGTTGCCGAAAGATTTCTCGCAGCCCCCGGAATGGTGTTCGCAAAATCATTGACGTTGCTGTCCGTATCCTGACATCCGTTCAATTTACGGGATTGGCTGTTGTTGTTGCCGGGTGCGGAGGTTACTGTGCCTTCAACAAAGATATTCGTCGCGGTTCCCCAACCGAGAGAATCGATTATCGTTCCTGTGTTTTGAGCACCGATCCTGACAGCAAGGCCGCCGCCGTTAGCACCCATTGAACATGCACATGCCGTAGGGTCATAGGTAATGTCGGGTGCAACACCGCCGTCATAACCTGTCGAAGCGATGAGATAATATTGACCCGGCTGTATGATCGTCGTTGCCGTCCAGACAGCAAAAGGTCCGACGTCATTTGTTCCGGTAGCCGAACGGTAAACTACGCGATAACCGTTCAGATCAACCGGGGCCGATCCGATATTATGCAATTCGACAAATTCGTCATTAGCCGTGCCGCCGCCGGCCTGAAACTGGCTGATAACTATATTTGGCGAAACAAATGCCGCATTTGCGGTTGTTTTGACCCAGGCGAAACAGCAGATCGCAAGCAGAAATGCACTTGCTAAACTAATACTAAGCTTATTCATTTTAAAAATCCCTTTGATTTACACGACCGACACTTGATGAGTTGTGAGTAATTTATTTTCGCACAATTCGTCCGATAAACAAAGACTATGGGGATACTCATTCACACGGACGTTACGTAGAAGCCTTATCTTACGGGACGCGGATATACGACCGGACTTCTGTTTCCTGCTTTATCGACTGCGCGAACGCCGAAAAAATAATTGTCCTTCGACATTTCCTTTGCCGTAAAAGCCGTTACATTTCCGACGGATATTGAATTCGTCCAAAATGGCGAAGTGGTGTCACGCCAGACAATTTCATAGCCGGCCAGATCGCCGTCGGTATTGGCATCCCATTTCAGATCGGTATCGTTTGTAAGCCGCGTTGTCACTATAACGACATTTTTGGGTTCGGCGGGAGCCAGGGCGAGGTTTGCGAGACTTGCCAGATTTATCCGCGTGACATTTGCAACATAACCAAAATCGACAAATTCGGGGAGATCGCCGTATTGCGCGCCGTCAACGATCTTTACGCTTTGGTGCTGGTGTGTGTAATCCTCGTGCGGTTCGGTAAATCGTACCGCCGCGAAACCGTTTTCGAGAAACGGAATGTGGTCGCCGCCGCGTCCGTAGCGGTCACGCCGGTAAACGAGTGTTGCGTGAAACTTTGGCGAATACAGGTCGGCAACATCTTTGATATACCGCCCAAGCTGGCGCGAGGGCGAATCGTTCTCACCGCCGACGCTGCGGCGCGTGGCCGCCTGCGCTTCGGTTTCATCGGACGGGACACCTTCGGCGAAAACGCGAACAGTTTGGCGGTCAGGTGCATTTTTATAGCTTGTGACGCCACCGATGATGTCGTTGGTAAACATCGCCGCAATGTCCATCTTTTTTTCAACCGCCTGTTTTGCAAAATATGTCGCACCCAATAATCCCTGCTCCTCACCGGCAACGGTCATAAAAACGATCGTCGCGTCGAATTTTTGCTTTGACATCACTCGGGCAAGTTCGAGCGAGGCCGCCGCACCGGAAGCGTCGTCGTTAGCGCCCGGAGCATCGCATTTCGCATCCGTCGGGTTTTGATTGCACATCGAATCGTAGTGGCCGGAAACGACATAAATACGATTTGGGTCGGTGGTGCCTTTAAGCGTGGCCACGATATTTGTTAAATTTGTGGGCTTCGGAACGCGGGGAGCTTTCGGCTGCAAAAAGGTCTGCTTTTCGACAATAAGGCAATTGCCGCAATCTGCGGATATTTTCTGAAATTCCGAGTATAACCAATCGCGTGCCGCACCAATGCCGCGCGTCGGATCATCCTGCTCGGAAAGCGTATTGCGCGTGCCGAACGAGACAAGTTTGCGAATGTCCGCTTCGATCCGTTTGGGGGAAACGGCGGCAAACATCTTTGCGATCTCAGGATTAGGTTTTTTTGTCCGGTCCTGGGCAAAAAAAGCAGTCGCAAAAACTAACAGACACAAAAGCATCGAAAAAAAGTATTTTGTTTTCATATTGTTTGGCGAAGAAAGAATTAACCAAAGATTACCACAGATAAATGCAGATCATAAAAACAACCTTATCCGAAATTGAAATTGTGAGGAAGGTTATTGAATCCGGTATGCTTTATTCTTCCAGACAGTTACGACAACTCCGTCAAGCGTATTTGCAATCGTGCGCAACCCGGCATCGAGTTTCTTAAATGCATCGGTGCCGCGTCCGATGTTGACCGTAGTTTGTCCGTGATAGGCCGAATCATACCAAACACCTTCTTTACGCTGAAAATTTTTCCCGCCGACGGATCGCGTCACGGAGGCCTCGGACTCATTCGCTGCCTGATTTTGCGTAATGTTCTGTTGGTTGTTGCGGGGACCGGTGGTTTTGGCACGGCCGCGAGCATCTGAGAGCGGCATTTCGCTCATCTGACGGGTGGAAAGTAAAAGTGAATCTTGCTTATCATCCGCCTTGTTCTTTTTATTCTTGACAAGTGCCATATCGCCCTTTTCATCTTTAGCACGATCTTCCGGAACAGCCGTAAAGGGTAGCGGGGCCGGCTTACCGCTCATAGCATCAACACCATCCAAAGTCATATTTTTGTCACGCTCAGACGTATCTTCCCTGCTTATAAGGACATCAGTAGTGCTTCTGGCCGCAGCAGGTGCCGAATTTACATCGGGTGCCGTGACTTCCTTTCTTTTGATCGAACTTGGAGGATCTACCATTTTGTTTTCGGCGGAAGACATCGCATTCGCGGAATTCATTGCCGTATTGGCAGCCGCCGGGGAGTTCGGTTCATCAAATATCGCGCTGGGGCCGCTTTGCTTTTGCTGCGTATCGGCGACCTGCGAAACTTCTGAATTAAGGGAACCCTCCGAATTCAGCAAAACCGAATAAGCAAAAAATCCGCCGAATAACAGCACCAGACTGCCCATTACATAAGCCATATTCGGGAAAACAAAAAGCTTTTGGTACCACGGAACACTTGCGGCGGCCATCACAGGCGCAGCTACAAAAGCAGTTTCAGGCCCTGCTTCGACATTCATTGCAATAACATTTGAAAGAATTTTCCGGCACCGGCCGCAATCCGCCAAATGCATCGTAAAAACCACGCGCGTCTTTTCCGGCAAAGCATTTTCGGCAAACGCGGCGATACCGTCAGCGTCAAGATGCATTTCCGCCGTGTCGCCGCCATTCATACCGCGATCATCCCGCGCCTTGCGCAGTAGGGTGTCTATTTCTTTGTCGAAATCCAGGTCCATTTCATATCAGCCACAAAAGAGTCTGGAGAAACACGATTTCTCAAAACCTTACTGTTCTCTGTGGCAAAGGTTTCCTAACCCATCTAAAGAACGGCTCAAAGTCGCAAATCTTGCAGAAAACCCATGAACAACAGTATTGTAAACAACGTTTCAAAGCTGATCCCAAGTTTTAATGCCGTTTCCGACAGATAATGTTTTACCTCTGTTTCTGTCCAGCCATGCGAGACGCGTAAATTTTTTTCCACCGATCTTCTTACTTCAGTTTGTACACGCACAAGCTTTCGGCTGGCCGTCGCTTCGTGATAGCCGAAACTGCTAGCGATGTCTTTGAGCTTTAGATCGTCAAAATAATATAGCTTGAGGATAAGGCAGTCTTCCGCATCGAGCGATCTGATGGCTTTTTGCAGTGCCTGCGAAACATCCGCCGCGGCCTGCTTTTCGCTGAAAATTTCTTCCGGGTTTTCCGTGTGTGAAACAAAGCCGTTTTCTGCATGCCCTGCCGCCTCGTTCGCTAAATTCTCAAACTCGCGGTCTTCTTCGATCTGGACAAATTTAGACTGTTTTCTGAATTGATCGACCGCCAGCTGCGAGACGACCGCACGCAGCCAACCCGCCAAACTTCCGCGCCCAGAATAATATGCCAGTTTACTTTTTTTGTTACCGTCCGCGTCCTGCCGCAACCCATAAAGCTCTGCCCAAATAGAACTTGCCAGGTCTTCCGCGTCTTCACTATTAGAGGAAATTTTGCGGGCCGCCGATCTTACCGTCGAATCGAAATTTGCGACCAGGTCCTCCCAAGCCTTCTCATCTCCAAGTTCGCAGGCGATGATCAGACATAGATCATCAGCACGAATATCAGCGATGAACGCCTTTATTTCATTGATGCCCGCACCTGCATCGTCTTTAAAAAGCAATTTATCGAGCGAAGCTGCGATCCGCGGCTGCAAGTTGTCCGCCTTCAAACCACGCGAATTCACCGCCCGCGACAACAGGCGCCCAATTGCCGGGTCGATAATACTCAAGTGTTTTTCGGCCAGTCCGGTCATCAGTAAATGGAATGAAGTTTATCATTCTTTGGATGCCAGGTGGAACATTCGAGTTTGTTTGGTGTCTAATTATAAACAAATGAAATTGCTTCTCTACGCAACAATTTTTGCCGCTATTCTCGCTTGTGCAGTAACGATCTATTCTCAATCCGAAACTCCTGGTTCGATCAAGGTCATTACGTGTCGTAATTGCGAAGGAATTCTTATTACTCTGCCAAATCCTGAATATCCGAGTTACGTTGGATACGGTCCGCATAAATATACAGGGGAGGTTGGCGTACAGATCGTTATTGACGGAAAAGGGAATGTTGAATCGGCAAAGGCAATTTTCGGCCATCCTTACTTTCGCCGGATGCTTGAAAACGCTTCGCTGAAGGCCAAGTTTAGACTGCCTGCTCACGATGGATTGTTAAAAAAGTTAACTGGCATACTCGTCTATAAGATCACCCCTTCAACGCGTGAGATCAAAAAGCAAGCTAAATCGAAACTGGGTATAGTCAATGGTCGAGCGACATATCTTCCCAAGCCACAGTATTCACAAAAGTTAAAGGATCTATGTGCGTATGGTCAGGTCGAGATCGAAATCCTTATTAGCGAAGATGGCAATATTATTGAAGCAAAACCTATTTCAGGTAATGAACTTTTGCACGAATCGGCTGTCGAAGCGGTTAAGAAAGCCAAATTTGCGACTATGTATGAAATACCATTTAAAACAAGAGGAATTGTTATTTATAATTTTTTACCTGAAAAAAAATGCTTCGATGCCGGAATTGTAAATAAAAAAGCCAAATTCATTCCAAGACCCGAATTTCCAAAAAGTTGTCGTTGTGCGGGGAAAGTTGTCGTTCAGGTAATTATTGATATTTTGGAAGGTAAAGTTGTTCTGGCTAAAGTCATTTCTGGACACCCTTTACTTGGCGTAGCGGCGCTTAAATCTGCTCAGAATGCGATCTTTGCTCCAACATTCATGGCCGCAAACTGGAGAATTCGTACTAAGGGAATTCTTATATATAATTTTTCTTCATCGGGAAAAATTGATTTTTGATTACCGTAAATGTTTCCGCAGATAGGAAATAATTTTATATCCATCCAGATATACCCATGGTTTTTCGCCCAACGTGTAATGGCCGCATGGGATCGCGGCTTTGCTGTGTTTTATTTTCAGGCGTTTTAGTTCGCGCATTACATCCATAGAAAGATCGATGGGAAAGCTGAGATCGTAGAGCGTATAGATATATCGCTGCGGGCGTGGCGGCAATTTTGAAAGCTTTTCGAGATATGACATCGGCGAGATCGGCAGCCAGTATTCGCGGAGTTCGTCCAGTTCGACATTGTCGCCGATGCCTTGTTTGACGTGATAGGTCGTAATGCCGTTCCAGACCACGTCGGCGACATAGCCCGAAACATGATTAAACACGGCCGCGTCGATCGTCAGATCGTGAACAAACGCAAAAAAACCAACGCATGAACCGATGCTTGTGCCGACAACGCCGATCTTTTCATAGCCCTGCTGTTTCAGCCACCGAACAGCCGAACGGGTATCGACGACAGATTGCCGCAACGATTGCAGCGTCCGCCCGACATTCGGCGGGACAAGATAATCGGCCCGTTCCAGTTCCGGCGGCATCCGCTCTTCGTGATACGGCAGCGTCAGCCGCAAAGCCGACAGCCCGACCTTATTAAAAAATTTGCACAGATCGAAATACGTCCCGGCCTTTGCGTTCCAATGCGGCAGGACCAAAACGGCAGATTTTTTGTTGGTCTCGTGTGGAAAATAAGTGGCATAAGCCGTGTTATTTTCGACCGAAGGCGTTTCGACGCCGCTTGTCCAGGACAGTTGAGCGTCTCGAAGCTCGAAATCGCTAATTTCCGGTGAAAAGAAAAATTCGTCGCTATTTGCGACCATCTTTTTGGAATATTCGCTAAACAGTTTTCGCGGATCGTCACCGTTCGGGTGATCGGTGATGAACTCCGTTCCCCAATCAAACGGGCGCACCACACGATTGTCATTGAGCATAGCGAAATGCCTTTCGCGATTGTGCATATAGCGTTTGAGCATAAAAATCGGAATGGGTGCGTGTGGTTAATTCAACTTTTTGCAGTGTACAGCGTAGCAGACTAGGGAGCCTTCGTTCCAACGGCCTGCTTTCCGGCTTTCTGCATCACCTTTTCATAAAAGCTGATGTAATGCGGAATGATCTTGTTAGTGCTGTATCTTTGCACTGCGAGTTCGCGCCCCTTTTGGCCAAAATTACGCCGCATTTCTTCGTCATTTAGCAGGTTCAGCGTGTCGGTGCTCATCTTTTCAATGTCCCCGACATCGCTCAAAAATCCGCTTTCCCCGTCGTTGACGACCTCCGGTATCCCGCCGATACGGGTTGCGATCACAGGCAGTTCGCAGGCCTGGGCCTCAAGCGCGGCAAGGCCGAACGATTCCAATTCCGACGGCAGGAGAAATACGTCGGATATGCCAAGATATTCGGAAATATTTGAGCGTTTGCCGACAAATATCGTGTCTTTTTTTACGCCAAGCTGTTCCGCCCGGTATGAAAGTGCCGAGCGTTCCGGGCCGTCGCCAACCATTATTAAGCGGACGTTCTCACCTTCTTTTCTTACTCTTGCAAGGATCTCAACGCAATCTGCCGGACGCTTAACAGGTCGAAAATTGGAAACGTGGACGAGCAGCTTTTCACCATTTGGGGCGAGTTCGCCACGAAGCGGTGAACCCTCGATCCGCTTGTAATGTGAACCGCAGATGAAATTTGGTATTACCTCGACATCATCAAAATCAAAGGTTTCGATGGTCGCACGTTTTAAGAACTTCGAAACTGCCGTCACCCCGTCCGATTGCTGAAGGCCGTAGCGCGTGATCGGCAGATAGCTGCGATCCGCTCCGACGAGCGTTATGTCCGTGCCGTGCAGCGTTGTGATCACTGGAACATATCGCTTTTCTTTGATCGATTCGCGGGCAAGGATCGCGCTGATCGAATGTGGAATTGCATAGTGGACATGCAGCAGATCGAGTTTTTCGGCGCGGGCGACCGTCGCCATCTTTGTGGCGAGGGCAAGGTCATAAGGCTGATGCTCGAACAGCGGATACGACATCATCTCGACCTCGTGAAAATGCACGCGCTCGCCGAGTTCCGTCACCCGTGTCGGCAGCACGGATGAGATAAAATGGACGTTGTGCCCGCGTTCGGCAAGCTCACGTCCAAGTTCCGAACCGACAATTCCACTGCCGCCGTATGTTGGGTAAACCGTAATTCCTATATTCATAATTCAATAAATAGTAAATCGTAAATCAATTGCAGAAGCAAGGATGGATAATGGCCGCTAAAACATTGATAAAATCTCCCACTCCTTTGCCAAGGCGGGAGCTATCTGCGTTTTCTGACGTAATACACAACTCCGCGGTGATCATCGGTAAATAGAAAAGAGTTTGCACCGAGTTTCAAGATGTCGCACGGACGCCCGTTGACCGTGCCGCCATTTAGAAAACCTGTCATAAAATCCTGCGGCTTTTGGCCTTTTCGCATGATGACGATCTTGTATCCGTGGCCGGTCGCTTTGTTTGTCGAACCATGCAGCGAAACCAGAAAAGCGTCTTTTATAACGGCAGCAGTATCCGCTTCATCGAAATAATCAAAGCCAAGTGCCGAACTTCGGGCCGGAAAAAAGGCATATGGTGAGGAGACCGCTTTGCAGCCTTCGGGACGTTTTATTTTCGGATCGGCGAATATTTTGCCGTTTCCAGAATGGCAGTAGGGCCAGCCGTAATCGGCACCCGCTTTTACCGCATAAAATGTTTCATCGGGGCGGTTGGTGCCAAGATGATCGGAGCCTTGATTCGTCGCCCATAGAAAATTTCCGATCCATTTCAGCCCGACGGCGTTTCGCAAACCTTTTGCAAACTGTCGCTGTCCGCTTCCATCTGGATTCATTTCAATGATGCTTGCCCGTACCTTTTCCTTTTCGACGCACGAGTTGCAGCTACTGCCGACAGATACATAAAGCTTGCCGTTTGGGGCGAATGTGATCGTCCGCGTCAGGTGCCAGCCGCCGTATTTGTAGCTGAGGCCGTAATCGGGAAATGTCGCAATAGTTTGCGGATCGCCATCGGTCGGCTTAGTTTCGCCATTCGTAAATTTCCGCCGTGTCAGCTTTTCGGTTTCGGCAAGATAAAGCCAATCCTGACCATTTTCACCCTTATAAAATTGCAGACTGTTCGGATTATGCAGGCCGGTCATATAAGGAACAACCGTGCTGAATTTACCGGTGCTGGCGTTCCATCCATCGAGAATATAAACCGCACCGCGTTTATTGTCGGTCAGATTATACATATCCGTAACGAAGATTCGCCCGTCGGGAGATCTGGCGAAAAAGCGGGCCCGTTTCAGGCCTTCGGCGGCCGGCACCACCTCGAATTCCGCCGGAAGATTAAGATTGAACGCTTTTCCGTTTTTTAATACGACCTTTTGGGGAACCAGTTTTACTTGTGGCGCCGCGATCATGGCCATAATGCCGATTATGAAAATTCCTAGTCCAAATCTTATTGATTTCCCTGTATTCATGTGTGTTAATCTGTAGACAATATGAAAATAGAAAAATTTCTCGCCGCCGAAGGAAAAAAAGTCGATCTTAAGGATCACCCGACCGATTTCACAGGTGATTTTACCGACAAAAAAGAAGCCGTTAAGGACCTTGAAAAAAATGTCGCCCGCCTGGCCGAGTTGCAGGACATGCTTTATGCACAAAATGTTCACTCACTTTTGATAATTTTTCAAGCGATGGACGCCGCCGGCAAAGATGGCGCGATCAAACATGTCATGAGCGGTATAAATCCTCAGGGCTGCCAGGTCGTAGCGTTCAAACAGCCCTCGGCGGAGGAGCTTGATCATGATTTTCTGTGGCGGTGTGCAAAAAACACCCCCGAACGCGGGCGGATCGGCATCTTTAACCGCTCGCATTACGAGGAAGTTCTGGTCGTGAAGGTCCATCCGCAAATTTTATATAGCCAGCAGCTTCCCGATGAGATAAAAAATGACAAGAATATATGGAAAAACCGTTATAACCAGATCCGCAATTGGGAAGATATGCTGGCCGCAAACGGCACGCACGTCATAAAATTCTTTTTGAATGTCTCAAAAGAAGTGCAGAAAAAACGTTTTCTCGAACGGATCGATATACCTGAGAAAAATTGGAAGTTTTCCGCCGGTGATGCCAAAGAAAGGGTCATGTGGGACGATTATATGAACGCCTACCGCGACGCCATCGAAGCGACCTCGACCAAAAATTCCCCCTGGTACATCATCCCGGCGGACAAAAAATGGTTCACCCGCCTCGCCGTCTCCGAAATAATTGTACAGAAGCTGGAATCGCTGAATATGCATTACCCCGTCGTGACGGACGCTCACAAAGCGGAACTTTTGGAAGCAAAAAAGATGCTCGAAAGCGAGAAGTAGTTTTTTTGTTTTCTCTGCTTCCCCATCGATTCGGTTGATACTATTTTTGAGAAACGATCTGCACTTATCAGTTTCAACCTAACTTTTCCTTTTTGAAAATCATTCTATAAGCATCATAGATAAAACCGAGTTTCTTTTCATCATTTGGATAATCCCAGTACCATTTGGCCGGCAGCGTTAAAATTTTTTCAAATTCATCTTGTGTGACACCGAGTTTCTTTGAAATATACTGCTTCTCTTCTTCTATTATCTGGGTATTAAATGGTTTACTTTTCAATTGTTCAACTGCATCGTCGCGATGGATCTCACAGGAACAGATTTGCGTAGCCAGACTTGCCCGACGGTAATCTATACCGAACTTCTCGTATAGGTAATATGATTGAATAAATCTCGTGTACCTTGATTCATAATGCTTTCCGCCGGGATTTTTCCAGTCAAGTTTTTCTTCCAGTAGATCGATGGCAGCCTTTTTTGTAAACCGCACATAATTAAGCGGATAAATCACTCTTATCCCGTTTATCAACTTATAGTAAATTTCTCTTCCGTATCCAAAGGTCGGAAAATTTTTTACGTTTCCGGCGCCAAAGGTTTTACGAATATGGTTGAAGTATGTCAGATCCTTCGCGTTATAGTGCCAGCTTTTTGGCAATATGCCTTCGGTCGCCAAATTTCCTCCGCTAATTATGTATTTAATGTTATATTTCGCCGCGAAATGATGGAGTGCAGCCGGAATTGCAACATCCGTCGGAGTTTCGGCTTCCGGAACTGAGGCCCGTAAAAACGAGAGCTGGAGATCCTTGAAACTTACCCAGTCTAAAACGTAGCTTTCGTAATCAATTCCCAGTTTGTTTGTAATGCTCTTAATATTTAGTACGGCTTTCTCAGAATTCCAGCCATTATCCATATGAACTGCTAACGGCCGCAATCCTTTATCCTTAGTAATATATGCGAGATAACTGCTGTCGGCCCCTCCGCTCACTCCAATTACACAGTCATATTCCTGGCCTTTACCGGCCCGTTTAATGGTATTTACAATCCGGTCCAGCGACAGATCACTTTCATGGCCGTTGTATTTATGTTTTGCCCGTTTATTCAAGAACTCGATGCAATGGTTACATTGACCACTTTCATCGAAAGTAATCTGGAGGTCTGTTGTGTCCATCACACAACGGCTGCAATGCTGATAGTCTCTTGTGATGGACATAAACCTTTTGGACGGAGATATTTGTAGTCTGTCGTGCAATCAACCAATCGTAATTAGTTCGGCAACTTTTATACAAAAAGCGTAAAACTGCAAATTATCCAAACACTAACTCGTTTTTTTCAGGATAATTGATCAGTACGCCGCGTTTTTTGCTTTGATAAACAAACAAGCTGCCGGCTGCCAATCCATTTGCGTTTCCGTCTCGATATGCCTCTATTAAATGTTCTTTGTTTCCGGCCCCGCCTAACGCTACAACCGGAACATTTACTTCTGCCGATATAGATCTGATTTGATCAATCTCATATCCGTCCATCATTCCGTCTTTATCAATGGATTGAATTATCAACTCGCCGGCGCCATTCTTCTCCATAAGCCGTGCAAACTCTAACGGTGTAAACGCGGTTGATCTGGTGCCGTTCAAAATCCATGTTTGGTCGCCTTTAAAAATCTTCTTTTTTACATCTATGCATACAACGATGGTCGTCGAGCCAAAAGTTTCCGAAGCTTCCCGGATAAAATCAGGGTTCTGGCCTGCGTATGTATTTATTACTACTTTTTCTGCCCCGGCCCCTATTATGGCCCTAATATCTTCGATCGATCTTACCCCTCCGCCGACACAAAAGGGCATCCGCGCTTCTTCCCCGACATTTTTTACAAAATCCAATGAAATCAGTCTGTTATTCTTTGACGCCTCGATGTCTAAAAATATCAATTCATCAGCTTTGAGATCATTAAAAATTCTCACGGCGTTGACCGGATCGCCGATATATCTATGTTTTTTGAATTGAATTGATTTTACTAAAATCCGATCTCTTAGTAGTAAAACGGGTATGATCCTGGGTCGAAACATTACAATTCAATAAAATTCTTTAGTAACTGATCTCCGGCATCGTGGCTTTTTTCAGGGTGGTATTGTACGCCGAATATATTGTCTTTCTCGATGGCTGACGGAAATGTAACCTCGTATTTCGTTTCATTTAATAAATCAGATTCATCGTTGGTTTTTAGATGATATGAATGAACAAAGTAAAATTCCGAAAACTCAACGATATTCTTCATAAGGGGGCTATTCTTTTTTATTGATATTTTATTCCAGCCCATATGGGGCACCTTATACCGGTTTTTGTCCGAGGTATGAAATTCGATAATTTCCGCATCAAACCACCCGAGACCGGCCGCATTTCCCTCTTCGCTACTTTTTGCCATCAACTCCATCCCGAGGCATATCCCAAGAATTGGTTTTTGTTTTACTAAAACAGCTTCATGCAGTGAATCCAGTAAATGAAGTTCCTTCAAATTAGACATCGCCTTTCCGAAATGGCCCACTCCTGGGAGGATAATTTTGTCACTATTAATGATATCCCGATAATCGGACGAAACAACGGAATTCACCCTCATCCGGTCCAGGCTTCTTTTGACCGAGTTTAGATTTCCTGATCCGTAGTCAACGATAACTACTTTAGACAACATTGTAACTAATTATTCAATACCTTTAGGAGTGTTTTGTAAAGGTAAAATCCGCATTATCCTATCATCATCTTTCACTGCCGAGCCGCGGCCGTCGCGGTTCGATGTGGAAAAATAGATATTTCCGTCGGGCCCTTCGGCCATTTCGCGGATGCGGCCAAGAGTTCCTTCGAGCAGGTTTTCCTGAGCTACAACATTTCTCCCATTCAGCACAACGCGGATGATCCGCGCGCCGCGCAGACAGCCAAAAAAGAAATTTCCTTTGAATGCCGGAAATACACTGCCGTTGTAGAACATTCCGCTGGCCGGCGCACACGCCGGCGTGTATTCGAGCAGCGGCGATTCGAGGCCCGCTTTTGCATCCTGGTGATGGATCACCGGCCAGCCGTAATTCTTTCCGCGTTCGACGATATTCACTTCATCGCCGCCGCCCGGTCCGTCAAATCCGCTGGGTCCGTGCTCGGTCTGAAACATCAGGCCGGACAACGGCTGCCACGCAATTCCCTGTGAGTTTCGATGCCCGAGCGTCCAGATCTCAGGCCTCGATCCTTGTTTGCCGATAAAAGGATTGTCGTTCGGGATCGTGCCGTCGTCATTCAGCCGCAAAGTCTTGCCAGCCAGCGAATCCATCTGCTGGGCGAGTCCGCGCTCGGTCGAATCGCCGGTAGTGATATACAATTTGCCGTCCGGGCCGAAACGCGCCCGTGTTCCGGCATGAAATTGAGCAGCCGGAATATTTTCGATAATAGTTTTGGGGCCAGAAAAAGTTTTGCCGTCAAATTTATAACGCACGACGCGAACAAATCTGCCGTCTTTGCTGTATGCGTAGGAAATATAGACGAAGCCGTTTTTAGCAAAATCTGGATGAAGTGAAACGTCCATCAGGCCGCTTTCGCCTTTCGGCTCGACATCGGGAACGTTGAAAACAGGTTCGGGCTTTAATTTGCCGTTTTCGATAATGCGGACGCGGCCAGGACGCTCCGTGACGAGCATATTTCCATTCGGCAGAAAGGCAAATCCCCAGGGGACCTCAAGGCCGCTGATAAACGTTTCGACGCGAAAACGTGTTTCTTTGTCCTGTGTTTCAAAAATTTGATCTTCAAAGCCGCCCGTCGGCTGTGCATTTCCACAAGCAAACGCAATCGCCGAAAACAAAAATAAATATAAGCCAAATTTATTCATAGATCTTTTTTGAACAACCTCTTTAACATTACACACCCAGCGAGGCCTAAACTATTCTTATTCGGCCTTTTCTGCCAGCTCCGCCCAGCGGGTCAGACTGGTTTCCAATTGGGTCTCCAAATTTTTTTGCTCTTCGAAAAGAAGATGAAGCTTTCCGGCGTCGCTGGCGTGCTTTATCATATCGGCATCGATCTGCGGAAGCCGTGTTTCAGTGGCGGCAATGCTCTTTTCGATCTCTTCGAGTTCGCGCTTTTCCTTGAAGGTCCGTTTTTGGAACTTAGGTGCTTCTGCCGCTGGATCATTCTCCGGCTTCACTTTTGCCGGTGTGGGCTTCGCAATTGGATCGGTCATTTCCGCCCTATTTAGGGCTTCGAGATAGGCTGAATAATCGCCGGCATATTCGCGGATCTGGCCTTCGCCTTCGAATTTGAAGATATTGTCAATCGTGCGGTCAAGAAAATACCGGTCGTGACTAACGACAACGAGAGCGCCGCCAAAATCGTCGAGATATTCCTCAAGCGCGATAAGCGTCGGGATATCGAGGTCATTTGTCGGTTCGTCGAGCAGCAAAACGTTCGGCGTATCCATTAATATCCGCAACAGATAAAGCCGCCGCCGCTCGCCGCCGGACAAATTACCGATGACCGCGTACTGCATTGCTGGCGTGAAGAGAAAGCGTTCGAGCATTTTGCCCGCCGTTATCTGCACGCCGTCCACGGTCGTCACATATTCGGCAATATCACGGATATAATCTATGACCCGCTGATCGTCATTTAGCGCCCGGCTTTCCTGATCATAATAGCCGACCGCGACCGTTTGACCGGTCTCGACCTCGCCGCTGTCCGGCTGCGTCCGTCCGGTGATGATCTCCAAAAGCGTGGTCTTGCCGGAGCCGTTCGGGCCGATGATACCTATGCGGTCGTCGCGTTTCAACAGATATGTGAAGTTTTTTATCAGCGTAATATCACCGTAAGCTTTGGCAATATTGTTTAGCTCAATGACTTTTGAGCCAAGACGTTTTGAGCCGATGGCAATATCGACCTCGGCTTTGGCCTTTTCCTTCGGCTGTTCCATTAGGTCATATGCGGCGGCAATTCTGTGTTTTGACTTGCGCGTTCGGGCTTTTGCGCCGCGCCGCAGCCAGGCGAGCTCTTTCCGAATTAGCTGCTCACGCTTGTGCCCTTCGGTCATCCGCAGCGTTTCCTGCTCGTCCTTTTTTTCCAGATAATAGGCATAATTTCCGGCAAAACTTTGAATTGCACCACGGTCGATCTCAAGCACGCGGTTGGTCACACGGTCGAGAAAATAACGGTCATGCGTGACCAGCAAAAGCACACCCGTATAACGTGCGAGATAATCTTCGAGCCATTCGATAGTGTCTGCATCGAGATGATTAGTCGGTTCGTCGAGGATCAGGATGTCGGGTTTGAAGATCAGTTCATGCGCAAGAGCGACACGTTTTCGCTGGCCGCCGGAAAGGTGTTTCATCTTCACCGAAGTATCGGTGATGCCGAGCCGCGTCAGAACATTGCGGGCATTGGTCTCGATCTCCCATCCGCCGGACATCTCAAGTTCATGCTGCAGGTCAGACAGTTTTTCGAGCATTTTCGCGTTGGGAGCTTCGGTGACGGCAAGCGTGTGGCAAAGGTCCTCGTAATCGGCGATCAGCTTCATCACGCCGCCGCTGGAGGTAAAGATCGTTTCGAGAACGGTCGATTCGTCATCAAAGGACGGATTCTGCGCTAGAAAGGCCAAAGTCTTGCCAGTACTGCGGACGACCTTGCCGGAATCGCTTTCCTCAAGGCCAGCAATGACGCGCAGTAATGTCGTTTTACCCGAACCGTTGGCCCCGATAATGCCGATCTTGTCGCGATCCTCGAGGCCAAGCGTCACGTTTTCGAACAGCGGTCGGAAACCAAAGTTTTTGCTGACATTTTCAAGCGAAAGGATATTCATAAAAGTAAAAAGTCAAAAAATAAAAGAACCGAAAGTAAAAATTCTTTCAAAACTTTTCACTTTTAGCTTTTAATTTTTCACTTATTTTATCCCGATGACTTCGATTATGAATATCAGCGTAGCGTCAGGCGGAATGTCCGCACCGGCGCCGCGGGAGCCATAGGCGATCGTCGATGGAAGGATAAGTGTTGCATGATCGCCAATTCGGAGTTTCTGCAGGCCTTCGTCCCAACCTTTTATTACGCGGCCCGCACCGAGCGGAAACGAAAACGGCTGTCCGCGATCAAGCGAACTGTCAAACTTTTTGCCGTTTGTCAGCATTCCGGTGTAATTGACAATGACTTCATCACCAGCTTTAAGCTGAGCGCCGTCGCCGTGTTTGGTCACAATGTAGGTCAACCCGGAAGCAGTAGTTGCCGCCGCCGAATTATTTGTTGGATTACTCATTATTTTCTTAACTATTATTCGTTTTACTATTACGCACCTTTTACGATGAACCGTGCGTTTTCTTTTTTGCGCAGATGAAAAACCGACGCAAACGGCCATGATCATAAAAATTACAAAGAAAGATTTTTTCATATTAACTCGTTAAATTCATTTTCGTTTTGGGCAAGAGAACGGCACAACGGATATTTTTATCGCGTTCCGCAAGGGAAAAGGCAATTCGCATTTTTTCACCGAAAGACAGCCCGCGTTGATACTCGCGAAACTTGTTTTTGTTCGCCTTAATGCTTTCATTGATTTGTTCCAGATCGATTGTGCTTTTGTTTCTCATATTTGAAACCGCTCAATATTTTTTCGCCATTTTTCGGCTAGATTGTGTTTTTCAAGCACGATTTGTAGTTCTTCAAGATTGACTGCATCGTGTAGGAGGAAAACATTTATACGTAAAAAATCCTTCATTCGACCGGTGTCGAGCATAATCGCCACCAGGTATTCGGGACTCATCACCCTGACCTTAACACCGCCGCTTAATTTAAATTCATTCGCTTCAATCAGGGCTTCGTTAATCAAATCTTTAGTGACGGGTAAAAACTGAACAGGAAACCCTTCGATGTAAACATGTTCGCCCTTTATTTCGTAACCAAGCTTGCGCAGGTAATCGAAAATCGGTTGAAATTCCATCAAAATAATTTGTCCTTCCTGTCTGACATGAACGAATATATCAATATCTTCGGTGGCAATCGGCTCGGTGTAGAAAATAACGGCCGTCGCTCCGCCTAAAGCGTAATTCTCAATCACGCCATCTTTCGTCATTCGGTTAATAATGTCGATTGTCTTTTCGATGTTATCCATTGACCAGTTAAATTCTAGGTGAGATTAAGCCGTTTGTAAAAAACGTAGAAGTCGGTAAGGTCGATACAAGTCGCCTTTCGCGGCTTGAATTGATAAAATAGTTAAGCAAGCAAAAGTTTTCAGGGGAGCCGCGAAGCTGAGAGTTGTTCGAGCGAACAAGACCCTAAAAACCTGATGCGGATAATACCGACGAAGGGAGAAAAACAATGAACGAAACAGAAGTGCAGAAGCCCGTACAAAGAAAGGGCGTGACAGATCAAATTGAAAAAACCAGCGATGAAGTGAAACTGCCGAATTCGCGTAAGATTTACGTCGAAACTAACGGCAATACCGTTAATCATTCCAGCCAAAATATTCGCGTTCCTTTTCGGGAGATAGCTCTTAGTCCGTCAAAAGATTTTGACGGCAATCTGGAGGAGAACCCACCGGTCCGCGTCTATGACACGAGCGGTGTGTGGACAGATCCGGGCCACAAACACGATGTCCGCGAAGGCCTCCCCGCACTTCGACGCGATTGGATCGTCGGACGCGGCGACGTTGAGGAATATACCGGACGCGAAGTGCTGCCCCAGGATAACGGATATTTGACCAAAGGAGCCGAAGAGATCGCAAAAGCCAACGAACGCGGCACTTTGGAAGAATTCCCCGGACTCCGCCGAGCACCGCTTAGAGCAAAGGCCGGACAATGCGTTACGCAAATGCACTATGCCCGACAAGGTATCATTACGCCGGAAATGGAGTATGTCGCGATCCGCGAGAACCTCGGCCGCCAGCACGTGTTCGACCATCTTACGCTATCTGAGCGCAGTGACCGCAGTTCGATGAATCATCAACATAGGGGCGAGCCATTCGGAGCATCGATCCCCGAATTTGTCACGCCTGAATTTGTTCGCGATGAGGTCGCCCGCGGGAGAGCAATTATCCCAAATAACATCAATCATCCGGAAAGCGAGCCAATGGCGATCGGCCGCAATTTCCTTGTCAAAATAAATGCAAATATCGGTAATTCGGCAATTGCATCGTCTATCGAGGAAGAGGTCGAGAAGATGCGCTGGTCAACGCTGTGGGGAGCCGACACCGTAATGGACCTCTCGACGGGGAAGAACATTCACGCGACACGGGAATGGATATTGCGAAATTCGCCGGTTCCGATCGGGACAGTCCCTATCTATCAGGCGCTTGAAAAAGTTAACGGCAAAGCCGAGGACCTGACGTGGGAAATTTATCGCGATACCTTGATCGAGCAGGCCGAGCAGGGCGTTGATTATTTTACTATCCACGCTGGCGTGCGGCTTCCTTACATTCCGATGACGGCGAAGCGGACGACGGGAATTGTCTCTCGTGGCGGCTCGATCATGGCTAAATGGTGTCTCGCGCATCACAAGGAAAGCTTCTTATACACAAGGTTTAGAGAAATCTGCGAGATCATGCAGGAGTATGACGTCTCATTCTCTCTCGGCGACGGGTTGCGGCCGGGCAGCATTGCGGATGCAAACGACGAAGCTCAATTTGCCGAACTCGACACGCTTGGCGAACTGACCAAAATTGCCTGGGAAATGGATTGCCAGACGATGATCGAAGGACCGGGACATGTGCCGATGCATCTCATCAAAGAGAACATGGACAAGCAGCTCGAGGTCTGCGGCGAGGCCCCATTTTACACACTCGGGCCGCTGACGACGGACATCGCTCCCGGCTATGACCACATCACGTCCGGCATCGGCGCGGCAATGATCGGCTGGTTCGGCTGTGCGATGCTCTGCTACGTTACGCCAAAAGAGCATCTCGGCTTGCCGAATAAAAAAGACGTCAAAGACGGCGTTATCACTTACAAGCTCGCGGCACACGCCGCAGACCTGGCAAAAGGCCATCCGGGAGCGCAGATACGCGATAACGCGGTTTCAAAAGCACGCTTCGAATTTCGCTGGGAAGACCAATTCAATCTTGCTCTTGACCCCATCATTGCCCGCGAATATCACGACGAAACGCTTCCGGCAGAAGGTGCGAAACTCGCCCATTTTTGCTCGATGTGCGGCCCGCATTTCTGCTCGATGAAGATCACGCAGGACGTCCGCGAATACGCCAAGGAACAAGGTTTGGAGGCCGAAAAGGCGTTGGCGGTCGGGATGAGCGAAAAAGCAAAGGAATTCGTCGAAACGGGCAGCGAGATCTACCACGGAAACCTCCCGAAAGGTACAAAACACGATCATTAAATGTTTTGGCAAAACATACGGTGTGTCGGCAAAATTAATATTGCAGCCGGTTGAGGCTGAAATTGTTGGTTTGACACAACCTGCGCGTAAAAAATAGACTCTATCAGTGACTCCAGATTCCACTTTAATACCGGTCGAAATTCCGGCAAATGTCCCCTCGACGGCCGGAATGACCACCAAGGTCGTCAAGGGTTCGCTCTGGACACTCTCCGGACAGATTCTGCCGTTATTCGTTTCAGTGATCACAACGCCGTTTGTGATCCGGATGCTTGGAGCCGAAGGTTACGGTGTGCTGATCCTAGTCGGGCTGATCCCGACGTATTTTGCTTTTGCTGATTTTGGGATGAGCCTGGCCTCGACCAAATTCGCGTCAGAGGCTTATGCGGCCGGTGACCTGGAAAAAGAGGCCCAAGTTGTCCGAACGGCTGCGCTCATAGCGTTTTTGGCATCGCTGCCGGTTGCGGCTTTGATATTTATATTCTCGGCCACAGCCGCCGCCCTGTTCAACGTCCCGGAGCATCTGCAGCCGCAGGCCGCACTCGCTCTCAAGATCTCTTCGGCCACTTTTGTCATTAATTTCCTCAACGCCGTATTCAATACACCTCAGCTTACGCGGCTGCGGATGGATCTCAACACCTTTGTCAATTCCGGAATACGGGTGTTCGGAACGCTCGCAGTGCCGTTCGTCATTTATTACGGAGGCGGCATTGTCGGTGCCGTGACGGTTCTTCTGATAACAAGTGTAGCGGTATTGATCGGTCATTTGATCGTTTCGGGCCGTTTGTTGGGCGAACTGTTCGGGTTTTCACTCGACTCAAAAGCATTCCGGCCTTTGCTGAAATTCGGCGGCGGACTGGTTATTTCGGGAATTGCGGCGGTTTTGCTGGTAAATCTTGAGAAACTGGTGCTGACGCGGATGACATCGGTCGAGACGCTTGCGCATTATTCCGTGGCCTTTACCTTTGCGTCAATGGCCACGTTATTTTCCGGTGCGATGCTTCAATCGCTTATTCCGGCCTTTTCACAACTTCTGGCGCCAGACAAGCGCTTGCAGTTGGAAAGCCTTTTTTCGCGGGCACTGCGTGCGAATGTAATCGGGATGCTGCCTGTCCTGACATTTTTGTTTGTCATTGCCCGGCCGCTTTTCACTGTCTGGGCCGGCGAGGAATTCGGCCGTGAAAGCACTTTACCTTTTTACATATTGCTCGGCGGATTATTTTTCAACATTCTCGCTTATGTACCGGTGAGCCTGATAATGGCGTCCGGCCGCACCGATCTGCTGGCGAAATTATATTGGATAGAGCTTTTTCCGTATATCGGGCTGATCGCTGTGCTTACCCTCAAATTCGGTGCGGCCGGGGCCGCCCTGGCCTGGAGCATCCGCGTGATCGCCGACGCCGTTTTAATGGGCCGCCTTTCGAAACAAACAGCCGGTATTTCGTTCTATATATTCAAAGGCAAAGCGGCCGCTTTTGGCGTCGCCATAATGATGTTGCTCCCGCCGGTCATCGTTTCAGCCGCAACCCATGATTTGTCCATTTGGCCATTCCTGCTGCTTCCCGCCAGCATTGCATTGTATTGCCTGTTCGCCTGGAAAAAATTTCTCGACACGGACGAAAGACTATGGCTGACCAACAAATTTCAATTAGCTTTTAGAAGCTAAACCATGAAAAAGCATTCGGATAAAAGCATTAAAATTCGCTTACAGCATTCTTTTTTGATAAAGAATCAGGTTTGACACTCAACACTGCAAAAAATAGACTCTAAAGGTGACTGCAATTTCCATGTCCAGCTTTATCAAAAATCAACAAGCATATTGATCTATAGATGAATTCTCAATACGAAAATTTAGCCGGACAATATTCCGCAAAACCAGACGGTTATTATGAAACCACGCGCAGTGAAATGCTGCCGTTTATTCCTGCCGAGAGCTCTTCGATACTGGAGATTGGATGCAGCTCGGGTGCCTTTGGCAAACTTATCAAAAATGAGCGCCCGGGGACGGTTGTTTGGGGCATCGAACCTGATGAGGAATCTGCTAAGAAGGCATTGAAAAATCTCGACCATGTGATCTGTTCCACTTTTTCGACTGAACTTGAAGAGCTAAAGGGTAAAAAGTTTGACGTGATCTGCATGAACGATGTGCTTGAGCACATGGTGAATCCTGATACGGTTCTGTTGGATTGCAAAAGTTTTTTGTCACCGAACGGAATGATAGTGGCGTCGATCCCCAATATTCTTCATTTTTACAATATTACCCAAATTCTTCTTCATCAGGATTGGAAGTACGAAGACTCGGGTATTATGGATAACACTCATTTACGTTTCTTCACTAAGAAAAGCATTATTCGAATGTTTGAAGGATGCGGATATAATATAGCTAGAATCGAAGGCATAAATGCAAGTTTTGGAATGAAATACCGGTTAGCGAACGCTCTGACACTCGGACATTTGAAAGACTGGAAATACGTTCAGTTTGTAATTCAGGCACAACCTTTGTCGAAGGACGTTCTGTAAAATGAACACAGAACTTTCAATCATTATCGTTAATTGGAATGGTGAGAAGTTTCTTCCTGACTGTCTACGAAGTATTGCCGAGAATCCACCAAAGGTTTCGTACGAAGTTATTGTTATCGATAATAAGTCCAGCGATGGAAGCTTAGAATGGCTGAATTCAGACGAGGCAAAATCACTTTTTCCTGACGGGAATTTCAGGCTTATCGAAAGCCATGAGAATTTAGGCTTTGGCCGTGCAAACAATTTGGTTATTGAGCTGACAACGACGCCTTATGTTTTTCTGCTCAATCCAGACACGATAGTAAAACCCAAAGCAATTGATCAATTACTTGAAACCCTCAATTCTGACGATAAGATAGGAGCCGTAGCACCAAAATTGTTGAACGAAGACGGGAGTCTGCAGCCGAATATTTGGGGATTTCCGCCGACTCCGATCACCATTTTGTTTGATGGCTTTAAGTTGTATAAATTGTTGCCTAGAATGACGGTCGGCAACTGGCTGTATCGATCACATTGGACATATGATGAAACGCGACCTGTTCCGATGTTTAGTGGAGCAGCCATAATGCTAAAACGCCTAACACTAAATCAAACAAAAGGATTTGATTCAAGGTTTTTTATGTACGGTGAAGATCTTGAGTTTTGTGTTCGATTAAACCGTTACGGCTGGAAGACGGTCTTTGAACCCCGATCACAGATAATTCATTTAGGCGGACAAAGTTCGGCCCAGCGTTGGGGAACCGAAGTTACGCGACTGAAGGAGGAAGAGGCCTTCATTGGTTTTCAGCAGAAATGCTTACCTAGTTATCTGTGGAGGTTAAATATAATCGCAAAATTGCTTGTCTTGTCTTCCTTATATTTAAAATGGACACTTACAAATGTCGATACTTTACTAATCCGGCAACTAATTAAGCTGCAAATTACTTCTTTGCATTCAATAAAGCATCGCCAGGAAATTTAGAATGCAAAATACTGTTTCCGTTATTATTCCTACCTATAACAATGGTCGTTTCATCGCGGACGCCATTCAAAGCGTTCTGCAACAAACATTTAATATTCACGAAATAGTTGTAGTTGATGATGGTTCGACCGATAAAACTGAAGACATAGTTCGAAGCTTTGGTGATAAAGTTCGATATATAAAGCAACATAATGCGGGAGTGTCCGCAGCTAGAAATACTGGTATAGAAAATACTACGGGCGAAATTATTGCTTTTCTTGATGCCGACGATATATGGCTGTCAGAAAAGATCGAGAAACAAGTGGCTAAATTCGCCGAGGACGAACAGGTTGGATTGGTACACTGTGCAATGCGGGAATTTGACGATCAAACGGGAGAAACCATCGCCATGCACTTGGAAGGAGGAGAAGGGTGGGTGGCAAAAGATATTGCGCTTTTGGAAAAGCCAGTTATCGCTGGTCCGGGCGGTTCGATCGTAGTTCGTCGAGATGTTATTGAGGACGTTGGTGGATTTGATACGCGTCTAAAAAACGGTGAGGATTGGGAATTCTGCTTACGAGTAGCGAAAAAGTATAAAGTCGGTTTTGTTCGTGAACCGCTGGTGGATTACAGAAATCACGGTGGGAATGCGACTAAAAATGTGTCCGAAATGGAGCGTTCGACGCTGATAGCTTGGGCAAAAGCTTTCGATACCGACGACGAGAATATGCTTCGCCTTCGCCGAAGATCGTATGGTAATTTGCATAAGGTGCTGGCGGGTTCGTATTTGCAAAGCAGCCGGTATTCAGATTTTTTTAGGAATATATTGAAAAGTTTATGGTACAGGCCTTCATATTTAGGCTATTATATTAGTTTGCTCACAAGCCGACGTAATAATCCTAAATGATTAGTCTGTATGAAGAAAAAGCTTCTTGAAATTCTATCGTGCCCCGAATGTCTGGGCGATCTACAACTTACAACAACTACAGATGAAGTTGAAATAAACGAAGGCAATCTTACGTGTGAGAGTTGCTCAAAGGAATATCCGATAACCAACGGAATACCCAGATTTGTTGAGGCGGATAATTACGCGGCTTCGTTCGGCTATCAATGGAACCTGTTTCGCAAGGAACAGATAGATTCGCATAATGGAACAACATTATCGGCTGATAGGCTGTGGACAGAAACAGGGTGGGCGCCAGGCGAACTTAAAGGCAATTGGGTATTGGATGTGGGGTGCGGTGCGGGACGTTTTTTGGACGCAGCGTCGAGGAGCGAGGGTGAGATCGTCGGTGTGGACATTAGCAGTGCTGTCGATGCCGCAAAGGTAAATCTGGAAGGCCGTGATAATGTTCATTTCGTGCAGGCGAGTATCTACGAGCTTCCATTTAAGCCTGGGACGTTCGATAAGGTTTACTGCATCGGCGTGATTCAGCATACACCTGATCGGGATAAGTCATTGCGGTCAATTGCTGAGATGGTTAAGCCGGAAGGCGAAATTGCTGTGACGATATATCCGAGAAAGCCCTGGACAAAATTATTTTCTAAATATTGGGTTCGGCCTATCACCAAGAGAATGAAAAAGGAAACACTATTGAATTTGATTCAAGGTGTAATGCCTGTGGTATTTCCATTGACCAATGTGCTTTTTCGAATTCCTGTTCTGGGTAAGGCTTTTATGTTTGCGATACCCGTGGCAAATTATGTTCATGATAAACAGTTAAATCGGGAACAGCGTTACGCTTGGGCAATATTGGATACATTCGACATGCTTTCGCCTGCGTTCGATCAGCCGATGACGGAAGAAGAAGCTCGGAAACCTTTGGCTGAATCCGGTTTTGAGGTTTCGCGAAAGACGTTCGAAGGGCTGAATTTAGTTGGTAATCGACGCAACAGGTAATGGCTAAAACTCTTTACATTTGCTATTTCGGTGTCCATCAGCCGTTGGTGCAGACGCAGGTCATTCCATATTTGCTTGAGATCGCGAAGAGTGGGATTGAGGTAAGCCTGCTGACATTTGAGCCGGATTTTAAGACGAAATGGACGGAGGAGCAAATCGAAACTGAGCGGAAAAAGTTGGCGGAAATGGGGGTCGATTGGCATTGTTTGGCATATCACAAGCGGTTTTCCGTAATCGCTACGGCGTATGATGTTTTTCGCGGCGCATGGTTTATTCGCCACGTGACCGGTGAAAAGAATTTCGATATTCTTCATGGCCGTTCGCATGTGGCGACGCTCATGGGAGCTATTGCACGAAAGTTTTCCCAGCACAAACCAAAGCTGCTCTTCGATATTCGCGGATTTTTCCCGGAGGAATATACGGACGCCGGAATATGGCCGGAAAACGGCTTGGTGTATCGAATAGTCAAACGAATCGAGAAATGGCTGATGAAGGAAGCTGACGGATTTGTGGTTTTGACGGAACGTGCAAGGGAGATCCTTTTTCGGGAATCGACCGCCCCGTCCGCGAAATTCGCCCATCCCACCCAAAACCAGAAGGGGAGTTTTGATAAGATCGGACGGCCAATCGAGGTCATTCCATGCTGCGTCGACCTGAAGCGTTTTGAATTTATAAACGGAAGTTCGCGTGCTGAAATGCGGCACAAACTGAAAATAGACGACCGCTTTGTGATGGTTTATGTCGGTTCTTTTGGTGGCTGGTATTTGACCAAGGAAACCGCCGATCTTTATGGTGAGTTGAAAAAAAAACGAGACAACGCTTTTGCTTTAATTCTTACACAGAGCAAACCGGAGGTTATCGAGCCGCTTTTACGAAAGCAGGGCTATGAAGCGAACGATTTTCTCATCAAACAGGTTTTGCCGACTGAGATTCCATCGCATTTGAGAGCAGCCGACGCAGCGATTTCATTCATCAAGCCGTGCTATTCCAAACAATCATCTTCACCAACGAAGAATGCCGAATATCTAGCCTGCGGGTTACCGATCATTGTCAATGACGGCATTGGCGATACAACCGAATTTACGCTAACCGATCAAACTGGCGTCGTGATAACAGAATTTGAGGGTAAGGCTTATACAGCCGCATTGGATGAACTTTTTGAAATGATGAAAGATGGTGAGGAGCTTGCGGACCGATGCATCAGCAGCGCACGTAATCGATTCGATCTGGTAAACGTCGGCGGCGAAAAATACAGGAGATTATATAAGCAGCTTTTGGGAAAACTGGCAGTAAATAATTAAAGACCTTAATTTTCGGCTAAGCAGTAGCTCACAACCTTTTAGATTTTAATTACACAGTATTATTTAGTAATATTTTTATGAAAAAGAAGATTTATATTGCAGGGGCAGGCGGAATGTTGGGCGAGGCCTTTTATCGTGTTTTTAAAGACGATTTTGATTTGAAATGCACTGACAAAGATGTCAATGAAAACTGGCTTAGCTTTCTTGATTTTAGAGATTTTGATAAATACAAAGATGATGTTGAAACTTTTAAGCCAGACTATTTATTTCATCTTGGTGCATATACTGATTTAGAGTTTTGTGAACAAAATGTTGATGACACTTATCTAACAAATACCCTTTCCGTGGAAAATGCTGTTTATATTGCGAACTCGTTAAATATACCGTTGTTATATATCAGCACGGCCGGAATATTTGACGGGGGAAAAGAATTATATGACGATTGGGACCAGCCTAACCCGCTTGGTCATTATGCCCGTTCAAAATATATGGGTGAGAGTTACGTTGTTGCCCACGCAAAGCGCTATATAATATGTCGTGCCGGGTGGATGATGGGTGGCGGTCCCAAAAAAGATAAAAAATTTATCAATAAGCTTATCAAGCAGTTAGTCGAGGGGAAACGCGAGCTTTACATTGTAAATGATAAAGACGGAACACCTACCTTTACTATTGATTTTGCAAAAAACGTAAAAAAAATAATCGATGCAGAATACTGGGGATTATACAACCTTGTTTGTAATGGAGTCACAAGTCGAAGAGAAGTGGCAGAGGAACTTGTGAGCGTGTTAGGCCTTAAAGATGAGGTTGTTTTTCACGATGTGACATCCGATTACTTTAAGGAAATCTATTTTGCGGAACGTCCAGTTTCGGAAAGATTGATCAACAAAAAATTAGACTTAAGAAATCTGAACATTATGCAGGATTGGAGAGCAGCCCTTAAAGAATATATAGATATGTACTTTGCTGATTATCTAACGGATAAATTTTAAGATGCGTAACGACTTATTGCTTGATTTGACGTTTGTGGTAAGGAAACGGGTTTATGTGATTTTTACCGCTGGCAATCTTACCCGCAATAAATGATGCCAAATTTATGGAAGTTTTAGGATTTAGTTCATACCCTGAGGAATGCGCGGCTACGAGATACCGTTTATCACAGTTTATCCCGCCACTTTCCAAACGAGGAATTAACGTTACTGTTAAGCCTTTTCTCAACCGGGAAAAATATGCATCCTTTTATAAAAAAGGCCAGCTTGTCCGCAACAGCATTGATATTTTGAATCCGCTTCTAAAGCGTTTTTCCGAGTCGGTTTCCGCTCGAAAGTACGATCTTCTTTTTGTACAAAGAGAGTCAATGATGTTCGGTCCGCCTTTGTTTGAGTGGATTGCAAAAAATTTGGGTAAGTGTCCAATCGTGTTAGATTTAGATGATGCAACGTATGTGCCGTATGTAAGTCCAACTTATGGAAAATTAGCCAGTGCTTTTAAATTCTTTGGTAAAACTGATCAGTTGATCGAGTGGTCTGAATTCGTTATTTGTTGTAACCGTTTTGTGGCCGAATATGTTGAAAAGAAAGGGAAAAAGTCAATTATCGTACCGACCGTCGTCGATACTGATAAATTCCATCCAGTGAATAAGAAGATGAACGGCAAGCTAACGATTGGATGGATAGGAAGCCATTCAACTTTACCCTTGCTTGAATCGCTTTTCCCAGTTTTACAGAAATTAGCTGTTATATACGATTTTAAGTTGAAGATTGTCGGTGCGGGAAGTGAGAACATCGGAATTGAAGGAGTCGAAATAGAGAATTTGCCTTGGAAACTTGAGCGTGAAGTTGCGGATTTGCAGTCTTTTGATATTGGATTGTATCCGATGGTAATAAGCAGTTCGGCGAATAAAGATTGGTTATTCGGTAAATCTTGCTTTAAGGCAGTTCAATATATGACTGCTGGAATTCCTTTCGTACTTACACCAATTGGTAATTGTGCCGAAACAGGGATAGAAAATGAAACACATTTTTTTGCAAACTCTGATGAAGAATGGTATCAAGCTCTAATGAAGCTTTTAGACTCTGCGGAACAACGTCAAATAATGGGAGAGAAAGGGAGAAAATTTGCTTTAGAAAATTTTACGATTGAGCAACAAGTTGACAAGATTGAAAGAGTGCTTCTAGAGGCCGTCGAGACTTTCCACAAAAATAAGAAATAATAGAAAGTTGGAAATTCGATGGTTCGTCTGCAACGAGTCTGAGTTAACGCTTTGTGTTCAGGTTAACGAAGATGCAAACTAAAGATTGAACTTTTAACGCTTTGATAAGGATGGCCGGAAAATTCAAATTAGCAGCGCTTGCTTGTATAGCGGTTCTTCCGTCCGGCTTGGCTTGTGTAGGTTTGCGGGTATTTTTTGGATATAAGATCGGAAAAAAGGTCCGGATCGGTTTCAGCATTATCGATGCTGAGGATTGTGTGATCGGGGACAATGTTGCTATCGGTCATTTGAATGTGTTTATCGGGATCAAGAAGCTTTTGATCGGTGAACATACCAGAATAGGTGTTTTGAACATCTTTCGCGGTGGAAATGAAGTAAATATCGGACGATATTGTGAGATTTTACGGTTGAACGAGATCAATTCAATTCCCGAACCTGATATTATCAACGAAGCCGATCCCCGGTTTATCCTCGGCGACGGAAGTATGGTCGGAGCTTCGCATAAGATCGATTTTACGGACAAAGTCGAGTTCGGGAAGCGTGTCATACTAGGCGGACGTAATTCTTCGATCTGGACGCACAATCGACAAAGCACAATGCCGGTGAGCATTGGGGATTTTAGCTATATCGGCTCTGAGATCAGGATCGCTCCGGGCGGATCGATTCCCGCAAAATGTATAGTCGGGATCGGTTCGGTGATAACCAAAAAATTCCTAAGCGAAAACCAATTGATTGCAGGTGTGCCGGCTAAAGAAGTAAAGGAATTGGGCGAAGAGGGAAAGTTTTTGACCGGGCATAAAACGCGAAAGGACCTGCCAGAGGATATTTAAGGTTTGTAAGAAGTCATCACACTGCGGCAACTGGCTGCTGACCAGAATAATAAATTGATCGATGCAGAGTAAATATTTTATAGCCGCTTGTTTGACTGTAGCCGGCCTCGGATTGACAGCGGCGGTCTTTCCGGAAGGTGCCGGGGCGATTCTTGTTGTTGCTGTTCTCTCGGCCCTGACGATCTTTGTGTTCCGCCGTTTCACGGAAGATAAGGAATTTGTAACAACAATTTTTTTTGCTGCGCTTTTTCTTCGCCTAGCGTTCGGCCTGTTTGTGCATATCTATGATCTTCGCGAATTCTTCGGCGGAGATGCTCTTACTTACGATTATCACGGCAACAACTTAATGCAATATTGGGCCGGGGCCATTCAAGAAAACGATCCTGCATTGGACAAGGTAAGGTTTCTGAGCAGTTCTGGATGGGGAATGTACTACCTGGTAGGCGCAATTTATTCTATTTTTGGAAGAAACATCCTCGCGGCCCAATCTTTCTGTGCGGTAATTGGTGCCGCTACGGCTCCGATGGTCTATTACTGCTCACTTAAAATCTTTCAAAATAAGAATGTCGGAAAATTTGCAGCCGTTGCCATTGCCTTATTTCCGTCATTTATCATCTGGTCGGGGCAGTTGATGAAAGACGGCTTGATCATTTTCCTGCTGGTGCTGGCGATCACGATGGTGCTGCAGCTTCAGGAAAAGTTTAATTATCTGGCGCTTATATTGTTGACGTTATCGCTCGGCGGCATCATTTCCCTGCGATTCTATATCTTTTATATGGTGGCGATCGCGGTCGCAGGCAGTTTTGTCATAGGTGTATCGAAGTCAACGCAATCGATCGTGATCAGGAGCGTAGTGTTAATAGCTATGGGCCTTGGGCTGACATATATGGGTGTTATAAGGAATGCGGGAACGGAATTTGAAAGATTTGGAAATTTAGAAAGCATTCAATCAAGCCGCAGCGATCTGGCCACATCGGCAGAATCGGGTTTTGGACAAGACATTGATGTTTCAACTGCAGGTGGTGCGATCAGCTCGATACCGGTCGGATTTTTATATCTGATGTTTGCACCTTTCCCGTGGCAGGTGTCGAGTTTGCGTCAGGCGATCACTCTGCCGGAAGTATTTCTTTGGTGGGCGATGATACCGCTGATGATTATCGGGATCTGGTACGCGATCAAGCACCGGCTGCGGAGTGCGTTTCCGATATTGATATTCAGCCTGACGCTTACGCTGGCGTATTCCATCTTTCAGGGGAATGTCGGAACAGCTTACCGGCAGCGGACACAAATACAAGTATTTCTATTTATTTTTATCGCGGTCGGATGGACGATGTACAAAGAGCGCCGCGATGACAAAAAAATGCTCAGGTTAAATAAGCGAAAGCAATTGGAGAGGAGTTTGCAGGCACGCCGCCACGCAGTATAAAAAATGTGCGGAATTGTAGGTTTTGTAAAAAAAGACGGCAGCAGTGTTGACCGCTCCATTCTCGAAAAGATGAATGCGGCAATCGTACATCGCGGCCCGGATCAAGATGGCTTTTATGTGAATGCAAACGTCGCGCTTGCCATGCGGCGGCTTTCGATCATCGATCTGGCGGGCGGCAAGCAGCCGATCCACAACGCCGATAAAACCAAATGGATCGTTTTTAACGGAGAGATATACAATTATCAGGAACTTCGCAAAGGCCTTGAGGAACGCGGGCACAAGTTATATACAAATTCCGACACTGAAGCGATCATTCATCTATATGACGAATACGGCCCCGGCTGCCTTGAGCATTTGCGCGGCATGTTCGTCTTTGCGATCTGGGATGAAACCGACAGATCGCTTTTTCTGGCCCGTGACCGCGTTGGCAAAAAGCCGCTTCTTTATTCCCATCAAACGAACGGCGATCTGATATTCGGGTCGGAGTTTCAGGCACTTTTGCAGCATCCGGACATTTCCCGCGAGGTCGATCTTGAAGCCATAGACAGCTATCTCTCATATCTTTGCGTTCCCGCACCGCAGACGGCCTTTAAGCAAATTCGCAAGCTTGAACCCGGCCATTGGATGCGGTGGCAGGACGGCTCGATAGAAACGAAGCGTTACTGGCTGCCCGACTTTTCAAAGAAAATAAAGATCACGGAAGAAGAAGCGATAGTGGAAACGACGCGGATTTTGCGCGAATCGACAAAGCTGCGCATGATTTCTGAGGTGCCGCTTGGGGCTTTTCTTTCCGGCGGAGTCGATTCGTCAATGGTCGTAGCCCTAATGGCCCAGGAAAGCTCACAGCCGGTCAAAACTTTTTCCATCGGGTTTGAAGAACAGGATTTCAGCGAGCTTAAATATGCCAAGCGTGTAGCCGAACACGTCGGGGCCGAATATCACGAGTTTATCGTCCGTCCGAATGCGATGGAAGTTTTGCCGGTGTTGGTCGAGCATTATGGCGAACCTTATGCAGATTCCTCTGCAATTCCAACATATTATGTTTCCAAGGAAACACGCAAACATGTGACGGTTGCCCTGAACGGCGACGGCGGCGATGAAAGTTTTGCGGGTTACGAGCGTTATGCCGCAATGCGGATCGCCGAAACCTATCACAGGTTGCCGCGGGCTCTCCGAAAAGCGTTTATTGAGACGCCGGTCAATCTGCTGCCGACCTCCGAACTAAAAAAAAGCCGTTTCCGTGACGCCAAGCGTTTTCTGCAAGCCGCCAATTTACCAAAGACCGAACGATACTTTCGATGGATGTCCACCTTCGATAGGCCGGCAAAATCGAACCTCTACACCGCTGATTTTTCGAAAGCCGTGTCGACGGCGAACGCGGCGGGTTATTTAGAAACGTGGTTCGCAAAGGCAAACGACACGGGAACGCTCGATGCAACGCTTTTGACGGATCAAATGACCTATTTGCCGAACGATCTGCTCGTTAAGGTCGATATTGCGTCGATGGCCAATTCGCTCGAGGCTCGTTCGCCGTTCCTCGACCACAAACTAATCGAATTTGCCGCAAGCCTGCCGGAACATCTGAAAATGCGGCGGTTTGAAACAAAATCGTTGTTAAAAAAAGCGGCGGCGCGGCTTGTGCCGAAAGAAGTGATCTACCGGCGTAAAATGGGTTTTGGCGTACCGATCGGAAAATGGTTCCGCAGTGAGATGAAGGGTTTTGTACGTGAAGTTTTGCTTTCCGAAAAGTCCTTGAAACGAGGGATCGTGAAGCCAGAAATGCTTGAAAAATATGTGAAGGAACATTTGGGTGCGGAGCGTGACCATTCATTTCAGCTTTGGACACTGTTAATGCTTGAGCTATGGTTTCAAAGGTTCATTGACCGACCTTAGGCTTAATGGATCGTCTTTGTCCAATCGCTATGTGTTATACTTTTTTCAAAGCCGGACGATTAAATCAGGAAGGTCTGCTGTTTTCTGCTTGAATGGGATAATTTCCCATTTTTTTGCGAATCAGGGTGTAACGCTTTTTAGTTATGACGAATTTTTCATATTCGGGTACAGAACTCGACGCTTTTTCTCTAGCATCTAATTGGAGATCATATTTCAGAAAAATAGTTGGCGGTTACATTGGACAGGACGTGCTGGAAGTCGGTGCAGGTATTGGTTCGACGACAAAAATGTTGTGCGATGGCACCCAAAATAGATGGCTGTGCGTGGAACCCGACCGGCAGCTTATTGAAAAAATAAAAGGGAACATTGAAACGAGCGGCTTGCCGAAATGCTGCTCCACCCAAATCGGGACTTCCGGTGATGTCCCGCAGGATGAAAGATTCGACACCGTTTTTTATGTCGATGTTCTTGAGCACATCGAGGACGACAGATCGGAATTGGAGACCGTAGTTGGCTTGATGAGGCCGGGCGGGCATTTGATAATTCTGTCGCCGGCACATCAGGGGCTTTATTCGGCTTTGGATGCAAAAGTAGGACATTTTCGAAGATATACAAAAGCATCCCTTTTAGAAATAATGCCGGAAAACATGCACACCGCAAAATTGATGTATGTGGATTCCCTTGGTGCAATTGCCTCAGCGGCAAATCGTTATGTTCTCAAAAGCGGGAGTCCGACAAAAAAACAAATTCTCTTTTGGGATAAAATGGTAATTCCATTTTCCCGTTTGTTAGATCCTGTTTTGGGATATAAAGTGGGGAAATCGGTGGTTGGCGTTTGGCAGAAAAACGACACAAACGGAAAGCCCGAATGATCTAGGATTTTAGGATTAGTGAGGAAAAGCTATTGAAAGGGGTTATTTTAGCAGGCGGATTGGGTTCAAGGCTTACTCCGTTGACACGCATTACAAACAAGCATTTACTGCCCGTGCATAACGAGCCGATGATCTATTATCCGATCAAAACGCTGATCAACGCGGGCATCGAAGATATTATGATCGTTACTGGCGGAAATTCTGCCGGCGATTTTCTAAAACTGCTGGGAAACGGGAAGGATTTCGGGCTCAAGCATTTAAATTACACATATCAGGAGGGAGAAGGCGGCATCGCCGATGCTCTTTCGCTGGTCGAGCATTTTGCCGATGATGGGCCGATCTGCGTTGTTTTAGGCGATAATATTATTGAGGGAAATATCAGATCTGCCACCGATGCATACAAAAAACAGGGGAAAGGTGCAAAGATCCTGCTCAAAGACGTACCTGACCCGCAGCGTTTCGGCGTACCGGAACTCGACGGCGGCCGTGTTGTGCGGATCGAGGAAAAACCGAAAGAGCCGAGATCCAGTTTCGCCGTGATCGGTATTTATTTTTACGACGCGACGGTTTTCGAAGTTATAAAAACCCTCGTGCCGTCTGGACGAGGTGAGCTGGAAATAACGGACGTGAACAATCATTATATCAATCGCGGCGAAATGACGTGGGATGAACTTGCGGGCTGGTGGACAGATGCAGGAACATTCGAAAGCTTATTGCGAGCGTCGAATATGGTTGCGGAATCAGGGGCGAATAAAATTTAAGTATGATTTTTACTAATGGTGATATTCAGGATGTTGTAGTTTATCCGATAAAAAAATATAACGACGACCGCGGATGGCTGGCGGAATTGTTCAGGCATGACGACATCGACGAGGAATTTTATCCGGCGATGTCGTACATATCATTTACCAGGCCGGGCATTCAGCGCGGCCCGCATGAGCATGTCGATCAGGCCGATCTATTCTGCTTTATCGGCCCTTCGACATTTAATATCAGGCTTTGGGATAATCGCCCGGATTCGCCGACGTATAATAATATGATCTCGCTGATGGTCGGTGACGAGAATCCGATGGCGGTCATCGTTCCGAAAGGCGTCGTTCACGGCTATAAAAACACCGGCAGCATCGATGGAATGGTGATAAACTGCCCGAATCGTCTGTACATGGGCGAAGGCAAGCGCGAGCCGATCGACGAAATTCGCCATGAAGACGATCCTGATACGATATATCGAATGGAAGATTAGGAATTATGAAAAAAGATTTCAGCTTAACAATTTGGCAAGAAGATGAATGGTTCATTGCTCAATGTCTTGAGGTAGATATAGCTTCGCAAGGTGAGACCGAGCAGGAAGCAATTGAAAATTTACGAGATGCCTTAGAGCTTCATTTCACTGATCCTGTAGCAACAGTTTTTCCGTATGTTCAAAAAATCGAACTTGAGGTTGCCGCGTGAAACCTCTGTCTTTTCGTGAGGTTAGGCGTAAACTACTTAAAGCAGGTTTTGTTCAGGTTGGTCAAACGGGAAGCCATGTTAAATTTGCCAGGATTGTGATTGGAGGAACTTGCACGGCAACTGTTCCCAATCATCGGGAAGTTGCTAGCGGTACACTTCGAAGTATTCTTCGTCAGGCGGGTCTATCTGAAAGTGAATTTCAGAAACTTTGAAGATCATTTGTAATTGCTGATCTCAAATATAGAATTCCAGAAATCTTACGTTTCGGCGGCCGGCAGCGATTTCCCCGCACTTTCGCATGATCATTTGCCGCAATAAAACGCCGCTTTTGATCCGCCGGCCGTCGATTTTTCTTATTGTTAATGAAAATTCTCCGAATCATCGCCCGCCTCAATGTCGGCGGCCCGGCGCGTCATGTCGTTTGGCTGACGGACGCATTGCAGGATGGTGAATTTCAAACGGTCCTAATCGCCGGTACGGTCCCGGATGGTGAAGAGGACATGGGCTATCTCGCCCGTGAACTTGGCGTTGAACCGGTCTTTATTGAGGAAATGAGCCGCGAATTGTCGCCGAAAGATGTAATTTCGCTGTTCAAAATTTACCGCGAGATGAAACGGCGGCAGCCGGACATCGTCCATACACACACGGCAAAAGCGGGAACGGTCGGCCGGGCAGCGGCATTTTTATATCGCTGGCTGACGTGGAAAACACTGATTGGAAGGCCGAGAAAAGTGCGAATCATCCACACTTTTCACGGCCACGTTTTTCACAGCTATTACGGTAAATTTAAAACAAGGATATTCCTCGCGATCGAAAAAATACTGGCAAGATTTGCGACCGATACTATCATCACGATCTCGCCTCAGCAGTGCAAAGAGATACAGGAAGATTTTGGTGTCGGGAAAGCAGGGCAATTTGCTATCATCCCTTTGGGCATAAGCCTGGAAACTTTTGCTTCCCCGGACATAAAAAGAAATACGTTTCGCGACGAGATGAATGCGGCCTCAGACGAACTATTGATCGGATTCGTCGGCCGGCTTACGGAAATCAAGAATATTTCGCTTTTTCTGAAGGTTGCCGGGCTTTATGTTAAAAATAAGGCATCTTTGCCACGCTTGCGGTTTATAATTGTCGGTGACGGACATCTGCGGAAAAGCCTTGAGAAAGAATCGAAAGAACTCGGTGTCAACAGCATTGTGACATTTCTCGGCAATCGAACGGACACTGAGAGCATTTATGCCGGGCTTGATATCGTCGCTTTGACCTCATTAAACGAGGGAACGCCGCTTTCGCTGATAGAAGCGATGGCGGGCAAACGAGCGGTTATCTCGACCGCTGTCGGCGGAGTTGCCGACCTGCTCGGAGAGATCGTCAGCGGACATGAAGGATTTGACGAATGCGAACGCGGAATTTCTATTTCCGTTCAATCGGCCGAAAGTTTTTTCAACGGCTTAATTTATTTAGTAAAAAATGAAAAATTACGGAACCGGCTCGGCGCCAGCGGATTTGATTTCGTCAGTAATAATTACAGCAAGGAGCGATTAGTAGCGGACATTAAAGTCCTTTATCGGAGACTTTTGCGGTAAGAGTTCATCCTGAACTAAGAATATGCAGGAAATTTTTTCAAATCCGGTAATTGTCGGGGCCACTAGTGTCGTCACAGCGGCATTGCTGACGTTTTTGGTTCGGGCCTATGCTCGGAAATTTAACTTTGTCGCCAAACCAAAATCCGACCGCTGGCACAAACGTCCGACCGCGATGCTCGGCGGAGCGGCTATATTTCTGACGGTTATTTTGATATACGTGCTTTTCGTTCCGAAGACCAACGGATCGCTGATAATTCTTTCCGCAAGCTCGTTTCTATTTTTGATCGGGCTGCTTGATGACATTCTTAACATCAAGCCGTATCAAAAACTTATCGGTCAGCTTATCGGGGCCGTGTTCGTCGTCGGGCTTGGGTTTATTGTGCCTCTCACCGGCTACCAGCTTCTTGACATCGGGATCACGGTGTTTTGGCTGATCGGCATTACAAACGCAATTAACCTGCTTGATAATATGGACGGCCTCGCGGCGGGAATTGCGGGAATTGCGGGACTGTCACTCGCTTTCGGTTTTGCGGCAAACGGCCAGGGAAACGAGGTTTTGCTGGTCTCAGTGTTTGTCGGCGCCTTGGCCGGATTTCTGATCTTTAATTTTAATCCGGCGTCGATCTTTATGGGCGACTGCGGATCGATGTTTGTCGGGTTTCTGCTGGCGAGTTCGGTATTGCTCAGCGAAACTGGCGGACGCTCGCGCGGGATATTATCGATACTTGCGGTGCCGGTGCTGATACTTTTTATACCGATATTTGATACCACGCTGGTCACGGTAATTAGAAAAATGTGGGGGCGAAAGGCGTCGCAGGGCGGACGCGACCACACCTCGCACCGGCTGGTCGCTCTCGGTTTGTCCGAGCGTTCCGCCGTGCTGATGATATACGCTTTTGCCGTGGCCGCGGGCGTGCTCTCATTGCTTGTCAGCCGTTTGGAGGCGACACAAAGCCTTGCTCTGATCGGGCTATTCACCATAATTTTATCGATCATCGGCGTCTATCTTTCGAAGGTAAAGGTTTATGAAGATACAGATGAGGAGCTTGCGGCGCAGAACAATGCGGTCTTTGCCTTTATCGTCAACGTTTCCTACAAACGCAGGATCTTCGAGGTGTTTCTCGATACTTTTTTGATCGCACTTGCATATTACGGAGCTTACGTATTGCTCTTCGGTTCATTTGAAACAAGCGGCAACTGGCCACTTTTTCTAAAGTCGCTGCCGCTGCTGATCGTGCTGAAGCTTTTTGCCTTTCTGGCGGCGGGTGTTTATCGCGGTATGTGGCGATATACGAGCATCGGCGATTTTATTACCTTTATCAAAGGTATCGTACTCGGAACAGCTTTGAGCGTATTTGCCATCCTGCTGCTTTACCGCTTTCAGGATTTTTCCCGCAAGGTTTTTGTACTTGACGGTATTATTTTGCTGTTCCTTATCGGCGGCAGCCGCCTCGCCTTTCGGCTTATCCGCGAGATACTGCCGATCCCGATGTCCGTCACCGGACGTAGGGTTTTAATATACGGTGCGGGCGATGGTGGAGAGATGCTGCTTCGTGAGCTAAGAAATAATTCAGAGTGGGACTATCAGGTCGTCGGCTTTGTCGATGACGATCCGGTAAAGACGCACAAGATGCTGAACGGACTCAGGGTATTTGACGCAAACGGCGTTCTCGGACAAATTTGCCAGGAAATGGACATACACGAGATCCTGGTCTCGACGAAAAAAATATCACGTGAAACCCTAAAGAAAGTAAGGGAAACGTGCCGCGAATCAGATGTCGAACTAAAGAGCGCACGGATAAAGATCGAACCGATGGATTTTGAATGACCTTTCGGAAGATCCTTAACAGAAAATTCACAAACTAAAACATCTATACTTGTGTCCATTGAAACCTACAAAATTGATTCGAAAGGAAAGCTGGCCGGTCTGGCGGCGGTGGCGGTAATATTTTTGTTCGGCTCGATCTTTGCGGCTAAATGGGGTTTTGCATATACAGCTGCGAGCAATGCCGACCTGCCCGAGATCGCCGACCTTATGACAGTGCTTGGCCCTGACGACCCGCAAACGCATTTCTCAGCGGCGGTATTGTTTGAAAAGACCTTTGTTCCCGAAGATCAGGAAAGATCGCTTTCCGAATACGAAAAAACGGCGGCCTTATCGCCTAATAATTATCTCGTCTGGCTCGAACTCGGCAAGGCCCGCGAGCGGAGCGGCGACCAAAACGGGGCCGAATCAGCTTTGCGGAAGTCCCTCGAACTTGCACCGCAATATTCTAAAGTTCAATGGACGCTAGGCAACGCTCTGCTTCGTGACGGAAAAACGGACGAGGCATTTGCCGAGATACGCAAGGCGGTTGCGGGCGATGAATCTTATACCAATTCAGCGGCGGGAACGGCGTGGCAAATTTTTGACGGCGACATGGCCGCGGTCCGGCGGGCGATCGGGGATTCGACTCGGCTCAATGCCGCGATAGCTACGCTTTTGGCCGGGCAAAAACGTTACGATGAATCATTCGATATATGGAATTCACTTCCGAATAGCGAGAAAAAGGCATCCTTAAAGGATCTCGGTGAAGCTCTTTATAAACAAATGATCGAGGGGCGGAAATTTCGTTACGCCCTGGCCATCGCTTCAGAGATCGGAATGTACGAACCAGCCGCGGCAAACCTATTATCGAACAGCGGCTTTGAAAAAGCATTAAAAACGCAGAACACCGATATTTTTGAATGGAGCATACAGGATGGAAACAGTCCCAGAATTGGCCAGACAAGTGGTCAGAAGCATTCCGGAGATTACAGTTTATTGATCAGCTTCCTAAATGGCGGCAGAGATTTCCGGGCGGTCTCACAGACCGTCGCTCTTGAACCGGGAAGGATATACAGCCTCGAATTATTTTATCGTTCCGATATTAAGACCGATGCGGTTTTCAAATGGGAGATATCTGATACAGCGGACGGAAAAGTCATTGCTGCATCACCTCCGCTTGCAAAAACCGCCGAATGGACAGGTATGGAAGCAAAATTTACCGTGCCGGAAAATTCAGACGCTGTTGTCGTCAAACTTGTTCGTGAAAATTGTGAGGCAGCCATCTGTTCGGTAACCGGCAATTTATGGTTTGACGATTTTGTAATAAGGTGAAAAAGCAGTCTGCTCCTAAATTTAGGCGTGATTTTCTTATTCCGCAGCTCAAATTCGATCGATCTCTTAAAATAGCAAAAGAAAACTAGGGCATGGAAGGACGAAAAAAAAAATTGAATTTGGAAGGCCTGGAAACGTCCCGCTGGAATTCGGCGGTTTTTCTTCTATTGTGTGTGATACCGGTTTTTTCGACGATCGCCTACGGTTCCGTGGATGCATGGGCGATGGGCATTTTAGCACTTGCGGCGGCATTGCTTGTGTGCTTGTGGGCGGCGGACGCATGGAAAACAAAAGAGCTGCGGTTTAGTTCCAGCCGTTTGCAGCTTCCGGTCATTGGACTGATAGTGATCGGCCTCATACAGCTTTTGCCCGTCTGGAATTCCGGCATTTCGCCCGAGCTGCTTGGCATTCCCGCGGCACAAAGCCTTTCCATGGACCCGTACGCGACACGGTTTTTCGTCATTCGTTTGATAGCGTTATTCGTTTTTTTTGCGACAGCATTGGCCTTCATCGACAGCCGCGAACGTCTCAAGAAAGTTGCGCTGACGATAATTATATTTGGTGCTTTGATGGCTTTTTTTGCCATTCTTCAGCGTCTTGCAAGTCCGGAAGCGATCTATGGCCTCCGGACGACGCCGCAGGCTATTCCGTTTGGTTCATTCGTCAACCAACATCATTTTGCCGCCTTTATGGAAATGACCGCCGGAGTCACGCTCGGCCTCCTGTTTGGTGATGCCGTGGCAAAAGACCGGAAGATGCTGCTTGGCATCGCGGCGGGCCTGATGGGTATCGCAGTGGCTTTTACGAGCTCACGCGGCGGATTTATCAGCCTTGTCGCTACTGCCGGATTTGTGGTTTTAATTCAATTTTTCATAAAAAAAAGCGGCACGCGTAAACCGCAAAACCCACGGCAAAAATTGTTTTTGATCGGCGGGGCCGCGGTCGTCATAATTCTAATTTTTGTTTCAACGCTTTTTCTTGGCGGCGGAGACGATCTGCTTAGGGCGACAGGACTTCAGCAAAATCAGGTCGATGTAACCAGCGGGCGGCTGCATTTTTGGTCGGTTGCCTGGCAGATTTTTGCGGCTCATCCACTTTTTGGTGCGGGTTATGATGCATTCGGCGTTGCGTTCAGCAGGTACGACACCTGGACCGGATTGTACCGCGTGGAACAGGCGCATAACGATTATTTGCAAACACTTGCGGATGCCGGGATCGCCGGGTTTGCATGTATCGCGGCGTTTATTTTCATGTTTTTTAGGAATAGTTTAGCGGTTATCCGTGATTCCGCCAACCGCTTTGGCCGTGATGCCGCGATCGGTGCCCTGGCCGGATGTTTCGGGATCTTTATCCACAGCTTTTTTGATTTCCCGCTGCGCACAATGTCGAATGCGTTTTTCTTTTTACTGCTGGCCGTTATCGCTGTTGCCGGATTTGATCTGCACAAGCGAAGCCGCGAATAACAGTTCAATATTTCGAAAGCTTGCCAAAATGTCTATCTGACACTGACCAGGATCTCCTTTTTGCCGCACGGGGCCTCAAAAACGACCTGATAAACGCCCTGCGCCGTGCTGATAGATTTAACGATATAAAATCGATATGTTGAAACACCGGCGATCTCCGGCCCTGGCGTTATCTCGATGTCTTTCGGGCTGCTTGAGGTGGCCGAAACATCTTTTATGACCGCCTCATTGTCGATGCCGATCAGGATTCCCACGCTGCCGCCGCCGTTGACGATAGAAATATTTTCCTGGCTTGTGCTGATCGAACAAACAGCCGGCACGTCCGATCTTATTTCCTGTCCGGCGATGACCCGCGGCCTGGCGGCACCGGTTGAGATCGACTCGTCAACGGGCATCGTTTTCGGCTCAGCCGAATCGGCGGCAGGTTCTTTTTTGGGTTTTGAGCTGTTCGGGATCGTAATAATTATCGGCTCGAAAAGCTCTTTGGGCTTCTTTTCAGAGTTTATTTCAGGGCCGGCTGCCTGGTTGACGGTCTTGTTATTTTCTAATATCTCAGGTTTTTGAACTGGTGTAATTTGTTTAGTATCGGTCTCTGTTTTTGACCCGGCTTCCGCTGCATTGGACCGCACCGGTTCCTGTTTTTTTATAGTATCCGTTACGGCGCCATTAGATATTTCCGTTTTTGGCATTTCCTGGATCGGTGATGGCTCCGGTTTTATAACAGCTTCGGCGACACGATCTTTTGAGGTCTCGATCTTTGATATTTCCGCAGCCTGGTTTTTCGATCCAGAAGTTGTTTCAAGAATGGTGGCCGGATCGGTCTTTGGCTCTACAGTTTCTGCTTTTGTTTCAGAAGGTACAGTTTTTGGTGCGACGGTTTCCTCTGCTTTGACATCTGGTTCTATTGGTTTTGCGGCAAAAACCGGTAGCGGATTTGGGCCGATCTGTGCTTCGAGGCCATCGGTGCTGCCGTTTATTTTCCGGTACAAATTCTCGACGGTGAAGTATCTACCGACGTCAGGTTTGTCGATCTTGTAGCTTCGGATGTAATTTTCCAGAGCTTCCTTGTCCTTGCCGTCGGCTTCGAGCGCGATACCGAGCCGCCAGACGCTCGACCGCCACCACGCACTTTTATCAGGCAGCACGCTGATCGCCCGCCGCAGCCGAATAATTGCCTCGGGATAATTATTCTGCTGATAAAGTGCCCAGCCCATAAGCTCTTCAATGCGGCCACGCAGGATCGCGGAAAGCGTCTGACGCGGAACGTCCGGCACGACGATCATTTCGTTGCGTGCAAAAGCAAGCGTGCGGCTTTCATAAAGTTCATTTGCCATGACAGCTGCCGCTGGCGCCGCAACTTCAAGCCCGCCATCGCTGTTTCCGATCGCAGTTTTAACAAACCCCGCGGCCGTTGTCACGGCGATCTGTTTTTGCAGCAAGGCGGCGGCGGCGTAAAGCTGCCGATGGATCTTCATTTTGTCGCCGCCCTTGACGAATTCATCCGCAACGGCTGTAACGTCGGCTTCGTTTGGTGTTGCGGTGCTCAGTTTTTGCGACAGGTCCAACAGCAATTTTAGTTTAGCCGCAGTTTCGGCGTCTTCGGCCGCAAACGGCTCAAAAATACTGGCACGCCGTTCATCCGCTATCAGGTCAGTGAAGGTTTTTTCCTCTTGCGATATCCGTCCACCAAGGTTCGTTTGTACGATTCCGTTCTTGATCGTAAAGCTTTTCTGCAATTCCTCGACCGCTTCGCGATAAAAGCCGGACATTAAACGCGCCGAGGCGATCTCATATTCAAGCGTCGGGAAATTACCGTATTGCCGTGCCTTGATCAAGACACGTTCGGCATCTACCGGTTTATTTTGGCCCATAAAACCACGGGCAAGAGCGATGTGCGACCAGATATAACGAGGTTCGAGATCGACTGCTTTTTGGGCAAGCTCGACGGCTTTTTCGCCCTGCCCGTGTGCCGCGTACCAATAGGCGGTACCAGCAAGCAGATTCCAGTTTTTGGGCCCCAGCTCCAGCGATCTGGCGAGTTCCGTTTCGGCTTCGGCCTTTTTTTCGCCATCAAAAAGGGAAAGTATCAGGCCAGTATTGGCCGGAATGTCGTTAGGATATTTGGTCAAAACCTCACGGTAAAGTGCAGCCGCCTCATCCGATCTGCCGAGCGCCCGTTTCATTTCGGCCAAACTGCGTTTAGCCGCGCTCGATTCCGGGTCGAGCTCCAATGCCTTTTCGTAAGCCTTGGCCGATTCTTCAAGGTCGAAATTGAGACGGTGGGCGACCCCAAGGATCTGATATGCCGCGACCGATCCTGGGTCAACCACAGCTGCTGCCTGTGCCAAACGCTTTGCCTCGTCCCCATTTTCGATCCCAAGATAAAATGATGCCAATACGAGCAATTGTGCAGAATTGCCCTCGGCTTTTTGCTCGATCACCGCAGTTATGGCAATGGCGGCTTCGCGCTGACCGCGATAATATAAATTTGCCGGAAATTTGGAGACGACTTCGGTAAAAAGGCGCGTTGGGACCGGTTTTGGCGTTTCGGCGGCGGCCAGCTTGAAAAAAACGATGCCTTCGTCGGGTTCATTGGACAATAGTTTTTGGTCGCCGGATGCGGCGTAGGCGACGACGAGGGCCTCTACGGCCCGCGGCTTCTCGCTTGAATTCGGGAAATCGGCGATAAATTTCTTAAGCGCGGACACCTTTTCGGTTGGTGCGACAAAGGTCAGCGCTTCGTCAAGCCGTGCTTTTTCAACTGCCGGATCAGGCGGCGTTGGTGTCGGCACAGCTTTTGATACCAAAGGTTTGTTTGCGGGTGCCGGTTTTTTCACGGCCGGCTTCTTTTGAGCTGCCGCCGCGACTGCACAGAAAAATATAATAAAAATTACGACCGCATTTTTCATAAAATAAACCGTGTCCCGAACAAAAATAATAACACGAAATTGCGTTTACAGCCGTTCAGTTCTATTCTCGAAGCATGAACGAGCTCGACGAAATATGGTCGAAAATGCTGACGCAGGCGCTCGAAAATGCAAAGGCCTCTGGTCGTAGCGATATCGCCGAATATCTGACCTTAAAATCGACGAACGATACCGTCCGGCAAGCAGGAGCCACGTGGCTTTTTGATACGGTGCTTGAGATCGCAGCCGCGGCTAACCGTAATAATTCGGGCATTTCGATCGAACGGACAGATCCGCACAATTTCCCTTTTCGCGGTGCAAACATCGTCGGATCAATGCTTCGTCTGCGTCAAGGAGTGAGATGTCTGACAACGGAAGCAGGTTGGACGCGGACTCCCGCCGATGGATTTATGCGCGGCGGGGCCCTTGCCGCTGCGCGGATAACGCATCTTGGCATGACCAAACAGAACGTCGAACTGGTGCTCCAAAAAACGCCCGGGCCGCCGGTCTGGCATATCCTGCGTGACGAAAAGGCCGCCGAGCATTTCCGCTCGGATGCATTACTTGACCATTTTCAGATATTTCTCGGTGGCTAACATGCGATTTAACAGACGATCTATACTGAACAAATAAATTCAAAATAATTGGACCAAATAAAAAAAATGAGATTCAAAACAACAATTTTATTAATATTGCTTCTTACCATATCAACAGAGCTGTTTGCCCAAAAGGCCGATCCGCCAAAACCAGACGCGGTCAAATTACCCGCAGTTGCTGAAATCCTTGCAAAATACGTCAAGGCCATCGGCGGCCGCGAAGCCAACGAAAAGATCAAGACCCGCAAGATGACCGGCACAGTAGAGCTTGCCCCGCTCGGGGTCAAAGGCACATTCGAAAGCTTCACTGCCGTTGAAGCTAGATCGTTCACCAAAATGAATCTCGCCGGGATAGGCGAATTTACTGAGGTTTTTGACGGAAAAGCTTCGTGGTCGTCCAACCCAATTCAGGGAAGCCGTGAAAAATCCGGTGTGGAACTCACGCAGGCAAAGCTCACGGGCAATTTTTACCGCGAAATAAATCTCGACAAGCTTTTTCAGAAAATGGAACTGAAAGGCTTAGAAAAGGTCGGCGACAAAGATGCTTATGTTATTGTCGCAACGGCGGAAGGTGCGCCGCCGGAAACCTGGTATTTCGATACCATTAGCGGCCTGTTGCTACGCTCTGACACGACCGTGATCTCGCCCGAAGGCATCAATCCGTCGAAGACCTATTATGACGAAATGCGTGCCTTCGATGGCGCCCTTATTCCCGTAAAGACCCGCACGCTGCTTGGTGCGGTAGAGATAAACATGACCGTCACCGATGTGAAGAACGGCGTTCCAATCGATGACGCCATATTTACCAAACCGAAACAATAGATTGCGGTCCCACTTGCACTTGACCGTGTGCGAGTTTAGATTTATTTATCGAATACAATATATAAAGTCAAAGAAAAGTTAAATGAAACATACCATTACACTAATTCCGGGTGACGGCATCGGGCCGGAGATCGTTGCGGCGACGGTCAGAATTATCGAGGCATCAGGCGTTGAAATTGCGTGGGAAACGCAGATACTCGGAGCACAGGCCCTGGAAAAATACGGGAGCACGCTGCCGGATTCGGCTATCGAGGCAATGCGGCGCAATAAAGTTTCGCTCAAGGGCCCGATCATGACGCCCATCGGCAAGGGCTTTACCTCCGTAAATGTCGGCCTGCGCAAAGCCCTCGATCTCTACGCCAACGTCCGTCCGATCAAGGCTTTGCCGAATGTCGAATGCCGCTATCCCGAACTTGATCTGGTGATAGTCCGTGAAAATACCGAAGACCTTTATGCCGGCCTCGAACACATAGTCGTTCCGGGCGTGGTCGAAAGCCTTAAGATTATTACAGAAAAAGCCTCGACGCGGATATCGAAATACGCCTTTGAATACGCCCGTGATTTCGGCCGCAAAAAGGTAACTGCCGTACATAAAGCCAATATTATGAAGCTTTCCGACGGGCTTTTTCTTGAATGTTTCTACAATGTTGCCAAGGATTACCCAGAAATTACAGCCGACGACAAGATCATCGATAACTGCTGTATGCAGCTCGTGATGCGGCCGGAACAATTCGACGTGATGGTGATGGAAAACCTTTACGGCGATATCGTTTCCGATCTTTGTGCCGGCTTGATCGGCGGCTTGGGCCTCGCGCCGGGAGCGAATATCGGTGAACGCGGCGCGGTTTTCGAGGCCGTCCACGGCTCCGCCCCCGATATTGCCGGCCAGGGCATTGCCAACCCGACCGCGCTTTTGATGTCGGGAATCGTAATGCTCCGATACATCGGTGAAAAAGCCGCTGCCCAAAACGTCGAAGACGCGATGATGGCTGTATTCGCGGAAGGGGCCATCCGCACCAAAGACCTGGGCGGTACCGCGAACACCACCGACTTTGCCAATGCGATCATCGACAAAATGAAAACGGCCTAAGTTGTCGGAAATTCTTTACAACGCTCGGCCCTCATTTATACTCAAAACAAATGGTTAAGAGGGGCAAAGCTATGAAAACGATATTCCTGACACTTTTACTGACACTTTTCTTCGGCGCAATGATCAACGTGGAAGCAAAAACACCAAAAATACTAAAGCTCCGGCTTCACGAGCAAAAAAATATCGCCGGTACAAAATTGACCGTTAAATTCCTCGAAATGGTAGAAGATTCACGTTGTCCAAAAGGCGTAAATTGCGTTTGGGCCGGCAACGCCAAAATAAGCATCGAAATATCCAAAAACGGCAAATCTGCCAAAACATTTGAGCTAAATTCAAACCTCGACCCACAAACAATTATGTTTGAAGGCTGCAAATTCAGGCTGATCGCACTCGACCCATACCCGGCAAATAACATCCGTATCGACCGCAATGGCTACATTGCGGCTATCGAGATCGTTGCAACAAAAAAACACCATTAAAACACCTTCATTATAGGGCCGCATCTTCACTACTTAAAAATAAAAACGCCAACAAGTGAGGGGGTATCACCTGTTGGCCATTTAAGCATAAGGTTTACGGATCAAACGAAATGTTTGAACCTCCTTTCAATTTACGGATAAACAAAGCGGCCGTTTGTGACGATCGTGTTAAGCGCTCCGGGAACCTGTCCATGTGACTGTTGGTCGGAATGGTAGATCAGGTCAATGGCAAATGGTGAATCGAGCAGGCACGGGCCGACACTGCCGAAAAACGAAAGATCGCCCGCTGGAGTGGTCCGGCCTATCTGACCTTCACCGTTTGCATCGGCCGTAAAATTGTTTTCCGAGCCGCGGCCGATTCCGCCGACACCGGCCGGGGGGCCAGGTACAGGAAAAAGCAATATCCATACAGTGTAGGTACCGCCCGGCCTAAGCCCGCTGAATGCGAATACGCCGTGCGAACCTCTATTGATACATTTGACAGCCGATTGTCCAGAAGCCGCGTTGAACTGGCCGAGCGTCATTTGCGTTGCGTCCGGGTTCATTACCGGCGCACATAGAGCAACCGGGTCGAACGGTCCGCGGATAGTATAATTAAACAGCAAAGCATCAGGAGATGTATTTGCCGTTATCATTCCGACGCTTGGGTTATTTCCATCGCAAATGATAGATACCGCCTGGGATTTCGCTTTTCTTAATGAAAAAGACAAGGCATTTGAATGGCTCCACAAATCGCTCGAAAAACACGAAGCGGATATGGTGTTTCTCAAATTCAATCCCGCTTATGAAAATCTTCACGGCGATCCGCGCTTTGATGAGCTTACTAAACGGATCGGATTGCCCTAGTTTGGTCAGCTAAGCTTTACAGCCTTTGTTCCTGGCAAACATATTGATTCAAAGAATGTGCAAACTCATCTTCAGGTTTGCCGTACATTCATGATCGCGCAGCTTGTGCTATTGGCCAATCATGCCTTTGATGGATTGGATGAATGGAACGAACCGCATAAATGGAATGATTTGATAATCGTGTATTTAAAGACTGAAAACGCCTGTTGCCGTTCGCGTTTCTGGCCTCTGCCATTATCCGGCCATTAAGGCTTCGATCTCGTCCGGGTCTTTTGGAACCCCGGCCGTCAGGTTGCGGTTACCGTCTTTCGTAACAAGGACGTCGTCCTCGATGCGAATGCCTATGCCGCGATACTTCGCCGGGGCGGACTTGTCGTCCGGCGGGATGTAGAGACCCGGTTCGACCGTCAACACCATGCCCGGCTCAAACGGTCGCGAGTTCTTGGCTGCCTGGTCAGTAAAGTAGCGACCGGCATCGTGGACATCCATCCCGAGGTAATGCCCGACCCCGTGCATGTAATATTTCATATAGGACTTTTTCTTTATCAGGTCTTTGGTCTTGCCTTTGAGCAGGCCGAGTTTTTTCATGCCTTCCGTCAGCAGCTCGATGGAAAATTCCTGCCTTTTAACGACCGTATTGCCTGTCTTTGTGGCTTCGATACACTGGAGCTGTGTGTCCAGCACGACATCGTAAACCTCACGCTGGGCTGCGGAATATTTACCGTTAACAGGGAATGTTCGGGTGATGTCCGCGGCATAGCCCTGGTATTCGGCACCGGCATCGATGAGCAGCAGATCGCCATCCTTGAGCGTACTGTTATTCTCAACATAATGAAGAATAGTTGCGTTATCACCGCCACCGACTATCGAATTATAGGCCACCCCGTTCGCTCCGTTGTCACGCATATAGGCCTCGATCAATGACTCGATCTGGAATTCGTTCATTCCTGGCATAGCCTTTTGCATTGCGAGTATATGTGCTTCGCACGAGATAGTTGCTGCCTTCTGCATAAAACCGACCTCTTCGGGCGTCTTGTGCAGCCGCATTTCATGGATCAAAATCGTCGGATCTACAATGGTATGAGGCGGATAAGGTGATTTCAAGCGCCGTTGTCTCTGGGCCGATAAATATTTAATTATCTGCAGGTCAAGATTTTCATCCACACCGAAACGGTAATACAGCTTGTCGTGGCCATCAAGCAATTTACCGAGTTCAGCCTGGAACTTATCGACCGAAACAGCTCTATTGGCACCGTAATGCTTTACCGCGCCTTCCACGCCGGCTCGGCGGCCAAACCATGTTTCCATCTCATTGTCTCGCGGGCGAACGTACAGCGTATAAGGTTTTTTACTTGACGGATCAATCACCGCAACAGCGTCAGGTTCGGGAAATCCGGTCAAGTATGCAAAATCGGAATCCTGTCGGAATTTATATTCCGTATCGTAGCTGCGTGTAGCTTCGTGGGCAGCTGGGATGATCGCGATTGCATCATTGCCGATTGAATCAATAAAAGTTTTAAGTTGTGGTCGCATATGAAAGAGTTTAACTCAAATATGCCAAAAAGTCCGAACCCGTCAGTGCAGGCGAATAGGCCACATTAGTGTTTTTAAGTTTAGAAGACATCAAACTATAGCCATTCGGCGACAGTCAGTCCCGGCCCGATTATGATAATCTGTGGCTTAATTATCTATGAATTTGCGCATTACTGAAATTTTTTTATCGATCCAGGGCGAATCTTCGCACGCCGGTCGGCCGTGTTCATTTGTTCGATTGACAGGCTGTCCGATGCGTTGTGTGTGGTGCGACAGCGAATATACATTCACAGGCGGCGAACATCTCAATTTTGACGATATTTTTGCCAAACTCGACGAATTCAGCTGCAATCTGGTCGAAATAACAGGCGGCGAGCCGCTTGCTCAAAATAATGTATTCCCTTTTATTACTGAGCTTT